>NZ_JACHNH010000001.1:6902500-7502500 GCF_014205335.1 Amorphoplanes digitatis | reverse complement strand
TCCTCGCCGCGGGCGCGCGATCAGCATTCCGCCGGTCACCGTCTCGGAGGGGTGGTGCAGCATGCTCACCTCGACGCGGAACCCGGCCTGTTCCAGCCATTCGGCGATCCGCTCGACGGGACGCCGGTGCACGTACACCCGCATCGGGTGCCCGCCGTAGCCCTCCGTCCGCAGCGTCGAGTCGTCGCCGACGAAGAAGCCGAGCAGCAGCGCACCCTCCGGCCGCAGCACGCGGCGGAACCGATGGAACGCCGCCCGGACCTCCTCGTCCGGGACGTGGATGATCGAGAACCACGCGACGAGTCCGGTGACAGAGGAGTCGGCGAGGTCGAGGTCGGTCATCGAGCCGACGTCGAACCGGATTCCGGGGTGGTCCCGGCGCGCCATGGCGATCATTCCGGGGGACAGGTCGACGCCGAACGCGGGAAGTCCGAGGCCGTGCAGGTGCGCGGTGACCCGTCCGGTGCCGCAGCCGACGTCGGCCAGCCAGTCGGTGTCCGTCATGGCGCCAGACCCTAAACCAGGCGTGGCAGAGTCGTCCGCATGAACACCGCGAGGGGCTCGTTCAGCTTCCCGGGGCCGTGGTTGGGTGGCGTATCCCTGATCGCCGGGCCGCTCCTGCTGCTGACGGGCACGCTGCTCCGCCTCGGCGTCCCGTTCTTCTTTCCGGACCAGCTCACCGCGTACGGGGAAAGGCCGGAGCTGATCGCCACCGCGTACGCGATGTTCCTGGCCGGCACCGTCGCGCTGTGGCCCGGTGTCGTCGCGGTCGCGGCGCGGGTCGGGGTCACCCGGCCCGGGTGGGCGGTGTGGGGCGGCAGCCTGGTGGTCTTCGGCCTGTTCGCCCGGGCGTTCCACTACGGGGTCAACACGTTCGCCTTCGCGCTGGCCGACAGCGTGGGTGTGAGCGCGGCGACGCAGGCCGTCGGCGCCTACTACGGCCGTCGGGAGTGGGTGGTGTCGAGCCTGACGGCCGCCGTGATGATCGGCTGGATCGTCCTGGCGATCGGGTGCTACCTGTCCGGGACGCTGCGGGCGGTGCCGGCCGTCGCGCTGGGGCTGATGTCCGGGCTGATGATCGGGGTGCTCAAGGGGAGCACCTGGGCCTCGGCCGTGCAGGTCGCCGGTCTCGTCGTGGCGTTCGTGCCGCTCGGCGTGACGCTGCTGCGCGGCGCCGACCGGCCGTCCAGGCGCGCGGTCCTGCGGACGGTACCGCTGGTCCTGCTGTTCATCGCCGGTTCGGTCGTCCTCGGACAGCTCGGCTGACGCGGCCTCTCTTTCACCCTATAGCGCAGTGGTGGGCTTGCGGCAAGGCCCGCGAGGAGGCGCAGAATCGTCGGCTGAGGGGGCTCAATGATCGAGCAATACGTGTTGGATCTTCAAGAGGTCGGCGAGGCGCACGTCGCGGTCGTCGGTGGCAAGGGCGCGCACCTGGGTGAGCTGTCGCGCATCGATGGCATCAACGTGCCGGCCGGCTTCTGCGTGACCACGGACGCCTTCCGGCGGGCCATGGCGCAGGCGCCGTCGATCGACGATCAACTGGATCGGCTGTCGCGGCTGGACCCCGACGCCCGGGACGAGATCCGCGCGCTCAGCGCGGAGATCCGCCAGGCGATCGAAGGTGCCGGCGTCCCCGACGACGTGGCGACGGCGGTCACCGGTGCGCTCGACGGGCAGACGGCCTACGCCGTCCGGTCCAGCGCGACGGCGGAGGACACGCCGACGGCCTCGTTCGCGGGCCAGCAGGACACGTACCTGAACGTCGTCGGCCCGGCGTCGATCCTCGAGCACCTCGGCCGGTGCTGGGCGTCGCTGTTCACCGAGCGGGCCGTGATCTACCGCCTGCGCAACGGCGTCGACCACCGGAAGGTGCACATGGCCGTCGTCGTGCAGCAGATGGTCTTCCCGCAGGCGGCCGGCATCCTCTTCACGGCCGACCCCGTCACGGGCAACCGGAAGGTCACCACCGTGGACGCCGGCTTCGGACTCGGCGAGGCGCTGGTCTCCGGCCTGGTGAACCCCGACGTCTTCACGGTGCGCGACGGCCAGATCGTCGCCAAGACGGTCGGCGCCAAACGGATCGCCATCCACGCCCAGCCCGCGGGCGGTACGCGGGAGGTGGCGATCGACCCGTCGCGGCAGGAGCAGCCCGCGCTGACGGACGCGCAGGCCGTGCGGCTGGCGCGGCTCGGGCGGCGGATCGAGGCGCACTTCGGCCGCCCGCAGGACATCGAATGGTGCCTGATCGACGACGACTTCCGCATCGTGCAGAGCCGGCCGATCACCACGCTGTTCCCCGTACCCGAGATCGGCGACGCTGAGAACCACGTCTACATCTCCGTCGGCCACCAGCAGATGATGACCGACGCCATGAAGCCCCTCGGCATCTCCATGTGGCAGCTCACGGCCATGGCGCCGATGCACGAGGCCGGCGGGCGGCTGTTCGTCGACGCCACCAGGCTGCTGGCCGCGCCGGCAAGCCGCGCCGGCTTCATGGAACTCGTCGGCAGGTCCGACCCGCTGATCAGCGACGCGCTGGAGACCATCCTCGACCGCGGCGACTTCGTCCCGGCGCTCACCGACGCCGCCCCCGTCCGGCCGCCGCTGCACGGCGGGTCCGGCCAGATCGAGACCGATCCGGGCATCGTCACCGAGCTGATCGAACGCGCCCGTACGTCCACCGCCGCCCTGCGGCACGACATCCGGTCGAAGACCGGGCCGGCGCTCTTCGACTTCCTGCTGGAGGCGATCCAGGAGCACAAGCGGGTCCTCAGTGACTCGCTGAGCATTCAGGCGATCATGGCGGGCATGGAGGCCACCTGGTGGCTCAACGACCGCCTGGCGGAGTGGCTGGGCGAGAAGAACGCGGCCGACACGCTCACGCGGTCAGCCCCCGACAACGTCACGTCGGAGATGGGCCTCGCGCTGCTCGACGTCGCGGACGTGATCCGCCCGTACCCCGAGGTGGTCGCGTTCCTGCAACGCGTCGAGGACGAGGGCTTCCTGGACGAACTGCCGAAGCTCCCGGGCGGGAGCGAGGCGCGCGACGCCATCGAGACCTACCTCGACCGGTACGGCATGCGCTGCGTCGGCGAGATCGACATCACGAGGCCGCGCTGGAGCGAACGCCCCACCACGCTCGTGCCCCTGATCCTCGACAACGTCGAGCTGTTCGAGCCGGGCGCCGCCGCGCGCCGCTTCGAACAGGGCCGGCAGGAGGCGCGGGACAAGGAACAGGAACTGCTGCAACGCCTCCGCGCCCTGCCGGACGGCGAGGCGAAGGCCGACGAGACCAAACGGATGATCGACCGGGTCCGAACCTTCATCGGCTATCGGGAGTACCCGAAGTACAACATCATCAGCCGTTACTTCGTCTACAAGCGCGCCCTGCTGGCGGAGGCCGAGCGCCTGGTGCGGGCCGGGGTACTCGCGGCGAAGGAGGACATCTTCTACCTCACGTTCCAGGAGTTGCACGACGTCGTACGCACCAACCGGTCCGACGATCGGCTCATCCGGGAGCGCAAGGAGGCGTTCCGGGCGTATCAGGCGCTCACGCCGCCCCGGGTGCTCACGTCCGACGGCGAGGCCATCGTCGGCGCGTACCGGCGCGACGACGTGCCGGCCGGCGCCCTGGTCGGCCTGCCGGTCTCCGCCGGAACGGTGGAGGGCCGGGCCCGCGTCATCCTCGACATGGCGGAGGCCGACCTCGAGGCCGGCGACATCCTGGTCACGGCGTACACGGACCCGAGCTGGTCACCCCTGTTCGTCGCGATCACGGGCCTGGTGACGGAGGTCGGCGGCCTCATGACCCACGGCGCGGTGATCGCCCGGGAGTACGGGTTGCCGGCCGTCGTCGGCGTGGCCGATGCCACCCGGCTGATCCGCGACGGGCAGCGGATCCGCGTACACGGAACCGATGGGTATATCGAGATCCTGCAGTGACACGGCAGGATCGGGGTATGACCGGCACACTGCGGGCCGTGGCGCTGGACGCCCCGGACATCGACCGACTGGCCTCGTTCTATGAGCAGCTCGCCGGCTGGCGACGCGTATACGGCGGCGATGACTGGATCACGCTGACCACCGATGACGGTTGGCGGATCGGTCTGCAGCTGGCCACCGACCATGTGTCTCCCCAGTGGCCGGACCCGGACCGGCCGCAGCAGGCCCACCTTGATTTCCGGGTACCGGACATCGACGAGGCGGCCGAGCGTGCCCAGCAGCTCGGCGCCACCCTGCTGCGCCGCAACGAGCGATGGCACACGCTGGCCGACCCGGCCGGCCACCCGTTCGACCTGTGCCTCAACCCGGACGACCCGCGGACCACCCTGATGGCCGTGATGCTCGACTGCCCTTCCGCGAAGACGCTGAGCCACTTCTACGCGGAACTACTCGGCAAGCCGGTGACGTACGAGGCGGACGGCGTCGCCATGATCGGCGAGGAGGGTGCGCAGCCGGTGATGTTCCAGCAGGTGGAGCAGTATGTTGCGCCGCGCTGGCCGGATCCGGCGTACCCGCAGCAGCTCCACCTCGACGTGACCGTCCGGGACTTCGACGCGGCGGAACAGAGCGCCGTAGCCCTCGGCGCCACCCGCCTGGACGGCGGCGGCCCGAACTGGCGCGTCTACGCCGATCCGGCCGGCAAGCCGTTCTGCCTCGTGCGGACGGACTAAGGCGTGTTTCGTAACTGGGGTCGGGTCCAGTTACGAAACACGCCCTGGGTGCTCAGGCCTCGAACCGGGTTCGCCGGCGGCGGGCCAGGAGGAATCCGCCGACCAGGAGGGCGACGCCGCCCGCGATGAGACCGCCGGTCGCCGGGCCGGTGATCGGAAGCCGGACGTCGTCGTCTTCCTCCCCCGCCGCCTGAGCCGACGGTGAGGCGCTGGGGATCGCGGCGCTGCTGCTGGGCGGGGTGGCGCTCGGCGTGCCGGTGGGGGCGCCGGTCGATGGCGGCGGCCAGGCCTCCACCCTCACCGGCCCGCTGGCGGTGACGGTGATGTCGTCGATCCAGAAGGTGACGGTCATGGTGGCTGTCCCGGGCTTGGTGGTCGGGCCGGCGTATACGCCGAGTCGGTAGACCTCGTAGAGGAAGTCGAAGTCCGCGGTCTCCGGCTTGCCTGCCTTGAAGGCCCAGCCGCCCAGGTCGGTGCAGGTCATATCGCCGCGCTCGATCCGGTCGCACGGGGTGCAACATGCTCGGATGCGGGACAGGTAGAGCCCGTTGTCGACCGTGATGCGAGCCTTGATGTTGGTGGCCGTGTAGTCCTCGCTGAAGGTGACGGTCGGCTGGAGCACGAGGTTGGAGTCGTCCTCCTGCGGCGGCACGAGCACCGTCCGCTCCGGCGTGGTCATGTCCGGAAGAACCATCGTGACCTCAGGCTGCGCGGCCTGGGCCGGAGTCGGCACGGCGGCGAGCAGCGAAGCGGTCACGGCCGCGGCGGCGAGCAGCCGGCGGGCAAACGCGAACAGCATGTCTTTCTCGTACCTCCCCGTTGAATGAACATGATCATGCTCATCGATCGGGGATCTTAGCTGAGTGCAGTGGTCGTCCCGCCGCGATGGCCGCCGGAGGCGATCTCCGGGTTGCAGGGCGGAGAGAGTCCCAAACCTGGGCCGCGGCCCAGGACTCACGCCCGCATGCCTGTCCACCGCTATTGAGTGGAGCTGCTGGCGGCGTGCGGGCCGCCGCAGCCGGCCGTGGTCGCGGACGGCCCGTACGGCCTCGCGTTCGGCGGCGCCTGGGATCCGCAGCTGCCGTCCGTGAACCCCGAGGACGGTGACCTTCCGCCGCGACGGCGACATCGTCGCGGTCATGGTCGTCGATTCGGGGCAGGGCATCATCCGGCAGCTCTGACGGCGCGGGAGACGGGCGTTCCGGCCCGTCGTCCGCGTGCGGTCGGGCCTCAGCAGGTCAGCGTGATCCGGGCGAAGCGGGCGCGGAACGGGGTGGGCTTCGCGCCGAACTGGGCCCGGTTGAGTGCGGACACGCCGACCCGCACGGTCTGCGGCAGCGTCGTCATCGAGACGGTGGCCAGGTCGGAGAACTCGGACGTGTCGAGGGAGCGCCAGGAGCCGGTGATGGTGTTGCCCGTCCGGGTCATGCGCAGGACGAGCCGGGTGGCCGTGGTCTCGATCGGGTTCTGGTTGGGCAGCGGCCCGTGTACCCGCGTGTGCTTGCCGTTGTCCTTGTACTCGAAGCCCACCGTCCCGGTCTTGCCGAAGGCGCGCTCGATCCGTACGTAGCTGTTCGGGCCGTTCCACAGCAGCAGGCCGGCGCCCTGGTAGAACACGGACGGGGTCACCTCCAGCATGGCCTCCAGGACGAAGTCGCCGGTGGCCGGGCGCAGCAGCATCGGCGCCGTCATGTAGGAGGTGAAGATGTCCGCACCCTCCGGGGCGTCCATTTCGGCCATCCCGTTGCTCACGATGATCGACGCGTCCCCCCGGGTGCGTTCCCAGGCGGGGTCCACCGCGGTGCCGGCGAAATCCTCGTCGAAACCGCAGGCCAGGGCGCTGACGGTCGGCGACGGGGCGGCGGCCGGGTGGCCGTCGGCGCGCAGCAGCCGTACGGCGATCGGCACGCTGGCGGCGATCAGCAGGACGGCGGCGGCCGCGACCAGGATGCGGATGCGACGCCGGCCCCGGCCGGGAGCGTCGGGCGGTGGCTCGCCCGCCGCGGCGGGCGGGGCCGCGGAGAGGGGCTTGGCCGGAGCCGTACCGCGGGGCGGCGTCGCAGTCTGCGCCATCCCACGCGGCGGCGTCACCTGCGGGAGCGCCGGAGCCGACGCCATCCCACGCGGGGGCGTCGCGGCCAGGGGCGTCCCGTCCGGTGGCGTCCCGTGCGGTGGCGTCCCGTGCGGTGGCGTCGGAGTCGGAGCCGTCCAGCGCGGGGGCGACGAAGTCGGCGGCGCCACGCTTGGGGTCGTCGCAGCCTGCGGCGGCGTCACAGCCGGCGCCGTCCCCCGTGAGGGCGTCGCGGCTGGCGGCGTCCCCCGTGAGGGCGTCGCGGCTGGCGGCGTCCCCCGTGAGGGCGTGGCGGCTGGCGGCGTCCCCCGTGAGGGCGTCGCGGCTGGCGGCGTCCCATGTGGAGGCGTCGTGGCCGGCGGCGTCGGAGTTGGTGCCGTCCAGCGCGGAGGCGACGCCGCAGGCGGCGTCACCTGCGGCGCCGGCCGGGCCGGCGGCGTCTCGCGCGGGGGCGGCTGAGCCGGCGGCGTCTCGCGCGGGGGCGGCTGAGCCGGCGGCGTCTCGCGCGGGGGCGGCTGAGCCGGCGGGGCGGGGAGCGGCAGCAGTTGGGTCAGCGGCTCGGCGATCCGCAGCGGCACGGTCGGCGGCTCGGCGGTCCGCAGCGGCATGGTCGCCGGCTCGGGCGACGATGGCGTTGACGGTGGGGAGGCCGGCGGTGCCGGGGTGGGCGCGGCCGCCCGGGCCGCGGCCGGCGGCACGGGCACCGGCGCCGGGACGAGGGCGGTGAGCCGGGCCGCGCCCAGCGCGATGCTGTGCTCCGGGTTGGGGTCGACCACGACCGGCCGGCCGAACGCCTCGCCGACGAGGGCGCCCGCCAGCGGGATCCGCGACGACCCGCCGGCCAACAGGACCGCGCGCAGCCGCTCCGGGGCGACGCCGGCCGAGCGCAGCGCGCGGCCCAGCGAGCGAACCGTCTCCTGGAGCGCCGGCTCGATCATCGCCTCGAACTCTTGCCGGGTCAGCCGCACCCGGGTGTTCAGACCGGGCAGCGCCACCCGGATCATCACCTCGGTGTCGAAGGAGAGCGCCTCCTTGGCCTCCACGCAATCGCGCCGCAGCTGGGCGAGTGCCGGCACCAGGTCGGGGTCGTCACCGGTAAGCCGGTCGGCCGGCAGGATCTGGGCCACGTGCTCGAAGACGGCCTCGTCGAAGTCGACCCCGCCCATCTGCTCGATCCCGTCGGGCGTGCCGAGCAGCTCGAACCCGTCCGCGGTGCGGCGCAGCACGGCCGCGTCGAAGGTGCCGCCGCCCAGGTCGTAGACGGCCACTATGTCGCCGTCGTCCATGTGCTCGCCCGCCGCATACGAGGCCGCGGCCGCCTCGGGCTCGCTGCGCAGCACCACCCGTGGCGCGTCGGCCAGGCGGGCCGCCTGTTCCAGCAGGTCGCGCTTGAACGGACCCCAGTTCGCCGGGCAGGTGAGCACCACCGAACCGGGCGGCCCCTGCTCGTTCTTCGTGGCGACCGCCAGCACGTGCTCCAACTGCCGGGCGAGCAGCGCGTGCGCCGGATAGGGCGAGCCGCCGATCAGCAGCGGCACCGGGTCGCCGACCCGCCGCTTGAACTCGCGGGCCAGCCGCCCCGGGTCCTCCGCGCCGCGGCGCACGGCCGGCTCGCCGACCAGCACCGGCCCGCCGGCAGGCAGGAAGATCACCGACGGGATCTCGGGACGCCGGCCACCGAGCCGGAGCACCTCCACGCCACTGCCGCGCCGCACGGCCGCCGCGGTCCAGGTGGTACCGAGGTCCACGCCCAGCCCGTACACCGGCCTCCTCCCGTTCGCGCGCCCGTGTGGGCCGGCAACCAGCATCGGCCGCGGCATGGGCACCGACAAGGCCGCAGGCGACGGATGCACCAAAGGCTGCACCGCCGCACACCGCGTTGACGATAGTCGATGTGTGGCGGCCGGATGTGTCACGGGTCAGTCATGCCGCAGCAACTCAACGCAATCGATGCCGACTAATGTGGCCGGAGGTGCCATGCGCCGCGCGCCACGACTGTCCAAGTTGGCCGCCTGCTGCGCGGCGGCCGTCTCGCCGCGCGCCGTCGTCCGCCTCGGCGGCCGGTCTCGAACCGGTGGCGGTGCCGAGCGAAGCTGGCTGGCTGAAGTGATGCCTGCTGAACCCGACTCGGAGATGAGGGTGACAAACTCACCCGTGGCCGACCGGCGGGCTGAGATGGGGTTTGGAGATCTGTGGTCAGGGATCGGGACTGGCCGTGATCGGCCTTCGCCGTGAGTGGACTTGGGCACCAGCGTCCGGGCTGATCCCGTGCAGCTCGTACCGCGTGGGGCTAGGTGCGGATCTCGCTGAACAGCCCAGCTACGAGCGCACCCAGGAGCAGGGTAGCGAAGAGTGCCACCAACACTCTGCGACGCCATCTATGTTGCGCGGGCTGGTGGGCGAAGGCGTCAGCCAACTGCTCGTAGCCTGCTACGGTGCCTGCCGGCGACAACCAGCTCGTCTGCTGCACCTCGGGCAAAGGCGGCGGGTCGGAGACGTCCTGTGTCTCGTAGAGAGGTTCGATCCGCGGCGGCAGCTTGCGGAATCGGTTATCCATGCCCGTCACTGTCGCATGCGACGGCAAGGTAGGGCACACCGAACGGCGCCGTTAGGGAATGGGCCGGGGATATCGCGGGCCGGGTCGGCGCCGAGCGGGTTCGGCAGAGCTATCGGCTGCTGTCTCAGATCATGGCCTCGGCGGTGGACAAGGACATGATCCCGGTGTCGCCATGTCGCCATGTCGCCATGTCGCCATGTCGCCATGTCGCCATGTCGCCATGTCGGCGTGTTCGGCTGCCTCGGACTCCCGAGGGTGACTGGCGACGCATGGGAGCTGGGTGGCCGACTCGCACGGCGTGATGACGGCCGCTCGTAGGCTCGGGCAGGCCAATGCGAGCGTCACGACCAGGCACTACGCCCGGCCGATCGATGAGCGGGACGTCCAGGTCGCGAAGCACCTCGACAAGCTGGGCACCAACCGAGCATCGGGCACGGAAGCCCGAAAGGCGGATCCGTGATCGGCGATCGATGCGGTGAGCTGGCGCGCCCGGCAGGATTCGAACCTGCGACCGACGGAGTAGGAGATCCGCCGGGTGCGCCTGATCATCGTGCTTCACCGACCATCACCCTGAGCAGCCAGAAGGTCGCTGCGGTCCAGTGGTCGAGTCAGCCAAGATCATGTCAGTTCATCAGCGATGATGCGGATCATGGGTAACAACGTCGGTAACGTCGGGCACAGCGCTCGCAAGCGTCGAGTGGACAAACGCGCACGTTGTTGCAGCGTTCGCAGTCGCGTTGCAACCGCGTCGTCGACCTCGTGGTGTTCCACTACTACGGGCACTGGTCGGAGTTTCCTCCATCGGCTGCGGTGCCGATAGCGGACGCGGTCGAAGCAGTTCGCTACTTCTGCGAGCATGGCAAACTTCCACGCTGATGAACTGGGTCGAGGTGTAAGCCCTCCGCCTCGAAGCTGCCTGGGCCCCGGCGTCCTTCCTGCCTCGGCGGTATCCGGCAATGTTAGTCAGGCGAACAAGACTCGCTTACGAAGTAGATCGAAGCCGGCTGGGCCGTACATCTGCCGCTTGATCGTCTTAATCTGGTTGACGCTGCCCTCGACCGGTCCGGCGCTGAAGGGCAGGCGTGAGCCCGGCGGTGACCGCGGCGAGGGTCGGCGGTCGGGCCGACGGGTCCTAGTACGTAGCCGACTAGTACATAGCCGATCACGTTCCAGCAGGCTTTTCCAGTCACGCCTCAGACCTTGCACATAGACCGCGACGGCGCGGATCGCTGCTTCCGTAGGATCGTCCAGCAAGTTCCTGGCGGGTCTTGCTGTTAGCCGGGCTGCGTGACGGCCGTCCCGCAGATGAGTCAGCCAGACCTGACCCGGGCTAAGATCGCGACAACATGCTGCGGCATCAAGGTTCCTGGACCTGGCCGGTCGTTAGGGTGCAGACTGGGTTACATGTCGTCCGGGGAGCACAACGCCTCTGGAAGCATGGTGGGCTACCTCTACCAGGCGGATTGGTGCCTGCTTGAGTTGATCAGGCGTGGCCCTGATCGACCGGATCTCGCAATCAGCCTCGAAATGCACGACGACGTTGCTTGGGACGAAGGCGGGACGCCTCGCGAGCTTCTACAGACCAAACATCATCTGAACTCCAATGCGGGCCTGGGCGATAAAGACAAAGACCTTTGGAAGACGGTTCTTGTTTGGATCAATGCTGGTAGCCCCGGGGATTCACACGGGCCAAGGCTAGGTCTGGTGTCGACAAGTGTTGCGGCGGACGATAGCGCTGCTGGTCTCCTTCGTCCTGATGAGCGTAGGAAAGCCGACGAAGCGCTGCGCCGACTCGATAAGGCTGCGGCGGAATCGACCAACGAGGTTACCAAAAAAGCTCGGGAAAAGTACCTGGCTCTGACTCCTGCGGAACGTGGCGCGTTCGTGGAAAGAATTTTCGTTCTTGACGGAGCTCCTCGAATCGGCGATGTTGAGGCGGAGCTTCGTAAGGCGCTGTGGAACGCCCTACCTACTGACCATGAGGACATGTTCATGGGGCTGGTATGGAAGTGGTGGCATGGAGTTTCCTTAGACATGCTTCAGGGGAGGCGTTCGGGGATCACTGCGGCGGCTGCGAGGGCCGAAATTGCCGGCATTCGCAACCGCTTCGGAGATGATGATCTGCCAACTACGGTGGAGTTGGCAGACGTTGATACGGAGGGCGTGCTTCTCGCGCACGAAAATAGTCCGTTCGTGCATCAATTGCGCTGGGTCCGGTGTAATTCGATCAATCTCCGTAAAGCAATAATCGACTATTATCGAGCTGTTGAGCAAACCGTTGATTGGGTGGACGACGATCTAATTGGACTGCATGAACTCAAACGATTCGAGGAGGAATTGCGTGACGAGTGGGGGCGTCATTTCGCAGACATGGTTGAGGACCTCGGCGAGAATGCTAGCGATGACGACAAGATCGCAGTTGGCAAGAACTTGCTCCGTCAGTTGAGAGACTCGACGTCCGTGAGTGTTCGCCCGAAGTACAATGATGCCTTCTTCGCGCGTGGTAAAAGGCATGAACTAGCTGACCGTGGCAGCTTGGGATGGCATCCTGACTTCCAGTCTTTGATGGAAAATCTACTGATCTCGACGGCTCGTCAATCGCAGGCTTAGCGCTAGGTGTAATTGTGACGCATTCGGAGGTTGATGCGCCGGCGTGGGCTCTGCGACCCTCTATACCCGCGGTAATGCTAAATCCTGCCCTATTCGCCGCACTTGCGGCGGCGGCCGCAGAGGAGTACCAGCGTCGGTCCGGGCACTACATGCCTTGGTACATGTCCTTCTTGGTTGCCCCATTGGTGCTTCACCGGAGCACTCGGGAGGTATTACCGCGAGATACCCGAACCCACATGGCCAACTGGGTGAGCAGTCATGCCGTGATCATCGCTGGTTTCCCGGCCAGGGCGCGCGAGCTGGTTGGCCCGGTGCAGGAGGGTATCCGGTTCGGCCTGCGGCATGAGGTCTTCGAGATTGATCAAGATGGCGGGCTCAGAGGAGCGCTGTCGGAGAGCGCGCGACCGGAGCACGCTAGCGGTGACTTGTCCGCGTTAATCCGTGCCGCTGGACTCGTCGGCAGGTGGCTGACCAAATTGGACCAGCCGGCTACAGCCTTTGCACTGCTGGGTGTGACACCCTAGTTACCGTGCAGCTCTTGGCGATTGTTCTCTACAGCAGACGCGGTCAGAAGAGGGTCGTCGGCTTCAAGCCGGGTGCTCTCAACATCGTTACAGGCGAGTCGCAGACTGGTAAAAGCGCTCTAGTAGCAATCACGGACTACTGCCTGGGGCGCGACGAGATCATGGTTCCCATCGGCCGCGAGTTCGCGACGGTGGCTTGGTACGGGGCGCTGTGGCAACTCGACGGGGGGAGAGCTTTCGTCGGCCGCCCGGCTCCTGCTCCTGGAAGGGCTTCCTCAACGGTCGCCATGCTTGAATTCGGAAGCGATCTCGATGTTCCCGACTTTGAGGATCTGGCACCCAACACGGATTCGACCTCTCTCCGGCAGCAGCTTAGTCGGAGGATCGGAATCGAGGAGCATCTTGCGGAGCCTCCGCCGGGGTCTCTTCGTCGAGCTTTCGAAGTCGGCATGGGGCAAGCAGCTTTGCTTTGCCTTCAAGATCAAGATGAGATTGACAGCTCGCAAGCGCTCTTTCATCGAGCCAGTGACAGAGCAATCGCGGACTCGATTCGCGACGCTTTTCCCTACTTCCTAGGGGCGGTTCCTCAGGATCAGGCGGTCAAGCATGCTCAGCTGAGGGACGCGCGCCGCGCATTGAGCCGGCTGGAAGCTCAGGTCCGGGCGGCTGAACTCAGAAGCGCGAACCTCGATGCTGAGCTCCGGGCACTACTCAATGAGGCTTCAAGCGTGGGGTTGGTGGGTGAGTCCACGCTGCCTGACGACCGCGCCGCCATGATCCTCTTGCTCCAACTGGCGCGCGTTCGTCCTCTTACCGAACCTGCGCCATTGCCTGATACGGATCAGCAGGATCGTCGTTTGGCACTCGAACGGCGTAGCCGTGAATTGCATCGACTGCTGAAGAAGGTGATGTCTGATCGAGCGCTCCTTCTCGACCAGCAAGATGGGCAAAGCGGCTATCGCAATGCCGTCGAGTTGCAGGTGGGGCGCCTGCAAAGCTTAGGTCTCCTCGACCTTTTGCCGCCTGATGACGAAGCTGGTGAACATTCTGTATCGGAGCAGGCAAGCATTTGCCCTGCGTGCAACAGCTCCTTGATGGATGGCCGAGATCGTACGAATGTGGATCTCGGGCACAGCCTTCGTTTCCTGCGGAGTCAGCTTGGTGATCTAAGAGCTGCGCCGCCTGCGCGACGGGGCGCTATTGAACGCTTGGAAGCGGAGGTTAGTCGTCTGAGGGACGAGATCTCCGCTGTCGATGGCGCGCTGGAAGGACTTCTTAACTCCGCCCGAATCAACGAAGATGTTCCGGTCAGTGCCGTCGACTTCACGCGAGGGCGCATTGATGCTTCGCTGGCTAGGATCGAAGCGCTCGATGAGCGAGAGATGATCATTCTCCGTTCCAGACTGCTTGACGCTGAGCGTAGGGTGCTGGCACTTGAAGCTGAACTGGATGATGATCAAGACCGGGAAGAGCTGACATCAAGGTTGTTGGCTATCAGTCGAGACATGACTTCCTACGCTAGGTACCTACGTCTGGAGCACTCAAGTGAGAATGTTCGTTTAGAGCTGTCCCGGCTCACGGTCGTCGCGGATACTGAGGAGGGCCCCGCGCCGCTGTTTAGGATTGGCAGTGGGGCAAACTGGGTCGGCTACCACCTCGTTACGCATCTTGCTTTGCATAAGTATTTCGTGCGTCAGAGCCGTCCGATACCAAGATTTTTAATTCTCGATCAACCGAGTCAAGCTTATTACCCGTCGGCCGCACGGGCAGGAGCGCAAACACGGGACGCGGATCCGGAAGCCGTAAAGCGCCTTTTTAAGTTGATTTTCGATGTGGTGGAATCTCTTGAGGGCAGACTTCAGGTGATTGTTATAGATCACGCCGACGAACCTGATGAATGGTTTGACCGTTCGGTCGTGCACAACTGGCGCGATGGTGAGAAGCTCATTCCCGTGGAATGGCTAGATGCGGTTGCGGATGAAAGTTCCTCGTAGAAGATTTGCCTGGTGGGGGTATGACCCTTTCGGGCGTTCTAGGGAGACCGCCGCGTGATAGCACCTTGAAACCCGCCACGGTTTCAGAGTCGTCGCCAAAACGTGATAGCCGATCCTGAAGACTTGACGGTGCGTAGTGATGCATTCACGATGGAGAGCGCGCAACACCTCGCAACCTTCGAGACAGGGAGTTGGCCGTGCGCCTAACCTTCGTAGCCAAGGACCCGAACTCCAACCCGACGAACTCGCCAACGCTCTACCGGACTGACCGGGGTAGCTGGCTGGTACAGGGCTTCGTGGTGACCGATCCCGAAGCGCTGGCGGAGATGGACATTCCGGAGGGAGAGTCTGTGGTCGAGATCCCTGACAGGATGATCCAGTTCTTCACCGAGGAGGGCCGTGGCGTCGCTGGATGAGGCGGAGTTTGACCGCCTGCTCCGCACCTTCGAGAGGTCGTCAGACCACCTGGAGACGCGTGACGCCTACGGAACCGAGATCGAGATTCCGTACATGGCCAAGTGGGCGGCTCAGGAACCGGATGACCTGCGCTGGCTTGACGACTGGTGCGCCACCCTGCGGAGCCATGTGGCCGCGGGTAAGACCGTCCGTCGGGCGCGAGTTATTTCTGAGCCGCTGAGCGACTACCAGCGATGGAGCTTCAGCATCGCCGACCCTATGGTCGACGCTGGTGAGGACATCCGCTGGACTCCCCGCTCGCTGGTGTCATCGCTGGCTCTACCAGGTAATGACTTCTACTTATTCGATGATCGGCTTGTGGTCTTCCTGCTCTACACCGGCGGTGGACTGAACGCCGGCATGGAGGCCTCGACCGACCCTACTGACGTCAACCTCTGCCGATCCGCCTTCGACGCGGTGTGGAAGCTCGCGATCCCGCATCGTGACTACGAACCCAAGTAGCTCCGGCAAGCAAGCGCAACAGGCGCTTGGCGCCCGACTCCGTGAGATCCGCAGAGACGCTGGACTCACGGGGCGGGCGCTGGCTGCTGCAACGGGTCAGCACTACACGAGGGTGAGCAAGCTGGAGAACGGTGTTCAGCAGCCGACCTCCGAGGACATCCGGGACTGGTGCCGAGCCTGCGGGGCGGATGCCGAGATTCCCGACCTCCTCGCGACGCTTCGGGCCGTCGAATCGGCGTACGTGGAGTTCCGTCGGCAGGCGCGGGCTGGGATGAAGCGGGTGTTGGGCATCCGTGCTCCCACGCTCTACGAGGAGACGAGCCTGTTCCGGATCTACGAGCACAATGTGATTCCCGGACTTTTCCAAACGCCCGACTACTGCGCAGCCATGCTGTCGTTTTGGAGCCGCTTCCTCGATGCTCCCAACGACCTGGAGGAGGCGGTCGCCGTCAGGATGGAGCGCCAGAGGATCCTCTACCAACGAGGTAGACGGTTCGCCGTCGTCCTGGAGGAGCAGGCGTTGCGCATCTGGTTCGGCGACGCTGACACCCAGGCAAACCAGCTCGATCGCCTGCTGACCGTCATGTCGTTGCCGACCGTGGCGCTCGGTGTGATCCCGCTGATGGTCGAGCGAGGAGCCGTACCGTCGGCGGGCTTCTGGATGTTCGACAACCAACTCGTGGCCTTGGAGACGCCCACGGCGAGCATCGAGGTCACCCAGCCCAGTGAGATCGAACTGTATGGGCGGATGTTCGAGAACCTGCATCAGGTCGCTCTGTACGGGAGGTCGGCCAGGGACTTGATCACCCGAGTTGCGAGCGAGTTGGGCTGACGCAACTATTCGCAACTTCGTGGACCCGTGAGATCTCGCTTACCTAGCGTCTATCCCTGTTGCCAATGAGGGATGTGACCCATGGTGTTGGTAGTCGCAGTGGCCTCGCTGGTCGTCGGGTTCGTCGGCGGCGTGCTCAGCTTGAAGGCCAAGAACAAGTGGTGTCCCGGTTGCGGGACAAGCCTGGCCTGTCTCGCCTGCGGGGAGGTGAACAGTGGAGCGCCGCGTCTCGCCCGCGAAGCGTGAGGTCTCGCCCGGCGTCGTCCTCAAGGTGAGTGTCATGGGCGGCTACTCCGTCGAGCGAGACGGCGATTACATCGGCTGGATACATGCCAGCATCGGCGACCGATGGAGCGCCTACGTGAGACGTCCCGGAACCAGCGGGGACCTTCTGGGTAGGTATACCCAAGACGATGCCGTGAAGGCCATCGTGACGGCCTGGGACGCGGGCGTAGTCCTCCCGAACGGACGCTGAGCATGACGGAGAAACGGGAGTATCCGCCGGCCGTGCTCGTGCACTCTGAATCGTGCCCCGACGTGGAGACTCTCCGCAGGCGAGGCATGACCTTGATCCCGATGATCACTCCGGCCATTGCTCACACCTACCCGAACGGCAGGATGCACAACTGCTACCACTTCACGTTGCAGAGTCGCGGCGTGGTGGAGACGGTGCAGTACCCGCCACATCGGTACGAAGAATCGACAGTCGTGTACGACGACGCGTCCATGCCGTTGTGCGCGGTGTGCATGGGAACACATGGAGTCCTCGATCGGCTGGTCCTGCCGCCAGGTGTGCGCTGACCGCTGAGGGCGCGGTGTCCAGGTTGAGGTCAACCAAGGCGAGGGCGGAGCCCTCGATGTTGAGACTTTCCTGATTCGGGGCGCAGCCCCGAGATAGCTGGCATCCCGAGACTTCGCCGCTCGTCTGTTCTGCCGTTGAGAGAGAGTAGAGAAGCCGCTGACGTTTTCCCAGCTCACAGCGTTTTGGGTTGTTGCTGGTGACCAATCGTGTTGGTTCAGCAGGCCGACGTTTGCTCGGAAAGTTGGGGACTCAGCTCAGGTCATTCAAGGTCGTGGACTGAGCACCGCCACCGATCCTTCGTCGACTTCTGGAAGATGTGATGACGAAGCACGAGGCAACGGGCCTTCGACTCCGGGGCGATGAGACCGCGACTCTTGGCCTCCCTGATGGCTGCTGAGACGCTGTCGCGGCGGCAGGCCAACACCTCGCCGGCGTCGGTGACATTGCCCAGGATTCGGGCAAGCTCGCCGACCCGGAGTTCGGCATGGCCGAGGGCGTTCATCTTGCCCATGGCGGCGAACAGAACACGGATGTGGAGCGGTCCGGTGCTCGGCTCTCCGGCCAACTTGTACATCTCGTTCTGCGAGAAGGCTGCCCAGGGGCTGCCTCCCGCGAACACGATCTTGCGGTACGGATCGGTCACGCGCTGACTCCCGCCACAAGCGCCTGCTCTTCGTAGGCCTCGATGTCGATGAGTCGATAGAGAATGCGTCCGCCCAGTTTGAGGTAGGTGGGTCCGATGCCGGCGCTCCGCTGGTTCGCGAGATGCCCGGCGGTTACGGACCAGCGGAGCGCCAGGTGGGCCGGGGTGAGGTGGGTGGTGTGTTGCTGTGACACGCGGCGGAACTCCCGTTGGTGAACGAGCGGATGGATGTACGCATGTCTCTCCTCTGGGTGTCTGGGCTGAGCCTGGGTGATCCACGACGAAGTTTAGCGGGAGATAGTGAAGGTGCCAACAAGCCATAACGGTTATGGCGGGTTGTCGATATCTGGTAATCTCGTGATCATGAGTAGAACCCCCTCCAACGTGAGCGAGGCGTTGGCGATGGCACCGGAGTCCGCTGGGTCGGCCGTCTGGCTCGATGCGAGCGGACAGGAAGCGCTCACGGTCCATCGTCACGACGACGGTCACCAGGACTGGCTCGTAGCGTTCCGGCTGACGGCGTCGGGCGACACCTTCGGAGAATGGCGACCGGTTGAGTTCGCCGTCCGGCAAGCCGTTGAGGCCGACACCCCGGCCATGTCGAGCAAGACCATCCGTGCGATGCCCATCGGCGAACTGCTGGCCGCCTCCAGGAAGGCGCTGAGTGCTCAGCTCGGAGCCCGTGAGGGCGTTCCTGGCCTGCGCTTGATCAGCCCGTCTGCGACCCGTCTAGCGCCGTTCCTGGAGGACGCGCGTGGGCGGCAGGCTCGTGACGATGTGGCGTATGCCGGCCTCGCTCTTGAGTACGCATTCCTGGTTCAAGACGGCGACCGCGCACCCGCCAAGACGCTTGCCGCCCAGCACGGCGGAGTGAGCGGCACCTGGGCAAACCGCATCGCGGAAGCGCGACGGCGGGGCCTGCTCACTGCGGTCAAGCCGGGTGAAGCCGGTGGCGGGATGACCGACAAGGCGATGAAGCTGCTCAACCCGGCGTGGTCGCCAGACGCTGACGCGTTGATCGATGCCCAGATAGCTGAGATGGAAGGTGATGCATGAGCAGGCGAGCGCTTGGCCTCGGTGAAAACGGGGAGATCGAAGCGAGCCCGCAGGTGCGGGACGAGGCGGGCAAGTGGAAGCGAGCGCCGACGCCTCGTCGTGCGGACCGTTGGCGAGCTCGTTGCTACTACCGGGGCTATGACGGAGTCGTGAAGGAGGTGTCCCGGTTCGCATCGACGAAGCGGGCGGCCATCCAAGCCGTTGAGGCAGCCTTGGCAGAGCGTGAACGCGGTCACGTCGAGATGACCTCGGGCATGAAGCTGACGGCGGCAGGCGAGCTGTGGCTTGCTCAGATCAGGCGTACCGACTCCGGTCTGAGCCCACGGACCATTCTCGACTACGGCCGGACTTTCACTCGCTACATCGACGTTCCAGGTTCAAGCATCCGTGGCCTGACGCTCGCGCAGACGAACGATCCGCAGCGTCTCCGGGCGTTCCTCCAGGCGGTGGCGGACAAGCACGGGACCGGGGCGTCGAAGATCAGTCGGAGTGTGTTGTCCGGCATCTTCGGGTTCGCGATCGACAACGGCACGTTGGCGACCAACGCGCTTCGCCAGATCCGGGCGGTCAAGGCGCAGGTCGTCAAGACGCCGGTTCGGGAACGTGACACCACCCGCGCGTTGACCAGGGACGAGCGAGACCACGTCATCGCCTACGCGGACAAGCTCACGCTGTCGGAAACAATCAATCCCCGCACCCGGCGGAAGCGTGAAGCTGTCGCGGACCTGATGGCGTTCATGGCCGGAACCGGCGTACGGATCAACGAGGCGAGGGCTGTTCGCTGGGATGACCTCGATCTGGAGGCCGGAACGGTTCACGTGCGCGGCACCAAGACGCGCGGTTCGGACCGGAGGCTGAATCTTCCTCCCTGGCTTAACGGGCGGCTGAAGGTGCGGGCGGAGCGGTTGGGGACCAACGGGTTGGTCTTCAGCTCTCCGCACCACCTGAACGAGCCGGAGCGGTTGTGGGACCAGAGCAACTCCGCCAAGGCGCTCGCTCGCATCTTCCTCGGCAGCGGGTTCCGTTGGGCTACGCCGCACACCCTTCGCCGTACGGTCGCGACGATCCTCGACCAGTCCGGCGTACCGATCGCGAAGATCGCCGACCAACTCGGTCACACCGATCCGGCCATGACCGCACGCGTGTACCTTGGCCGTGACCTCATGGGCGACAAGGCGGCGGTCGCGGCGTTCCTCTGACGCAGGAACGCCAAAGTAGGTAACAAAACAGGTAATCGGGGCTTGAGGTAGAGCATCGTCAGATGCGCTCGCCCTGGTAGATCGAAGTCATGGCGCGCCCGGCAGGATTCGAACCTGCGACCGACGGATTAGAAGTCCGTTGCTCTATCCGCTGAGCTACGAGCGCCTGACCTGCCCACAGGGTGGGCTGGCCTGCACATACTAGAGTTTCGCCGCCGCCCGGTCGAGCGGGATGTCAGTGAGTCGCCACGTCCGCTTTGTCCTCCGGGGCGGGCGGTACCGAGACCTCCGGCGTGCCCTGCGGCGGGACGAACGCGTCCACCCATCTGCCCAGCTCGCGGAAGACCTCCGTGCGGACGTCCTTGCCGGAGAGCGTGAGGTCGTGCAGGCCGCCGTCGAATCGGGCGATCATCACCCGTGGTCCGAGGCGCGGCGCCCAGCGCACGATGTGTTCCACGTCCAGGACCGCGTCGGAGACCCGGACATCCTCGGTCCAGTCGCGGCCGCGGAAGGTCCGGGTGGAGCAGGCTACGAGCACAGGTGCGTCGATGGACAGCCCGGCGCGCAGGCGGGCCTGGCCGCGCCGGATCGCCTCGAGCCATCCCGTACGCACGGGAAAGCCGTTCAGCGGCTTCCACGCGAGGTCGTACGTCCACTCGCCACGGTAATCGCTGTGCAGACTCTGTCCGTACAGGCCGAGGGTGGGGACGGGCACCGCCCGGTAAGGCCTGCGGCCGGCCCGGCCGACGATCTTCATCAGTGGCCTGCGTAGCAGCCACGGCACATTGAAGTCGAAGAACGGGCTGTTCAGGAACAGGCCGTCGACGAGGCCCTGACCGCTGCGGGAGTGTGCCCAGAGCGACGTGACCAGGCCGCCGGTGGAGTGGCCGGCGACCAGCAGCTGGTCGTGGCCGTCCACCTCGCGGATGATCCGGACCGCCTCGTCCAGTTCCGGGTAGTAGTCGGTGAGGCTGCGGCAGAAGTTGGGCGTCTGGTGCTCGAGCAGGCTGCGGCCGTACTTGCGTAGGTCGAGCGCGTAGAAGTCCCAGCCCCGTTCGACGAAGAAGTCGGCCAGGTGGGTCTGGAAGAAGTAGTCCACGAATCCGTGCACGTAGAGCACCGCGCGGCGCGACGGGGTGTCCCCGCGGCGGCGGACGAGGGTCGCGATGACTGCGCCCTCGTCGTCGGTGCCCAGGTCGATGGTGTGTCGCTCGTACGGCAGGCCCAGGACGTCGGTCTCCACGCCGCTAGGTTACCCACGCGTAGGGTTCTTGGCGCTATACCAAAGCCGACCGATCTTCAGTGGTTTTCCACATTCTGCCGTTGTCCACAGCCCAGCAGGGCTTTCGAAGCGGACATCCGGGCATTCACTGCACGCTGCTTCCCAGATTCCCCACGTCGAAGGAGAAGCAGTGTTCGAGACGAACGTCGTTGTCGTCGGAAATGTCCTGACTGCGCCGGAGTGGCGCCGCACCACCAGCACCAACGCGCTGGTCGCCAACTTCCGGGTGGCGTCGACCGCGCGGCGGCTGGATCGGGAGACCGGCCGCTGGGTCGACGGCAACCAATTCCGTGTACGGGTCAACTGTTGGCGCCGTCTCGCCGAGGGCGTGGCGTCCTCGGTGACGGTCGGCGACCCGATCGTCGTGGCGGGTCGCCTGTTCACCCGCGACTGGACCGATGCCGACGGCAACCTGCGCACCACGTACGAGATGGAGGCGGTGTCGGTCGGTCACGACCTGGCCCGCGGCCGCGGCCGTTTCCTCCGCAACAAGCCGGCCGCCGCGACGAGCACGGTGGAGAACATGGAGGCGGACGGGCAGGTTCGCGGCGAGGCGGCGGAGCCGGTCTCCGACGAGGAAGCCCCGACCGTGTACGGAGAGGGCGTCCTCGACGGCGACGAGCCGACGTTCGAGGACGTCCCGGCGGGGCTGACCATGCGCGGCGGCACTCTCGAGCCGTTCGACATCGACATGGCGATCCCGCCGATCGACGAGCCGGGGTCGTCAGATGAGCCCAGGTCCTCGGATGTGCCCAGGTCTTCAGATGTGCCTGGGTCGTCGGATGTGGCCGGGTCTTCGGGTGTGCCTGGGTCGTCGGATGTGGCCGGGTCTTCGGGTGTGCCTGGGTCGTCGGATGTGGCCGGGTCTTCGGGTGTGGCCGGGTCTTCGGGCGAGGTCGGCGGCCTGGGGGAGCTTGGGCCGTCGAGAGGGCTCGATCCTTCTGGTGAGCCCGAGGTGGAGGCCGCGGGCGAGGGCGGCGGCGGGCGACGCGCGGGCCGTGGTCGTAGCAGCCGACGGCAGCCTGTGCCCGCCTGAGGTCTTCTGAGCTGCCGCCGCTGCGGGACCGGAGTTCCCCCGTGGGTTCCGCAGCGGCGGCGCCGGACCGGCCCTCCCTTCCATCCATCCGGCCGACAAACCTGTCGCTTGGCGCCGACCTCCGCGGCCGCCATCGCGTGGGAGTTCGGGCGGTGCGCACCGGTTGTGGGTGTGGATGGCCGAGGGCCGGCCGGCCGATGGGCCTCGCCGGGGGCCAGCGCGAGGTCCATCGGTCCGGCGGGTGGGCGCCCGGGTGGCGGGCGCCGCTCGCCCAGCCCCCTGCCGCGCGGCGCTGACTGCCGCCGGCGGCCCGGCCGTCGCCGTTCGACGGCGGCCGGGCCCTGAACCGCGGCGGCGGAAGGTTCCCCGTCCTCCGCCGCCGCTCGCCGACCCGGTCGATCCGGCGCCCTGGGGTGAGCGTCGAGAACGACCGGCCCGGCGGGTGGGTGTTCGGTGGTCGGCACCCACCCGCCATCCGGGCCGCCCGGCCCGCGCCTGGGGCGCTCCCCGCCCGGAGAGGCGCGTCCGCCCAGCACGGCGGAACCGCGCCCGCGCGGGCCGGGCGGCGTCGGCCGGCCGTCGCTCCACATCGCCGGGGCGGCGGCCGGCACGCGTCGCGATGCCGGAGTCAGCCGATAGGGCTCTCCGCGTGGCCGGGCCGGTCCAGGTCGCCGGCCACCTCGCCGTGCGGGCCTGGCACACGGCGCGGGTGCTCGGAACCCCGGCTGCCAGGGTGTCGGCCGGACACGCGGCGCGGTGCCCGGAACTGGTCTGACGCCAGGTGTTGGCCGGCATGTGGGTGCGGGTGCCTGAAGCCGGTCGCCCGGGGCGTCGGCCGCACGCGGTGTGGTGCCAGGGGAGGGGAGAAGTGTGGGTGGACCGGATGGCCGGGGGATGGGGTTACTAGGGTGGGCGAGTGGGAGGAACTGGGCGAATGCGGATCCTGAGGCCGGGTGCCGGCGCTGCCGATGCCGTCGGGCTGCTCGCGGGCTATGCCCTGGACGCGGCGTTCGGTGACCCCCGGCGCCTGCACCCCGTTGCCGGCTTCGGCCGGGCCGCCGGCGTGCTGGAACGTCGCCTCTACGCGCCGAAGCGCCGCGCCGGGGCGGCGTTCACCGCCGTGGCGGTCGGTGTTCCGGTCGCGGCCGGGCTTGCCGCCGCCGCGGTGACCCGGCGGCGGCCCGTGGCCCGGGCCGCGCTGGTCGCCGCCGCGACCTGGACCGTGCTCGGCGGGCGCACGCTGCGTCGCGAGTCCGCCGTGATGGCCAGGCACCTCGAGCAGGCCGACCTGCTCGCCGCGCGGGGGCGGCTCAGCCACCTCTGCGGCCGCGATCCCTCGGCCCTCGACGAGCCCGAACTCGCCCGCGCCACCGTCGAATCGGTCGCCGAGAACACCTCCGACGCGGTGGTCGCGCCGCTGCTCTGGGGCGGGCTGCTCGGCCTGCCCGGGCTGCTCGGCTACCGGGCCGCAAACACCCTCGACGCGATGGTCGGGCACCGGTCTTCGCGGTACGCCCGGTTCGGCACCCCGTCGGCGCGCCTCGATGACGTGCTCAACCTGTTGCCCGCCCGGCTCACCGGGCTGCTCACGATCGCCGCCGCACCGCTGGCGCGGGGTGAGAGCGCCGAGGCACTCCGGGTGTGGCGCCGGGACCGTAACGACCACCCCAGTCCCAACGCCGGGCAGTGCGAGTCCGCGATGGCAGGCGCGCTCGGCGTACGGCTGGGTGGGCGCAACGTCTACTTCGGACGTACCGAGACCCGGCCGTTGCTGGGTGACGGACCGCGGCCGTCCGCCGGCGATCTGCGCCGCGCGGCTCGGATCTCCGGCGCCGTCGGCGTCGGCGCCGTTGCGCTCGCCGCGGGCGTCGCGCTGCTCCGATCCGGCCTGGTGCGCCGATGAGCGAGCTTGCGAGCGAATCATCGGCTCCGCGCCCGACGCATGTCATCGCCGTAGCGCCGGCGGAGGCGATGGCATGAGCGGCGGGCTGCTGGTCGCGGGGACCACCTCGGACGCGGGCAAGAGCGTGCTCACCGCCGGGATCTGCCGGTGGCTGCACCGCCGCGGCGTCAAGGTCGCCCCGTTCAAGGCGCAGAACATGTCCAACAACTCCGTCGTCGTGGTCGGCGCCGACGGGCGCGGCGGCGAGATCGGGCGTGCACAGGCCATGCAGGCCGCCGCGTGCGGGATCGCGGCGGACATCCGCTTCAACCCGGTGCTGCTCAAGCCCGGCAGCGACTACTCCAGCCAGGTCGTGCTGCTCGGCCAGGCCGTCGACACCGTGACCGCGGGCAACTACCGGTCCCTGCGGCCGCGCCTCGCCGAGGCCGCGCACGCGACGCTGGCGGAGTTGCGCGCCGAGTACGACGCGGTGATCTGCGAAGGGGCGGGCAGCCCCGCCGAGATCAACCTGCGGGACGGCGACTTCGTCAACATGGGCCTGGCCCGGCACGCGGGGCTGCCGGCGATCGTGGTCGGCGACATCGACCGGGGCGGGGTCTTCGCCGCGCTGTTCGGCACGGTCGCGCTGCTCAGCGCCGAGGATCAGGCGTTGGTCAGCGGATTCGTCATCAACAAGTTCCGCGGTGACGCGGGCCTGCTGCAACCGGGGCTCGACATGATCACCGCCGCCACGGGGCGGCCCGTGCACGGCGTGCTGCCGTTCAACCTGGACGTGTGGCTGGACGCCGAGGACTCCCTGGCGTACGGGCGGGTGCTCGGCCGGCCCGCCGCGCCGCGCGGCACCGAGTGGTTGCGGGTCGCGGTGGTCCGCCTGCCGCGCATCTCCAACGCCACCGACGCCGAGGCCCTCGCCACCGAGCCGGGTGTCCAGGTTCGCCTGACCATCGAGCCCGCCGAGATCGCCGACGCCGACCTGGTCGTGCTGCCCGGTTCCAAGGCGACGGTCAGTGATCTGGCCTGGCTGCGCGAGACCGGCCTCGCCGACACGATCCGCGCGCACGCCGCGGCGGGCAAGCCGCTCGTCGGGATCTGCGGTGGCTTCCAGATGCTCGCCGGCACCATCCACGACGACGTCGAGAGCCGTCTCGGCACCGTCGCCGGCCTCGGCCTGCTGCCGGTCGACATCACGTTCGGCGAGCGGAAGACCCTGGCCCGGTCGCGGGGCGCGGCCTGGGGGCAGGTCCCGGTCAGCGGCTACGAGATCCATCACGGGTACGTGTCGGCGGGCGACCCCGAGCCGCTGATGCGGTACTCCGACGGCGCACCGGAGGGCGCGGTCGTCGGGGCGGTCTGCGGCACACACTGGCACGGCGCCTTCGAGTCGGACGAGTTCCGCCGCCGGTTCCTGACCGAGGCGGCCCGGCAGGCGGGCCGGACCGGCTTCGTGGTCGCGCCGGACACCCAATTCGCACAGGTACGCGAACGCGCGCTCGACGTGCTCGGTGACCTGGTGGAGGAGCACCTCGACACGGATGCGCTCTGGCGTCTCATCGAAACGGGTCCGCCGAACGACTTTCCGTTCATCCCGCCGGGCGCCCCGGCCGCCGCCGGGGGAGCCACCCCGCACCCCCGCACCGGTGCGGGCGAGGATCCGGGCACCGGATGAGCGCCGAGACCTATGCGGCCCTGGCCGAGCGGATTCTCGCCACCGAGCCCCGGCTCGGTCCCGTGCGGCTGGTGGCCGTCGACGGGCCAAGCGGGGCCGGCAAGAGCCGGTTCGCCGGACGGCTGGCCAAGGTTGCCGACATCCCTGTCGTGCACACCGACGATCTGCTCGACGGCTGGGACGACCAGTTCACCTTCTGGGAGCGGCTCGAGGAACAGGTGCTCGATCCGCTGCGGCACGGCCGGCCCGCCACCTACCGCCGCTACCTCTGGCACCGGGAGGAGTTCGGCGCGGACCCGGTCACCGTCGAGCCCGGTCCGGCCGTACTGCTGGAGGGCGTGACCGCCGCGCGGCGGGTGATCCGGCCGGAGCTTTCGTACTCCGTCCTGGTGACCGCGCCGCCCGAGCTGCGGTGGCGGCGTGCCATAGCCCGTGACGGGCGCGACGATGTTGCGTTTCGGGCGTACCTTGAGCGCTGGCGCGCAAACGAGGACGAGCACTTCGAGTCGGATGCCACCGCGGCGCACGTGGATCTTCTGGTCGACGGCGCGGCGGAGGGTACCGACGATAGGTACGAACGGCTCCGGCCGGCGCCGGCGGACTGAACCATGATCAGCCGTGAGAGCGGCGGAACGGGGACGGACGATGACGACCGACGACAGCCGCCCGGCGCGGCGCAGGATCACGCTGACCGGCATCAGCTCGCGGGCGTGGGAGCACCCCGCCGACCGCGGCGCCCTCACCGCCCTGCGTGAGCTGCGCGGTTTCGACGACGTCGTGAAGGCGTTCTTCGGCATGTGGAACGAGCGCGGTTTCCGCCTGGCCTACCTGGCCGGTGCCATCCGCGTCGACCACCGGCAGTATCCGCGGGTCTACCAGCGCTTCACCGAGGCGGCCGCCACGCTCGACGTGGCCGAGCTGCCCGAGCTCTACGTGGAACAGTCGCCGATGATCAACGGCCAGGCGATCGGCATGGACAAGCCGTTCATCGTCATCACCACCGGTGCCGTCGAGAAGCTCGACGACGAGGAGCTGCGCGCGCTGCTCGGCCATGAGATCGGTCATGTCCGCAGCGGCCACGCCGTCTACAAGACCATCATGATCATCCTCACCCGCTGGGCCGCGAGCCTCAGCTGGATGCCGGTCGGCGCCATCACGCTCCGGGCGATCATCGTGGCGATGTACGAGTGGTGGCGCAAGGCCGAGCTCTCCGCCGACCGGGCCGGCCTGCTCGCCGGCCAGGACCCGGCCGCCTCGCTGCGCCTGCTGATGAAGCTCGCCGGCGGCGGCGACCTCTCGCAGATCGACACGGCCGCGTTCCTGGAGCAGGCGGCCGAGTACGAGGGCGGCGGCGACCTGCGGGACAGCATCCACAAGCTGGGGATGACCGCGTGGAGCACCCACCCGGTGCCGGTCGCGCGCGCCAGCGAGCTGCGCCGGTGGATCGACGCCGGCGACTACGGACGGATCCTCGAGGGCGACTACCCGCGCCGCGACTCCGACGGCAACGCCTCGGTCACCGAGGACGTCAAGGCCGCCGCTGACTCGTACCGGCAGACGTTCAACACCTCGCAGGACCCGCTCGTCGGCCTGCTCCGCAAGTTCGGCGGTGGCGCCGCCGACATGGCCGGATCCGCCGCCCGGGGCGCCCGCGACTGGGCCAACCGGGGCCGTGGCGGCGAGGGGGAGACGCCGCCCGCGCCGCCGGAGAGCTGAGTCGTCCACAGCCCTTGAGGTGAGCACCCGGAGCCCGGCCCGTCCAGCCTAGGATCGCCTCATGAGCCTGACTGAAGACGAACTGCGCGCCGCGATCGCGCGGGAGCTGCCCGGTGTCCGTGCCGACCTGGAGCGGCTTGTCCGCATCCCCGGGATCGCGTTCGACGGCTTCGACCACTCGCACGTCGAGCGCTCCGCCGAGGCCGTCGCCGAGCTGCTGCGCGGCTGTGACCTCGAGGTGCAGATCGTCCGCGGTTCGGGCCAGCCCGCGGTCATCGGCCACAAGGCCGCCCCCGCGGGCGCGCCGACCGTCCTGCTCTACGCGCACCACGACGTGCAGCCGGCCGGCGACCCCGCGCTGTGGACCAGCGACCCGTTCGAGCCCGTCGAGCGCGACGGCCGCCTCTACGGCCGGGGCGCCGCCGACGACAAGGCCGGCGTGATGGCACACGTCGCGGCGCTGCGGGCGTTCGGCGACCGGCTGCCGGTCGGCGTCGTGGTCTTCGTGGAGGGCGAGGAGGAGTTCGGCTCCGAGTCGCTCGACGAGCTGCTCGTGGCGCACCGGGACACGCTGCGCTCCGACGTCATCGTCATCGCGGACTCCGGCAACTGGGACATCGGCGTGCCGGCCCTGACGACCTCGCTGCGCGGACTGGTCAACTGCTTCGTCGAGGTCAGCACCCTCGGCGCCGCGGTGCACAGCGGCATGTTCGGCGGTGCGGTGCCGGACGCGCTCACCGTCCTGGCGCGGCTCATCACCACCCTGCACGACGAGAACGGTGCGGTCGCCATCGAGGGCCTGATCGGCCGGGAGAACGCCACCGTCGACTACCCGGAGGAGCGCTTCCGCCACGAGTCCGGGATCCTCGACGGGGTCAAGCTGATCGGCGAGGGCCGGCTCACCGACCGGATCTGGTCCAAGCCGGCGGTCGCGGTGCTCGGCATCGACGCACCGAGGACCGACGGGGCACCCAACGCCCTGGTGCCCAAGGCGAAGGCCAAGCTGAGCGTGCGGCTCGCGCCCGGCGACGACTGGCAGTCGGCGTACGCGGCGATCCGCGCCCACCTCGAGAAGTTCGTGCCGTGGGGTGCGCGGGTCGAGGTGACGCTGGAGAGCGGCGGAGCGCCCTGCGTGATCGATGCGACCGGCCCGGCTTACGACGCCGCGCGGTCCGCGTTCCGCGACGCCTGGGACGGCGTCGCCCCGGTCGACATGGGCGTCGGCGGCTCGATCCCGTTCATCGCCACGTTCCAGGAGCTCTTCCCCGGCGCGGCGATCCTGGTGACCGGCGTCGAGGACCCCTACGCGGCCGCGCACGGCCCCAACGAGAGCCTGCACCTCGGCGAGTTCGCCCGGGTCTGCCTCGCCGAGGCGCTGCTCCTGCGCAACGTGGCCGCGCTGGGCAAGTGACATGACCGACGAGCTGAGCTGCGACGTTCTCGTGGTCGGTGCCGGTCCGACCGGGCTGATGCTGGCGAACTGGCTGGTGAAGCTCGGCGTCCGGGTGATCGTCGTGGACGGCAAGGACGGACCCACCCGGGAATCGCGGGCGTTGGTGGTCCAGGCGCGCAGCATCGAGGTGTACGACCAACTCGGCCTCGCCGACGCGGTCCTCGATGCGGCGCACCGGGCCGAGGCGCTCGCACCGGGCTTCGGCCGCCGCGTCTTCGGCCGGATCCCGCTCGGGCCGCTGGTCGGCGACGTCACGCCGTACCCGTGGATCGAGGTCTTGGAGCAGAGCCGCAACGAGCAGATCCTGTACGCGAACCTCCAGGCGCTCGGCGGCTCGGTCCGCTGGGGTGAATCGGTGACGTCGCTGACCGGGGGCGCCGACCGCGTCGAGGCGGTCGTCGGGGACATCACGATCACGGCCCGCTTCTGCGTCGGCGCCGACGGGGCCAACTCGGTGGTACGCAAGTCGCGCGCCATCGCGTTCGAGGGGGTCACCAACCCGCACACGTTCTACGTCATCGACGCGACGGAGACCTCCGGCCTGGTCGAGGACGCGATCAACGTGCGGCCCGGAAAGGCGGACTTCCTCCTCGGCTTCCCGATGCGGGGCCGCGGCACCTGGCGCCTGATCGGCCTGGTCCGCGACGAGGACGCCGACGGCAAACTGGCCGAGGAGGACGCGCGCGCCAGGATGCAACGCGACTTCGCGGTGACTTACGCGCAGTCCCGCTGGTTCGCCACCTACAAGGTCCACCACCGGGTCGCCGGGAAGTTCCGGGACGGCCCGTTCTTCCTCGCC
Organism: Amorphoplanes digitatis; assembly: GCF_014205335.1. Taxonomy (NCBI): domain Bacteria; kingdom Bacillati; phylum Actinomycetota; class Actinomycetes; order Micromonosporales; family Micromonosporaceae; genus Actinoplanes; species Actinoplanes digitatis. The sequence goes on along the minus strand of NZ_JACHNH010000001.1, from coordinate 7,472,766 downwards.
GGGGACGCCGCGCACGTGCACTCCCCGGTCGGCGGCCAGGGCATGAACACGGGCCTACAGGACGCGCACAACCTGGCCTTCAAGCTGGCCGACGTGGTGCACGGCCGCGCCGCCGACGCCTGGCTCGACCGCTACGAGGCCGAGCGGCGGCCGGTCGCGAAGACCCTGGTGGCGACGACCGACCGGCTGTTCGGTTTCATCACCTCGCAGAAGACGTCGCTGCGCGTCCTGCGCCGGGTGGCCGTGCCGGTGCTGGCGTCGATCGGCGTCCGGGCGCTGCCGCGCACGGCGGGCGCGTCGCGTCTCTTCGAGTACGTGTCGCAGACCCGCATCCGCTATCAACTGACCCCGGACGCGCAGTCGGACCCGGTCGTCGGCCGCCGGCTGAGGTGGGCCGGCGGCAACTTCGAGGTGCTGCGCTCCCTGCAATGGCAGATTCACGGGTACGGCGGGCTGACCGAGTCCGACGCGCCGGACCTGGGGCTGCCCGTGCACCTGTTCGACCCGGCGCCGCAGACGACGCTGCTCCCGGGACAGCTCTACCTGGTGAGGCCGGACGGGTTCGTGGCGGCGCAGGCGACGCCGGCGGAAGCGGCCGAGGTCTTCCGGCGCGCGATGCCGCCCGCAGCCGCGCACCACGCTTGACCCTAAGGCAGCGCCGGCGCTGCCCTCGTCGTCGTGTCGGGTCGCTCGCCCGGGTGCGCTTGTATGAAACGCGCCCACCAGCTGTCCACGCCGGAAGGACCCGTCACTCCCATGGCCACCAAGGCGTACACCGATTCGCCGGCCGCGCGCGAGGCCCTACAGCGCAGAACCCTGCGCGTCGTCATGACCTCCCAGGTGTTCGGCGGTGCCGGCCTCGCCGCCGGGGTCACGGTCGGCACGTTGCTGGCCGCGGACATGCTGGGCACCAGCAGCCTGTCCGGGCTGCCGGTGGCGCTGTTCACCGCCGGGTCCGCCGCTGCCGCCCTGCTGGTCGGCCGGCTCTCGCAGCGCCTCGGCCGCCGCGCCGGACTGACCGCCGGGTACGCCGCCGGCGCGATCGGCGGCGCCGGAGTGGTGCTGGCCGCCGCCGTCGACAGCGTCCCCCTGCTGATGGTGTTCCTGCTCGTCTACGGCGCGGGTACCGCCACCAACCTCCAGGCGCGCTACGCCGGCGCCGACCTCGTCGGCCCGCAGCGCCGGGGCCGCGCCGTCAGCTCCGTTCTCGTCGCCACCACCCTCGGCGCGGTCGCCGGCCCGAACCTCGTCGCCACCACCGGCGACCTCGCCCGGCAGGTCGGCATTCCGGCCCTGGCCGGCCCGTTCGGCCTCGCCGCGATCGCCTACGCCCTCGCCGGCGCGGTCCTGTTCGCGCTGCTGCGCCCGGACCCGCTGCGGATATCACGCCGCATAGCCGCCGCCGAGCCGCCGGACACGGCCGCCGCCGGCCCGCATCCGACCTCGGCCGGCGGGCCGACCACGGCCGGCGGGCCGACCACGGCCGGCGGGCCGACCGCCGGCGGCGTCATGGCCGGGGCGACCACGATGGTCCTCACCCAGCTCGTGATGGTCGCCGTCATGGCCATGACCCCGATCCACATGCGGGCACACGGCCACGACCTGCACGCGACCGGCCTGGTCATCGCCGTCCACATCGCCGGCATGTACCTGCCGTCCCCGCTGACCGGCCTGCTCGTCGACCGCGTCGGCCGCGTACCCGTGGCGGTCGCATCCGGGCTGACGCTGCTCGTCGCCGGTGTGGTCGCGGCGAGCGCACCCACCGATTCGGTCGCCGCTCTGGCTCTGGCCCTTGCCCTGCTCGGCCTGGGCTGGAACCTCGGCCTGGTGTCCGGCACCGCCATGGTCACCGACGCGCTGCCGTTGCAGACCCGGGCCAGCACGCAGGGCGCCGTCGACCTGTGCGTGGCGCTCGCCGGTGCGGGCGCCGGCATCGCCAGCGGCTTGATCCTCTCCGCCACCAGCTACGCGACTCTCGCTCTGGGCGGCGGGTTCCTCGCGCTGGCCATCATCCCGCTCATCGCGCGCCGACGACCGGCCGACGCCACCGTCTCGCCGGGCTGACCGGCCAGCACACCCGTCGCACACCGCGCCCGCAGCGACAGCGCGCCGTCGGGAAACAACCGACCAACGGACGTGGCGAGTCGGGTGCGGAACCTAGATCAGTCCTGTTAGGATTCGAACATGAGTTCGAATGACGCTATCGCGGCGCTCCGCGCCGCCGGCAGTGCTCTGGGGGACGTCGACGTCTCCGGGTGGGACGAGGCCGCCCTCAACGACAAGCTCGCTGAGTTGTCCGACGCCCTCTGCCAACTCGACGCACAGGTCAGTCGTGTCGCCGACGCGGTTCGCGCGCGCGGCTTCCGGGTCGCGGAGCCGGTCGCCGCCTGACCGTGCCCACTGTCCCGGCCCTGCCGCCCCGGCGCATCCCGTCGTCGCGATCCGCCGGTGCCAGACCTACGACCGGGATGTCTGCGGCCCGGTCCCGGCGCAAAGCGCCAAACCTGCCCTGGGGTGACCTGGCCTCGCGAGCCAGGGCTTCTTCGTTCCAGATCGTCCGCCGCGTCACGCCGGGTTCGCCCGGTTTCATCTCGCTCGGCCTGTCGTCGTCACCGTCGTAGCGCGGGCCGAGCGTTACGAGCGTCCGCTGATGCGGCATCCGCACGAGCCTGTCCCGGGCCACCGCCTGTCCCGGGCCACCGCCTGTCCCGGGCTACCGCTTGTCCCGGGCTACCGCTTGTCCCGGGCTACCGCTTGTCCCGGGCTACCGCTTGTCCCGGGTCACTGCCTGTCCCGGGCTACCGCTTGTCCCGGGCTACCGCTTGTCCCGGGTCACTGCCTGTCCCGGGCTACCGCTTGTCCCGGGCTACCGCTTGTCCCGGGTCACTGCCTGTCCCGGGTCACTGCCCGTCCAGGCCACTGTGTGGCCGGTGGCCGCCGCGCGGGCCGGTAGCCGCCGAACCCGGCCGGTTTCGGCGGGTAGGCCGGGGCTGTCCGGTCAGCTCGGGTCCGATCGAGGCCGGTGTCGACCGCTTCACGGGGGAGCGCGTCGCCACCGGCCCGCGAATGTCGTAGGGGGCTGCCAGGATGGGGTTCGTGCAGTTCCTCGACCTGGCAGCCACCTCGGCAGCCGTCTCCGCGACATCTGGCCGCAAGGCCAAGATCGACCTGCTCGCCGCCGCACTGCGTCGCCTCGACCCCGCCGAGCTGGCCGCGGGTTCCGCCTACCTCGCCGGTGAGCTGCGGCAGCGGCAAACCGGCGTCGGCTATGCCGGCCTCCGGGACCGGCCTGCCCCGGCCGCCGAGCCCACCCTCACCGTGGCCGAGGTCGACGCGCGGATCGCCGAGATCTCGGTGGTCTCCGGGGTCGGCTCGCAAGCCCGCCGCCGCGAACTGCTCGCCGGGCTCTTCGGCCGGGCGACGGCCGACGAGCAGCGGCTGCTGGTCGGCCTCTTCAGCGGCGAGCTACGCCAGGGCGCGCAGGCCGGACTGCTCGCCGACGCCATCGCACGTGCCGCGGAGGTGCCCATCGCGGAGGTCCGCCGGGCGCTCCTGCTCTCCGGCGACCTCAAGCAGGTAGCCGTCGCCGCGCTGACCGGCGGGTCGGCGGCGCTCGCCGAGTTCAGCCTGCGGGTCGGCACGCCGCTGACTCCGATGCTGGCCGGCAGCGCCCCGGACGTCGGCGCCGCGCTGCTGGCGACCGGGGCCCCGGCCACCGTCGACGTCAAGCTCGACGGCATCCGCATTCAGGTGCACCGCTCCGGTGATGAGGTGGCCGTCTTCACCCGCAGCCTCGACGACATCACGTCCCGGCTGCCCGACGTCGTCGCCGCCGTCCGGACGCTGCCGGCGCGGGAGATCGTCCTCGACGGCGAGGCGATGGCCCTCGACGCGCGGGGCCGACCCCGGCCGTTCCAGGAGACGTCCAGCCGCGCGGCCACCCGCGGCGCCCGGCGCGGCGGCGAGGCCGGCCCGAGCGCAGGCCCGGCACTGGTTCCCTACTTCTTCGACCTTCTGCACCTGGACGGCACCGACCTGCTGGATGAGCCCGGCCGGGTGCGCTGGGCGGCACTCGCCGACGCGCTGCCCGCCGGCCTGATCGTCGGCCGCCGGACCGTCGAGACCGAGGAGCAGGCCGCCGAGGCCTTCGCGGCCGCCCTCGCCGCCGGCCAGGAGGGCATCGTGGTCAAGGCGCAGGAGGCGCCCTACGACGTGGGCCGCCGCGGCGCCGCCTGGGTCAAGGTCAAGCCCCGCCACACTCTCGACCTGGTCGTGCTGGCGGTGGAGTGGGGCCACGGCCGGCGCCAGGGCTGGCTGTCCAACCTGCACCTCGGTGCCCGGGACCCGCACACCGGCGGGTTCGTGATGCTCGGCAAGACCTTCAAGGGCCTCACCGACGAGTTGCTGCGCTGGCAGACCGAGCGGTTCAAGGAGCTGGCGATCGACGACTCCGGCTGGGTGGTCACGGTCCGACCCGAACAGGTGGTGGAGATCGCCTTCGACGGGGTGCAGACCTCGCCGCGCTATCCCGGTGGCGTGGCGCTGCGGTTCGCCCGGGTGCTGCGCTACCGCGACGACAAGCGCGCGGAGGAGGCGGACACGATCGACATGGTCAAAGCCCTCGGAATGCCCGCGACCCCGGACGCCTGAACTGACCCAATGCGCTGCGCTGCCACGAGGGCAAGCGGCGGAGGCCATCGACGTGGTCGAGGCCAGGGAGCGCGTGCAGCCCCGATGCCTGGGCCGGTTGGAGGCGCTGTGTCAGAGGGAGGCCAGGGACCGGACGTAGTTGACCTGCTGGTGGACATAGGTCACCTGGGACTGGTCCGTCACCGGGATGCGCGCGACGTATTGACGAGTGGCGTTGGTCACCGTCACCTGCACCGTTCCGCGCGGGATGGTGACCTTGACCAGCAGGAACAGCAGGCTGAAGACCGTCAGCACGCAGAAGCCCACGATCGCGGCGACGATCGCCCAGGTCGGGATCTTCTGCTCGCTGTGCCAGTAGTCGTTGACCGTCCAGGTCGAGCCCGCCAGGGGGATGTCGCCCGCCGGCGTGTGCACCACCGTCGACGTCACGCCCATGTCGCCGATCTGGATGACCACGGGGCCGGGCACCATCGGGTCCACCGGCGGGGGCGGCGCCGGCACGCTCCACGGGTCGCTCGCGGTCGGGTCCGGGAAGGTCACCCGATAAACCCTAGTCGGGCTGTCGCGTACTGGGAACGGTCGTGAGCCGCTGGTCCGCGGCCGCCACCCGGTCCACGCGCTTCTTCGGCGCGTCGCCGTTCGCCTCCTTGCGCGCCTGCCACCCGAACGCCAGCAGCGCCATCACGGCGAACAGCCACCACTGGACCGCGTACCCGCCGTTCTGCCAGGAGTCCTCGTGGTCGATCGGGATGGCCTGGAAGCCTGGTGCCGGGTCGCTGAGCAGCACGTACGCCCCGTACACGGGGAAGGGTAGTTCCTTCGCCAGCTTGGGCACCGAGATGCGCCGGGTGTCGATCCGGCCGTCGCGGTGCTCGATCGGCGACGGGCGGCTCTCGGACAGGTGCACCTGGCCGACCACGGTGACCTCGCCCGTCGGCGGGGCCGAGGCCACGGGGGCCGAGACGGCGTCGCCGTTCGCGGACGGGACCCAGCCCCGGTCGACCAGGACGGCGGTGCCGTCCGCCAGCACAAGCGGCGTGACGATCTCGAAGCCCACCGCGCCGTCGACCGTCCGGCCGCGCGCCTGGATCTCGTGCGCCGGGTCGTAGTGCCCGGTGACGGTGACCTTCGTCCAGGCCGCGTCCTTGCCGGGGTATGCGCCCGGCGTGCCGGCCGCGGTGGGCCGGGCCAGCACGGACGCCAGCGGAACCGCCGGGATGGAGTCGGCCGCGTCGATGCGGGTATTGATCGCGCTGCGTTCCTGGTACCGGTGCAGCTGCCAGTTGCCGAGCATCACCATGACCACCGACGCGGCCACGGTGAGCGCCGCGCCGGCCAGCCAGCGGGGCGTCAGCAGGAACCGGTACACGATCAGAGGCTACCCGGCTCCCGTCGGCGGCTCGCGCCTGGCAGGTAGGGTGCGATGTCCGACCGTCAATATCACGTAGTCGCAGTTTTCCGTATCCCCGAGGGAGCCATGATGTCCGCCCACTCGCGCGTAGTGGTGAGCGCACCCTCGTCGGGACATGGCAAGACCGCTATCGCGGTCGGCCTGCTCGCCGCCTGTAGCGCGCGGGGGGTTCCGGCCGCCGGCTTCAAGGTCGGCCCCGACCACACCGACGCCGCCTATCTGGGCCTGGCCGCGGGCCGCCCGGGTCGCAACCTGGACCCGCGCCTGGTCGGCGCGCAGCGAATCGCTCCGCTCTTCGCGCACGGCGCGGCCGGATCGCAGGTCGCGGTCATCGAGGGCGCGATGGGCCTGTTCGACAGCCTGACCGGACAACCCGAGATCGACGGTACGGCCGCAGTCGCCGCCGCCCTGCGCGCGCCGGTGATCCTGGTTGTCGACGTGGCGGCGATGGGCCACTCCCTGGCGGCGCTGGTGCACGGGTTCCGGATGTTCGACGAGATGGTGCACCTCGGCGGCGTCATCCTGAACCGGGTCGCCTCGCCGCGGCACGAGGAGATGCTCCGGACGGCTCTGGACGACATCGGCATGCCGGTGCTGGGCGCGCTGCGCCGCGGCGACCTGCCCGCCGTGCTGCCGGCCCGCGCGCAGGGCTCGGTGCCGGTCGCGCACCACAGCGTGGAGGCCGTCCGCGCGGTGCGCCGGCTCGGCGAGGCCGTCGCGAGCGCACTCGACATCGACCGCGTCCTCGCGCTTGCCGACGCGGCGCCGCCGCTGCCCGGCCAGGCCTGGTCGCCGATCGACGCGCTGGCCGACGGTTCCGGCGAGCCCCCGGTCCCGCCCGAGAACCGGCCGGTGGTCGCGCTGGCCGGCGGTCCGGGCGCCGTCTACACGTACGTGGAAGCGGTGGAGTTGCTCACCGCCGCGGGCGCGGACGTGGCGATCGTCGACCCGCTGCGCGACGAGGCCCTGCCGCTGGGCACCCGGGCGCTGATGATCGGCGCGGCGCTGCCCGAGGGCTACGCCGAGGAGCTCTCCGCGAACCGCCGCCTGTGCGCGGCGGTGAGCCAGCTGGCCCACGAGGGCCGCCCGATCATCGCGGAGGGCGTCGGCCTGCCATGGCTGGGCCGCGACTTCGACGGCCGCCCGATGTGCGGCGTCCTGGACGTGTCGGCGCAGACCGCGGGGGTGACGATCGCGGGCTACCGCGAGGCGACCGCACCGGCGACCTCCCCGCTCGCCCCGGCCGGAGCGCGCATCACCGGGTACAAGCAGCACCGTGCGATCGTCGCGCCGCGCGCCGGGCAGGTACCGGCGTGGACCTGGGCGGGCGGAAACCCGGAAGGCTTCGTGTGGCGGCAGGTGCATGCCTCGCAGCTCGGGCTGCACTGGGCGGGCGCACCGGAGATCGCGCGCCGGGTGGTCGCGGCCGCGCTGGCGCCCGCCCCGGGCATGGGCCCCGCCCAGCCGGAGGACGACGATCCCGGCGAGCAGACCCTCTCCCTCTCCGCGATCACCCCGCCACAGGCCTGACACTCCTACGGCGGCCGCGGTGAGTGCGGCGGCCGCGGTGAGTGCGGCGGCCGCGGTGAGTGCGGGCCAGTGAGCGTGGCGGCCGCGCGTTGGGCGCGGTCTGGGCGGTGAGCGCGGAGAACACGTTGGTCGCGCAGTGGGCGGGGGCGGCGGGCGGTGGAGGGGCCGCGTTGGCCGGTCCCGGTTCCGCTGCGAAGACCCACTCGGAGTCCGGCGATTGTCGCACCCCGGCCGTACGGTGAGGGTGTTCCGCGAGAAGGGAGCACCGCCGTGGCCGATCGTGTCCCCCTGGATTTCTCCCCACCGGTTCGCCAGATCCGGGCCCTGCTACTTGGCGTCACCGACGACCACCTCGGCTCCCCGACTCCCTGCCCCGACTGGACGGTCGGCGATCTCCTCGATCACCTGACAGGGCTCTGCTGGGCGTTCACGCAGGCCGCGCAGAAGACCGACGCGCCCGGCTCCGACTCCCCGCCGCCCCGGCCGTCGGCCGCCAACCTGGCGCCGCACTGGCGCAGCCGGCTCCCGGTCGTCCTCGAGGAACTGGCGATCGCCTGGCGGTCGCCGGCGGCGTGGGAGGGCACGGCCCGGGCGGGCGGCGTCACCATGCCGGCCGCGGCGATGGGCACGGTCGCGATCAACGAGTTGATCATGCATGGGTGGGACCTGGCCCGGGCCACCGGGCAGGAGTACGCCGCGGATCCGCGGATCCTGGAGCAGTTGATCGAGTTCCTGTCCCAGGGCCCCCGGGAGGGCACGCCCGGCCTGTTCGGCCCGGTCGTGGAGGTAGACGACGAGGCCGACCTCCTGGAGCAGACGGTCGCCCTGGCCGGCCGCAACCCGCACTGGAGGCCGATCTCGTCGGCCCACTGACGACAGCCCTGGGACCGCCGGCCCACCGCAACCCGCGCTGAGGTCCGACCTCTTTGGCTGGCCGCAGCCGGTGCTGGCGGCCGACCTTCCTGGCGGCCGTAACCCGTGTTGGAGGCTGAATTCGTCGGCCCACTGACGGCAGCGCTCGGACCGGCGGCCGGTCGCAGCCGGTGCTGGTAGCCGGCCTCCATGGCCGGCGCCAATCCGCGCAGGCGGCTGCCCTCGGCGGTCCACTGGCGGCAGCGGCCGGAGCCTGGTCGGACCGCACCCCGCGCCGTCGGCCGACCTCGTCCACCGACGGCGGCTGCCGGGCAGGGCCTTGGGCCGCATGACCGTGATGGAGCGGGCTACCAGCCGCCGTGGACCATTTCGTCCGGTGGCGGGGTGAACTTCAGCTTCGGCTTGCCCTTGAGGGCGTCCTTCAGCGTCTGCGCCACCGTGTACTTGGAGATCGTTCCCCGGCTCGTACCCACCGTGTTGTCCGGGTTGTCGGGGTCCGCCACGAAGGCCGCTGCCGCCAGCTGCGGCGTGAACCCGCAGAACCAGGCGCTCCGGTTGCTGTCCGTCGTCCCGCTCTTGCCCGCCACCGGCCGGTTCATCACCGCGTGCACCATGGGCGACGTCTCCCAGCCGCCGCATCCGCCCTTGGCCGCGCCGTAGCCCGTGACGCACCGGGCCGCGTCCGTGGCGGCCTGCGCCACCTCGGGGCGCAGCGCCCGATGGCAGCGTGGGCCGGCGACCTTCTTCCCCCGGTACTCCAGCGAGGTTCCGTCCCGGGTATTGATCATGCGGACGGGCAGCGGTTCGCAGTACTTGCCCTCGGCGGCCACGGTCGCGAAGACGTTCGCCATCTCGACCGGGGTCACGTCGCTGACGCCCAGGGTGAACGCTCCCCAGCCGTCGGCGTGGTCCGGGCCGGCCAGCGTCCGGTCGATCTCGGTGCGCCACTTCAGGCCGAGCCGTTCCGCCATCTGGACCGCCTTCTCGGCGCCGACCTTCTCCTCGAGCTGCACGAAGTACGTGTTCACCGACTTGCCGAAGCCGCTCCACATGGTCTGCCGCCCGGTCATCGATTTGCTGGCGTTCTTGGGGCACCAGTGCACCCCGCAGGTCGCCGGGCCGGGCGCCGTGATGTATTTCGACACGTAGCGCTTCGGGGCGTTGAAGGACGTGTTCAGCGGCATGCCCGCGTCCAGGGCCGCCAGCAGCGTGAAGATCTTGAAGGTTGAGCCGGCCTGGTAGCCGGCCATGTCGCCGCCGCCGAGCAGGGGGTTGACCGTGTTCGGGTAGTTGCCCTTGGCCTCGTCGCGCTTGCGGCGGTCGCTGTGCTTGCCGTTCTTCTTCTGGCTCAGCGCGTACTTGCGGTTCACCGCCATCGCCTTGATCCGGCCGGTGCCGGGCTCGATGACGACCTCGCCGTGCGCGTAGACGCTGCGCTTCTTCTCCTTGTCCAGGACGTGCTTGATCGCCGATTTCTGGATCTTCGGGTCGATCGTGGTGACGACCTTGTAGCCGCCGCGGCGCAGGTTCTCCAGGCGCTCCCGGGCCGTCTTGCCGAACGCCGGCTGCTCCATCCACCAGTTGCGCAGGTAGTCGCAGAAGAAGCCCCAGTCGTTGTGCTTCTTCGGCACCGAGACGCAGTCGTTCGGCGGGGTGGTCAGCTTCAGCTGGATCGGGGTCTTCTTGGCCGCCGCGGCCTGGGCCGCGGTGATCGAGCCGATCTTGACCATCTGGTCGATGACGTAGTCGCGCCGCTCGGTGGCGGCGGTCTGGTCGTTCGTCGCCGGGTCGTACGCCGACGGCGCCTTGACCACCCCGGCTAGCAGGGCCGCCTCGGTCAGGGTCAGGTCCTTCGGCTTCTTGGAGAAGAAGACCTCTGAGGCGGCGAAGATCCCGTACGCGCGGTGCCCGAAGTACGCCGAGTTCAGGTACTTCTCCAGGATCTCGGACTTGGAGATCCGCTTCTCCAGTTCGAGCGCGAGCCGCATCTCCCGCAGCTTGCGCGCGGTGGTCTGCTCGGTGGCCTTGAGCGCCTGCATCGGGGTCTTGGCGCCGTCGCGCAGCGCCATCCGGACGTACTGCATGGTCAGCGTCGAGGCGCCCTGCGAGACGCCGCCGGCCTGCTGGTTCGCGACGAAGGCCCGGGCGACGCCCTTGGCGTCGACGCCGTTGTGCTCGTAGAAGCGGCTGTCCTCGGACGCCACGATCGCCTTGGTGATGAACGGCGACATCTCCGCGATGTCGACGGGCCGGCGGTGCTCCTCGTAGAACGTGGTCAGCAGGGTCCGGCCGTCGTTGGCGTACACGTAGGTGGTCTGTGCCGAGGGGACCTCGATGAGCTCCTCCGGCATGCTCTTGAGCGCGACGGCGCCGTCCTTGGCGGCGGCGCCGGCGAGCGCTACCAGCGGGAAGATCAGGGCGGCGACCGCGACCCCCGCGATGAGCCCGGCCCGGACGAGCGGGGCGATCCGTCCAGCTTTGGCGAGTCGGCTCTTCGTCACTTCTCGAAGGTATGACAAAACCGCTCATGTCCTGACGGAACGGCCGAAGTATTCCGGCGGATCACGTCCGGCATGCTGGGTCGTGTGACCCCTTCCGTGGATCTTCATCCTCATGGTGACGAGGCCGGCGGGACGGCCGTCCCCGGTTCGGGGGACGCCTCCACAGCCGGCGACTGTGATCTGCATCATCACGGTGACGCCGAGGTCGCGCCCGGGCTTGTCGACCTCGCGGTCAACGTGCGCCGCCAGCCGATGCCGCCCTGGCTGGCCGGCCCGATCCACGCGGCGCTGGCCGACCTGGCCGCTTACCCGGATCACTCCGCGGCCACCGCGGCCGTCGCGGCGCGGCACGGCCGCGAGCCGGGCGAGGTCCTGCTCACCGCCGGCGCGGCGCAGGCGTTCGTGCTGATCGCGCAGGCGCTGCGCGACGCGCGGCGTCCGGTCGTGGTGCATCCGCAGTTCACCGAGCCGGAGGCGGCGCTGCGCAACGCCGGGCACGCCGTCGGGCGGGTGCTGCTGCGCGAGGCCGACGGCTTCCGGCTCGACCCGGCCCTGGTGCCGCCGGACGCCGACCTGGTCTTCGTCGGCAACCCCACCAACCCGACGTCGGTGCTGCACCCGGCCGCCGACGTCGCCGCGCTGGCCCGCCCGGGCCGGGTGCTGGTGGTGGACGAGGCGTTCGCCGACACGACGTTCCGGCCGGGTGTGCCGGGCGAACCCGAGTCGCTCGCCGGGCGCCGCGACGTTCCCGGCCTGATCGTGCTGCGCAGCCTCACCAAGACCTGGGGCCTGGCCGGGCTGCGGATCGGCTACGCGCTCGGTCCGGCCGGCCTGCTGGCCCGGCTCGCCGCCGCGCAGCCGCTCTGGGCGGTCTCGACGCCGGCCCTCGCGGCGGCCGCCGCCTGCGCGGCGCCGGCCGCAGTGGCCGCGGAGCGGGAGATCGCCGCGGAGCTCGCCCGGGAACGGGACCATCTGGTCGCCCGCCTCGCCGACGTGCCGGACGTCACTGTCGCGGGCACGCCGGCCAGCGCGTTCGTCGCGCTGCGCGTGGCGCGTGCCGCAGAGATCCGCCTTGAGCTGCGCAAACGCGGGTACGCGGTGAGGCGCGGCGACACGTTCCCGGGGCTGGGCGCCGATTGGCTGCGGATTGCGGTGCGCGACACTGCCACCACAGACGCGTTCGTCGCGACACTGGTTGATGTGCTGAAGGAGCGACAGTGACCCTGGAGACGACCCTCGCCGCGATCGCGCCCGCCGACGAGCAGGCCATGTCCGCCGCCCGCGAACTACAGGGCCGGCTGACCAAGCCGGCGGGCTCGCTGGGCGACCTCGAGGAGCTGTCCGTCCGCCTGGCCGGGCTCGCCGGCGTCTGCCCGCCGCCGCTGCCGGAGCCGGGCGCGATCGCCGTCTTCGCCGGGGACCACGGCGTGCACGCGCAGGGCGTGACCCCCTGGCCGCAGGAGGTCACCGCGCAGATGGTGGCCAACTTCGTGGCCGGCGGCGCGGTGATCAACGCGTTCGCCCGGCAGGTCGGCGCCTCGCTGATGGTGGTCGACGTCGGCGTCGCGATCCCGCTGCACGGCGGCGAGAACCTGCTCGACGCGAACATCCGGCGCGGCACCCGGGACCTCAGCGTCGAGCCGGCGATGACCACCGACGAGGCCCGCGCGGCGATCGAGGTGGGCATCTCGGTGGCCGGCGCGCTTATCGACGGCGGCGCGAAGTGCCTGCTCACCGGCGACATGGGCATCGCGAACACCACGCCGGCGGCGGCCCTGATCGCCGCGTTCACCGGCGCGGACCCGGCGGCGGTCACCGGCCGCGGCACCGGCATCGACGACGAGACCCACGCCCGCAAGATCGCCGTGATCGCGGCCGCCCTCGAGCGGCACGCGCCCGACCCGGCCGAGCCGCTCGCCACCCTTGCCGCCGTCGGCGGCCTCGAGCACGCGGCGCTCGCCGGCTTCATCCTCGGCGCCGCGGCGCGCCGGGTCCCGGTGATCGTCGACGGCGTGATCGCCGGTTCCGCGGCGGTGGTGGCCGCCGCGTTCGCGCCCGCCGCGGTCGACGCGATGGTCGCCGGGCACCGCTCGGTCGAGCCCGGCGCCACGGTCGCCCTGGCCCACCTCGGCCTCACCCCGCTGCTCGACCTGGGGCTGCGGCTCGGCGAGGGTACCGGCGCGGCGCTGGCCCTGCCGGTCGTCGCCGGCGCGGTCCGGGTGCTGCACGAGGTGGCCACGTTCGACTCGGCGGGAGTCTCGGAGAAGTGAATCTCTACCCCTTGGCGCTGAAGCTGGACGGCCGCCGGGTGCTTGTCGTCGGCGGCGGCGCGGTGGCGACCCGGCGGATGCCGGCCCTGCTCGCGGCCGGTGCCCGGGTCGACGTGGTCGCGCCCGCGCTGACACCCGCCTTGCGGGCGCACGCGGAGGCCGGGCGGCTGACCTGGCACGAGCGGCGGTTCGCCGCCTCCGACGTGGACGGTGCCTGGCTGGTGCAGGTGGCGGTCGACGACCCGGCGGCGGCGGCCGAGGTCAGCGCGGCGGCCGAGCGCCGCGGCGTGTTCTGCGTACGCGCGGACGACCGTGCCGCCGCGACTGCCTGGACCCCCGCGGTCACCCGGCACGACCAGGTCACGGTGGCGGTCACCGACGGCGGCGACCGCAAGCGCGCCCTGGCCGTACGCGATCAGATCGCCGCCGCGCTGGAGGCCACCCCGCCGCGCGAGCGGGAGTCGCTGAAGGGCCACGTCGCGCTCGTCGGCAGCGGGCCGGGCGACCCGGAGCTCATCACCGTCAAGGGCCGGCGCCTGCTCGCCCGCGCCGACGTCGTGGTCGCCGACCGGCTCGCGCCGGGCATGCTGCTGGACGAGCTGCGCCCCGACGTCGAGCTGGTCGACGCGGCCAAGATCCCCTACGGCGCCTCGGTGGCGCAGGAGGAGATCAACCGCATCATCGTCGAGCGGGCACAGGCCGGCGCGTTCGTCGTCCGGCTCAAGGGCGGCGATCCGTTCGTCTTCGGCCGCGGCGGCGAGGAGGTCGTCGCGTGCGCGAAGGCGGGCATTCCGGTGACCGTGGTGCCGGGCGTGACCAGCTCGATCGCCGCCCCGGCGCTGGCCGGCATCCCGGTGACCCATCGCGGGGTGGCGCACGAGTTCACGGTCGTCTCCGGGCATGTGCCGCCGGAGAGCCCGGAGTCCCTGGTCGACTGGGCCGCGCTGGCCCGGCTGCGCGGCACCCTTGTCGTCCTGATGGGCCTGAAGAACCTGCCGAGGATCGCCGCCCGGCTCATCGCCGAGGGCCGGGCCGCCGACAGCCCGGCCGCGATCGTGCAGGAGGGCTCGACGGACTCCCAGCGGGTGCTGCGCAGCACCCTCGCCGAGGTGGCCGAGGCGGCCGTCAATGCCGGCGTCCGGCCGCCCGCGGTCGTGGTGGTCGGCGACGTGGTCACCGTGCTGGGATAGACGGGTGACGGGTGGGTAACCCATTGGCATGAGTGAGCGACCACACATGACACTTGCCGGGGTCGTGCTCGATTCCCCGGACGCGAGGGAACTCGCGGCCTTCTATCAGCGGCTACTGGGCTGGAACGTCGTGCAGGACGAGCCGGGGTGGGTGATGCTGGGCGCGCCCAACGGCTGCCCGAGCCTCTCGTTCCAGACCGACTCCGGTTACGTGCGACCGGTCTGGCCCGCCGGCCCCGGCGATCCGCAGATGAGCGCCCACCTCGACATCCGCGTCCAGGAGCTGGAGCAGGCCGGTGGCCACGCGGAGAAGGCCGGCGCCACCCTGGCCGACTACCAGCCGCAGGAGGACGTCCGGGTCTATCTCGACCCGGACGGCCACCCCTTCTGTCTCTTCCTCTAGGCCTCGGGCGCCGGTTCCCGCTCCGTCACGCCGAGCTCGTTGAGGAACGTGCGCGCCCACTCGGCGACGTCGTGGGTGCGCAGGTGCCGCTGCATGACGCGCATCCGTCGCTTGAGCTCGGACGGCTCGGCGCCGACGGCACGCAGCAGCGCGTCCTTGACGCCGTCCGGGTCGTGCGGGTTGCAGAGGAACGCCTGCTTCAGCTCGGTCGCCGCGCCGGCGAACTCGCTGAGCACCAGCGCACCGCCGCCGCTGGCCCGGCACGCCACATACTCCTTGGCGACCAGGTTCATGCCGTCGCGCAGCGGCGTCACCATCATGACGTCGGCGGCGAGATAGAGCGCGGCCAGCTCGGTCCGGCTGTATGACTGGTGCAGATAGTGCACCGCCGGCATGCCGACCCGGCCGAACTCGCCGTTGATCCGGCCGACCTCGCGCTCCACCTTGACCCGTAGCGTCTGGTAGTGCTCGACGCGCTCCCGGCTCGGCGTCGCGACCTGCACCATCACGGCCTCCGGCACCGCCAGCTTGCCGTCGGCGAGCAGCTCACGGAACGCCTTGAGGCGCAGCTCGATGCCCTTGGTGTAGTCCAGCCGGTCGACGCCGAGGATGACCGTCTCCGGGTCGCCCAGCTCGGCGCGGATCTGCTTGGCGCGGGCCTGCACGCCCGGGTCGGCGGCCATCCGCTCCATGTCCGCGGTGTCGATGCTGATCGGAAACGCCCCGGCCTTGACCTTGCGGCCGTCGACCTGGATCGACTGGCCCTCGTAGCGAAGGCCGAGCAGGTGCCGGGCCAGCCGGACGAAGTTCTGCGCCGCCAGCCGCTGCTGGAAGCCGACCAGGTCCGCACCCAGCAGCCCGCGCAGGATCTCGGCGCGGAACGGCATCTGCATGAAGAGCTCGATCGGCGGGAACGGGATGTGCAGGAAGAAGCCGATCCGCAGGTCGGGACGCATCTCGCGGAGCATCGCCGGCACCAGTTGCAGCTGGTAGTCCTGCACCCAGACGGTGGCGCCCTCGGCGGCGACGTCGGCGGCGGCCTGCGCGAAACGCTGATTGACGATCCGGTACGCCTCGCGCCAGCGCCGCTTGTAGACCGGCGTCTCGACGGCATCGTGGTAGAGCGGCCAGATCGTCGCGTTCGACTGGCCCTCGTAGTAGCGCTCGAGCTCCTCGGCGCTCAGCGGCACCGGATGGATCCGGATGCCTTCGAGCTCGAACGGCTCGGGCGCCTCCCCGGCGCCGCCGGCCCAGCCGATCCACGTGCCTCGCTGCTCGGCCAGCACCGGATGCAGGGCGGTGACGAGGCCGCCCGGGCTAGGCCGCCACTGCCGCTCGCCGTCGACGATGACCTCGTCGACGGGCAGGCGGTTGGCGACAACAACAAAGGAACTTCGTTCGGCCACGCTGAGTGCACCTCCGGGTCGTTCTGGGTTCCCGCTATCGAGCCTACTGTGCGTAGCCAGTTCAGACCTTCCCAGCCACCTTCCGGCCGCGCGGTGACGCCTCTGGCCCGAGGGTGCCATCCTTGGCCGGTGAGCCTGTCCGATGATCTTCTACCGCCGCGTCGACCGCTGTTCTTCCCTGTGGTCATCGCCACCGTATTTCTGAGCATCATCGGGATGTCGGCGGGACTGGTCCTGGGCTCACACCACAAGACTCCGCCCGAGCGGGACGTTTCCGCCGGCAGCTCTCTACCCACCGAACCGGTGATCACATCCGTCCCGTGCCCGCCTGAGATGCATGCCACTGCCCGCCGGCTCGGTTACAACGTGACCCTGGTCCAGGTGTTGAGGGTACGGGCGGCGAGCACCGGTACCACGGTGTGGATCTGCCGCGACGAGGCCGACCGCCTGTATTACCAGGGCAACCGCGGCGGGTACGAGACGTGGATCGAGGGTAAGACGGCCCTGTTCCTGACGGGCGTCGTCAGGAAGGACGACGGTTTCTTCGCCGTCGCCGCCAACGGCACCACCTTCTTCGTCAGCGAGCGGCGGCTGGAGATCGTGCGCAAGAAGGGCGCGGCGGAGGGCTGGGACGTCACGCCGGAGTGATCTCGCCGGGGAATCCTGGCGGTGCCGACGGGGTTGTTGTAGGTGGCCGGGGGCGACCTGGAAAGATTGACCTCTCGTCCGGCAACCCGGAAATCCCGATCACGGAGGTAGGCCGCACCGTGGCCCAGTTCATCTACGTTCTGGAAAAGGCGCGCAAAGCGCACGGCGACAAGGTCGTGCTCGACGACGTGACGCTGAACTTCCTCCCTGGTGTCAAGATCGGTGTGGTCGGTCCCAACGGCGCCGGTAAGTCCAGCCTGTTGAAGATCATGGCCGGGCTGGACACCGTGAGCAACGGCGAGGCGCGGCTGATGCCGGGCTACACCGTGGGCATGCTGGCACAGGAGCCCCCGCTCAACGAGACCAAGACCGTCCTCGGCAACATCGAGGAGGCCGTCGCGGAGACGAAGGCCAAGCTCGAGCGGTTCAACAAGATCGCCGAGCAGATGGCCACCGACTACACCGACGAGCTCATGGAGGAGATGGGCAAGCTCCAGGAGGAGCTCGACCACTCCAACGCCTGGGACGTCGACTCCCAGCTCGAGCTCGCCATGGACGCCCTGCGGTGCCCGCCGCCGGACGCCGACGTCACCCAGCTCTCCGGTGGTGAGCGCCGCCGCGTCGCGCTGTGCAAGCTGCTCCTAGAGGCGCCCGACCTGCTGCTGCTCGACGAGCCGACCAACCACCTGGACGCCGAGAGCGTGCAGTGGCTGGAGCAGCACCTGGCGAAGTACGCCGGCACGGTCATCGCGATCACGCACGACCGGTACTTCCTCGACAACGTCGCGACCTGGATCCTCGAGCTCGACCGGGGCCGCGCGTACCCGTACGAGGGCAACTACTCGACGTACCTGGACAAGAAGGCCGCCCGCCTCCAGCTACAGGGCCGCAAGGACCAGAAGCTCCAGAAGCGCCTCACCGACGAGCTCGAGTGGGTCCGGTCGAACGCGAAGGCACGCCAGACCAAGTCCAAGGCGCGCCTCGAGCGCTACGAGGAGATGGCCAACGAGGCGGAGAAGACCCGCAAGCTGGACTTCGAGGAGATCCAGATTCCGCCGGGTCCGCGCCTGGGCAACACCGTGATCGAGTCGAAGGACCTGACCAAGGGCTTCGACGGCCGGGTGCTCATCGACAACCTGTCGTTCTCGCTGCCGCGCAACGGCATCGTCGGCATCATCGGCCCGAACGGTGTCGGCAAGACCACGCTGTTCAAGACGATCGTCGGGCTGGAGCAGCCGGACTCGGGCTCGGTGCGGGTCGGCGAGACGGTCAAGCTCTCCTACGTCGACCAGAACCGCTCGGGCCTCGACGGCACCAAGACGGTCTGGGAGGTCGTCTCGGACGGGCTGGACCACATGATGGTCGGCAAGGTCGAGATGCCGTCCCGGGCGTACGTCGCGGCGTTCGGCTTCAAGGGGCCGGACCAGCAGAAGCCGGTCAAGGTGCTCTCCGGCGGCGAGCGCAACAGGCTGAACCTCGCGATGACGCTGAAGATCGGCGGCAACGTGATCCTGCTCGACGAGCCGACCAACGACCTGGACGTCGAGACGCTCTCCAGCCTGGAGAACGCGCTGCTGGAGTTCCCCGGCTGCGCCGTGGTCATCTCCCACGACCGGATGTTCCTGGACCGGGTCTCCACCCACATGCTCGCGTGGGAGGGCACCGAGGAGGACCCGGACAACTGGTTCTGGTTCGAGGGCAACTACGACGCGTACGAGAAGAACAAGATCGACCGCCTGGGTGCCGACGCGGCCCGGCCGCACCGGGTCACCTACCGCAAGTTGACGCGTGACTAGGTTCATCTACGACGTGGCCGTGCGCTGGTCCGACATGGACGCGTACGGCCACGTCAACAACTCGCGCTTTCTCACCCTCTATGAGGAGGCGCGGGTAGCGATGTTCTTCGTCGGCGCGCGGGCGCAGGGCCTCACCTCGTTCGAGGACGGCATCGTCATCTCCCGGCACGAGGTCGACTACCTGCGCCCGGTCGACTACGGCGACGCCGTACGCATCGAGATGTGGGTGTCCCGGCTGCGGGCGGCCAGCTTCACGGTCTCGTACGAGCTGTTCGACGACGGCGTGCTCGCCAGCCGGGCCAGCTCGGTCTGCGTGCCGTACAACCTGGCCGAGCAGTTCCCGCGCCGGCTGACCGGCCCGGAGCGCGACTTCCTCAAGCCGTACCTGGAGGCTTGACGATGACCGCTCACGGGATGACCGGCGTGGCGGATGCGGGTGCCTTCCTGGCCCGGCTGGTCCGGCTGGACCGGCAGGTGCTGGTCCGGCTGCGCTCTGCGGGTGAGCGCACCGCGCTCTGGGCGCTGCTGCCCTGGGGAGTGCTTGTCACCCGCGAGGTGGCCGGGCCCGGCCCGGGGGACGCGACCGTGTCGGCCGCCGATCTGCTCGCCGTGCTGGCGCGGGGCGGCCCGGAGCTGCCGGCCCGCCGCGACTCCGACTGGCGCTGGCCGTTGCCGCCGGCCCGGTCGACGGTGGTCGAGTCGGTGGCGGCCGCGGAGTTAAGCCGGCTGGCGACGGCGGCGGCGGGAACGCTGCGCGAGGTGGCCGCGGGTGGTCTCGCGGGCCGCTCGGTCGGACAGCGCGCGGTCCGCGACGCGTTGCTCGATCACGTCGCGCTCGTCGTCACGCCGGCCGCCGCCGGCCCGGTCGAGGTGTCGCAGCGGCTCGTTCAGGCGAGTTCGCGGATGGGTTTCCTCGGTCCGGCCGATGAGGACGGTCAATGCGTCCGAGTGTGTGTGGCGGGACGCTGGGTGGGTCTTTCTGCACCATATGGAGTCGCATGGCTACAGCCGGTCAAAGAATTGACCGTTATGCCTATAGGGGGTCACCCGAAAGGGTGATGAGGCATCGTTCCTCCGGTCGCGCCCTCCCTTTGAGGGGATGACCTCCGCGACCTGTACGGGTACCGTCGCCCCGTGGTCCACCGCTACGTCCGGCGGAGGGGCCTGCTGGGGAGTGAGGTGCACAACGATGCCGTGGTGGTCATGGCGTCCCGGGTCGGCCGGGGGCGATGAGCCCGAGACCGGCGGCGAGGTCGCGTTGCAGAGCAGCGTCCGCGTCGGAGTACCGGCGCAGCGTGAGCCGGGACACTCTTCGATGTCCTCCGCCGATCTGTCCGCGATCGACGAACCAGGCCAGGTCGCCCCCGTCGACCTCGCGCGGCTCGGCAAGGCTCTCGACCTGCTCGATGTCCGGTTCCTCGCCGACGGCGGCGGGAGCCTGCTGGCGATGTGGGAACGGCACGCCGTGCTGTTCACCCTCGAGGGACCCGACGACGAGATCCTGGTCATGCGTGCGCGTCCGCACGCGACCGTCCCGCCCGACTGGGCCGACCGCGCCTACCGCGTGGTCAACGAATGGAATCACACCCGCCGCTTCTGCAAGGCCTACGTGGGTGACCCCACCGAACGCGGCCAGCTGCCGATCTACGCCGAGTTGCAGGTGCCGCTCGCGTCGGGCGCGCACGACGCGCTGCTGGTGGAGATGCTCGACTGCGGAGCCGCCGTGGCGACCTCGTTCGTCGACTGGCTGCACGACGAGGGCGCACTGCTCTGAAAACAGAGAAGGACCCCCGCACCCGGGGGCCCTTCCTGCTGCGCTGATCACGAGAGCGGGAACATCCCGATCCGCCCGTGGTACTCCTTGGCCAGCTTGTCGGTGTCGGAGCCGACGATCAGGCCGTTCGGCACGACCTCGAACGCCCGCACCCCGACACCCCGGTCCCGGCCCGGGTTCCAGGACAGCGCCCGGCCGGTGCTGGGGCTGATCGCGCCGATGCCCACCCTGGTGACCGCTCCCGGGCCCGGGCCCTTCGAGTCGCTGCCGTAGGGGTTGTCCAGGTAGCGGTTGTGCCCGCCGACGTAGACGGCGCTGCCGGTGACCGCGACCGCGTAGAGCGAGTCGCCGCCGGTGCGCTGCACCCAGGTGGGGTTGTGCTTGCCGTTGCCGCCGGTCTCGAAGCGCGCGGCCGAGTCGCAGAGCTTGGTCGGCGAGGAGGCCCGGCCGGTGGAGGCGACGACGAAGTACCTGCCGTCGGGGGAGAACTTCACCTGCCGCAGGTAGGTGTCGAAGCCCTTCATGCACGCCGGCTTGTACGCGTCGGTGTACCAGCTGGTCACGGTCGCCGCGGCACCCGTGATGTCGAACATGGCGATCTGCGTACGGCTGACCGAGCCGACCTTGAGCAGCGCGCCCACCGCGATCAGCCGGTCGCCGTCCGGGGTGATGTCGAAGTGCTCGACCCGGGTCCGGGTCAGGCCGGGCGCGGAGAGCTTGGCGTCGAAGCCGGCGTCGACCGCCCCGCTGCCCGCGTCGAGGCGGGCCAGCCCGGCCCGCTTGACGCCGTTGATGGAGGAGAACGTGCCGCCCGCGTAGAGATGGGTGCCGCGGGCGTTCAGCGTCCGGACGTCACCCCAGTTGATCTGCGCTTCGAAGGCGGCCACCCGGGCGCCGTCCGCGACCGAGACGCGGGCGAGCCCGCGCTGGGTGGCGCCGTTCACGGTCTTGAAGGAGCCGCCGAGGTAGACGGTGTCGGTCGAGCCGGCCGTGAGCGCGTAGACGGGCGCGTCGACCTGGGGGGCGAACGCGCTCACCACGCCGTCGCGCAGCCCGTACGCGAAGATGTTCTTGCGGGCGTAGGTGGTCTTGCGTTCGCTGTCCTGCACCCGGGTGAAGCTGCCGCCGACGACGACCGTGTCACCCACGACGGCCAGGGCCCAGACCGTCCCGTCGAGCACGTGCGGGGTGAAGTCCACGGGGTCGGCCGAGACCACCGACGGCTGGGCCAGGTCGGCCGCGGCCGGCGTCGACGCCAGCAGGGCGACGCAGGTCAGCGCGGTAGCGGCGAGCAGACTGCGTCGCATCGGTCACTCCTGTGATCGGGCCGCGACGCCTGTGACAAGACGTTCGCGTTGGTAATCCGATCAACGAGTGGGCTGGCCGCCGGGATGTGCCTCCATCGTGTTGACCATGAAGTAGGCGGCCCGCTCGAGGTAGTCCCAGAGGGCGCTGTGGTGCGGCTCGGGCAGGTGCAGCGAGTCGACCGCGGCGCGCATGTGCAGCAGCCAGGCGTCGCGCTCGGCCGGGCCGACCCGGAACGGGGCGTGCCGCATTCGCAGCCGCGGGTGGCCGCGGCTGGCCGAGTAGGTGTTCGGGCCGCCCCAGTACTGCATCAGGAACAGGGTCAGGCGGTCGGCGGCCGGGCCGAGGTCCTCCTCGGGGTACATCGGGCGCAGCAGGGGGTCGCGCGCGACGCCCTCGTAGAACGCGTCGACGAGCCGGCGGAAGGTCGGCTCGCCGCCGACGGCCTCGAAGAAGCTGGCTTCCGGTTGTTCGTCTGCTGCGCTCACCCGTCCAGTTTGCCAGCAGGACCTGGCCGGACCGGATCCGGTGTGACGCGCGTTGCCGGCACGCTCGGCGCGGGGACCACCTCGGTGCTCCCGTCGGCGGCCACTCGGGGCAGGTAGACGACCAGCGCCAGCATCAGCAGCAGCCCGCTGACGCTCCACAGGCCGACGACCAGGGGGATCGACGAGATCTGTGCCAGGGCGCCGGTGGCGATCACGGCGAAGCACTGGGTGGCTTGCAGGCCACCCTGCATGACGCCGAACGCCCGTGCGCGGTAGCCGTGCGGCAGGGCCAGCACGAACTCGGCGTTGAGGGTGGGCATCAGCCCGCCCTGCGCGATGCCGGAGATCACGACGAGCGCGGCGACGGTGGCGGCGTTCGGCGCGAAGACGGTCACGGCCAGCGCCGTCGGCGCCAGCAGGGCGAGCGGCTTGACCAGCCGGTGGCGCCGCGACTGGCGGACCAGCCGACTGATCCCGAGGCCGCCGATGACGAAGCCGACCGGGCCGGCGGCCATGATCAGGCCCTGGTCGAAGCCGCGGGCGGAGGGATCCTCGTGGAACAGCACGGCCCATCCGGCGGCCAGGCCCTCGGGCAGGACCGTGAAGGTGGTCAGGGCGAAGACGATGAGCGCGATCGAGCGCAGCAGGGGCGTACCGAAGACCAGTCGGAAGCCCTCGCCGGTCTCCCGCAGCAGGTGCCGGCGCTCGGCGCGGCTGTGTGCCGCCGGCCGCGTCCGGACGCCCATCGCGATCAGGCCGGCGGAGACGACGAAGGAGACCGCGTCGAGCGCGACGCCCAGCCGGGGGCTTATCCCGACGGCGAGCGTGGCGCCGGCCAGGTAGCCGAAGACCTGGGCGGCCTGCGAGGTCGAGGCGTTGACGGCCAGGCCGGTGACGAGCTGGCGGCGGTCGAGGATCAGCGGCAGCATGGCGGAGCGCGCCGCCTGGGTGGGCGGTGCGCCGAGCATCGCCACGAAGAGCAGCAGGATGATGACGTAGACGTTCATGCCGGGCAGCGCGATCAGCGCGATCGGGACGGCCCGGGCCAGGTCGGCGACGATCAGGACGCGGCGGTAGGGGTAGCGGTCGGCGAGCGCGGCCAGCACCGGGCCGCCGATGATCCACGGCACGTAGCTCACGGCGAAGGACACCGCGGAGAGCAGCACGGACTCGGTCTGCTGGTAGACCAGCACGACGATCGCCGCGCGGGCCAGGTAGTCGCCGAGCCAGCTCACCACCAGCGAGACGTAGAGCGCGCGGTACTCCTGAACGGCGAAGAGTTCCCGGAAAGTCACGGGGCGCTCCGGCTCCGTCCCGCCGCCGGCCCGTTCGGCCGGCTGCGCGGCGGGTCGGTCGTCCGACACCAGGCCTCCATCGATCGCGACGGCCGGCGGGATCGCCGACGGCCGGCCGGACACGTTCGCGAGGTTTCTCCGGATTCGGAGCCCGCGCGAACGTGACGCTGCATGTGCAGATGCTCTTTGCGAGATTCTGCCCGATCGTCCGAGTCCTGGCTAGGGCGTACGGGGGAAATGTCGGCCATTCGGTGGAGGTCGGACATCCCCCATCATGCCGTTCGCACAGGTCAGGTAGCGCCCCCGGTCGTATCCGGCGGGGTCGGCGATGGGTGGGTATAGCTCGGGGGCGCCGCCGCGCGGGGCAGCATCCGCGACACGGCGATCCGCTCGCTGATCCCGGCGGTCTCCAGCGCCTCGGTGAGCCGGCGGCGCAGCTCCCGCTGGATGGTGATCCGGCTGGTGGCGGTGGTCTTGGCGATGGTCCGGATGACCGCGCCGTCCACGGTCAGCTGGTCGACGCCGATGACCTCCGGCGGTTCGAGGAACTCGGTCGAGTGCGACGGCTCCTCGGCAAGGGCGAGCGCGGCCGCGCGCAGCACCGCGGTCGCCTCCTCGGAGTTGACGAAGCCGATCGGGACGTCGATGACCACCATGGCCCAGCCCTGGCTCTTGTTGCCGACCCGGATGATCTCGCCGTTGCGGACGTACCAGAGCACGCCCTGCATGTCCCGGACGGTGGTGACCCGCAGCCCGACCGTCTCGACGATCCCGATGGCGTCGCCGAGGTCGACCGTGTCGCCGACGCCGTACTGGTCCTCGAGAAGCATGAAGAGGCCGGCGATCAGGTCCTTGACCAGGCTCTGCGCGCCGAAGCCGACGGCAACCCCGACGATGCCGGCGCTGGCCAGCAGCGGCGCGAGGTTGAAGCCGAGCTCGCCGAGGACCAGCAGCGTCGCGATGGTGAAGACGACCGCGGTGACGAAGCTGCTCAGCACCGACCCGATCGCCTCGGCCCGCTGCCGGCGGCGCTCGGGGATGTAGGTGCTCTCGGCCGCCTCCTGCTCCTTGTCGGTGCGCTCGCGCAGGGGCTTGAGCAGGGCCGGCATCTCGGCCCGCGACGTGGTGGCCGTCAGCCGCCGGATGCCGCGGCGCAGCAGCCATCGGATGAGGATCGCGATCAGGACGATCAGGATGATCCGCAGCGGCTTGACGACGATCACGTAGCTGCTGTTGGCGAGCCACTGTATGCCGGTCTGCTCCAGGACCCACGAACAGAGCGCGTCCGTCTTGCAGGACGACGACAGCTCGGTGGGCCCGGGCACGCTGAAGAGATCGGCGGAGCCGGAGGGGGCCGGTGTGGGAGGAGGGGCTAGCAGGATCACGGGGCCTTAACCTACCGGCCCGCGGCCCGCGCCCGCAGCCGCGGGGCGGGCGGACGTACACCCGCGAGACCTCAGACGTTTACGGGACGACCGCAGATTCTGCTCGCAAATTCGTCATTCATCAGGGACTATTGGCGCACGAGCACCGGTAGATCCGGCGCTCGCCCTATGACCACAAGCACATGGGAGCGGTTACAAGCACCTACCCCGAAGGGTGATCACGATGCCTGACATACGACCCGCAGTCGGCTCCTCCGCGTTGGTATTGAACGCCACCTACGAGCCGCTGTGCGTCGTGTCGGTGCGTCGGGCGACCATCCTGGTGCTCACCACCAAGGCGGAATGCGTCTCCGACGGGGACGGCATCCTGCACAGCGCGCGGCAGGCACTCCCGGTCCCGTCGGTAGTGCGCCTGACCAGGTACGTGAAGGTCCCGTACCGCACGCACGTCGGCCTGTCCCGCCGGGCGATCTTCGCCCGCGACGGCGGCCGCTGCGCATACTGCCGCGGCTCGGCCGAGACCATCGACCACGTCTTCCCCCGCAGCCGGGGCGGCCTGCACGCCTGGGACAACGTGGTGGCGGCCTGCGCGAAGTGCAACCACAGCAAGGGCGACAAGACGCCGGCCGAGCTGGGCTGGCGCCTGCACGCGGCGCCCGCCGCACCCCGGGGCGTCGCCTGGCGGGTGCTGGGCCACCGCACCCCGGACCCGCGCTGGGCGGACTGGCTCGACCTGCCCAAGCCGCTCGAGGCCGAGGCCGCGTAAGGGCCCGTCAGGCGTCCTTGGTGCCGGTCAGGCTGGCGAAGACGATGACGTTGTCGCTGTAGCCCCGTTCGCCGCCGAGCCAGTTACCGCCGCACGTCACCAGCCGCAGCGACGGCCTGCTGTAGTCGCCGTAGACGCGCTTGATCGGCAGCTTCTCCTTGTCGAAGTGCTCGACCGAGTTGATCCGGAAGACCGCCACCCGGTTGTCCTCGCGGAGGATCTCGATCCGTTGACCCGGCTTCAGCCTGCCCAGGTCGTGGAAGACCGACGGGCCCGTCCTGGTGTCCGCGTGGCCGACGATCAGCGCCGGCCCGAACTGCCCCGGCGTCGGGCCCTGGTCGAACCAGCCCACCTCGTTGTGCCGCTTCAGCGGCGGCGTGCCGACCGAGCCGTCCTTGGCCAGGCCGACGTTCAGGATCGGCGCCGCCACCTTGATCGCCGGGATCATCAGGCGCTCGGGCGCGCTGGGGCTCAGCACCGGGAATGCCCTCGGCGGCGGCTTGTCCGGGCCCTTGAGGAGGTCGCGCAGGTTGAAGCCGGTCGCCGCGCCGATCCCCGTGGCCACCGTGAACAGACCGATGAAGACCAGGATCACCGCGGCCAGGCCGAGTGGCATCTGGCGGCGGCCGCGGACCGGGTGCGGGGCCGGCAGCCCGCGACCGCCCGGCGGGCGGGCCGGCGCCGGCGGGGGAGCGGGTGCGGGCGGGGGAGCCGGCCGGGACACCACCTCGGCCGGGCGGCGCCGGAGAACGGACTCGGGCATGCGCGGGCCGGGTGGCTCCGGCCGCGACACCGCCGGGCGGGGCATCCGCCGCCGCCTCAGCCGAGGCGGCGGCGCCGGACGGCCACCACGCCGAGGACCACGCCGGCCACCACCGTGGCCAGCCCGCCGCCGATCATCGCGCCCGCGGACAGGCGCGGCGCGGTGCCGCCGCCGCCCGTCGCCGGGCCGCGCGCCGGTTCCACCTTCACGACCACGTGCAGCGTGTTCTCCGCCGTCTTTCCGTCCGGGCATTTCAGCCGTACGGGATAGTCGCCCGCATCGGTCGCGGGCGGTACGCGCGTCGTGGAGGTGAGGAATCCGTAGCTCGGCGACACCGTGATCGCGCCGATCGGGTCGATCGTCACGGTCGCCGGTTTCAGGTTGTCGTCACAGCTCGCGCGGATTCCGATCTGGTCGCCGGCGGGCACCGTGCTGGGGTTGGTCTCCACGAAGACGGTCGCCGCCGCGAGCGAGGGCGATTCCTCGATCAGGACGACGGGCAGGGCCAGGACAAGCGCCGCGATTGCGGCCGGGACGGATGTGCGCATGACCTTCCCCCTTCTGCCGTCCGCGGCAGAAACCTCGCGGACGGCGCGTGAGGGTGATTTTCGCATCTGCGCGCCGTTTCCGCGTGGGTGCGGTGATCCCACTTCGGGGTGTTGACACCCGGCGGCCCGTGACGGTCCACACTCCGCTACCGTGATTAGCGTTCGGATCACTGGGAACACAGTGAATTGGCCGGTTCTTTTGACGCCTGGGGGCGTTGAGGTTGTCGAAATTCAGCACGATTCTGATCTTCGTTGTCATTCCATTGGCGATCATCGCCGTGATCGCGGTGTCCGGCGCGGCCGGCAGTAGCCGGCATCGTCCGTCCCGCCGTTACCGCCCTGGCCGGCCCTTCGAATTCAGGCCGATCTGGTTCCTGGCGTCACCCGCGCAGGTGACCG
The DNA here is from genome assembly GCF_014205335.1 of Amorphoplanes digitatis. NCBI lineage: Bacteria > Bacillati > Actinomycetota > Actinomycetes > Micromonosporales > Micromonosporaceae > Actinoplanes > Actinoplanes digitatis. The sequence goes on along the minus strand of NZ_JACHNH010000001.1, from coordinate 7,445,365 downwards.
CACCGGGAACGCGGCCGGCGCTCACGGCCGGAGTCATCGAGGACTCCTCCGGCGCCCCGGTCCGGCCCGGCCCGACAGGAGGCGCAAGTGACCGTTGGTGAGACTCAGGCCCTGACCGCCGAGAGCAGGGAACAGCCGCTGACCGCTCTCGACCATCCGGGTGGCCCGACGCTGACCGCGTACCCCGAGCTGACGATGTCGCCCGCCGGCATCGACGCGCTCGACGGGCCGTTCACGACCCGCCAGCTGCTCCGGCTCGACGAGGCGCTGCGGGTCGCCGACCAGTCGACCGGCCTGACGTTCAGCGTCTACATCGGTGACCTCGAGGAGCCCGCCCGCGAACACGCCGAGCAGCTGCACCGTCAGCTGGACGGCGCGGCGACGGCGGTGCTCGTCGCGGTCTCGCCCAACCAGCGGGTCCTGGAGATCGTGACGGGGCCGGAGGCGCGCAAGCGCATCACCGACCGCGACGCGAAGCTGGCCGCGCTCTCGATGGCCGCCGCGTTCGCCGGGGGAGACCTCGCCGGTGGCGTGCTGTCCGGACTCGACCAACTGGCGTCGCACGCCGGCCGGCACTAGCCGGCTACAGCCACACTGCCGGGGCCACGAGCACCGGGAACGGGGCGTCGACCTTGATCGGGTCGGCGCCCTGCAGTGTCTTGCCGGGCATATACCCGTCCGGGCCGAGCGTGTACGTGTGCAGCACCGGCGACGGGCCCGGCTCGATCCGCCAGTACGCCGGAATGCGGGCGTCCGCGTACAGGGCCGGCTTGAGCAGCCGGTCGTAGCGCCGGCTCGTGGCGGTCTCCACCTCGACCACCAGCGCGACGTCGGCCGGGTCCGCCCAGATCGCGCCCGAGGAGCGCGGCCGCAGCACGGTCACGTCCGGGACCAGGTTGCTGTCGCCGAGCGCGACGCCGAGCCGGGCGCAGACCCACCAGCCGCTCGGCGCGGCCTCGCGAAGCAGCTTCACCAGGGCCCGCACCGCCGCCTCGTGCGGGCCGTCCAGGGGCGGGGTGACGTGCAGGCTGCCGTCGACGATCTCGTAGCGGTGCCCGTCCTGCGGGAAGAGGTGCAGATCCGGCTCAGTCCACTGTCCTTCGGGGGCGGTCCACCGCACGCCCGGGCTCGCACCGATCGTCACCGGACACCTCCATCAACGTGGAGTGTCAGCGTACTAACGCTGAGTTGTGTCCGGTGGGTTTCGGGCCCGTAAGTTTCGCGGGTCGCAAGGAATTGAATCCCTCACGACCCGCGAAAACACTCAACCCGCGCTGGCGTCCTTCGCCCGGGCCTTGAGAGCCCGCAGCACGCCGTCGCGTCCCTCGGCGACCAGGCGGCGCAGCGACGGCGTGTGCCCCTCGGCGGCGAGCCAGGCGTCGGTCAGCGCGACCGTCTCCTCGCTCACCTGGTACGCCGGGTAGGCCAGCATCGCGAACTCCTGCGCCGGCTCGCTGTCGGACCGGGCCCAGACCGCGTCGATGGCCTCGAAGAACTTCGCGGCGAACGGCGCGGTGAGCTCCACCTGCGTCGACGCCTGGAAGCCCTGGAGCAAGGAGCGGTTGAGCCAGTTCGGCAGCTTCTCCTCGCCGGTGAGCTGCGCCCAGACCCGGCTCTTGTTCTCCAACGTCGGCAGCAGGGCCCGGGCGAGGGCGGCCTCCCGCTCGCCGCTGGCGGTCAGGTCCGAGGCCAGCTCCTCGTCGATCTCCGCCTCGCTCGCCGCGCCCTTGGCGGCCAGCGCCTCGAGGATCGTCCAGCGCAGCTCGGTGTCGATGGTCAGGCCCGCCGGGATCCCGGTCCCGTTCAGCCAGCCGCGCAGGGTGGCCAGGTCCTCGTCGCCGCGCGCCGCGTTGATGAAGGCGCGCGCCCAGGCCAGCTGGAAGCCGCTGCCCGGCTCGGTCGCGGCCAGGGTGGTCCTGGCCGTCTCGGCCAGCTGCGCCCAGCCCGTCGGCGCCCACTTCGGGTCCGCGTACATCGTCAGGGTGGTGGCCGCCTGGCGCAGCGTCGCCGTCGTCAGGTTGATGTCGCGCTCCAGCGGCAGCCCGGTACGAACCAGGGCGATGTAATCGCGGGCCGCCAACTCGGCGTCGCGCAGCTGGTCCCAGGCCGCGGCCCAGCACAGCGCCCGCGGCAGCGACGACTCGAAGCCGGCGATGTGCCGCACGACGGTCGCCATCGAGCGGTCGTCGAGGCGCAGCTTCGCGTACGTGAGGTCCTCGTCGTTGACCAGCAGCACGTCCGCGGCCCGGACCCCGGCCAGCGCGGGGATCTCGGTCCGCTCGCCGCTCACGTCGATCTCGAGCAGCTCCCGGCGGACCAGGCTGTCGCCGTCGAGGTCGTAGAGGCCGACGCCGATGCGGTGGGTGCGCAGCGTCGGGTACGCCGCCGGCGCCTCCTGGCGCACGACCACGCTCTCGTAGGTGCCGTCGGCGCCGATCGTCACCAGCGGGCGCAGCGTGTTGACCTGGGCCGTCTCGAGCCACTGCGCGGCGAACTTGCGCAGCTCCCGGCCCGAGGCGGTCTCCAGCTCGGTCAGCAGGTCGTCGAAGGTGGCGTTGCCCCAGGCGTGCCGCTGGAAGTACGCCCGCAGCCCGGCGAGGAAGGACTCCAGCCCGACGTACGCGACGAGCTGCTTGATGACGCTCGCGCCCTTGGCGTAGGTGATGCCGTCGAAGTTGACCTCGACGGCCTCCAGGTCCGGCATCTCGCAGTAGACCGGGTGCGTCGAGGAGAGCTGGTCCTGGCGGTAGCCCCACGCCTTGCGCACCGAGAGGAACGTCGACCAGGCGTCGGTGAACCGCGTCGCGGTCGTGTTGCACCAGTGGCTCGCCCACTCGGCGAACGACTCGTTCAGCCACAGGTCGTTCCACCAGCGCATGGTGACCAGGTCGCCGAACCACATGTGCGCGAGCTCGTGCAGGATCGTGTTGGCGCGCTGCTCGTACTCGTAGTCGGTGACCTGCGAGCGGAAGATGTAGTGCGCCTCGGCGTGCGTGACGCAGCCGAAGTTCTCCATCGCGCCGGCGTTGAAGTCGGGCACCCAGAGCTGGTCGTACTTCGGCAGCGGGTAGCGCACGCCGAACTGCTCGTGGAAGAAGTCGAAGCCCTGCTTGGTGATCAGGAACAGGTCGTCCGGGTCGAGGTAGCGCGCCATCGAGGCACGGCAGTAGACGCCCAGGTCGATGCCGTCGTGGCTGTCGCGCAGCTCGTGGTACGGCCCCGCGCACAGCGCCGTGATGTAGGTGCTCATCCGCGGCGACGTCTCGAAGTGGACGGTCTTCGCGCCCGCCTCGGCCGTGACGGTGTCGTCCACCGGCATGTTCGAGACGACCTTCCAGTGCGCCGGCACCGTGGCGTGCCAGGTGAAGACGCTCTTCAGGTCGGGCTGGTCGAAGGCGGCGTACACGCGCTGGGCGTCCGCGGTCTCGAACTGGCTGTAGAGGTAGATCTCCTTGTCGACCGGGTCCTCGCTGCGCTGCATGCCCTGCCCGCTCGCCGAGTACGCGAAGTCGGCATCGACGAGCAGCGTGTTCCGGTCCGCCAGGCCGGTCAGGGTCAGGCCGGCCTCCGCCGACCAGCCGGACAGGTCGACCGGCGCGCCGTTGAGCGTCGCTGACCGCACGCTCGCGGCAGCGACCTCGATGAACGTCGTCGCGCCGGGCTCGGTGCAGCGGAAATCGACCCGGGTGGTCGAGCGGAAGGTGCCCGTACCGGGCCCACCCTGGCCGTCGGTCAGGTCCAGGGCGATGTCGTACCCCGTTACCTCGAGCAGGCGGGCACGCTCGGCGGCCTCGACCTGGGTCAGGTTACGAACTCCGGCCACTTCAGTCTCCTCAATGCCGATCCAGGCTCCATCGCCCCGGCCTAGAGCTTTCCACGTCACCATATGTGGTGCCCGCGTGGCGCACGTCACCGCCGGGTCCGGCCGGGGCGAGGGAGGATCAACGTATGAGTGAACGCGCCGCGGTCGACATGTGGTTCGACCCCCTGTGTCCCTGGGCCTGGATAACCTCACGCTGGCTGCTGGAGGTCGAGAAGGTCCGATCCGTCGATATCACGTTCAACGTGATGAGCCTCTCGGTGCTCAACTCGGGCCGCGACCTGCCCGAGCAGTACCGGGAGCTGATGACCAAGGGCTGGGGCCCGGTCCGGGTCTGCATCGCCGCCGCCGAGGCCGCCGGGCCGGAGGTCCTGCGCGACCTCTATACGGCCCTTGGCACCCGCATCCACCTGCAGAAATACGAGCTGGACGAGAAGCTATACACCGAGGCGCTCGCCGAGGTCGGCCTCGACCCGGCGCTGGCCGCGGCGGCCGGCACCGACGCCCGGGACGACGCGCTGCGGGCCAGCCACAACGCGGGCATGAAGCCGGTCGGCACGGACGTCGGCACGCCGGTCATCCACGCGCCCGGCCCGGTCGAGGGCGAGAAGATCGCCTTCTTCGGCCCGGTCGTGACGCCCGCGCCGAAGGGCGAGGCGGCGGGGCGGCTCTGGGACGGCGTCCTGCTGGTCGCCGGCACGCCAGGCTTCTACGAGCTCAAGCGCACCCGCGATCTGGGCCCGATCTTCGACTGACGCGCCACCTGAGTCTTCGGCGGGTCGTTGGGTGAGGCGAGAACCACACCCGACCGGAGGCTCTGATGTCCGAGTCCGACAGCATCGCAACTTCCACCATCGCGGTACATCGTGGGGCATGGGACGGCCTGCCCTCCGATGTCGCCGCGATGGTGGCGCCGCCCGTGATCGTGTCCAGCTTTCCCCTGGTAGAGGCGCCGGAGCACAGCTCGGCCCGGCGCCGGGCGAAGCAGGTCAAGCTGCGCGGCCACCTGCCGTCGGCGGCCCAGTTCGGCCGGCACCGGCGGCGCGGCCAGCCGTGAGACGCCGCCGGGGTGTGCGCAGGACCGTCACACCGCGGCGGTAGGTTCGCTGGCATGACGGTCGTGCACCCGATCAGCCGGGCCTGGATCACCACTGGCGGCACCGGCGCGCAGAATTACGACGAGTTCGCCGACGATGCCGAGATCACCGAGATCATCGCCGCGAACCCGCACAGCGCGCTCGCCGTCGAGATGCCGCACCGCGCGCCGGAGTCGGTGGGCAAGGCGTTCGCGGACTGCCTGCCCGACGCCGCCGCGCGACTCGCGCAGGAGAAGGCCGCGGGCAGCTACTCGCCGGCGGAGGACGTGGTCGTCCTCTACCGGATCACCGCGCCCGGCGAGCCCGCCGCATACGGGCTGTGGTCGATGGTCGACACCGACCAGATCTCCACCAGCGCCGACGAGCCGGGCCTGGTCATCCGCAACGAGGACGTGTTCATCGCCAAGGTGCGCGAGCGCGTCGCCCTGGCCGAGACGCTCGAGACGCTGCTCTCGCCGGTCCTGCTGTTGCAGACCGGCCGGGGCGACGAGCTGCACGCCGCGCTCGCCGAGGCCGCCGACGCCGCCGGGGCGCCCGCCGCGACCGACACCGACCAGAGCGGCCGCACGCACGCCATCTGGGTGGTCCCCGCCGGCCCGGCACAGGACCGGCTCACCGCGCTCGCCGGCGGCGGCGAGCTGGTCGTCGCCGACGGCAACCACCGCAGCCTGGCCGCGCAGACCGGCGGCCTGCCGCGCTTCCTGGCCGTCGTGACCACCCCCGCGTCCGTCGCGATCCAGCCATACAACCGGCTGATCAGCGAGCTGCCCGCCGCCGACTTCGTCGAGCGCCTCACCGCGGCCGGCGCCCGGGTCGAGGAGCTGCCGCGCCCCGCGGCGATCCCCGCCAAGGGCACCATCGAGCTGTACGCGGGTGGCCGCTCATTCGCCGTCGTGCTGCCGCCGGCCGAGGGCGCCAGCCCGGTGGAGAGCCTCGACCACGCCCTTGTCGAACGGATCCTGCTCGGCGACGTCCTCGGGCTCGACCCGGGCGACAAGCGCATCTCGTACGTGGGCGGCGACTACCCGGCGCAGTGGCTGCGCGGCGAGGTCGACGCCGGCCGCGCCGAGCTGGCCGTCCTGATCGCCCCGGTCACCGTCGACGACTTCGTGGCGGTGAACCTCGCCCGGCAGAAGCTGCCCCGCAAGAGCACCTGGTTCACGCCGAAGGCCCGCGGCGGCCTCGTCCTGGCCCAGCTCTCCTGATGCTGCACCCACAGGTCGAGGTGTCGCTGGCGATCCGCCGCCGCCCCAGCGCCGACGTCCTCGCGGCCGACCCCTACGCGCAGCTCCTCTTCGCGCGCGCGGCGATGGAGGAGTCCAACGAGGCCGAGTGCGGCCCGGCGATCCCGCTGCCCGTGGTCGTCGACGTGGACGCCGACGGCGTGCCCTGCCGGCTCTACGCGACCGGCGTCGACGCACCCGTCTTCGTCTACGTGCACGGCGGCGGCTGGTGCTACGGCAGCATCGAGACGTTCGACCGGCTCTGCCGGCGCATCGCGGACCGCTCGGGCTGCGCGGTGCTGTCGGTCGGCTACCGGCTCGCGCCGGAGCACGTCTTCCCGGCCGCCCTCGACGACGTCGAGACCGCGCTCGCCTGGATCCGCAAGGAGGGCGCCGGCCTCGGCGTCGACCCGTCCCGGCTGGCGATCGGCGGCGACAGCGCGGGCGGGCAGCTCGCCACCGTCGCCGCCCGGCGCCAGCGCGACGCCGCCACCCCGCTCGACTACCAGGTGCTGATCTACCCGGCCATCGACCCGATGACGGCGTCGGAGTCCTACGACGAGGTCGGCGGCCACGGCCTCGACCGCGAGTCGATGCGGCTGGCCTGGGAGTCCTTCGTGCCGGACCCGGCGCTGCGTTTCAGCCCCGACGTGGCGCCGCTGGCGGTCGCGGACCTGACCGGGATGCCGCCGACGCTGCTGATCACCGCCGAGTACGACGTGCTGCGCGACGAGGGCGCCGACTACGCGGACGCGCTGCTGGCCGCCGGCGTCCCCGTGGTCCACGTCCGTTACGCGGGCGTCAACCACGGCTTCGCCCGCAAGCTGGTGCTCTTCGACGCAGCGCGGGCCGCCGCGGACCATATCGCCGCGAGCCTGCGGGCCGCGCTGACGTTCTGATCCGGGTTTGAAAGACTGCGGGTCATGCGCGTCTACCTGGGTTCCGACCACGCCGGCTTCGAGCTGAAGAACCACCTGGTCAACCACCTCAGCAAGCAGGATTACGACGTCGTCGACGTGGGTCCGCAGGCGTACGACCCCGAGGACGACTACCCGGCGTTCTGCCTGAACACCGGCGCCCGGGTGGTCGCCGACGAGGGCAGCCTCGGCATCGTCATCGGCGGCTCCGGCAACGGCGAGCAGATCGCCGCCAACAAGATCGCCGGGGTCCGCTCGGCGCTGGCCTGGAACGTCGAGATCGCCCAGCTCGCCCGCCAGCACAACGACTCGAACGTGCTCGCCATCGGCGGCCGCCAGCACACGCTGGACGAGGCCACCGCGATGGCCGAGGCGTTCCTGACCACGCCGTTCTCGGGCAGCGAGCGGCACGCCCGCCGCATCGCCCAGCTCGCCGAGTACGAGCGCACCCGCGAGCTCCCGCCGCTGCCGGAGAGCTGACGCCTACCGGTTCCGCGGCAGGTCTTCGCGGGGCATCCAGTTGCGCCGCACGATCGGCAGGCCGGCGTCGGCCTCGGCGAGCTGCTCCGGCGTCGGCCGGGCCGCGTCGCGGGCGCGCAGCGCCGCGCCGACGCTGACCTGGGACGAGCCCGATCCGACGAGGCCGCGCAGCCCCCGCTCGGACTGGTCGTCGCCGCCGGCGCCCGCGCCGGAGGTCGGCCGGGAGCCGGGCGCGGGGCGCGGCCGTCCCGCGAAGGCGTTGCCGGCGGCCCGGGGCGGCCGTGCCGCGGGTCTCGGGCTCTCGGCGACGGGGTCCAGCACCGGCGCGGTCGCCTCGACGGTCTCGCCGGTCACGGCCGGCGTGGGCGCGACGGTGGCCGGACCGGGCGGCGCGGTGGGCGCGGCCGTGGCCGATGAGGGGGGACGCAGGCGGCGGCGCCGACGCTCGGGTTCTTCGCCCATGCGGACGAACCTACCGCCGCCTGGCCCACTTAGAACACCTCAGTGGGATTCGGTAGCCGATGCCAACTGAACGCGGTCGTGGCCCGGCGCAGGGCTCCCGGCGTCAGTTCGCGGACCGTTCCGGCGGCGCCGAGCGCCGCCAGCGACGTCGCGCCCAGGTAGGCCGAGCCCAGCTCCAGGATCGTGCAGGCCAGGTCGGCGGTGTCGTCGGTGGGGGTACAGGTGGCGACGCCGTCGGGGTCCGCCCGCAGCCGCCAGCGGCCGGTGTTCGCCGTCAGCAGCGGGTCGGTGACGTCGAGGACCACGTCGACCGGTGCGGCGTACGCGCGGGCGGCGAGCGCCTTCGGCAGGTCGACGACGCGGATCCAGAGGCCGTCGACCAGGGTGCTGCCGAGCCGGCGGGGCTCGTCGACCAGGTACTGGAGCGGCTCGTCGACCGCCGCGAAGTGCATCGTCGCCGAGCGGGCCAGATCGGTCTTGAGCAGGAAGTTCCACAGGGCCGCGTAGGTGGCCGGGTCGGCGGCGACGACCTCGCGGATCTGCACCTCGCAGTCCGGGCCGAGGCGGTCCCAGCGGGACTTCGTGCGCCACAGCGCGTACCCGGTGGGGCCCTGGGGTGTGTCGTGCACCACGCCGTGCAGGGCGGTGGAGCCGTCGCGCTGCGACTCGATGTCGGCAAGCACGTAGCGCCACCACCGGTCGTCGCGGCTGGACCAGCCGGTGCGCTCGGGCCGTAGCTGCTCGTAGATCTTCGCGAACTCGGCGATCGCGTCCGCCGGCGCGACCATGCGCAGCCGGGAACCGGAGCCGGGCACGAGCGCCGCGGGTGGGCGTACCTCCCGGGTGGGGATCTCCAGGCGGAGACGCTGCGCCGCCGGGCCGTAGCCGAACCGGGGATAGATCTTGGATTCGCTCGCCCAGAGGACGGCGATCGGCTCGCGGCCCGCGGCCGCGATGTCACCCAGCTGGCGGTGCATCAACCGGGTGAGCAGCCCGCGCCGCCGGTGGGTCGGCGCCACACCGACGAGTGACACGTGCGCGGCCGGCACGATCGCCCCCGGCACGGTCAGTTCCCTGCTGTACGCCGCCGCGTGGCCGACGACCGCACCGGCGTCGTCGGCGACCAGCGTGCGCTCGGCCTCGACGACCGAGGCCTCGGCGTCGCGGGCCTGCTGATCGATGGTCTCGTGGAAGACGTGGCCGAGCAGGTCGGAGACCTCGGCCCAGTCGTCGGCGTCGCCCGTCCTGATCCGGATCGCGAAGTCATCCATGGTGTTTGTGTAACGGAACCCGCGCGCGCTTGCGACCGATATTTGTTCGCTCGTTACTCTCGATGCAGGGCGGCGTCCGGCCGTACCGGGGGAGGGGAACGATGTCAGAGCAACCGCAGTGGCCCGAGCGGACGCTCAACATGCCGCCGCAGGACCCCTGGGCCGAGCAGCCGACCGCGCGTACCGTGCCGCAATCCCCGTCCGCGCCGCCGGCGCAGGCCGCGCCGCCGTCGCCGTTCTCCAGCGGCCGCGCCTCGGTGAACCCGCGCCCGCGCACCCAGCAGTTCGCCGCGGAACACGAACCGACCGGCACCGGCTGGCCCGGCGCCGAGGCGCCGCAGGAACGCCATCCGCTCGGCTGGCACGTCCGTCAGCTGCGCCGCGGCGGCGAGTGGAGCTTCGCGGGCCTGCTCTTCGCGTTCGTCTGCTGGGGCATCTGGGCGCTCTCCTCCGACGGCGACCTGACCACGCCGATCGTGGTGTTCATCGTGTCGGTGCTGGTCGCCGCTGGCCTGTTCGCTCTGTCCCGACTGGTGGGCAGGGTGGTCCTGGAGCGCCAGTTCGGCCGGGTCCGCCACACGGCGCGCGGCTCCCACATGATGGCGGGGTTGTTCCTGGTCGGCGTGGGCATCGCCCACCTGCGCCAGACGCAATGGGTGATGACCGCCTTCAACTGGGTCGTCGACCTGTTCCGGTAGGCCCGGCCCGGCGATTCGCCGGCGGCAACGCCGGTGAACAGGGTTAACGGAACGCAGTCTTGGGCAAGACTGTAAGTCATGGCGTACCCACCCGAGGACCGTCCCGCAGCCGCCCCGGACGCCGGCGCGCCACCGCCGCCACCGCCGCTGCCGGCGGAGCTGGCAGGAACGCTCGCGGGCCTGGAGGGCGCCGGTGAGGCGCCCCCGCCGCGGCGGCCGGACTCCTCGGTGCCGCGGACGCGCACGAGCGCGGTCTGGTTCGGGGTGTGGGCCGGCGCCATCGCGCTCATCCTTCTGATCATCTTCGTCGCGCAGAACACCGGGAACGTGCGGCTCAGCTTCCTCTGGCTGGACGGCCAGATCTCACTGGCGCTGGCGATGCTGATCGCGGGCGTCTGCGGCGCGTTCGTCGCGATGGCCGTCGCCTCGGTCCGGATCATCCAGCTGCGCCGCCTGGTCCGGCGTCGCTGACCCGAGCTTGACATGTGACCTTCTGGTCACATAACTTTGAGTCATGGCGGACGACGACCGGGTGTTCAAGGCCCTCGCCGACCCGACCCGTCGCTTCCTGCTCGACCTGCTCTTCGCCCGCGAGGGTCGCACCCTCACCGAGCTCGAGTCCGAGGTGGAGATGACGCGCTTCGGCGTGTCCAAGCACCTCAAGGTGCTGGAGGAGGCCGGGCTCGTGGTGGTGCGCCGGGAGGGCCGGGAGAAGTTGCACTTCCTCAATCCCGTGCCGATCCGGCTGATCCACGACCGCTGGATCGACAAGTACACGGAGCGTCATGTGACGGCGCTGGTTGACCTCAAGAAATCGCTGGAGGACGAGTCATGACCGATACCACCACCCAGGTGTACCGCGTGTGGATCAAGACGGCGCCGGAGAAGATCTGGGCCGCGATCACCGAACCCGAATGGACGCAGAAGTACGGCTACGCCGCCCCGGCCTACTACGAGCTCAAGCCCGGTGGCGCCTACCGGTCCGAGGCCACGGAGGAGATGCGCGAGTTCGGCCGGCAGAACGGCTTCCCGATCCCGGACACCATCGTCGACGGCGAGGTGCTGGAGAGCGACCCGCCGCGGCTGCTGGTGCAGACCTGGCGGATGCTCATGGACCCGACGACGGCGGCCGAGCCCTTCACCAAGCTGACCTACCTCATCGAGGAACTGAAGTCGCAGCCCGGCGTCTGCCGGCTCACCATCACCCACGAGCTCGTCGACGCCCCGGCGACGGCGACCATGGTGGCCGGTTCGCCGCTGGACGAGGCCGGTGGCGGCGGCTGGGCCTGGGTGCTCAGCGACCTCAAGTCGCTGCTCGAGACGGGTTCGCCGCTCAGCGCCGCCTGATCGCGTGTGTACGCCGGCCCGTGGCCGCGGGCCGGCGACCACGGCAGGGAATATGTCATTCGCCCTATTCCGGTCGTGGGTCGCCCGGCACTAGCTTTGCCTGCCAGCGCGACCCGTGCACCGATCGGAGACGACTGTGAAGTCCGGCAAGTTCCACACCTTCAGCGCCCCGCTGGCGACCCTGCTGGCCTTGACGGCCGTCCTGGCCGGGTGCGGCGATGCCGGTGACGGGCCGGAGCCGGCGGCACAGGGTGACGCACCGGTGAGCGTGCCGTCCCCGGACGAGACGGTGGAGGCGACCACGCCGGCCGCGGACACCGCGGCGAAGGCGGCCGCGCCCGACTCCTGCGACCTGCTCACGATCGCGGAGATCAAGAAGCTGACCGGCCTTGCGGTGTCGATCCGCACGGACACGCCGGACCGGTGCATCTGGATCGTCGAGAAGCCCACGGACAGCCACTACGGCGGACTCACCATCGGCGTGGAGGGCTACGCCACGGCGGAGAAGGCCGAGGAGGCGTTCAAGTGGTACGTCGACGAGCCGGTGCCGGGCATCGGCGACGAGGCGTCGATAAAGAACGACGACCCCGCCTCGCTGGCCATCCGCGTCGGCGCCGCGAAGATCACGATTACCGAGCAGAATCCGGCCATCACCCGGGAGATCCTTTTTGAACTCGGGCGCTCCGCCGCCCGTAACGCCGCCTGATTCCGACGTTCGTCCACTCTTGCCGGACGGGACAGCCAGGAGTGGTGATTGCGCGGTGCGGGATACAGTCGTGGCTCTCATTGTGGCGCGTTTACGCGGAGCGAGGGATGCGACATGGCGACTGCCTCGATTGAGGTGTCCGGACCCGATGCTGAACGGCAGGCCGGGGAGTTGCAAGTGGCCTTGGGCCGGGTGGTGAAACCCGGTGAGAGTGTCTCCCCGGTCGAGGTACACCGGTCCCTGGAATTGGTGATCGCGGCGATCGGCCTGGTGTTCAGCGGCGTCGATGCGGCAAAGACGATCTGGGACTGGTGGAGCGAGCGTAAATCGCAGGGCACCCAGGTCAGGATCATTCTCGACGACGGTACCGTTGTTGATCTTTCCGGAGTGGATCAGGGGCAGTTGGAGATCGAACTTCAACGTCGAGCGAAAGCCGGGCGGTGAGGGCCTACGACGATGGAACAGTTCGAGATGGAGATCTTCGAGCAGACCTCCGACTACTCCGAGATCCGGCTTTCGCACGGTGACGCGCTGCGGACCCGTGGCCTGGACCGAAAGGCGATCGACGACCTCATCGAGGTCGTCGGTCGCATCTATGCCGAGGATTCCCTGGCGCAGCGCGTCTTCGGCGCGGCGCAGCTGCGTGAGCTCGGCAAGCGGCTCTATCACTTCCTCGACGGCGACGAGCGGTGGCTGAGCGAGGTCTCCGGCGACCCGCGGGGTGTGGTCCTGCGGATCTCCGCGGAGGCGCGGCTGCGGCACCTGCCGTGGGAACTGGTCGTCAAGGACGACGTCCACCTCGCCGTCAACGAACGGACCCCGCTGCTGCCGATCCGGGCGTGCAGCGCGATCGCGGCCGTCGCCGATGAGGTCAAGGCGCACAACCGGCCGCTGCGAGTGCTGTTCATGGCCGCGTCGCCCGAGGGGGTCGAGCCGGTCCTGAGCTATGAGGCCGAGGAGTCCGGGATCCTGACCGCGACCGCCGACACCGGCACGGATCTCGTGGTCGAGGAGAGCGGGACCCTGGAGGGGCTCCGGTTCACCGCGGAGTCGTACGGCGCGGGCTACTTCGACGTCCTTCACCTGAGCGGCCACGCCACGATCCACGAGGGTCAGCCCAAGTTCCTGGTCGAGAACGAGCTCGGCGGTCCGGTCCTGGCGTCGGCCGACGAGATCGCCCGCGCGATGGTCGGCCAGTGGCCGCGGGTGGTGTTCGTCTCGGGATGCCTCACGGGCAGCGCCGCCGGCGGCGGAACCATCCCCTCGATGAGCGAGAGCCTGGTCAACTCGGGTGCCCCGGTCGTGCTGGGCTGGGCTCTGCCGGTCGGCGACGTCTCGGCCACCATGTTCGCGACCTACCTCTACCGGGCGCTCGCCGCCGGGCAGCCGCTGGACCTGTCCGTGGTGCGGGCCCGCCAGCAGCTCTACGGCGAGCAGAGCCGCAGCTGGCATCTGCTGCGCGTCTACGCCGACAAGTCGCCGCTGACGCCGATGGTGACGCCGCTGAACACCTCCGGGCGCGGGCGGATCAGGGTCCGCCACGCGGCCGACGAGTTCCTCGACCCGCAGACGCAGATCTCCCGGGTCGCCTCGCGCACCAACTTCGTCGGGCGCCGGCGGGTGATCCAGCGCTGCCTGCGTACGCTCAAGCAGCCCCTCGGCACGCCGGGCGCCGCGCAGGCCCTCGTGCTTCAGGGCATGGGCGGTCTGGGCAAGAGCACCCTCGCCTCGCGGCTGCTGGAGCGCATGCCGACACACCAGCGGGCGGTCTGGTTCGGCCGGGTCGATCTCACGAAGTTCCGGGAACTGACCTCGAAGGTACGGTTCCAGAGCCTCGACCAGCAGATCGAGGCGGCCGCGGTGCTCGCCAAGGACGAGGTCGACCTGTCCGTGCGGCTCACCTACCTGTTCGACGGACCGCTCGGACAGCTGCCGTGCCTGCTGGTCTTCGACGACTTCGAGCAGGGCAACCTCGAGGAGCGCGACGGCGGCTACGTGCTCTCGCCCGAGATGGCGCAGATCCTCCCGGCCCTGCTCAAGGCCATCGACGAGACCAACAGCCCGAGCCGGGTCATCATCACCAGCCGCTACCAGTTCCCGGCGCCACCCGGGGTGACCCTGCGCGTCGAGGCGCTCGAGACGTTCACCGACGTCGAGCAGGTCAAGAAGGTCGCGAACCTGCCGAACCTGCGCCCACAGTCCGTCATCCCCACCGCCGTCAAGGAACGGGCGGTCGCGGCCGCCAGCGGCAACCCCCGGCTACTGGACTGGCTCGACCGGATCATCCCCGACACCACCCTGGACGTCGACGGCCTGATCGCCGCCATCGAGAACGAGGCCGACAGGTTCCGCCGGGAGAACATCTTCGCGCAGAAGCTGCTCGGCACCCAGCCGATGGAGCTCCAGAAGATGCTGGCCCGGCTCAACGTCGTCGAGCTGCCGATCCCTTCCGCGACCGTCTTCGCCATCCAGGATCATCCGGAGGCGGAGACCCACGTCAGGAGGGCCGTCCAGCTCGGCCTGCTCGAGGAGGGCACCGACCCCGAGACCAACGAGCCGCGCTACTTCGTCTCCAACGTCCTGCGGCCCCTGATCAGGCCGCTCATCACCGACGACGAATACCGCGAGGCCTGCGCCGCCGCGGCTCGATCGCTCTACCAGATCTGGGTCACGGCCGAGCCGGCCGTGGACGCTGAGCCGGAGCCATGACGTCGACGGCCCGGCTCGTGGAGGTGCACCGCCTGGCGGTGGCGGGCCACGAAGCCGGGATCGCGCGTCACGTGGGAGAGCGGGTCGGCCGTGTGTGGCTGACCCGGTCGCGGTTCGCCGACGTGATCCGGCTTTCCGAGCAGACCCTGACCCTGGGGGAGGACGGCGCCGCGTTCTATCACCTGGGGTGGGCGAAACGCGTCACCGGTGTCCCGGCGGAGGCACTGGCCGCCTATGACCGCGCGCTGGGCCTGTTCCGGGCCGCCCAGGAGCGCGGAAATGAGGCCGCCACGTTGAGCAACATCGGCAACGTCTATCACGGGTTGGGTGATCGGCAGCGGGCGCTGAACTATTACGAGCAGGCCCTGCCGATCAGGCGGGAGGTCGGTGACCGGGGTGGTGAGGCCTCCACGTTGAACAACATCGGCCACGTGTACGACGGTTTGGGTGATCGGCAGCGGGCGCTGGACTACTTCGGGCAGGCCCTGCCGATCATGCAGGAGGCCGGTGACCGGGGTGGTGAGGCCACCGCGTTGAACAACATCGGCCACGTGTACGACGGTTTGGGTGATCGGCGGCGGGCCCTGGACTACTACGGGCAGGCCCTGCCGATCGTGCGTGAGGTCGGTGACCGGGGTGGTGAGGCCTCCGCGTTGAACAACATCGGCCATGCCTACGACGGGTTGGGCGACCGCCCGCGAGCGGTCGCCTACTACGGGCAGGCCCTGACCATCGTGCGGGAGGTCGGTGACCGGGCGGGTGAAGCCACCGCGTTGAACAACATCGGCGGCGTGTACGCCGAGCTGGGTGAGCACCAGCGGGCGCTGGACTACTTCGGGCAGGTCCTGCCCATCGTGCGGGAGGTCGGTGACCGGGCGGGTGAGGCCGCCGCGTTGAACAACATCGGCAGCGTGAACGACAGGATGGGCGACCGCCGGCGGGCGCTGGACTACTACGGGCAGGCCCTGCCGATCCTGCGTGAGGTCGGATTGCGGGCGGGAGTGGCCGCCACGTTGAACAACATCGGCGGCGTGTACGCCGGGTTGGGTGATCGGCAGCGGGCGCTGGACTACTTCGGGCAGGCCCTGCCGATTCGCCGGGAGGTCGGTGACCGGGCCGGTGAGGCTGTCACGCGGTTCAGCACCGCCATGGTCTACCGCGAGCTGGGCGAGCTTGACCGGGCCGTCGCCGAGCTGGAGCAGGTCGTGGAGCTGGACCGGCTGGTCGGCCACCCCGACCTGGAGTCCGACACCGCCGTTCTCGAGCGTGTCCGCCAGGAACAGGCCGGATCGATTCCGGGCCCGCGATGACGTCGATCGCCCAGCTGGTGGAGGTGCATCGCCTGGCGGTGGCCGGCCGCGAGGCCGGGATCGCGAGTTCGGTGGGAAATCTGGTCGGTCGAGTGTGGCTGGTCCGGTCGCGCTTCGCCGACGTGATGCGGATGGCCGAGCTCACCCTGACGCTGGGCGATGACGCCGGCGCCTACTACGACCTGGGATGGGCCAGGCAGGTCACCGGTTACCCGGCCGAGGCGCTGGCCGCCTACGACCGCGCGCTGACCCTGTTCCGGGCTCGCCAGGAGCGGGTGAACGAGGCCGCCGCGCTGGGCAACATCGGTGCCGTGTACGACGGTTTGGGCGACCGGCAGCGGGCGCTGGACTACTACGGCCAGGCCCTGCCGATCCAGCGGGAGGTCGGTGACCGGGACGGTGAAGCCGCCACGCTGGGCAACCTCGGCCACGTGTACGACGGGCTGGGCG
This sequence comes from Amorphoplanes digitatis, assembly GCF_014205335.1. NCBI lineage: Bacteria > Bacillati > Actinomycetota > Actinomycetes > Micromonosporales > Micromonosporaceae > Actinoplanes > Actinoplanes digitatis. Next base: position 7,428,875 of record NZ_JACHNH010000001.1, on the reverse strand, counting down.
ACCGGCAGCAGGCGCTGGACTACTACGGGCAGGCCCTGCTCATCGTCCGGGAGGTCGGGAACCGGGCCGGTGAAGCCGTCATGTTGAACAACATCGGCCTTGCGTACAACGGACTGGGCGACCTGGAGCAGGCGCTGGACCACTTCGAGCGGGCGCTGCCGATGCGCCGTGAGGTCGGCGACCGGGCCGGTGAAGCCGTCACGCTGAACAACATCGGCCTGGTGCACGAAGGGCTGGGCGACCTTCAACAGGCGCTGGACTACTTCGGCCAGGCTCTGCCGATTCGCCGCGAGGTCGGTGACCGGGCCGGTGAGGCCGTCACGCGGTTCAACATCGCCATGATCTACCGCCGCTGGGGTGAGCTGGGCTGGGCCGTCGACGAACTGGAGCAGGTCGTGGAGCTGGACCGCCAGGTCAGCCACCCTGACCTGGAGTCCGACACCGCGATGCTGGAGCAGGTCCGCCAGGAACAGGCGGGAACGGTTCCGGGGGCCGAGCCGTGACGGCGTCGATGGCTCAGCTGGTGGAGGTGCATCGCCTGGCGGTGGCCGGACGCGAAGCCACGATCGCGCGCACGGTGGGTGACCGGGTCGGTCGGGTGTGGCTGGTCCGGTCGCGGTTCGCCGACGTGATCCGGTTGGCCGAGCAGACCCTGGCGCTGGGTGAGGACGCCGGCGCCTTCTACGACCTGGGCCGGGGCAGACAGGCCACCGGTTTCCCGATGGAGGCGCTGGCCGCCTACGACCGCGCGTTGAGCCTGTACCGGGCCGCCCAGGAGCGCGGGAACGAGGCCGCCACGTTGAGCAACATCGGTGGCGTGTACGCCGGGTTGGGTGACCGGCAGCGGGCGATGGACTACTTCGGGCAGGCCCTGCCGATCTTCCGGCAGGTAGGTGACCGGGCCAACGAGGCCGTCACGCTGAACAACATCGGCAGCGTGTACGACGGGCTGGGCGACCCGGAGCAGTCGCTGAACCACTACGGCCAAGCCCTGCTCATCGTCCGGGAGGTCGGGAACCGGGCCAGTGAAGCCACCGCGTTGAACAACATCGGTTTCGTGCACGCCGGGCTGGGCGACCGGAAGCAGGCGCTGGACCACTTCCTGCAAGCCCTGCCGATCCGCCACGAGGTCGGCGATCGGGCCGGTGAAGCCATCACCCTGAACAACATCGCCCTGGTGTACGACGGGTCAGGTGATCCTGGGCGGGCGCTGGAGTACCTCGGCCAGGCCCGCGCGATCCTGCGGGAGGTCGGTGACCGGGCCGGTGAGGCAGTCACGCTCTACAACATCGCCATGATCCATCGCCAGCTGGGCGAGCTGGGCCGGGCCGTCGCCGAGCTGGAGCAGGTCGTGGAGCTGGACCGGCAGGTCGGCCGCCCCAATCTGGACCGCGACACCGCCATGCTGGAGCTTGCCCGTCAGGAGCAGACGAGATCGCGATGACATCGGTGGCGCGGTTTGTGGAGGTGCATCGCCTGGCGGTGGCCGGCCAGGACGCGGCGATCGCGCGGGTTGTCGGTGACCGGGTCGGTCGCGTGTGGCTGGCCCGGTCGCGGTTCGCCGACGTGATCCGGCTGGCCGAGCAGACCCTGACCCTTGGCGAGGACGCCGCCGCCTACTACCACCTGGGTTGGGCCAAACAGGTCACCGGATTCCCGGCCGAGGCGCTGGCCGTCTACGACCGCGCGCTGGGCCTGTACCGGGCCGCCGGCGACCGCGGGAACGAGGCCGCCGCATTGAGCAACATCGGCGGCGTGTACGACGGTTGGGGCGACCGGCGGCGTGCGCTTGACTACTACGGCCAGGCCCTGCCGATCCTGCGGGAGGTGGGTGACCGGGCCGGTGAGGCCGCCGCGTTGAACAACCTCGGCCACGTGTACGACGGACTGGGTGAACTACAGCAGGCGCTGGACTATCTCGGGCAGGCCCTGCCCATCCGCCGGGAGGTCGGTGACCGGGGCGGCGAGGCTGTCACGTTGAGCAACATCGGCCACGTGTTCTCGGTGGCGGGCGACGCGCAGCGGGCGCTTGACTACTACGGCCAGGCCCTGCCGATCCTGCGGGAGGTCGGCGACCGGGGCGGCGAAGCCACCACGTTGAACAACATCGGCCGTGTCTTCGACGGGGCGGGCGACCGGCAGCAGGCGCTGGAGTACTTCGGGCAGGCCCTGCCGATCCTGCGGGAGGTCGGGAACCGGGCCGGTGAAGCCACCACGTTGAACAACATCGGCCACGTGCACCACGGCCTGGGCGATCGGCAGCTTGCGCTGGGCTACTACCGGCAGGCGCTGCCGATCGTGCAGGAGGTGGGTGACCGGGTCGGCGAGGCCGTCAGCTTGAACAACATCGGCGGCGTGTACGACGGGTTGGGCGACCCGCAGCAGGCGCTGGACTACTACGGCCGGGCCCTGCCGATCCGCCAGGAGGTCGGCGACCGGGCCGGCGAGGCCGTCACGCGGTTCAACGTCGCGATGATCTACCGCCAGCGGGGCGAGCTCGACCGGGCCGTCGCCGAACTGGAGAAGGCGGTGGAACTGAACCGGCAGGTCGGCCACCCTGACCTGGAGTCCGACATAGCCATGCTCGAACAAGTCCGCCGGGAACGAGGGTGATCGGTCCCCGTCCTGGACCGCCGCATGTTGCCCATGATCGGATGCTGGGATGGAGCTCACCAAGCAGTTCAGCGACGACCAGTACGCCGCGGCGCTGGAGTCATGGTCATGGCTGGACCTGCATGGCAAGACGCCCCGCTTCGCCTCACTGTTCGGCAACATCTTCCTGGAGGACGAACACGGCGCGTGGTGGTTTCTCGACACGCTCGGTGGAGAGCTCACGCCGGGATGGGCGAGCCGCGCCGAGCTGATCGCCGACCTGGAGACAGAGGAAGGCCAGGACCAGTACCTGTTGGGCGCGCTGGCAATGGCCGCTTTCCACCGGCGGGGCCTGAGCCTGAACGATGACGAGGTGTACGCCTACGCGCCGCCACCCATCGTCACCGGCAGCTTCAACGTCGACGAGATTCAGGTGTTCCGGTTCTCAGTGGTGGTGAACATCGCCGGGCAGCTCCACCAGCAGCTTCAACACCCGTCCGCGGACTGACATGGTCGATCGCCTGGTACTGGTGAACGGGTTGCCCGCGTCCGGCAAGACGACGCTCGCTTCACAGCTGGCCGTTCAGCTCTCTGTGCCTCTGGTGTCGAAGGACTCGATCAAGGAGCTGCTCGCGGATGCGTTCCCCTCCGCTGCCACGCCTTCGTTGGGTCGCATCGCGATGGAGACGGCATGGAGTCTGGTCGCCGAGATGCCCGGCACGGTGATCCTCGAGTCCTGGTGGTTCAAGCCTCGTGACCTGGGCCTCGTCAAGGCGGGCTTAGAGCATTGCTGCGCCCCGATGGTGGCCGAGATCTGGTGCGAGGTGCCGGCCGACGTCGCCCGCGAGCGCTTCGCGGCGCGTAGCCGGCCGGCGGTATATCAGGATGCGCGGCGGCTGGCGGCCTGCTGGGAGGACTGGGCGGCGCGCGCCGAGCCGCTGGGTGTCGGGCTGACCGTGCGGGTACGCACGGACCAGCCCGTCGACGTCGGCGCGGTAGCCGCGGCCGTCCTCGGCCGGGACCTCTAGGCAACCGTGGGTATCAACCTTGAGCAGTACGCGCGCCGAGTCAGTGAAGGACCCTGCTTCGTCTGCGGGTTCCTGGAGGGTCACCCCGACTACGGGCACAGCCGTATCCGAGTCTGAGACGTTTCCGTGGCAGCTATGACCGCTATCACACTCCCGGGCGACCAGGTCGCCGTCGCCCAGGCCTCCGTGCTCGCCCTGGTGCCGCGCAGACCTCGCGGGCGCACGCGCGGCGTCGAGCCGGCTGCCCAATTTCCATTCGGACGATGTCGGCACCTCCTTGTGGAACTGCGGTAGCACCTTGCCGATCGAAGCCAACGTGTTCGCGCAGGCCTGTGGGATCAGGACGAACCATGGGTCTGGGTCGGACGTGCAGGTGGCAGTGATCGTGCGCAACAGCCGATCGAGCGTCTACTACGCCGAAGCGGCAGTGCAAATAAACCGACCCGGCCCCCGTGGTCGGTGGGAGTGCCTGAGAGCAGGGGTCGCGGCGCACTCTTGGTCGGTGTGCTTCGGAGAGACCGTGTACGAGCCCAGCGACGTGTCCGTGCTCGAAGCGGGCGTCAACAGCACGTTCCTCTCCGTCATCTCGACAGCCGTGTAACGACCCGGACGTGCTGATCTTCACAGGGGCGAAGTGCCGCGTGCTGCGGTCGAGTTCCTCGGCAAGGCGGCCGGCTGGCGCGACGCGGTGGCGTCGGTCGGGCTGCCCGGCTGCCGCCTCCACGAACTGGGGCACACGGGGAACACCCTTGCCGCATCCTCGGGTGCGGGCACCCGGGGAGTAAGGCCGGCGGCCGGAGGAAGAAGGGCGAGCGGCCTGTGGGCTGAGCTACCGGCCCGCAAGATCATTTAGGTCGTTGGAACGACGAAGGCCCAGGTTCGGGATATGCTCCCTGACCTGGGCCTTTGTACTCCGAGCGGGCGACGAGAATCGAACTCGCGTAATCAGTTTGGAAGACTGAGGCTCTACCATTGAGCTACGCCCGCGTGACACCCCACTGCTGTGCGGTGCCGGGGTCAGCCTACTGAATGCCGCCGCGGCATGCGAACCCGATATCCCCCGCGTGGCGCACGCGGGTGACGCCGCGGCACACGACACGCGGTGGACCGCATACACTTGCCGTCGCCACGGGGTGTGGCGCAGCTTGGTAGCGCACTCGCTTTGGGAGCGAGGGGCCGTGGGTTCAAATCCCGCCACCCCGACTTCACCAACACACGAAGAGATCCATCAAGGAGTACGCCTGTGAAGAGCACCGTCGAGACTCTGAGTCCGACTCGGGTGCGGCTCGCCATCGAGGTGCCGTTCGACGAGCTGAAGCCCAGCCTGCTGAAGGCGTACCGTGAGATCGGTTCTCAGGTCCAGATTCCGGGCTTCCGCCGGGGCAAGATCCCCGCCGCGGTCATCGACCAGCGCGTCGGCCGGGGCACGGTCCTCAACGAGGCCGTGCAGGAGGCCATCCCGCAGCAGATCCTGGCCGCGGTGCGCGAGCACGACGTCAAGACGCTGGGCCGCCCTGAGGTGGAGATCACCGAGTTCGCCGACAACGAGCCGCTGAAGTTCACCGCGGAGGTCGACGTCCGTCCGGAGATCACCATTCCGGACCTTTCGGGCATCACGGTTGAGGTTCCGGCCGTCGAGATCGGCGACAGCGAGATCGACGAGCAGATCTCCGGCCTGCGTGAGCGCTTCGCCACCCTCAAGACCGTTGACCGCCCGGCGGCGGAGGGCGACTACGTCCAGCTCGACCTGCGGGCGACGGTCGACGGCGAGGAGGTGCCCGGCGGCTCCGCGACCAACATCTCGCACGAGGTCGGCAGCAAGCAGCTTCTCCCGGGCCTCGACGACGTCCTCGTCGGCCTGGTCACGGGCGCCGACGCCACGTTCACCACGCAGCTCGTCGGCGGCGACTTCGCCGGCCGCGACGCCGAGGTGGCCGTTACGGTGCGTAGCGTCAAGGACAAGCAGCTGCCCGAGATCGACGACGAGTTCGCGCAGCTGGCGAGCGAGTTCGACACCCTCGACGAGCTCAAGGCCGACCTCAAGGAGCGGCTGAGCAAGGTCAAGAAGGTCGAGCAGATCTACGCCGCCCGCGACGAGGCGCTCAAGCAGCTCGTCGAGGCCGCCGACATCCCGGCGCCCGAGGGCATCGTCAAGGACGAGGTCGAGGGCCGCAAGCAGGCGATGACCGACCAGCTGGAGCGCATCGGCGCCAGCCTCGAGGACTACCTGACCTCGGAGGAGAAGACCGAGGAGCAGATCGACAGCGAGCTGACCGAGGCGGCCACCGAGGGCGTCCGGATCCAGCTGCTGCTCGACACGATCGCGGACGCGGAGGAGATCCAGGTCTCCGACGACGAGTTCGGCCACGAGATCGTGCACCGCGCGCAGCGCGCGCAGATGCAGCCCCAGCAGTACTACGACCAGCTCGTGAAGTCGGGGGCGGCCGCGGCCGTCTTCGGCGACGTGCGCCGCGGCAAGGCCCTGGCCAACGTCATGGAGCAGGTCACGATGAAGGACTCCGCCGGCAACACGCTCAGCCTCGACGACCTCCGCGAGGCCTCCGAGGACGAGCACGCCGGGCACAACCACTGATATCCGGGCGGATCGGCCGCCGCGCGCCCCTTGCGGCACGCGGCGGCCTACGCTTTTTTTCGGGTACGGAGGGAGCTGATGCGCTGTCAGCGAACACCTGCCCGAGCGGGAAGCTGATGCGGATGCGACCGGTTAGGTTGGTTCTACGACGGACAACCTGTCGGCCGGATCCCTCGGCCGACACAGTCAGCTGTGAAGGGCTGCCATGACCGATCTGCACATCCCTGCAAGTCCCACGCTGCGTGGTGACTCCCTCAGTGGCAACCTGGACGACTCGGTCTACAACCGCCTCCTGCGCGAGCGGATCATCTTCCTCGGCAGCGAGGTGACCGATCAGGTTGCCAACCGCATCTGCGCGCAGCTGCTCCTGCTCTCCGCGGAAGACCCCGAGCGCGACATCAACCTGTGGATCAACTCGCCGGGTGGTTCCGTCTACTCCGGCATGGCGATCTACGACACCATGCAGTTCATCGACAACGACGTCTCCACCGTGGCCATGGGCATGGCCGCGTCGATGGGGCAGTTGCTGCTCTGTGCCGGCACGGCGGGCAAGCGTTACGCGCTGCCGCACGCGCGGATCATGATGCACCAGCCGTCGGGTGGCATGGGCGGCACGGCCGCCGACATCGCCATCCAGGCCGAGCAGATGCTCTACACCAAGCGCATGTTCCAGGACCGGGTGGCCTTCCACACCGGCCAGGACCAGGCGCAGATCGAGGCCGACTCCGACCGGGACCGCTGGTTCACGGCGGAGGAGGCCAAGAACTACGGCTTCATCGACAAGGTGATCACGGGTGCCACACAGGTTCCCGAGGGCGCCGGAACGCTGAACTGAGGAGAGCTGACCATGACCGACCTGACGATGCCTCCCGGGTTCGCTCCGGTGCACAACCGCTACGTCCTGCCCTCGTTCGTCGAGCGCACGTCGTACGGCGTGAAGGAGTCGAACCCGTACAACAAGATGTTCGAGGACCGGATCATCTTCCTCGGCGTCCAGGTGGACGACGCGTCGGCCAACGACGTGATGGCCCAGCTGCTGACGCTGGAGAGCGCCGACCCGGACCGCGACATCCTGATGTACATCAACTCGCCCGGTGGGTCGTTCACCGCGATGACGGCGATCTATGACACGATGCAGTACGTCCGTCCGGACATCAGCACGGTCTGCCTCGGCCAGGCGGCCAGCGCGGCCGCGGTGCTGCTCTCCGGCGGCACCCCCGGCAAGCGGATGGCGCTCCCGCACTCGCGGATCATCATCCACCAGCCGGCCACCGAGGGCGGCTACGGCCAGGGCTCGGACATCGAGATCCAGGCACGCGAGATCATGCGCATGCGCACCCAGCTCGAGGAGATGCTCGCCAAGCACTCCAACCAGTCGGTCGAGAAGGTCCGCAAGGACATCGACCGAGACAAGATCATGACGGCCAGCGAGGCCAAGGAGTACGGCCTGGTCGACACCGTCCTGGCCACCCGCAAGAAGAGCCTCCAGAACGCCGGCGTCTGAGCCCAAACGTGTCATGTCGGGGGTCGGTCGGCGCGCGCTAGACTGACTGACCCCTGACACGCCCGTTTTGGGGGGTCGGAGAACTGCCCGTCAGCGGGTAACGTCGAGCCAGCAACCTCAGTAACGCGGGTCGGCAGACGATGAACTCTGTAGGACGTTGTTTGGCGACGAGGAAACCATCCTCAGGCCAGGGGCCGGCACAAGCCGGCCGATGAGCGCAGGGAGAACGTAGGTGGCACGGATCGGCGACGGTGGCGACCTACTGAAGTGCTCCTTCTGTGGGAAGTCCCAGAAGCAGGTCAAAAAGCTCATCGCGGGCCCTGGTGTCTACATCTGCGACGAGTGCATCGACCTCTGTAACGAGATCATCGAGGAAGAGCTGGCCGAAACCGGCGAGGTGAAGTGGGAAGAGCTTCCCAAGCCGATGGAGATCTGCCAGTTCCTCGACAACTACGTGGTCGGGCAGGAGCAGGCCAAGAAGGCCCTCTCTGTCGCTGTCTACAACCACTACAAGAGGATTCAGGCCGAGTCGGCCGGCGCGCCCGGAGGCGGTAGCGACGTCGAGGTGGCCAAGTCCAACATCATGCTCATCGGCCCCACCGGCTGCGGTAAAACCCACCTGGCGCAGACGCTGGCCCGCATGCTCAACGTCCCGTTCGCGATCGCGGACGCCACGGCGCTGACCGAGGCCGGCTACGTCGGCGAGGACGTCGAGAACATCCTGCTCAAGTTGATACAGGCCGCGGATTACGACGTGAAGCGCGCCGAGCAGGGCATCATCTACATCGACGAGGTCGACAAGATCGCCCGCAAGAGCGAAAACCCGTCGATCACCCGCGACGTGTCCGGCGAGGGCGTCCAGCAGGCCCTGCTGAAGATCCTCGAGGGTACGGTGGCGAACGTCCCGCCGCAGGGCGGCCGTAAGCACCCGCACCAGGAGTTCATCCAGATCGACACCACCAACGTGCTGTTCATCGTCGGTGGGGCGTTCGCGGGCCTGGACCGGATCATCGAGTCCCGGGTCGGCCAGGGCGGCGTCGGCTTCGGCGCACACCTGCGCTCGATCTCGGACCGCGACACGGACGACATCTTCAGCAAGGTCATGCCCGAGGACATGCTGAAGTTCGGCCTGATCCCCGAGTTCATCGGCCGGCTGCCGGTCATCACCACCGTGCGCAACCTCGACCGCGAGGCGCTCATCAAGATCCTCACCGAGCCCCGCAACGCGTACGTGAAGCAGTACCAGCGGCTCTTCGAGCTCGACGGCGTTGAGCTCGAGTTCGACACCGGCGCCCTCGAGGCGATCGCCGACCAGGCGATGCTCCGCGGCACCGGCGCCCGCGGCCTGCGGGCCATCATGGAGGAGGTCCTCCTCTCCGTGATGTACGAGGTACCCAGCAACCCCGATGCCGCCCGGGTGCTCATCACCCGCGAGGTAGTGGTGGAGAACGTCATACCGACGATCGTCCCCCGCGAATTCGTCGGCCGCCGCGCCCGTCGCGAACGCGAGGAGAAGTCGGCCTGACCGCACCGCACGGTCTTCCGGAGGTCCTGGCCCGGGTCGAGCACCACGAACGACTCCCGACGGACCCCTGGCTCGAACTGGTGTCTCCACCGTCGCCCCAACGGGCGGCGGTGGCGTCGTTTCCCGGCCATGTGGTCGTGGCCGCCGACGTCGACCGGCCCTGGGTCGACTCGTGGCTCGGCACCGGCGACAATCTCAGCGCACCCCTCTCGCCGAGGTTCCTCGGCGCCCTCGAGGAGCGGCTGCGCCTGGCCGCCGGCAACATCGACGCGGTCCTGCTCGCCCCGCCCGCGGCGGGGGAACCCGCTGTCCCGCTCACGCCGATCGCGGACAGTGACCACCCCCGGGTGGTCCGCGCGCGGGAATACCGCCAGGACGTACGGGCCTGGACGTGCGGATCCGCGGTGCTCGTCCTGGGCCGGGGACTGGCCGGGCGCTGGGAGGCCGCCGTCGAGGTGGCGGAGGACGCCCGCAACAAGGGGCTGGGACGCTCTCTCTCGCGGCCGCTGCCCGTCATCTGGTGCCGGAGGGTCGGCCGGTGTGGGCCCAGGTCGCTCCGGGCAACGCGGCGAGCCTGCGCGCCTTCCTGGCGGCCGGCTACGAGCCGGTCGGCGCCGAGGCCCTGTTCATGCCGCCGCCACGCTGAGCTCTGGTTTCTGGCGAGTGCTGTTGCCCGTACGCTGGCAGTCATGCGCGTCGCCGTATGCCAGCTGAACGCTCGTGACGACCGGGCCGCGAATCTGGCCGCCGCCCGCGACCTGCTGGGCCGCGCGGCCTCGGCCGGCGCGGACCTCGCGGTCCTGCCCGAGTACGTGGACTACCTGGGCCGGTCCGCCGGCCTGCCCAAGCCCGAGCCGGTCGACGGCGAGTTCGCCGAGTTCTTCTCCGCCGCCGCCCGCGAGCTGGGCATCTGGGTGCACGCCGGCTCGTTCCACGAGGTCGGCCCGGACGACGCGCGAACCTACAACACGTCGCTGGTCTTCGACCGCTCCGGCGAGCTCGCCGCCACCTACCGCAAGATTCACCTGTACGACGTGGAGATCCCCGGCCGGGTGTCCTACCAGGAGTCCCGCTCGGTGGCACCGGGCGACACGACCGTGGTGACGGACGTCGACGGCGTGCGGCTGGGCCTGTCGATCTGCTATGACCTGCGCTTCCCCGAGCTCTACCGGCGCCTGGCCGTCGAGGGCGAGGCCAGGATGATCGTGGTGCCGGCGGCGTTCATGATGCACACGGGGCGTGACCACTGGGAGGTCCTGCTCCGCGCCCGGGCGATCGAGAACCAGTGCTACGTGCTGGCGGCCGGCCAGATCGGCGACCACGAACCCGGCCGCACCTGCTTCGGCCGCAGTATGATCATCGACCCCTGGGGGACGGTGCTGGCGCAGGCGCCGGACACCGTCGGCATCGTGACGGCGGACATCGATCTGGGCCGGCTGGAGGAGATCCGCAGCGAGCTCCCGAGCCTTGCCAACCGCCGCCTGTAGCTGCGCCGTCCGCCGCGGCCCCGCCCGTCGCCGCGCCGACTGGGGCGATCTTGATCCCGGCCGCGGCCCAGTCGTCGTGCCGCCGCGGTTCACCGGCCGTCGTACGTTGGAGGGCTTCTTGTCCCACGTCCAGGCGACCTGCTTCCGTGCACCGGGATCAGCTGCTTGAACGTCGTGCGCCGGACCGCGGGAATCTGGCCGGCTCGGCGCACATGCTTTCCGCACTGACAACCCAGCCCCGACATCGGGGCGTTCCAGCCGCAATACCCGGCAAGCCTGCTGGTCGCAGTGCCCGGCAGAGCCTGCTGGCTTGTGCCCGGTCGAGCGACGCAGTGCGGTTGCGGCGGCGTCGCTGCCGTCTTTTGCTGGCGAGGGCCGGTTTCGGCTGGTGCGGTCCGCATGGCTCTGTCCGGGTGTGTGGATCACCCGGACAGGTCCGCCGACATAGCGGTCGCCAGCGGGTTCTTCTCCTGGGCGGCCCGGTAGCTGGGCATCTGGGTACACGTCGGCTCGTCCCACGAGCGACCGGCAGCCTTGTCGGCCAGCCGCTGCGGTGTGTTGTGGCCTGCTGCCACCTGGCGTATGCGGTGCGTTCTGGCCTGTTGCCGCACTGCCGGGTGAGACTCGGCCGCCCTGGGCAACGCGCGGCGAACGTACTTCCGGCAACCAGCCTTGAGACCGTCGGTGTGGAAGCGTGCTTCTACACCAGCACTGTTGAATTTCGGGGCGGCTGCCGAACTCCAGGTTCGGCGCCGGCCCGGGGGAGAGCCCGCCCGGCAATGCCCCGGCGAGTTCTGATGGCGTCCAGCTCGAATTGTGCGGAGCCGAAGCGCCGCCGTGCAGGTCGGACGTTCGCGGCCTCTGCGCGAGGCGGCCTGTCGTCGTGCCGCCACGGTTCATCGTCCGTCGGCGCAGGAGCGCAGGCGTGGCTGGACTCGGCGGTCAGCAGTGGGAGTGTGGGTTGCGGTGGAGGTCGGGCGGAGCCTTACAGGCTCTGCACGAGATAGCTGAGGACCGCTACGCACACCAGGGCGCCGCCGACGATGAGCATTGCTCCGCCCATCCGGGTAGGTCCGCGCATGAACAGGCGGTGGACGGAAACCACTACCGCGGCCAGCACCAGAACACCGATGAGCAGCTGTGTCAGCGGCGTCAGCAGACTGAACAGTGCGTCGGCGGCAAGCACCGGGGAAGCGGCCATGCCTGCAACTCTGGCACGGGCGGGCACGCGATGGCGGGACGTGCATGGCCGTCGATTTGCGTTTCGGGTGGGGCGTCGCGTAACTTTCTCCTTGCCCGAGGGGAACCGGACGGAGCGGCACGAAAGTGACCGATCCAGAGGAACCCCGAAGGCGGCTGAAGCGAGGCGATATGCTGACCTCAGCAACCGGGCGAAGCGGGTGCCGGGAAACCGGATTTGCGCCAGCGAGAACGACCGGGTAGAGTACAACGGCCAGCAGGAGCCGGGCGGATGGGTCGCTAAGCGATCATCGGCCGGTCTGCAGAGGCCATCCGCATCGACGAACATCCCGGCAGGGATGAGCGTCAGCGCGGGAAACATTCGGGCGATGCTACGAAGGTCTTCGGATCTTCCAAGATCTAGGTCTTGCGCTGGCGAAGTCGACCGGGTAAGTTAGAGGGGTTGCCCCGAGTGAGTCACCTGAAGGTGGCAAGTTCGGTGTGTGGTTGTTCTTTGAGAACTCAACAGGGTGCTTGATAAGCCAGTGCCATTAGGATTTTGGCCATGGCTGTGTCCACTAGTTTTTGGTGGGTGTGGTTGTGGTGTCCTTTGGCAGCAAGTTTTTTGTTGCCGGGATGATTTTCCACAGTTTTTGTTGGAGAGTTTGATCCTGGCTCAGGACGAACGCTGGCGGCGTGCTTAACACATGCAAGTCGAGCGGAAAGGCCCTTCGGGGTACTCGAGCGGCGAACGGGTGAGTAACACGTGAGTAACCTGCCCTGGACTTTGGGATAACCCTCGGAAACGGGGGCTAATACCGGATATGACTTTTCCTCGCATGAGGTTTGGTGGAAAGTTTTTCGGTCTGGGATGGGCTCGCGGCCTATCAGCTTGTTGGTGGGGTAATGGCCTACCAAGGCGACGACGGGTAGCCGGCCTGAGAGGGCGACCGGCCACACTGGGACTGAGACACGGCCCAGACTCCTACGGGAGGCAGCAGTGGGGAATATTGCACAATGGGCGGAAGCCTGATGCAGCGACGCCGCGTGAGGGATGACGGCCTTCGGGTTGTAAACCTCTTTCAGCAGGGACGAAGCGCAAGTGACGGTACCTGCAGAAGAAGCGCCGGCCAACTACGTGCCAGCAGCCGCGGTAAGACGTAGGGCGCGAGCGTTGTCCGGATTTATTGGGCGTAAAGAGCTCGTAGGCGGCTTGTCGCGTCGACTGTGAAAACCCGCGGCTCAACCGCGGGCCTGCATTCGATACGGGCAGGCTAGAGTTCGGTAGGGGAGACTGGAATTCCTGGTGTAGCGGTGAAATGCGCAGATATCAGGAGGAACACCGATGGCGAAGGCAGGTCTCTGGGCCGATACTGACGCTGAGGAGCGAAAGCGTGGGGAGCGAACAGGATTAGATACCCTGGTAGTCCACGCTGTAAACGTTGGGCGCTAGGTGTGGGGGACCTCTCCGGTTCTCTGTGCCGCAGCTAACGCATTAAGCGCCCCGCCTGGGGAGTACGGCCGCAAGGCTAAAACTCAAAGGAATTGACGGGGGCCCGCACAAGCGGCGGAGCATGCGGATTAATTCGATGCAACGCGAAGAACCTTACCTGGGTTTGACATCGCCGGAAAACTCGCAGAGATGCGGGGTCCTTCGGGGCCGGTGACAGGTGGTGCATGGCTGTCGTCAGCTCGTGTCGTGAGATGTTGGGTTAAGTCCCGCAACGAGCGCAACCCTCGTTCGATGTTGCCAGCGCGTTATGGCGGGGACTCATCGAAGACTGCCGGGGTCAACTCGGAGGAAGGTGGGGATGACGTCAAGTCATCATGCCCCTTATGTCCAGGGCTTCACGCATGCTACAATGGCCGGTACAAAGGGTTGCGATACCGTAAGGTGGAGCGAATCCCAAAAAGCCGGTCTCAGTTCGGATCGGGGTCTGCAACTCGACCCCGTGAAGTCGGAGTCGCTAGTAATCGCAGATCAGCAACGCTGCGGTGAATACGTTCCCGGGCCTTGTACACACCGCCCGTCACGTCACGAAAGTCGGCAACACCCGAAGCCCATGGCCTAACCCGTAAGGGAGGGAGTGGTCGAAGGTGGGGCTGGCGATTGGGACGAAGTCGTAACAAGGTAGCCGTACCGGAAGGTGCGGCTGGATCACCTCCTTTCTAAGGAGCAACTAGACGTCGAAAGACGTCCAGTAGCCCGCACCATCCGAATGTGGTGGTGGGGTGCTCGCAGGCGGAGACACTGGCGAGTCACTACCGGCAACGGCCGGCCAACCAAGTACACGAGAGCGTGAGCTCTTGCAGGAACGGTGGGCTGGTGCGGCTGGTGGATGGCGATAGGCACCCTGTTGGGTCCTGAAAGAACAACCAAGCGATGACGGTCTACGGATCGATCCGCGGTTGTTGTTTCAGAACTATCCAGGCATGACCTGGTCTTTCATACCGCCCGGGGACTGTGGTTTCCGGGGTTTGGTGGGGGCCGGTGGGTTGTGGGTTGGTTGTTGGTTGAGAATTGCACAGTGGACGCGAGCATCTTGTTTTCTGTGGTTAAGTTGTCAAGGGCGAACGGTGGATGCCTTGGCACCAGGAGCCGATGAAGGACGTGGGAGGCCGCGATAGGCCTGGGGGAGCTGTCAACCAAGCTGTGATCCCAGGGTGTCCGAATGGGGAAACCTAGCACGAGTCATGTCGTGTTACCTGCACCTGAATTCATAGGGTGTATGGGGGGAACGCGGGGAAGTGAAACATCTCAGTACCCGTAGGAAGAGAAAACAAAAGTGATTCCGTGAGTAGTGGCGAGCGAAAGCGGATGTAGCCTAAACCGGGCGCGTGTGATACCTGTCAGGGGTTGCGTGTTCGGGGTTGTGGGACCTGCTTTCCGTGTCTGACAGCACGGTGGGGAGTTACAAAGTCGCATGTTAGTCGAACGACGTGGGAAAGTCGGCCGTAGACGGTGAGAGCCCGGTAGGCGAAAATGTGTGACCTCCTTGTGGTGTTCCCGAGTAGCGGCGGACTCCTGTAATCTGCCGTGAATCTGCCAGGACCACCTGGTAAGGCTGAATACTTCCTGGTGACCGATAGCGGACAAGTACCGTGAGGGAATGGTGAAAAGTACCCCGGGAGGGGAGTGAAATAGTACCTGAAACCGTTCGCCTACAATCCGTCAGAGCCTTTCGGGGTGATGGCGTGCCTTTTGAAGAATGAGCCTGCGAGTTAGTGGCATGTGGCGAGGTTAACCCGTGTGGGGCAGCCGTAGCGAAAGCGAGTCTGAAGAGGGCGTCTTCAGTCGCATGTCCTAGACCCGAAGCGGAGTGATCTAGCCATGGGCAGGTTGAAGCGTGGGTAAGACTGCGTGGAGGACCGAACCCACCAACGTTGAAAAGTTGGGGGATGACCTGTGGTTAGGGGTGAAAGGCCAATCAAACTCCGTGATAGCTGGTTCTCCCCGAAATGCATTTAGGTGCAGCGTCGCGTGTTTCTTGCCGGAGGTAGAGCACTGGATGGTCTAGGGGGCCTACAAGCTTACCGAAATCAGCCAAACTCCGAATGCCGGTAAGTGAGAGCGCGGCAGTGAGACTGCGGGGGATAAGCTTCGTAGTCGAGAGGGAAACAGCCCAGATCACCAGCTAAGGCCCCTAAGCGTGTGCTAAGTGGAAAAGGATGTGGGGTCGCATAGACAACCAGGAGGTTGGCTTAGAAGCAGCCATCCTTTAAAGAGTGCGTAATAGCTCACTGGTCAAGTGGTTCCGCGCCGACAATGTAGCGGGGCTCAAGCACACCGCCGAAGCTGTGGCATTCACATATTAACCCCGCTCCAATCTTCGGGTTGGGGTGCAGGTGTGTGGATGGGTAGGGGAGCGTCGTGTGGCGGGTGAAGCGGCGGAGTGATCCAGCCGTGGACGCTACACGAGTGAGAATGCAGGCATGAGTAGCGAATGAAGGGTGAGAAACCCTTCCGCCGGATGACCAAGGGTTCCAGGGCCAGGCTAATCCGCCCTGGGTGAGTCGGGGCCTAAGGCGAGGCCGAGAGGCGTAGTCGATGGATAACGGGTTGATATTCCCGTACCCGCGAAGGAGCGCCCAAGACGAACCTCATTATGCTAACCACGCGATCTGCCGGCGACCTTCGGGTCAAGGGTGGGGAGTCTGGGATCCTGGTGGGTAGTAGTTTAGCGATGGGGTGACGCAGGAAGGTAGCTGAGCCCGGCCGGTGGTTGTGCCGGGGTAAGCGTGTAGGCCGTGTCATAGGCAAATCCGTGACACATTGAGGCTGAGACGTGATGCCGAGCCGATTCAGGTGAAGTCAGTGATCCTATGCTGCCGAGAAAAGCCTCTAGCGATGTTCCGAGCGGCCCGTACCCCAAACCGACACAGGTGGTCAGGTAGAGAATACCGAGGCGACGGGCGAACTGTGGTTAAGGAACTCGGCAAATTGCCCCCGTAACTTAGGGAGAAGGGGGGCCGGACGCGTGAAGCCCCTTGCGGGTGGAGCGTGGTATGGCCGCAGAGAGCAGGGGGAAGCGACTGTTTACTAAAAACACAGGTCCATGCCAAGTCGTAAGACGATGTATATGGACTGACGCCTGCCCGGTGCTGGAACGTTAAGGGGACCTGTTAGCTCTTCGGGGCGAAGCGGAGAACTTAAGCGCCAGTAAACGGCGGTGGTAACTATAACCATCCTAAGGTAGCGAAATTCCTTGTCGGGTAAGTTCCGACCTGCACGAATGGCGTAACGACTTCCCCACTGTCTCAACCACAGGCCCGGCGAAATTGCAGTACGAGTAAAGATGCTCGTTACGCGCGGCAGGACGGAAAGACCCCGGGACCTTTACTATAGCTTGACATTGGTATCCGAATGTAATTGTGTAGGATAGGTGGGAGCCTGTGAAGCTCGGACGCCAGTTCGGGTGGAGGCAATCTTGAAATACCACTCTGTTGGATTTGGGTATCTAACTTGCGGCCCTGATCGGGTCGAGGGACAGTGTCTGGTGGGTAGTTTAACTGGGGCGGTTGCCTCCTAAAAGGTAACGGAGGCGCCCAAAGGTTCCCTCAGCCTGGTTGGCAATCAGGTGTTGAGTGTAAGTACACAAGGGAGCTTGACTGTGAGACTGACAGGTCGAGCAGGGACGAAAGTCGGGACTAGTGATCCGGCACTTGCGTGTGGAAGCGGTGTCGCTCAACGGATAAAAGGTACCCCGGGGATAACAGGCTGATCTTCCCCAAGAGTCCATATCGACGGGATGGTTTGGCACCTCGATGTCGGCTCGTCGCATCCTGGGGCTGTAGCAGGTCCCAAGGGTTGGGCTGTTCGCCCATTAAAGCGGTACGCGAGCTGGGTTTAGAACGTCGTGAGACAGTTCGGTCCCTATCCGCCGTGCGCGTTGGATACTTGAGAAGGGCTGTCCCTAGTACGAGAGGACCGGGACGGACGAACCTCTGGTGTGCCAGTTGTCCCGCCAGGGGCACGGCTGGTTAGCTACGTTCGGAAGGGATAACCGCTGAAAGCATCTAAGCGGGAAGCTCGCTTCGAGATGAGGTATCCCACCACCTTGAGTGGGTAAGGCTCCCAGCTAGACTACTGGGTTGATAGGCCGGAGATGTAAGCCTAGTAATAGGTTCAGTCGACCGGTACTAATAGGCCGAGGGCTTAACTACACCAAACTTTATGCTCGACGCGTCCACTGTGTGATTCACAGCAAACAACCACCCCTTTGCACGCCCGGCAACATCAGGGTGTGTGTCAGAGGGATGTTGGTTGTGTCGCTGATAGCTGTTTCGGTGGTTATAGCGGAGGGGAAACGCCCGGTCTCATTCCGAACCCGGAAGCTAAGCCCTCCAGCGCCGATGGTACTGCACTCGGGAGGGTGTGGGAGAGTAGGACGCCGCCGGACTTAACGTGATAGGAAAGGCCCACCCGGCAACGGGTGGGCCTTTTCTGCGTTTGCATTCGAAAGAAGCCCACCCGTTTCCGGGTGGGCGTTTCCTTTTGACGAACTGCTCAGTTGCGTTTCTGGGACGCGGAACGGATGTCTTCGAACAGCGCCGCGGCGTCGGCCTCCGTCCGGCCGGGGAACATCGCCAGCGCGAGGCTGCCGTGATCTGCCCAGCCGCACACCGGCATGTCCGCGCCGTCGGACTTGGTCGTTCCGCATTTCATCGTTCCGCCGAGCGGGCCGGCCGGAACGTCGTGCAGGCCCGTCACGGCGCCCTGTTCGTCCGAGATCAGGCCGAACGCGGTCTCCAGGTCGCTCTCCGGCATCCAGATCAGCGTGGTGCCGCCGAAGAACAGCACGTCCTTGTCGGAACCGTCGGTCAGCACCGCACCGACCGCCTCGTCGAGCGCGACCTCGGCCGACAACGCCGTTTGCAGATAGTCGCCCGTCGACCGGCCATCCTCGCTGCTGTCCACCCTCAGCCCGGCGACCTCCGCCGGGACGGTCAGGGTGGCGTCCTTCTGCGAGGCGATGCGCCAGGCCGCCAGGCCGACGACCGATGCGCCCGCCAGGCCGACCGCGAGCAGCGAGCTCAGCACGATCGTCCTGGTCCGCGACCGCGGGCGGGGCCCGGGAGTCTTCTCCTCGGCCGGCTCGGTCAGGGCGAACGGCTCGGGGTTGATCTCTACCGGGTCCGCCTCGGTGTGCGGCGGATGGCCAGGGTGCTCGGACATCGTGCGAGCGTAACAACCGGTTGTCCACAGGCAGGGCGGTGCGATAGCAACCCACCCGAGCGGGCTCCGTAGACTTGTCCGGTGACCGAAGCGACCGACACCCGTACCCCCGACAGCCGGCCCACCGGTGGCCTCTCCGCCCAGTACCAGCCGGGCGAGGTAGAGCAGCGGCGGTATGAGAACTGGGTATCGGCGGGCTACTTCACGGCGGACCCGGCAAGCGACAAGCCGCCCTTCTCAATCGTCATCCCGCCGCCGAATGTGACCGGCTCCATGCACGTCGGCCACGCCCTCGAGCACACGATCATGGATACGCTCAGCCGCCTCAAGCGGATGCAGGGCTTCGAGGTGCTGTGGCTGCCCGGCATGGACCACGCGGGCATCGCCACGCAGAACGTCGTCGAGCGCCAGCTCGCCGCGCAGCAGCTCTCCCGGCACGACCTGGGCCGCGAGGCCTTCGTCAAGAAGGTCTGGGAATGGAAGGCCGAGTCCGGTGGCGCGATCACCGGGCAGATGCGCCGGCTGGGCGACTCCGTCGACTGGAGCCGCGAGCGCTTCACCATGGACGAGGGCCTGTCGCGCGCCGTGCAGACCATCTTCAAGCGGCTGTACGACGACGGTCTCATCTACCGGGCCGAGCGCATCATCAACTGGTGTCCGCGCTGCCTGACCGCGCTCAGCGACATCGAGGTCGAGCACTCCGACGACGACGGCGAGCTCGTCTCCATCCGGTACGGCGACGGCGACAACTCGATCGTGGTCGCCACCACCCGGGCCGAGACCATGCTCGGCGACACCGCCGTTGCCGTGCACCCCGACGACGAGCGCTACAAGCACCTGATCGGCACCGAGGTGGAGCTGCCGCTCACCGGCCGGCGCATTCCGATCGTGGCCGACGAGCACGTCGACCCCAGCTTCGGCACGGGCGCGGTGAAGGTGACCCCCGCGCACGACCCGAACGACTTCGAGATCGGCCGGCGGCACAACCTGCCGAGCATGACGATCATGGATGAGCGTGCCGTGGTGACCGTGCCGGGGCCGTTCGAGGGCCTCGACCGTTACGAGGCCCGGCCCGCCGTCGTGGCGGCGCTGCGCGAAGACGGGCGGATCGTCGCCGAGAAGCGGCCCTACCAGCACTCGGTCGGGCACTGCTCGCGGTGCAAGACGACGGTGGAGCCGCGGCTGTCGCTCCAGTGGTTCGTCAACACCGGGCCGCTCGCGAAGGCCGCCGGCGACGCCGTGCGCGACGGCCGGGTCGCCATCGAGCCGCCGGAGCTGGCCAAGCGCTACTTCGCGTGGGTCGACAACATGCACGACTGGTGCATCTCGCGCCAGCTCTGGTGGGGCCACCGCATCCCGGTCTGGTACGGGCCGGCCGGCGAGGTGGTCTGCGTCGGACCGGACGAGGAACCGCCGTCGGGCGAGGGCTGGACGCAGGACGAGGATGTGCTCGACACCTGGTTCTCGTCCGGGCTGTGGCCGTTCTCCACGATGGGCTGGCCCGAGCAGACCGAGACCCTCGCCAAGTTCTATCCGACAAGCGTCCTGGTCACCGGCTACGACATCCTCTTCTTCTGGGTCGCTCGGATGATGATGTTCGGCCTGTACGCGATGGACGGCGTGCAGCCGTTCGACGTCGTCGCGCTGCACGGCCTGGTCCGCGACGCGCACGGCAAGAAGATGTCGAAGTCGTTCGGCAACGCCGTCGACCCGCTGGACTGGATCGACCGCTACGGGGCCGACGCCACCCGCTTCACCCTGGCCCGCGGCGCGAACCCCGGCTCGGACGTGCCGATCAGCGAGGAGTGGTGCCAGGGCTCCCGCAACTTCTGCAACAAGCTGTGGAACGCGACCCGCTTCGCGCTCATGAACGGCGCGACGGTCGAGGGCGACGTGCCGGACACCGGTGAGCTGTCGGCCGTCGACAAGTGGATCCTGTCCCGGCTTCAGCACGTCATCGCCGAGGTCGACGAGCAGCTCGCCACGTACGAGTTCGCCAAGGCGTGCGACACGCTCTACCACTTCGCGTGGGACGACGTCTGCGACTGGTACGTCGAGCTCAGCAAGCCGGTCCTGGCCACCGACGGCCCCGAGGCCGCGCGGTCGCGCCGGGTGCTCGGGCACGTTCTCGACCAGCTGCTGCGCCTGCTGCACCCGGTGATCCCGTTCGTCACCGAGGAGCTGTGGACGGTGCTGACCGGCGCCGAGTCGCTTGTCACCTCCGCCTGGCCGGTCTCCGAGCAGGCCCGGATCGACGACGTGGCCGAGGAGGAGCTGGCCGCGTTGCAGAAGGTCGTCACCGAGGTGCGGCGCTTCCGCTCGGACCAGGGCCTGCGTCCCGGCCAGCGGGTCAGCGCGGCCTTGACCGGCCTCGGCAACGTCGGCATCGACGTGCACGAGCCGCTGATCCGCTCGCTGGCCCGGCTCGACGCGCCCGCCGCCGACTTCGCCGCCACGGCGACCCTCGCGGTCACCGGCGGCATCACCGTCGACCTCGACACCCGCGGCACGATCGACGTCGCGGCCGAGCGGGCTCGCCTGGAGAAGGACCGCGGCATCGCCGAGAAGGAGGCGGCACAGTGCCGCGCCAAGCTCGACAACGACGCGTTCATCGGCAAGGCACCCGAGCAGGTGGTCGCGAAGATCAAGGATCGGCTGGCGACGGCCGAGGCCGATCTGGCGCGGATCGCGGCGGCGCTGAAGGCGTTGCCGGCGGCATGAGCAGCTACCAAGAGGTGATCGCCGCGCTCGACGGGCGCGGCTTCACCCGCATGGCCTTCGACCTCCAGAAGATCCGGGATCTGATGGACGTGCTCGGCTCTCCGCAGCGGGCGTACCCGTCGATCCATCTCACCGGGACCAACGGCAAGACCTCGACCGCTCGGATGATCGACGGCCTGCTCCGCGCGCACGGCCTGCACACCGGGCGCTACACCAGCCCGCACCTGGAGACCGTCCGGGAGCGGATCAGCCTGGACGGGGAGCCGGTGACCGAGGAGCGGCTCACCCGGGTCTACGACGAGATCGCGCCGCTCGCCGACCTCGTCGACAAGCAGGCCGCCGAGCCGCTCACCTACTTCGACATGACCACGGCGATGGCATACGCGGCGTTCGCCGACGCGCCCGTCGACATCGCGGTGGTCGAGGTCGGTCTCGGCGGCGAGGAGGACGCGACGAACGTCCTCGAGGCCGGCGTCTGCGTCATCACCCCGATCGGGCTCGACCACACCGAGTGGCTCGGCGACGCGATCGAGGACATCGCCTGGGCCAAGGCCGGCATCATCCACCAGGGCGCCACCGTGATCACCGCGCTCCAGACGGAAGAGGCCATGCGGCCGCTGCTGGAGCGTTCCGCCCAGGTGGGCGCGACCGTGGCCCGCGAGGGCAGCGAGTTCGGCGTCATCCGGCGTGACCAGGCGGTCGGCGGGCAGGTGCTCACCCTCCAGGGCCTCGGCGGCGTGTACGACGAGGTGTTCCTGCCGCTCTTCGGCGCGCACCAGGCGCAGAACGCGGCCGTGGCGCTCGCCGCCGTCGAGGCGTTCCTCGGCGCGGGACCCGACAAGCAGCTCGATCCGGACCTGGTCCGCGAGGGCTTCGGCGGCGTCGACTCGCCGGGCCGGCTCGAGCGGGTCCGCAGCGCGCCGACGATCCTGCTCGACAGCGCGCACAACCCGCACGGGATGGCCGCCACCGTGCGCGCCCTCGAGGAGGAGTTCGCGTTCCGCCACCTGGTCGCCATCGTCGCGGTGCTCGGCGACAAGGACGTGGCCGGCCTGCTCGAGCTGCTCGAGCCGGTCACGGCCCAGCTCGTGGTGACGCAGAACAGCTCACCGCGCGCGCTGCCGGTCGAAGAGCTGGCGGAGCTGGCGATCGAGATCTTCGGCGAGGACCGGGTGACCGTCACGCAGTCGATGCCGGACGCGATCGAGGAAGCGGTCGTCCTGGCCGAGGAGAACACGGACGGCGAACACAGCGGCGTCGCCGTGCTGATCACCGGCTCGGTCGTGACCGTCGCCGACGCCAGGAAGCTCCTGAAGAAGTGACAACCCCGCTACCAGAGCCGGTGTCCCCGGCCCCGGCCGACGAGGCCCCGGTCGACGGGGATCTGGCCGACGGGGATCTGGCCGACGGGGGTCCGGTCGACCGGGGTCCGGTCGGCGGGGGTCCGGTCGACGGGGATCCGGTCGACGGGGATCCGCCGCGTCGCTCCGGGCTGCGTAACCCCGAGGCGGCGGTGCGGGGGCTTGGCGCGGGCACGCTCGCCCTCGAAGCGATCGTGCTGCTGCTGGCGATCCAGCCGATCCGACTCTCCGGCGGCGACCTCAGCGGCTGGGGTGTCGGCGTGGTGGTGGCCCTCGCGGTGCTGGCGGCGGTGCTCGCCGGCAGCATGCGCCGGCCGTGGGCCTGGCACGCGGGATCGGCGCTCCAGGTTCTGCTGCTGGCGGCGGGCCTGCTGCACTGGTCGCTGGCGGCGCTGGGCCTGATCTTCGGCGCGGCCTGGATCTACGCGACCACGGTCCGCCGGAAGATCCTGGGCTGACCGCCCACCCCGAGCGGGCCGCTGCCGGGGGAGCTGGGTGGCACCTGGCTGCTTGCAGGGGAGCTGGGCGGTGGTTGGCCGTCAGCCCCGCAGCCGGGTGGTGATTGCCTCTGCCCGGACCCGGGTGGTGATTGCCTCTGCCCGGACCCGGGGGGTGATTGCCTCTGCCCGGACCCGGGTGGTGATTGTCTCTGCCCGGACCCGGGTCGTGGTTGCCGCTCCGCTGGACCCGGGTGGTGGTTGCCGCTGCGCTGGAGCCGGGTGGTGGTTGGCCGGTCAGCCCTTGAGTCGGGTGGTTGGCCGTCAGCTCGGTGGTGGTTGGCTGCCTGCGGGAGATGGGTGGTGGCTGGCCGGCTGCTCGGGAGTTGGGGTCGTGGTTGGCGTCGGGCGGGGAGCCTCGGGCGGTGGGGTCGCGGCGGATTGCGGCGCGCCCCGCGTGGTGGCGGGGCGCGCTCTTGGGGTCAGCGGATGGCTCGCCATTGGGTGATGGCGATGTTGTGGTTGTCGGGGTCGTGGAACGAGGCCGCCCAGAGTTCCAGCTTGCCGCCGCGGTTTACCGGGCGTGGGCCGTGTACGAAGGTCACGCCCTTGCTCATTAGGTCCTCGTATACCGCTTCCACGTCGCCTACCTCGAGGTTCAGGTAGATCAGGCGGCCGGCGACCGAGGACAGGTCGTGCACCTTGCGTAGGACTAGGCGGGTGTCGCCCGAGGCGAGTACCGCGCTGCTTGAGCCTGAGTCGATCTCGTAGAAGCCGAGCATCTCGCGGTAGAACGTGACCGAGCGTTCGAGGTTGGTCACCAGGACCGTGATGCCTACGCCGTGGATCGCGCCGGCCGGGCCCGGGCGGGCGCTCGGGTAGGCGGTGATCAGGTCGTCGGCGCGTTCGTCCGGTTCGAAGCCGCCTTCGAGGTCTGACCACGGGCCGTTGGCGCGCCTTGTCCCGCCTGCGGACCTGGTGGTTGCGGCGGTGCCCGCCGCTGTGCCGGTAGCCGGGCGGTAGATCGGTCCCGCGTCGGAATCCGCTGCGGGTGGCGGGGTCTCTCCGAAGGGCGGCGTCGGGGCCGGTGCCGAGACCGGGCCGGAGGCGGGCCTCGGTACCCAGGCGGTGGAGGAGGACGGGCCGGGCCTTGGCAGCGGTGCCGTGGCTCGGGCGGTCGTAGTCCCTGGAGCGGGGGATGACCCCGTGGCGCGGGTGGTGGCAGTCGCCGGGCCTGGGGGCGGTGCCGTGGGCCGGGAGGTGGCGGATCTCGGGCCAGGAGCCGGGGACGACCCTGTGGCGCGAGTGGTGGCAGTCGCCGGGCCTGGGGGCGGTGCCGTGGGCCGGGAGGTGGCGGATCTCGGGCCAGGAGCTGGGGACGACCCTGTGGCGCGGGTAGTGGCAGCCGCTGGGCCTGGGGGCGGCGCCGTGGCGCGGGCGCTGGCAGACGCCGGGCCTGGGGGTGGTGCCGTAGGCCGGGCGGTGGCGAACCTCGGGCTGGGAGCTGGAGACGACCCCGCGGCCCGGGCGGTGGTGGATGCCGGGCCCGGAGGCGGCGCCTCGGACCGGGCACTGGATGGCGCCGGACCGGGAGGCGGTGCTTCGGCTCGGGCGCTGGAGGGTGTGGGGCCTGGGTGCGGTGCCTCGGACCGGGCACTGGATGGCGCCGGGCTTGGAGGTGGTGCTTCGGCTCGGGCGTTGGAGGGTGTCGGGCCTGGAGGTGGTGCCTCGGCTCGGGCGCTGGAGGGTGTCGGGGCTGAGGGCGGTGCCTCTGCCTCGGGGTGGGCGGGGGCGGGCCTTGGGGAAGGAGCTGGGGACGAGGGTCCGGCTCCGGCTGTTGAGGGCTCGGCGGCGGGACGTGTGGCGCGTAGGTCGCTGAGGGGCGGGGTTGGGGCGGGTTCGGGGTCGGTGTTCGCGCGGGGGGTTGAGGCGGCCTGAGTCGTGGGGGTGGGCGGCGCCGTCGGGTCTCGGCGGGTGGGTGGGACAGGTGCCGGGCGGGCGATTTCGGGCTCGGCGGGGTCCTGGGCGTGGGAGGGCTGGGGGTCCTCGTGCTTCTTGCCTCGCAGGGCGTTGCCGAATGCCGCTATTCCGGCGGCGACGACCGCGGCGGCTGCCGCCGGCAGGCCGGTTGCGCCTCCGGTCGTGGGGTTCGGGCGCTCGCTGTGGTGTGCGTGCTCCTCTGCCGCGGACGCGCCGGTGGTGGCGTCGGCCGGTGGCGGACCCGCTGCCGCGGCAGCGGATGGTGCTGCGGCTGACGGTGCCGCGGCGGCGGATGGTGCTGCGGCTGATGGTGCTGCGGCGGCTGATGGTGGGGCGGCTGATGGTGCTACGGGTTCGGATGCGGTGGCGGGGGCGATCTGGTCGTCGTCGGTGCCGTGGTGGGGGCGCGGGCGCGACCTGGTCTCGGTTGTCGACTCCTGCTCAGCGGCGGTGGGGTCGTCGCTGGAGGCGGGTGCCGGTTCGGTCTGGGGGTTCGGGTCGGGGTCGTTGGTCGGTGGTGTGGTGTTCGCGGATTCTTGGCGTTCGCGGACCTGCCACGGGGGCGGTTCCAGGTCGCCGAGCAGGGCGTCGTCGGCGGATCTTGTCGTGCGGGTGGGGGGAGCGTCGGTTACTGCGGTGCTGGCGGCCGGTGTCTCGGCGCCGGCGGGTGGTGTCTCGGTGTCGAGGATCCGGGCGGCCCGTTCACTCGCGGGTGCGGCGGGCTGGTTCGGCTCGGGCTGGTCTGGGTCGGGCTGGTTCGGGTCGGGCTGGTTCGGGTCGGGCTGGTTCGGGTTGGGCTGGTTCGGGTTGGGCTGGGTGTCGTCGGTGGTGGAGCGGTGGGCGCCTACCGGGGGTGCGATCAGGCCGCTTGCCATCGCCGCGTGGGCCTGTGGCCGGGTCTCGGGGGCTGGTTCCGGGTCGCCGCTGAGGGGGAGGTCGATCTCGGGGTCGTGGGCGGGCGGGGTGGAGGTCTTCGGGGTCTCGTCGAGCGGGAGGTCGATGTCTGGCTCCGGGTCCGCGTGGGCGGAAGCGGGGGCGGGAGCGTGGGCGGTTGTGGAGGGCGCCGCCGGGGGCTCGGGGTCCGGTGCGGGGGGTGCGGGCTGGGCGGTGCGCTGGGTCGGCGCGGGGGGCGGTGCCTGCTCTGCCTCTGGGGGGTGGGGCGCCTCTGGGGAGCCGGTAGCCGCTTGCGGGGTGGTGGCCGCTGCTTCTGTCGGCTCGGTGTGCGTATCGGGATCGAGGGTTGTGGTTGATCTTGGTGTTGTCTCCGCGGGGCGTGGCGGGGCGGCCGTGGCGGTGCGGGCGCGCTGGGGCAGCGGGGCGCGGTAGTCGAAGTCGGGCTCGACCAGGTGGCCCTCGACGATCGGGCCGCCGGGTGCGTCGCGGACGATCACGGGGGAGGGTGCCTCGTCCGGTTCGGCGGCGCGGGGCGGTGGTGGTGGGGGTGCGTCGTCCAGGTCCGGTGATCGTGGGGCCGGCGGGGGCGGCGGGGGCTCGTCGGGGCCGCGGCCCCACTGGCGGTCGCGGGTCGCCCAGGGTGGTGGTGCCGGCTCGCCGCCCAGCAGGTCGTCGTCGGGGAGGTCCTCCTCGTAGTACAGGGGAGGGGCGTTCAGGGTGGCCTCGTGGGATTCCGCTTCGTCCCAGTTGATGCGGACCCGGCGCATGTCGTCGACGTCGACCGTCACCGGCAGGGTGTCGCCGACGTGCGGCCACTTGGTCACCGGCACCCGGGGGTCGCGGACCGTCACCTCGGAGGTGGGCAGGCCCGGGGCCACGATGACGATCTGGAGCTCGGCGCGGCCGTAGATCGACGTGGCCGGCGGGTCCGACACCGCCTTGACCTGCGCGGTTCCGGCCACCCAGGCGCGGGCGCCGCGGCGCACGACGTTGACCATGCCGACGCCGATCGCCAGGGCCAGCATCGCCACCCCCAGGGCGACGATCGCCCAGCTCGACATGCCGAGGCCGAACAGCATCACGAAGACCGCGATGGTGCCGACGACCGCGGCGACGAGTTTGCGCGCGGGCGCGATCGGCCGGCCGTTCTGGTTTGCCACTGTGGACCTCCCGGGTTACCAGTCAGGTTACGTAGCGGTGCCCGCCCGTGAAAGGGCGGTTGCCGCTCGCCCCTCGGGCGGTACCGATAGGCTGACATCCCGGTGTGACAACACCGGCGCGCCGCCATGACCAGGAGGATCCTCCGTTGTCCACCGCTACTTCCGCCGAGCGCACGCTCGTGCTCGTCAAGCCCGATGCGCTGCGCCGCGGCCTCCTCGGTGAGATCCTCGGCCGGTTCGAGCGCAAGGGCCTCACGATCGATGCGCTGGTCGTGCGCACGATGGACGCGGAGCTCGCCGACCGGCACTACGCCGAGCACGTGGACAAGGCGTTCTATCCGCCGCTCAAGGAGTTCATGACCAACGGGCCGCTGGCCGCCCTGGTCCTCTCCGGCGACGAGGTCATCGCCGTCGTGCGCGCCCTGGTCGGCGCCACCGACGGGCGCAAGGCCGCCGCGGGGACGATCCGCGGCGACCTGTCGCTGTCGAACCGGGAGAACCTGGTGCACGCCTCCGATTCACCCGACAGTGCGAAGCGTGAGCTCGCCCTCTGGTTCCCGGAGCTCTAAACCTCCGCGGGCGGCTGGGTGCAGGTGGCGATCGAGAGCCGGTTCCAGACGTTGATCGTGGCGATCGCCACCAGCAGGTTCGCCAGCTCCTCCTCGGTGAACGCCTTGGCCGCCGGCTCCCAGACCTCGTCCGGGACGCCGTGCTCGCCGAGGCGGGTCACCGAGTCGGTCAGGGCGAGGGCCGCCCGTTCCCGCTCGGTGAAGAACGGCGCGTCGTGCCAGGCGGCCACCGCGAAGAGGCGGCGGCTCGACTCGCCCTGCTCGAGCGCCTCGCGGCTGTGCATGTCGGTGCAGAACGAGCAGCCGTTCACGATCGAGGCGCGCAGCTTGATCAGCTTGTAAAGGGTCGGGTCGACGCTGTCCTTGCAGTACTTCTCCATGCCGAGCACCGCGCGGTACGCGCCGGGCGCCACGGTGTTGATGGCCAAGCGGGGCATTTCTCCTCCTGGTATGTAGATGCCCATTCAACGACATGGCTCGGTCACCTCGGTGACGCGCGGGCTTCATGTCGCGCCGAGAGCCTCCGGTCATGACCTCCATCGATCGACGCAGCCTGCTGCGGGCCGGGCTGGCCGGCGGCGTTCTCGGTGCCCTGCCGGCCGGGCCGGTCTTCGCCGGCTGGTCGGCGGACCGGCCGGTGCTGACACACGGCGTGCAGTCCGGCGACGCCACCGCCGACTCCGCGGTCGTCTGGGCCCGCGCGGACCGTCCTGGCCGGATGTTCGTCGAGGTGGGCCGGCGCCCGGACCTGCGCGGCGCCCGCCGCGTGCGCGGGCCGGTGCTGACACCGGACACCGATTTCACCGGCAAGGTGCGCCTGCGCGGCCTGCCGCCGGGGCAGCGGCTGCACTATCGGGTACGGGTGGAGAGCATCGACCGGGCCGGCCTGTTCAGTGAGCCGATCGACGGCTCGCTGACCACCGCGCCGACCCGCAGGCAGGACGTCTCGTTCGTGTGGACCGGCGACGTCGTCGGGCAGGGCTGGGGTATCGACCCCGCGTACGGTGGGCTGAAGCTCTTCGACGCGATGCGCGAGCGCCGGCCCGGCTTCCTGCTGCACAGCGGCGACACCGTGTACGCCGACGGACCGCTGCCGTCCTCGGTGGCGCTGCCCGGCGGCCGGATCTACCGCAACCTGGTGACCGAGGAGAAGTCCAAGGTCGCCGAGACGCTGCGCGAGTACCGCGGGCAGTACGCGTACAACCTGCTCGACGACGCGTACAAGGCGTTCGCCGCGGAGGTGCCGCAGATCAACCAGTGGGACGACCATGAGGTGGTCAACAACTGGTACCCGGGCGAGATCCTCGACGACGCGCGCTACACGGAGAAGCGGGTCGACGTGCTGGCGGCGCGGGCGCACCGGGCGTACCACGAGTGGGTGCCGGTGCCGGGGCGGTCGGGCCCGGTGCACCGCCGGATCTCGTACGGGCCGCTGCTGGACGTGTTCGTGCTGGACATGCGCACGTTCAAGGACGTCAACGACGGCAACACGTACGCCGATCCGCGCCGCGGCCTGCTCGGCGCCGAGCAGCGCGAGTGGCTGATCCGCGGCCTGCGCGCGTCGCGGGCGACGTGGAAGGTGATCGCCAACGATCTGCCGCTGGGTGTCGTGGTGCCGGACGGCCCGGCCGCCCAGGAGGGCGTGGCACAGGGCGATCCGGGCGCGCCGAAAGGCCGGGAGCTGGAGTTCGCCCAGGTCCTGCGCGCGGCGCACCGGGCGGGCGTCACCGGCATCGTCTTCCTGACCGCGGACGTGCACTACACGGCCGCGCACCACTACGACCCGGCGCGGGCCGCGGTGCAGGACTTCACGCCGTTCTGGGAGTTCGTGTCGGGGCCTGCCCACGCGGGCGGATTCGGCCCGAACGCGCTGGATGCGACGTTCGGCCCGAGTGTCGCGTTCGTGCACGCGCCGCCGGTCGCGAACACCTCGCCCGCCGACGGCTACCAGCACTTCGGCGAGGTGCGCATCGACGCCGCCACCGGGGCCTTCCGGGTGGACCTGCGCGACCGTGACGGCGTCTCGCTGTGGAACACGACCCTGCCGGCGCCGCCGCGTTGACGGGCTGCCGGTATCGTTGGGCGTTCAGGCACTGATCCGGCCATCACCGGGGAGTCTCCGGAAGAACGGGCGTTCGCCTCAGTAGAACCGGACGGTCGCGGCCCGTCACAGCCGCAGAACGAGCGGGCGTCGCGCAGGCGACGTCAAGCGAGGTGGTACCGCGGGCTCCGGCTCGTCCTCGCAGACCACGACAGTGAGCTGCGCGAGGAGAGCGACCACCGATGTCCTACCCCAAGCACACCCCCGCGACGGGCGTGCCCGCGAGCCCCGACCTGCCCGCCGTCGAGCGCGCCGTGCTCGACCACTGGACCGCCGACAAGACCTTCGAGGCCAGCGTCGAGGCCCGGCCCGCCGGGCAGGACGGCAGCAACGAGTACGTCTTCTACGACGGCCCGCCGTTCGCCAACGGCCTGCCGCACTACGGCCACCTCTTCACCGGCTACGTCAAGGACCTGGTGCCGCGGTACCAGACGATGCGCGGCAAGCGCGTCGAGCGGCGGTTCGGCTGGGACACCCACGGGCTGCCCGCCGAGGTCGAGGCCGAGAAGCAGCTCGGCATCACCACCAAGGCGCAGATCCTCGAGCTGGGCGTCGACAAGTTCAACGAGGCCTGCCGCACCTCGGTCCTGGCCTACACCAAGGACTGGGAGCGTTACGTCACGCGCCAGGCCCGCTGGGTCGACTTCGGCAACGACTACAAGACCCTCGACACCGACTACATGGAGTCGGTGCTGTGGGCCTTCAAGACCCTGCACGACAAGGGCCTGGTCTACGAGGGCTTCCGGGTGCTCGCGTACTGCTTCCGGTGCGAGACGCCGCTGTCCAACACCGAGACCCGTATGGACGACGTATACCGGGACCGGACCGACCCGGCGCTGACCGTGACTTTCCAGCTGGAGACCGGCGAGAAGATCGCGGTGTGGACGACCACGCCGTGGACGCTGCCGTCGAACCTCGCGCTCGCGGTCGGCCCGGACATCGAGTACGCGATCCTCGAGAAGGACGGCGAGAAGCTGATCCTCGGCGCGGGGCGCGTCCCGGCGTACGCCAAGGAGCTCGAGGGTTTCGAGCAGGTCGGCACCGTGCTCGGCCGGGATCTGGCCGGGCGCCGCTACACGCCGCTGTTCGACTTCCTGGTCGAGCAGGCCGGCCCGAACGCCTTCCAGGTGCTCGCCGCCGACTACGTGACCACCGAGGACGGCACCGGGGTCGTGCACCAGGCGCCCGCGTTCGGCGAGGACGACCAGACCGTCTGCAACGCGGCCGGCATCCCGACGATCGTGACCGTCGACGAGCACACCCGGTTCACCGCGCTCGTGCCCGACTACCAGGGCGTTCAGGTCTTCGACGCCAACAAGGCGATCATCGCGGAGCTCAAGGGCCGCGGCGTCGTGCTGCGCCACGACGGATACACCCACTCGTACCCGCACTGCTGGCGCTGCGACACGCCGCTGGTCTACAAGGCCGTGAGCTCCTGGTTCGTCGCGGTCAGCACGTTCCGGGACCGGATGGTCGAGCTCAACCAGGAGATCACCTGGACGCCGTCGCACATCAAGGATGGCTCGTTCGGCAAGTGGCTGGCGAACGCCCGCGACTGGTCGATCAGCCGCAACCGGTTCTGGGGCTCGCCGATCCCGGTGTGGAAGTCCGACGACCCGAACTACCCGCGGGTCGACGTGTACGGGTCGCTGGCCGACATGGAGCGTGACTTCGGCGTCGCCGTGACCGACCTGCACCGGCCGTACGTCGACGAGCTGACCCGCCCCAACCCGGACGACCCGACCGGGAAGTCGACGATGCGCCGGGTGCCGGAGGTGCTCGACTGCTGGTTCGAGTCCGGGTCGATGCCGTTCGCGCAGGTGCACTACCCGTTCGAGAACAAGGACTGGTTCGAGCACCACTACCCGGGCGACTTCATCGTCGAGTACATCGGGCAGACCCGCGGCTGGTTCTACACCATGCACGTGCTGGCCACGGCGCTGTTCGACCGGCCGGCGTTCCGCAACTGCCTCAGCCACGGCATCCTCCAGGGCGCCGACGGCCGCAAGATGTCCAAGAGCCTGCGCAACTACCCCGACGTGTACGAGGTGTTCGACTCGTACGGCTCGGACGCCATGCGCTGGATGCTGATGTCGTCGCCGGTGCTGCGCGGCGGGGACATGCCGGTGACCGAGACGGCGATCCGCGACTCGGTGCGCCAGGTGCTGCTGCCGCTCTGGAACGTCTGGTACTTCTTCAGCCTGTACGCCAACGCCGCCGGGCACGAGGCGACGCTGCGTACCGACTCGGCGCACCTGCTCGACCGCTACATCCTGGCCAAGACCGACGAGCTCGTCTCGGAAACCACGCGGCAGCTCGACGAGTACGACATCTCGGGTGCGGCCGCGTCGGTGCGCTCGTACCTGGACGCGCTGACCAACTGGTACGTGCGCCGCTCCCGGGACCGCTTCTGGGCCGGCGACGCCGACGCGTTCGACACCCTGGCCACCGTGCTGGAGACCCTCTGCCGGGTGGTGGCGCCGCTCGCGCCGCTGACCGCGGAGGAGATCTGGCGCGGCCTGACCGGTGAGCGCTCGGTGCACCTGACCGACTGGCCCGAGGCCGGCGCGTTCCCCGCCGACCACGACCTGGTCGCGTCCATGGACGCGATCCGCGAGGTGGCCTCCGCGGCGCTCTCCCTGCGCAAGGCCAAGGCCCTGCGGGTACGGCTGCCGCTGGCGAAGCTTACGGTCGCCAGCCCAGACGCCAATGCGTTGAGGCCGTTCGCCGACCTGCTGGCCGACGAGGTCAACGTGAAGGCCGTCGAGCTCAGTGCCGATCTCGCCGCGTACTCGCAGCAGGTGTTGACCGTGGTGCCGCGCGCACTCGGCCCGCGCCTGGGCAAGCAGGTCCAGGTGGTCATCAAGGCCGTCAAGGCCGGCGACTGGGAGCTTGTCGACGGCGCGCCGGTCGTCGCCGGCGTCGCCCTCCAGGAGGGCGAGTACGAGCTCAAGCTCGTCGCCGCCGACGCGGAGAACTCGGCGCCGCTGCCGGCCGGCCGCGGCGTGGTCGTGCTCGACACCGAGGTCACGCCCGAACTGGCCGCCGAGGGGCTGGCCCGCGACGTGATCCGGGTGGTGCAGCAGGCCCGGCGCGACGCCGGGCTGGACGTGTCGGACCGGATCTCGCTGCTCGTCGCCGCCACGCCGGCGGTCTCGGCCGCGGTCGAGACGCACCGTGACTTCGTCGCGGCGGAGACGCTGGCGACCTCGCTGGCCCTCGACCCGGGCGCGACCGGTTTCAGCGGCGAGGCCGGTGACGGCGAGGCCGTCACGGTGTCGGTCACCCGGGCGGGGTGAATCCCACCGCCGGTCGGCTCGGCTTTTGCCTGCTTCGGCGGTAAATGCCGAGCCGGTCGGAGGCTGCCCCGACAGGGGTTTTCCGGTCGGTTTCCGATAACCTCGAACTGCCCCCTCATCAACTTGGAAGTCCCCGCCGGAGGAACACGTTGCCGCTGCTCTACTCGATCGGCAAGATCACTGTCGGTAAAGCGATGACACTCGGCTGGCGGCCGCACGTCGAAGGTCTCGAAAACATCCCCGCGTCCGGCGGCGCCATCTTCGCCGGAAACCACCTGTCCGTCGCCGATGAGCTGTTCCTCGGCGCGGTCGTGCCCCGGCACATCGCGTTCTGGGCCAAGGCCGAGTACTTCCGCGGCGGCGGCGTCGGCGGCAACGTCACCAAGTTCGTGCTGGAGGGCCTCGGCGCAATCAAGGTCGAGCGCGGCGGCGGCCGCGCGGCGCTGGCGGCGTTCGACGGGGCGATCCCGGTGCTCAAGGCCGGCGACATGGTCGCCGTCTACCCCGAGGGCACCCGCTCGCCGGACGGCCGGCTGTACCGCGGGCGCACCGGCGTGGCCCGGCTCGCCGTCGCGGCCGGCGTGCCGATCATCCCGGTCGGCATGATCGGCACGGAGAAGGTGCAGCCGATCGGCCAGCGCATCCCCCGGCCCGTCAAGGGCAAGGTCACGATCAAGTTCGGCGCGCCGATCCCGACGGACGGCCGCAGCGACGACCGGACCGCGCTGCGCACGCTGACCGACGAGGTCATGGCCGAGATCCAGAAGCTCACCGGCCAGGAGTACGTGCCCCGCTACGCACCGCCGCGCGGCACGACGCCGGAGAAGCCCGAGACGCCCGAGGCGTAGCCGACGGAGGGTGACCCCTACCAGGGGTCACCCCTATCGGCGGACGAGCACCGAGCTGCGGACCAGGCCGGTGAGCTCCGCGCTCTCCGCCACCGAACGCCTGGTGAACATCACGGTGCCGAGGCTGCCGTGGTCGGCCCAGGCGCAGACGACGACCGCGCTGCCGCCCTTGCGCCCGACGCCGCAGCGCTCGTGCAGGCCGGTTTCGCCCAGGTCGTACGGCTCGATGTCCTTGATCCGGTATCCGTCGGCCAGGTGCGCGATCTCGGCCTCGACGTCCTCCTGCGGCGTGAGCCGCAGCCCCGTCGTGCCGAAGACGGTCACCTTCTTGCCCTTGCCGTCCGCGTAGATACCGGCGAAGACGTCGCCCTGCACCAGGCTGGTGCCGCGCAGCTCCTCGGTGAGCCGCTCGACGGCCCGCCGGCTCGCGCCGTCCTCCCGCAGGTCCAGGTCGGCTATCGACGCCGGCAGGTCCGCCGTGACCGGGTATTGGCTGGCCGCCGGCCAGGCGAGATAGCCGGGCACGCCACAGCAGCAGACCAGGCTGACCAGGGTGAACAGGAAGAGCCGGCGCGGCCAGCGGCGCTTGCGGCGCGCCGGTGGCAGTGGCCGCCGCCCCGGCGGAGCCGCCGGCGGGCGGCCCTGCGTGGGGCGCTGCCACGGCGGCGGCGCCGGGGGCGGGGCCGGGCGCGACTGCGGCGGCGCCGCCGGCGGCCGGGGCTGAATCGGGAGCCGGTTGACCGCGGTGGCCGGCGCCTTCCTGGCGCGGTTGCGGCCCCAGCGGCGCTTCGTGGGCGCGGCGGGCGCGATCGCGGGCGGCATCCCTCCGGCGGTCGGCGCGATCGCGGGCGGCCCTCCCAAGGCCGGCGCGCTCGCCGGCGGCATCGGGGGTCGGGCGGGTGCGGGCGGAACCGGCGGGTCGGTGCGGGTCGGCGGCAGGGGCGGTCCGATGCGGGTGGGCGGCATCGCGCCCACGATCCGGGTGGGCGGCATGGCCTCCGGGAACGGCAGCTCGGCCTGCCAGGGTGTGTCCTGGTCGGCCCACGGATCCACCGCGGGCGTCACCGAGGGGTCATCGCGGCCGGCCCAGGGGTCGGCGGGCGGCGACGGTCGGTCCTCCCCGCGGCGGCGCGACCACCAGGGCCGCCGCGGCACGTGCGGCGGGACGACCGCGGAGCCGCTCCACCGGGCCGCGGTGACGCCGTCGGCCGGGGTCGGGTCGTCCGGGGCGTCCGCACCGCCGGCGGGTCCGGGCGCCGGTGCGGCTGGATTCTCCGGCTGCTGGTCGGCCATCCGTCGATCTCCTCCCACCGCTGGTACCGGGCCGTCGCATCGGTCGCCATCCGGGCGCCTTCCGCCAGGTTAGAGCCGGGCCGCCACCTCGCCGATGTTGATCGAATCACCCGATCGACGGGCGTGACGTTCTCCGCCCGTACCGGAATCGATGAAGATCCTTCGCAAACGACGGACATGGGGGGCGATGTGGGAGACGGCCCGGAGTCGTATGGTGACCCGGTGGTGAGCATGAGATGAAAACGACTCAGCGAAACGCGGTCACCGTGACCGGCCGGGCGAACGGCCGGCCGATGGTGTTCGCGCACGGCTTCGGGTGCGACCAGAACATGTGGCGCTACGTCACCCCGGCGTTCCAGGACACCCACCGCATCGTTCTCTTCGACCATGTCGGCGCGGGCCACTCCGACCTGACGGCCTACGACGACGAGCGTTACTCCACTCTCGACGGGTACGCGAGCGACGTTCTACAGATCCTGCACGAGCACGAGCTGCACGACGTCGTCTTCGTCGGCCACTCGGTCAGCGCGATGATCGGCGTGCTCGCCGCGATCCGCGAGCCGGAGCGCTTCGCCAAGCTGGTCCTCGTCGGACCGTCGCCGTGCTACATCGACGACGGCGACTACGTCGGCGGCTTCGGCAAGAGCGACATCGAGGAGATGCTCGAGTCGCTCGACAGCAACTATCTCGGCTGGTCGAGCGCGATCGCGCCGGTCATCATGGGCAACGCAGACCGACCCGAGCTCGGCGCCGAGCTGACCAACAGCTTCTGCGCCACCGATCCGGAGATCGCCAAGAAGTTCGCCCACGTGACCTTCATGTCCGACAACCGGGCGGACCTCGCGAGCCTGCGCACCCCGGCCCTGATCCTCCAGTGCACCGACGACGTCATCGCGCCGGGTGTCGTGGGTGCCTATGTGCACGAGCACCTGGCGGGGAGCACACTGGTGGTCATGAATGCGACCGGCCACTGCCCGAATCTCAGCGCTCCGGCGGAGACGGTCGCCGCCATCAGGGCCTACCTGTAACCCGATGACGGACAGCGGCGACGGCGGGCCGGACGTGACGCAGGACGTGGAGGTGCCCTGGGAGGAAGACCCGGGTGACCTCTACGACCATGCGCCGTGCGGCTACCTGACGAGCCTGCCCGACGGCACGATCGTCAAGGTCAACGAGACGTTCCTGGCCTGGACCGGCTACGACCGTCACTCGCTGATCGGCCGGCGGCGGTTCCGCGACCTGCTCAGCCCCGGCGACAAGATCTATTACGAGACCCACTACGCGCCGCTGCTGAGCATGCAGAACGACGTGCACGAGGTGGCCTTCGACCTGATCTGCGCCGACGGCCGCCGGCTGCCCATCCTGGCCAACTCCATCCTGGGCCGGGACCCCGCCGGCCTGCCGCGGGTCATCAAGACCACGATCTTCAACGCCACCGAGCGCCGCGGGTACGAGAAGGAGCTGCTCGCCGCGCGGCGCGCCGCCGAGGCCTCCGAGCGGCGGGTCCGGGTGCTACAGGAGATCGTGGCCGACCTTGCGGCGGCGCCGACCGAGTCCGATGTCGCCGACACCGTGGTGCGGGTACCGGTGCCGGCCTTCGGCGCGAGCACGGCGACGGTCTGGCTCTGCGATGCCGACCGGGACCAGCTGACCGCGATCGCATGCACCGACTCCGGGGGCCTGGCCCGCGACGACATCCCGCGCGGCTCGTCGCGGGCCGTCGCCGAGGTGGCCCGGCGCGGCGACCTGCACGTGATCGGCTCGATCGAGGAGGCCGAGGAGCACTTCCCGGACCTGGCCACGGCGATGCTGCGGGACCGCCACGGCACCGTGGTGCTGCTGCCGCTGACCGCCGCCGCCGCTGCCGCCTCCGCCGAGGAGCCCGCCGGCGTGGAGGTGCTCGGCGTGCTCTGCTTCGACTTCGCCGAGCAGCGCGAGCTCTCCGACAGTGAGCTGCGGGTGGTCCGGCTGCTCGGGCAGCAGGCCGGGCAGGCGCTCGACCGGGCCCGGCTCTACGACGACCTCCGCCGGCGCGAGATCCGGTCCACGTTCCTGGCGGAGACGACCCGGGCGCTGGAGGTGGTGCCCCGGCTCATGCCCCGGGCACGCCGGCTGATCGAACGCATGGTGCCGGAGATGGCCGAGTGGGCGTCGGTGCGGCTACAGGTCGGTCCCGCCGGGATGCTCGCCGACGCCGGCCGCCCGGAGCCCGATCCGGAGCGGCTTGCCGAGCGGATCGCCGAGGTGTTCGAGAGCGGACAGGCCCAGCTCACCGATGAGAAGGGCCCGGACCCCGGCTGCGCGGTGCTGCCGCTGGTGGCGAACGGCAAGGTGTTCGGCACCCTCGCGCTGCGGATGGCGCCGGGCCGGCGTACGGCCGTCGCCGAGGCGGTCTTCTTGGCCGGTCTGGCCGACCGGGCCGGGCTGGCGCTGGAGAACGCCCGCCTCTACGAGCAGGAGCGGGCCATCGCCCGGACCCTGCAACGCAGCCTGCTCGCCAACGACCTGCCCTCGGACCCGCGGTTCGCGATCGAGTCCCACTACCAGGCCGCCGCGCACGACCTCGAGGTCGGCGGCGACTGGTTCGACGCCTTCCAGATCAACGCGGACAAGCTTGCCGTCGTGGTCGGCGACGTGGTCGGGCGGGGCATCGACGCGGCCACCACGATGGGCCAGCTGCGCAGCGCCATCCGGGCGCTCGCCTCCGCCAAGGCCGGGCCGGCGCGCCTGCTCGAGCGCCTCGACCGGTTCGTCGAGCGGGTCGAGTCCGCCCGGATGGCGACGGTGGCTTACGCGGAGGTCGACCTGTCGACGAACGAGATGACCTACGCCTGCGCGGGGCACATGCCGCCGCTGCTCGTCGAGCCGGGCTCCGCGCCGCGCTACCTGCTCGACGCCCGGTCCGGGGCGCTGGGATCGCGCGCCGGGCGCGGCGCGCGGCTGGAGCACCGGATCCGCCTCGCCGCCGGCAGCCGGCTGCTGCTCTACACCGACGGCCTCATCGAGCGCCGCAACCGGGGCATCGACGCCGGGTTCGAGGTGCTCGCCCGGGCGTACGCGGGCCGCCGC
Source organism: Amorphoplanes digitatis (assembly GCF_014205335.1). Taxonomy (NCBI): domain Bacteria; kingdom Bacillati; phylum Actinomycetota; class Actinomycetes; order Micromonosporales; family Micromonosporaceae; genus Actinoplanes; species Actinoplanes digitatis. The sequence continues at coordinate 7,390,559 of NZ_JACHNH010000001.1, read as the reverse complement.
GGCTCGCCGCTGCCCGGGCTGGCCGCGGGCCTGGCGGACTTCCTCGTCGGCCGGGAGCACTCCGACGACGTCTGCCTGCTCTGCCTCTCGATCGGCGTCGAGGAGCGGCTGGAACGCTCGATCGGCGCGGACCCGCTACAGATCGCGCTGCTGCGCAAGGACCTGCGCGGCTGGCTGGTCGCGAACGGCGTCGACGACGAGAGCACCCAGGCGGTGCTGCTGGCCTGCTCGGAGGCGGTGGCCAACGCGATCGAGCACGGCTACCGCGACGACCCGTTCGGGGTGGTCGAGGTGGTCGCCGCGGTGACGCCCGAGGCCGTCGAGGTGCGCGTCCGGGACCAGGGCCAGTGGCAGGCGACGAACGGCGACGGCGCCCGCGGCCGTGGGCTCCAGCTGATCCGTCAGGTGATGGATCAGGCGTCGTTCGATCACGACGAGGGCACCACGGTGACGATGCGGCGTACCCGCCTGGAGGCGCGATGACGACCGACCGGTGGGTGACCTTCGCCAAGCTGGGCACGGTCGACCTGGTCCGGCTGGCCGGCGAGATCGACCTGGCCAACGCGCCGGAGATCGGCCGCGAGATCGTCCGGCAGACCGGGCACGCCGGCGCGGTGCTCATCGATCTGACCGCGGTCTCGTTCCTGGACAGCGCGGGTGTGCGGCTGCTCGACGCGCTGGTCGGCGACCTGGACGATCAGGGCACCCCGATCCGGTTCGTGGTGGGTACGACCGGCCCCGCGCGGATGACGCTGCAACTGTGCGCATTCCGTGAGGACCTGCTGGCCACCGACCTGACCCGGGCCGCAAACGAATTGGCACCCTGAGCCGCGTACCCTTGGGCCCAAATGAGCGAGCTTGCCGCGGCGAGCGGATCATCAACTCGGCGCGCGACGAATGTCATCGCCGGAGCGCCAGCGGAGGCGATGGCATGAGCGTGGACTCGGTTTTTCCCCAGTTGGAGCAGTTGCTGCCCAGGGTGAGCAAGCCCATCCAGTACGTGGGCGGTGAGCTCGGCGTCGTGGTCAAGGACTGGGACGCCTGCACCGTGCGGTGGGCGCTGATGTATCCCGACGCCTACGAGGTCGGCCTGCCCAACCAGGGCGTCCAGATCCTCTACGAGGTGCTCAACGAGCAGAGCGACGTGCTCGCCGAGCGCACCTACGCGGTCTGGCCGGACCTCGAGGCGCTGATGAAGGAGAACGGCGTACCGCAGTTCACCGTCGACGCGCACCGGCCGGTCGGCGCCTTCGACGTGCTCGGGCTCTCGTTCGCCACCGAGCTGGGCTACACCAACATGCTGTCGGCCCTCGACCTCGCGCGGATCCCGCTGATGAGCGCGGACCGCGACGAGAGTCACCCGATCGTGCTCGCCGGCGGCCACGCCAGCTTCAACCCGGAGCCGATCGCCGACTTCATCGACGCCGCCGTGCTCGGCGACGGCGAGGAGGCGGTCCTCGAGATCACCGGCATCATCCGGGAGTGGAAGGCCGAGGGCTGCCCGGGCGGCCGCGACGAGCTGCTCCTGCGGCTGGCGCGCACGGAGAGCATCTACGTTCCCCGCTTCTACGACGTCGACTACCTGCCCGACGGGCGCATCCAGCGCGTCGTGCCGAACCGCCCGGACGTGCCGTTCCGGGTGCACAAGCGCACGACGATGGACCTCGACGCCTGGCCGTACCCGAAGAAGCCGCTGGTGCCGCTCGCCGAGACCGTGCACGAGCGGTACGCCGTCGAGATCTTCCGCGGCTGCACCCGGGGCTGCCGCTTCTGCCAGGCCGGCATGATCACCCGCCCGGTCCGGGAGCGGTCGATCACCACCGTGGGGCAGATGGTCAAGGAGGGGCTGGAGTTCTCCGGCTTCTCCGAGGTCGGGCTGCTCTCGCTCTCCAGCGCGGACCACTCGGAGATCGGCGACATGTGCTCCGGCCTCGCCGAGCAGTACGCGGACACCAACGTCTCGCTGTCGCTGCCGTCGACCCGGGTGGACGCCTTCAACATCGACCTGGCGCAGGAGCTGTCCCGCAACGGGCGGCGTACCGGCCTGACGTTCGCGCCCGAGGGCGGCTCCGAGCGGATCCGCAAGGTCATCAACAAGATGGTGACCGAGGAGGACCTGATCCGGACGGTCGTCACGGCGTACTCGAACGGCTGGCGCAGCGTGAAGCTCTACTTCATGTGCGGCCTGCCCACCGAGACCGACGACGACGTGCTCCAGATCGGCCGGATGGCGCACGAGGTGATCAAGGCCGGGCGGATCGCCACCGGCACCAAGGACATCAAGTGCACGGTCTCCATCGGTGCGTTCGTGCCCAAGCCGCACACACCGTTCCAGTGGGCGGCGATGGAGCGGCCCGAGGTGATCGACAACCGGCTGCGGATGCTCAAGCAGGAGATCAACAGCGACCGGTCGCTGGGCCGGGCGATCGGCTACCGGTACCACGACGGCGAGCCCTCGCTGATCGAGGGCCTGCTCTCGCGCGGTGACCGCCGGGTCGGCGCGGTGATCCGGCGTGCCTGGGACAAGGGCCAGCGTTTCGACGGCTGGAGCGAGCACTTCTCGTACGCCCGCTGGGTCGAGGCCGCGGCCGAGACGCTGCCCGATTTCGGCGTCGACCTGGACTGGTTCACCACCCGCGAGCGCGAGCAGCTCGAGGTGCTGCCCTGGGACCACCTCGACTCCGGCCTGGACAAGGACTGGCTCTGGCAGGACTGGCAGGACTCGAAGAGCGAGTACGAGCAGGACGACTGCCGCTGGACCCCGTGCTTCGACTGCGGCGTCTGCCCGTCGATGGACACCGAGATCCAGATCGGCCCCACCGGCAGGAAGCTGCTGCCGCTCACCCCGACGAACGGGCTGCGCTCCCCGGCGCACACGCACTGACCAGGAGAAACGTCATCGCCAAGAACCAGCCGGTCGGCGGCCAGGCCCCGGTCGTGCAGCGGATCCGCCTTCGCTATGCCAAGCGCGGGCCGCTGCGCTTCACCTCGCACCGGGACTTCGCCCGGGCGTTCGAGCGCGCGCTGCGCCGCGCCGCCGTGCCGATCGCCTACTCGCAGGGCTTCACCCCGCACCCCAAGATCTCGTACGCGAGCGCGGCGCCGACCGGCGTCGGCAGCGAGGCGGAGTACCTGGAGATCGGGTTGCAGGCCGAGGTCGACCCGGCGGAGCTGCGGGTCGCGCTGGACGCCGCGCTCTCGCCCGGGCTGGACATCATCGACGCCGTCCTGGCGACAGAGGGTAGCCTCGCCGACCGGATCAACGCCTCCCGCTGGCTGATCGAGCTGCCCGAGATCGAACCGGCGGTCGCCGCCAACGCCGTCGAGGCCTTCCTGGCGGCGCAGGAGGTGCAGGTCGAGCGCATGACCAAGCAGGGACGGCGGTCATTCGACGCGCGGTCCGCGGTGACCGTCTTCGCGGTGAGCAAGCAGTCTGACGCACCTTCCGAGGGCGCGGCCGCACCGTGTGCGATAATCGACCTTGTCGTGCGGCAGGTTACTCCCGCCGTCCGACCCGATGACGTCCTTTCCGGCCTGCGCGTGGTGGCTGGCCTGGAGCCGCCGGTCCCCCCACGGGTGACTCGGCTGGCTCAGGGCACTCTCACCCCGCAGGGGGAGATCGTCGATCCGTTGGAAGCGGATCGCGAGGGCGCCACCATCGGAGGGCGCTGACCGCTTCGGTCTGCGTCCGCGTTGGCAGACTTCGGCAGCCCGTCCGACTGAGTCGGGGCCGAAAAACTTGCGGCGACCCTGCGTGGCAGCGCTCACCCGCGCCCGGGGCCGCCAGAACTGGAGAGCGCCCCATGCTCGATAACGAGCCACAGGGCGGTGAACGGGACGGAGCCACAACTCCTTCCGTCGATGCCGCCGAGAGCACCGCACCCGCGCGCCGGACCCGGGCGCCACGGCGCAAGGCCACGCCGGCCGCCGAGCCGGCGGCCGACGCACCCGGCGCCGAGTCGGCGGACGCCGTCGACGCCGCACCGGCGCCGGCCCGCAGCCGTCGTAAGAAGGCCGCGGCGCCCGCCGCGGCCCCCGCCGCATCCGAGCAGGACGCCGCAGAGGCCGCCGAGGGCGAGCCCGTGGCGCCGGTGAAGGCCACCCGCAGCCGCCGCAAGGCCGTCGCGCCGGTCTCGGTTCCCGAGCCGGTCGCCGAGGAGCCGGTCGACGAGGACGAGCCCGTAGCCGAGGAGCCGGTGGCCGAGACTCCGGCCGCCCCGCTGATCGGCGTGCTGCCGCTGGACGGCGACTTCGTGGAGGAGGCGCCGGCGCCGCGCACGCGTACCCGCCGGGCCGCAGCCCTGCCCCCGGCCGTGCTGTTCATGCCGCCCGAGCCCGAGACCGAGCCCGCACCGGTCCGCCGCACCCGTCGCGGTGCCGCGGCGGCCCCGGTGGCCGCCGCGCCGGTGGAGCCGGTGGCCGACGAGCCGGTCGCCGAGCCCGTCGCCGACCAGGAGTCCGAGCCCGCCGAGGGCGCCCGCCGCACCACCCGCGGTCGCCGTCGCCGCGGCGCGGCCGCCGAGGAGCCGGCGGAGGCCGCCCAACTCCTCGAGCAGCCGGTGCTCGACGAGACCGACGAGTCCGCCGACGAGTCCGACGAGGGCGCCGAGGACGAGCTGGACGAGGACGGCAACAGCCGCCGCCGTCGCCGCCGCGGGCGCCGTGGCCGGGGCCGCGGCAAGGGCCCGTCCGACGAGGGCGACGACACCGAGGCCGAGGCCGCCGCGGAGGAATCCGCGGAGGCGGACGGCGAGGACGAAGAGGACGCCGAGGACGGCGACGGGGTCACCCGCCGCCGGCGCCGCCGGCGCCGCAAGGGCTCCGGTGACACCGAGACCGGCGGCGTCGAGGACGGCGTGCACACCGTCGTCCGGGTCCGCGAGCCGCGTACCCGTGAGCGCTCCGACGAGGTGCAGGGCGTCTCCGGCTCGACCCGGCTCGAGGCCAAGCGGCAGCGCCGGCGCGACGGTCGTGAGCAGCGCCGTACCCGGCCGCCGATCCTGAGCGAGTCCGAGTTCCTGGCCCGCCGGGAGGCGGTGGACCGGGTGATGGTGGTCCGGCAGAAGCCCGACCGCACCCAGATCGCGGTGCTCGAGGACGGCGTCCTCGTGGAGCACTACGTGTCGCGGGCCACCTCCGGCACCATGGTCGGCAACGTCTACCTCGGCAAGGTGCAGAACGTGCTGCCGAGCATGGAGGCGGCGTTCGTCGACGTCGGCCGGGGCCGCAACGCGGTGCTGTACGCGGGCGAGGTCAACTGGGACGCCACCGGGCTGGAGGGCCGGGCCCGCTCGATCGAGCAGGCGCTGCGATCCGGCGACTCGGTGCTGGTGCAGGTCACCAAGGACCCGATCGGGCACAAGGGCGCCCGGCTGAGCAGCCACATCGCGCTCTCCGGCCGCCACCTGGTCTACGTGCCGAACGGCAACGCCTCCGGCATCAGCCGCAAGCTGCCCGACAACGAGCGCAAGCGGCTGCGTGACGTGCTGAAGAAGCTGGTGCCGGACGGCGCCGGCGTCATCGTGCGTACCGCCGCCGAGGGCGCCAGCGAGGAGGAGCTGGCGCGCGACGTCAAGCGGCTCCAGGCGCAGTGGGAGGACATCCAGGCCAAGGCGGCGGAGGGCCACGCCCCGGCGGCGCTCTCCGAGGAGCCCGACCTGGTCATCCGGGTGGTCCGCGACCTGTTCAACGAGGACTTCCGCGAGGTCGTCATCCAGGGCGAGCAGACCTACGGCGAGGTGGAGAGCTACCTCGACTCGGTCTCGCCCGAGCTGCTCGACCGGCTGCACCGGCACACCGGCGTCGGGGACATCTTCGCCGAGAAGCGCATCGACGAGCAGATCCTCAAGGCCCTGGACCGCAAGGTCTTCCTGCCCTCCGGCGGTCACCTGGTCATCGACCGCACCGAGGCGATGACGGTGGTCGACGTCAACACCGGTAAGTACACCGGCGCGGGCGGCAACCTGGAGGAGACGGTCACCCGTAACAACCTCGAGGCGGCCGAGGAGACCGTCCGGCAGCTCCGGCTGCGGGACATCGGCGGCATCGTGGTGATCGACTTCATCGACATGGTGCTGGAGAGCAACCGCGAGCTGGTGCTGCGCCGGCTGACCGAGTGCCTGGGCCGGGACCGGACCAAGCACCAGGTCACCGAGATCACCTCGCTCGGCCTGGTGCAGATGACCCGCAAGCGGATCGGTGCCGGCCTCATCGAGGCGTTCACCGAGACCTGCGACCACTGCAAGGGCCGCGGCCTGATCATCCACACCGAGCCGGTGCCGGAGAAGCGGACCGGCGGCGCGGTCACCCAGGTGAAGGCGGTCGCCGCGGCGGCACGCACCGAGGCGCCCGCGCAGCAGCCGAGCACCAAGTCGCGGCGGCGCCGCGGCGGCGGTGGCGGCGAGGCGCCGGCCGAGCCCGAGGTCGTCGCCGCGCCCGTCGAGGAGCCTGCGGCGGTCGAAGAACCGGCGGCCGTGGAAGTCGTGGAACACGCACATGCGCTGCCCGCGGAGGACCCGGTGGCCGAGACGGCGGGCCTGCCGCCGCGCAGCTCGGGCGTCGTCGCAACGGCCGGGTCGGGGATCGTGGCCCGCACCGCGCCGGTGGTCAGCGCCGGTTCCGACGATGACGACTACGACATCAGCGGCTACGACCTCTCCCGGTACGAGACCAACGGGGCGAACGGCGCGGACCACCCGGCCGAGCCGCTGCGGCTGACCGGCTCGGACGACCCCGACGCGGCCGATGAGGACGACGAGGACGAGGACGGCGAGGACGGCGACGACGAGCCCGTCGGCGCGGGAGCGGGCGGCCGGCGACGGTCGCGCCGCGGCGGCACGCGGCGGCGTACCCGCCCCTGACAGCGCTGACCGGGCGGCTCCGGCGGGGGTAATCCCTGCTGGGGCCGCCCGGCCCATGTCCGCCGGTCGATGTCGGCTACCCTCGTGATCCCCCGAGTCACGTCCCCGAGGAGTACCGAACACCATGCGACGCCTGCTGTCCGTGACCGCCGTGAGCGGCGCCCTTCTCCTGCTCGGCACCGGCTGCTCGAGCGGCAAGTCGGCGGAGAACGCCACCGCGGCACCCGTACCCGCCGTCTCCGGGCCCGCCGCGTCCGGGCCGGCCGCCGGCGCCTCGGCCGGTGCCGCCCTGCCGGGTGAGGCGGACGCGGCGCTGTCCGGCAACTCCGAGGCGATCTGCCAGCAGGCGGCGAAGACCGGCGGCGACGCCGCCAAGAACTTCGCACAGGACCTGACACTGCTGATCGAGGCCGAATCGTCGCAGGACAAGGATTCGGTGATCAAGGCCAAGCAGAAGACCGCCCGTGACGTGGAGAACTACTCGTTCGCGCTCAAGGACATGTCGAAGCTGGCCGCCGACCCGAAGCTGAAGGCGGCCCTGGCCGACATGGGTTCGCAGGTCACGGCCCTCAAGGGCGACGTGCGCAAGGTCGACTCGGAGCAGCTCACCAAGCTCCAGAAGACCCTCGACAAGGCCTGCGGCAACGGCTGAGCACTCCCCGGTTTGGGTGCAGGCCCGCTCATGAAGTAGTCTTTCTGACGGCGCATTTTCGTGCGCCTGTTCCGTGCGCGCCCTGGGATTTCACCCGTCGGGTGCACGCCGGATCCAGTTTCATCCGCCAGCAGCTCTTTCGCTGCGTAAGTCTCAGGGAGTCCGCGTCGATGTACGCGATCGTCAAGACCGGCGGCAAGCAGTACAAGGTTGCCGAGGGCGACGTGATCGAGGTCGAGAAGCTCGCGGGTGTGCCCGGCGACGCCCTGACGCTCGCCGCGGTGCTCCTCGTCGACGGTGACAACCTGGTGACCGATGCGGCCAAGCTTGCCAGCGTGACGGTGTCCGGCGAGATCGCCGAGCACACCAAGGGTCCGAAGATCCGGATCCACAAGTTCAAGAACAAGACCGGCTACCACAAGCGCCAGGGGCACCGTCAGCCGCTGACCCGCGTCAAGGTGACCGGCATCTCCAGCGGGAAGTAGGGGCAGCCATGGCTCACAAAAAGGGTGCTTCCAGCTCCCGCAACGGCCGCGACTCCGCCGCCCAGCGGCTCGGTGTCAAGCGGTTCGGCGGCCAGTTGGTCAACGCCGGCGAGATCCTGATCCGCCAGCGTGGCACGAAGTTCCACCCGGGAGAGCTCGTCGGCCGCGGTGGCGACGACACGCTGTTCGCGCTGGCCAAGGGCAACGTGCTCTTCGGCCACACGCGGGGTCGCAAGACCATCAGCATCGTGCCGGTCGCGGAGTAGATCCACGTCACAGCGGGCCGCGGACCTCTCGGGTCCGCGGCCCGCTGTTTGCTTTTGAGGTTTGAGGTAGGAGACGCAAGGTGGCAACGTTCGTCGATCGAGTCGTGCTGCACCTGCAAGCAGGTGACGGCGGCCACGGCTGTGCCTCCGTGCGCAGAGAGAAGTTCAAGCCGCTCGGCGGCCCCGACGGCGGAAACGGCGGGCACGGCGGCGGCATCACGCTCGTGGTCGACCCGCAGCAGCACACGCTGCTCGACTTCCACTTCCGCCCGCACGTCAAGGCGCAGAACGGCACCGGCGGCGCCGGCGCGAACCGGGACGGCGCGAACGGCGGCGACCTGGTCCTGTCGGTGCCGGACGGCACCGTCGTGCAGACGCCCGACGGCGAGGTCATCGCCGACCTGATCGGCGCCGGCACCACGTTCGAGGTGGCCCGCGGCGGGCGCGGCGGGCGCGGCAACGCCTCGCTGGCCAACACCCGGCGCAAGGTGCCCGGCTTCGCCGAGCTGGGCGAGCCCGGCGACCAGCTGGACGTCGTGCTCGAGCTCAAGAGCGTCGCCGACGTCGGGCTGGTCGGCTTCCCGTCGGCCGGCAAGTCGTCGCTGATCTCGGTCATGTCGGCCGCCAAGCCGAAGATCGCCGACTACCCGTTCACCACCCTGGTGCCGAACCTTGGCGTCGTGCAGGCCGGCGACCACACCTTCACCGTCGCGGACGTGCCCGGCCTCATCCCGGGCGCCGCCACCGGCAAGGGCCTCGGCCTGGAGTTCCTGCGGCACATCGAGCGCACCTCGGTGCTGGTGCACGTCCTGGACGCGGCCGCGCCCGAGATCGAGCGGGACCCGCTGGCCGACCTGGACGCCATCGAGGCCGAGCTGGCGGCGTACGGCGGGCTCGAGGAGCGGCCGCGGCTGGTCGTGCTCAACAAGATCGACATCCCGGACGGCCGGGACCTGGCCGAGATCATCCGGCCCGAGCTCGAGGCGCGTGGCCTGCCGGTCTTCGAGGTCAGCGCGGTGACCCGCGAGGGGCTCAAGGCGCTCACGTACGCACTCGGCGAGGCCGTCGCCGCGAACCGGCTCGCCACCCCCGAGCCCGAGGCGACCCGGGCCGTGGTGCGGCCCCGCGCCGTCGACGAGAAGGGTTTCACCGTCGAGCGCGACGCCGAGGGCGTCTTCGTGGTGCGCGGCCAGCAGGTCGAGCGCTGGGTCCGGCAGACGAACTTCGACAACGACGAGGCGATCGGCTACCTCGGCGACCGGCTGGACCGGCTCGGTGTCGAGGCCGCGCTGGCCAAGAAGGGCGCCGAGGCCGGCGACCCGGTCCGCATCGGCGAGCGCGAGTTCGACTGGCAGCCCAACACGGGCGACTACGTCTCCGGCCCCCGCGGCACCGACATCCGCCTCGAGGAGACCAACACCCGGGCCAGCGCGGCGGCCCGGCTGGCGGCCCGCAAGGCCCGCCGGATCCGCAACGACGACGAGTTGCTGCACATGGCCGAGGACGGCACGGTCAGCACGATCTCGATGGCGTCCAAGCCGGTGCTGGTCGAGGACGAGGACGACGAGGACGACGAGTAGGTCTTGCGGCCGGGTTACGGCCAGACCCCCGCAACCCGGCGGAAACGGGCGGCACCTAGGGTTTCGGGCGTGCTGATCGAATCGCGTCCCTCGTCCGACGCCGAGCTGACCGCCCTGCTCATCGCCCAGCAGAAGGAGCTGAGCGAGGCGGACGGCGGGCTCGACGGCGTCGTGTACCCCCTGCACGACGACGCGGCGTACCTGGTCGTGGTCGTCGACGGGCGGGCGGTGGCGTGCGGGGCCTGGCAGGCCCTCGAGCCCGGCGTCGCCGAGCTCAAGCGGATGTACGTGCGCCCCGCGTTCCGGGGCCGGGGCATCGCGCGGCAGCTCGTCGTCGCGCTCGAGGAGGAGGCGCTGGCCGCGGACCGGCCGGTGACGCGGCTCGAGACGGGCACCTACCTGCCGGCGGCGATCGGCCTGTACACCTCGACCGGCTACGCCCCGATCCCGGCATACGGCGAGTACGCCGGCAACCCGTTCAGCGTGTGCTTCGAGAAAACGCTGGCGGCGGTCACGGCGCTCTGACGCCGGGCGCACGACTTTCCCGCCACGCGTGGCGTCGGACTGCCGTACCGACTTGCGGGACGGCATGATGGGCGGATGCCGAGCCTCACCCGCGCCGAGGCGATCGCCCGGGCCGCCACCATCACCGTCACTGGGTACGAGATCGATCTTGATCTGACCGGTGACGGCGACACCTTCCGTTCCCGGACGGTCCTGCGCTTCGCGGCGCAGGCCGGCGCGACCACGTTCGCCGAGCTCGAGCCCGCCGAGTTGATCTCGGCGACCCTCAACGGCGCGCCGCTGGACGCGGCCGCGCTCGCCGAGGAGCGGCTGGCGCTGGCCGGGCTCGCGGAGACCAACGAGCTGGTCGTCGACGCCCGGATGACCTACTCCAACACGGGGGAGGGGCTGCACCGCTTCACCGACCCCGCCGACGGCCGCGTCTACCTGTACGCGCACATGTTCCTGGACGGCGCCCGCCGGATCTTCCCGTGCTTCGACCAGCCGGACCTCAAGGCACCCTTCACGCTGCGGGTGAGGGCGCCGGACGGCTGGCTGGTGGCGGCTAACGGGGAGCCCGCCGGCCCGGCCGCGGACGGCCGCTGGCAGCTCGCCACCACCAAGCCGCTGTCGACCTACTTCGTGTCGCTGATCGCGGGGCCTTACCACGTGCGCACCGCGGAGCACGACGGCATCCCGCTCGCGCTCTACTGCCGGCAGGCGCTGGCCGAGCACCTCGACGAGCAGGCCGAGGAGATCTTCACGGTCACCCGGCAGTGCCTGGACCGCTTCCACGAGCTCTTCGACGTCCGGTACCCCTTCGGCCACTACCAGCAGGCGTTCGTGCCCGAGTTCAACTTCGGCGCGATGGAGAACCCCGGCCTTGTCGTCTTCCGCGACGAGTTCATCCACCGCTCGGCGGTCACGGACGGCGAGCGCGAACAGCGCGCCATGGTCATCGCGCACGAGATGGCGCACCAGTGGTTCGGCGACCTGGTCACCATGGCCTGGTGGGACGACCTCTGGCTGAACGAGTCGTTCGCCGAGTACCTCGGCACCCGGATCGCCGCCGAGGCCACCCGGTTCACCGAGACGTGGACCACGTTCGCGATGCACCGCAAGGCCTGGGGCATGCGCGCCGACCAGCGCCCGTCCACCCACCCGGTGGCGCCGACCGAGGTCGGCGACACCGCGCTCGCCCTGCTCAACTTCGACGGCATCTCGTACGCCAAGGGCGCGGCGGTGCTGCGCCAGCTGGTCGCCTGGGTCGGCGAGGAGGCGTTCCTGGCCGGGCTCAACGAGCACTTCGCGGCGCACGCGTACGGCAACGCCACCCTCGCCGACCTGCTCGCCGTCGTGCAGAAGGCGAGTGGCCGGGACCTGACAGCCTGGGCGGACGTGTGGCTGCGCCGGGCGCAGATCAACACGCTGCGCGCCGAGGTGCGCCGAGACGCCGAGGACCGGTACGCGGAGGTCACGGTCGTGCAGACCGCCCCGGAGCGGTATCCGACCCTGCGCCCGCACCGGATCGGCGTCGGCCTGTACGACCGGGCACCGGACGGCACGGTGGCGCGCCGCAGGCTGCTCGAGGTCGACCTCGACCCGGCCGTCGACGGCGGCCGTACCCGGCTGCCGGAACTGACCGGCGAGCCCGCGGCCGATCTGCTGCTGGTCAACGACGGCGACCTGACCTACGCCAAGATCCGGCTCGACGACGCGTCCGTCGAAGCCGTGCCGCTGATCCTGCCGATGCTCGACGACTCGCTGACCCGCGCGCTGCTCTGGAGCGCGACGCTGGACGCGGTCGAGGACGGCGAGCGGCCGGTCGCCGAGCTGGTCACCCTGGTCCTGGCGGCGCTGCCGGTCGAGCGCGAGGTGGTCCTGGTCGAGGACGTGCTGCGGATGACCTCCGCGCTCGTCGACCGCTACCCGACGCCGGAGACCAGGCCCGCCGCGCTGGAGCTGCTCGCGCAGGCGAGCGAGCGGCTGCTGACCGCCGCGGAGCCCGGCAGCTCGCGCCGGCTGGCCGGCGTGCGCGGCCTGATCGGGGCGAGCATCGACACCGCGCGGCTGCGCGGCTGGCTCGACGGCGAGGGCGTGCCCGAGGGCGTCAGCGTCGACGACGACCTGCGCTGGCTGATCCTCTACCGGCTGGTGGTGCTGGGCGCGGCGGGGCCGGACGACATCGAGGCGACGCTGGCGGCGGACCGCAGCGCGGCCGGCGAGCAGCAGGCGGCCCGGTGCCGGGCGGCGCTGCCCGACGCCGGCGCCAAGGCCCGCGCCTGGGAGTTGATCATCAACGACACGGCCTCCTCGAACCGGATCCTGGAGGCGACGGCGCACGGCTTCTGGCAGCCCGAGCAGCTCGACCTCGTCACCCCGTACGTGGAGAGGTACTTCGCCGAGATGCCCGGGATGCTGAGCCGGCGTACCGGAATGAGCGGGGAGCGGGTCGCCGCGCTGGCGTATCCGTCGCTGGTCGTGACGCCGGAGACCCGGCGGCTCGCCGCGGACCTGCTGGCCTCGCCGGACCTGTCGGCCATCCTGCGTCGCGTGGTGACCGATGGCGACGATGACGTACGTCGTGCGCTGCGTGCCCGAGGATAGATGATTTGCCCTGTATCCCCCGTTCGAGAGGTTAGCCTCGGCGTACGGGGGTGAGGTCGGTGGAGTGGTCCGAGGAGCTGTCCAGCGGCCTGCTGCAAGCTGCGCCGGACGCGATCCTGGTGATGGACGAGGGCGTGATCGTCCTCGTCAACGACCGCGCCGAGGAGGTCTTCGGCTGGCGCCGCGGTGAACTGCTCGGTCAGCGCGCCACCATGCTGCTCGGGGACATCAACGAGGTACCGTCGCTGGCCGGGCTGCGTCGCGCCGCCGACGGGCTCACGGGCGGTATCGGCTTCATCGGAACCGTCGCCCTGCAAGCGCGACGGCGCGACGGCGCGATCTTCCCCACCGAGGCTTCGCTCTCGCGGGTGCAGGGGCCGGAGGGCCGGAGGACGATCGCCGTGGTCCGGGACATGACCGAGCGGCACCGGCTCCAGGCCGAGGCGGAACACCAGCGCAGCGAGGTGCAGGAGCACCGTAACCAGCGGCTCGAGGCGCTCGGCCAGCTGGCCGGCGGCATCGCGCACGACTTCAACAACATGCTCGGCGTGATCGTGAACTACGCGAACTTCGTGATCGAGGAGGCCGAGGCGCCGCAGCCCGATCTCAAGACCATCGCCGCCGACGCCCGCCAGGTCATCCGGGCCGGCGAGCGGGGCACGGACCTGACGCACCAGCTGCTCAAGTTCGCCCGCCGGGACGTCGCCCGGCCACAGGTCCTCGACCTCAACGCCGTCATCACCGACGCCGAGGAGACGCTGCGCGACCTGATCGGCGACCGGGTCGCCCTCATCATCCGTACGGCGGAGTCGCTGCCGCCGGTGACCTGCGACCCCGGCCAGTTGGAGCAGCTGCTGACCAGCCTGGCGTCCAACGCCCGGGACGCGATGCCCGAGGGCGGCCAGCTGGTGATCGACACCGCCGGTGCGCGCCTGGAGGTCGGCGAGCATCCCGACCTCGCGCCGGGTGACTACGTCCGGATACGCGTCTCCGACTCCGGCTGCGGCATGGCACCCGACGTCGTCGCGCGCGCGTTCGAGCCGTTCTTCACCACCAAGGCCAGCGGCGAGGGCACCGGGCTGGGCCTGGCCACCGCGTACGGGATCGTCACGCAGGCCGGCGGCGCCGTCAGCCTGACCTCGGAGCCGGTCCTGGGCACCACGGTGACCGTGCTGCTGCCCGCCGGTGCCGGCGAGCAGGAGGTCGTGCCCGCCGCCGAGCCGGTGCTGACCGCCGGGCACGGTGAGACGCTGCTCGTGGTCGAGGACGAGGCGGCGCTGCGCGACGTGGCCGGCCGAATCCTGTCCGGCGCGGGCTACCAGGTCCTGTCGGCCGAGGGCGGCGCCGAGGCCCTCGAACTGGCGTCCCTGCACGAGGGGGCGATAGATCTGCTGGTCAGCGACGTGGTGATGCCCGGGATGCTGGGCAAGGAGCTGGCCGAGCGCCTGACACACGTACGCCCGGACACCCGCGTGCTGTACATGTCCGGGTACGCCCAGCCGGTGCTGGCCTCGCAGGGCACGCTGGACCCGGGAGTCGCGCTGCTGGAGAAGCCGTTCACGGCCGCGGATCTGCTCTGCGCGGTCCGCCGCCGGCTCGACGGCTGATCCAGGGCACGTCTGGAGGATCATGGCGTCGCCGAGCCGAGGTCCAGGTTTCGCCTCGCGGCGCCATGATCCTCCAGACGTGCCCTAGGATTCGCCGGTGCGGAAACGGCGCCGGATCGGCATCATGGGCGGCACCTTCGACCCGATCCACCACGGTCACCTGGTGGCGGCGAGCGAGGTGCAGAGCCGCTTCGGCCTGGACGAGGTCGTGTTCGTGCCGACCGGCCAGCCCTGGCAGAAGGGCAAGGTCAGCCCGGCCGAGGACCGCTACCTGATGACGGTGATCGCGACCGCGTCGAATCCGCACTTCCAGGTCAGCCGGGCCGACGTCGACCGGGACGGCCCGACATACACCGTCGACACCCTGCGCGACCTGCACGCGATCTTCGGCAGCACGGCCGACCTCTTCTTCATCACCGGCGCGGACGCGCTCGCGAAGATCCTGTCGTGGAAGGATGCGCTCGAGATGCTCTCGCTGGCGCACTTCGTCGGGGTCACCCGGCCCGGTTTCGAGCTCTCCGACGATCATCTGCCCGCCGATTCCGTGACGCTTGTCGAGGTGCCCGCGATGGCGATCTCGTCGAGCGCCTGCCGCGCGCGGGTCGCCGACGGGCTGCCGGTCTGGTACCTCGTACCCGATGGTGTGGTGCAGTACATCGCAAAGCGTGGCCTATATCGTACCGAAGGACCGGTTTAGGCCCATTCATCTGGGTAGAGATGTCATACCCGTATGAGAGGCTAGTAACTCTGAAACCGAACGAGGGGAGACCGGTGCCCGTCACCGAACGTGCCCGCGAGCTCGCGCTGACCGCCGCGCAGGCCGCGGCCGACAAGAAGGCGCAGGACATCGTCCTCATCGACGTCGCCGACCAGCTCTACATCACCGACGCGTTCGTCATCGCCTCGGCTGCCAACGAGCGTCAGGTCGGTTCGATCGTCGATGCCATCGAGGAGGCCCTGCTGGGCCTGCCCGAGAAGGCCAAGCCGGCCCGCCGTGAGGGCGAGCGGCAGGGACGCTGGGTGCTTCTCGACTACATCGACATCGTGATCCACATCCAGCACGCCGAGGAGCGCGAGTTCTACGCCCTCGACAAGCTCTGGAAGGACTGCCCGACCATCGAGTTCCACGACCGCGATCTTGCCGAGGCCGAGGCCTCCTCCGGCGCGGCATGACCACTCGGCTCATCGTCTGGCGGCACGGCAACACGGACTGGAACGCGGGCCACCGCGTTCAGGGCCAGACCGACGTGCCGCTCAACGAGCTCGGCCGGCAACAGGCCGTCGACGCCGCCGAGTTGCTCGCCCGGATGCGGCCCGACGCCCTGGTCGCCAGCGACCTGTGCCGGGCCGCCGACACCGCCGCCGCGCTGGCCGCGCTGACCGGCCTGTCGGTGACCTACGACCGGCGGCTGCGCGAGCGCTACTTCGGTCTCTGGGAAGGTCTCACCATGACCGAGATCACCCAGACCCGGCCGGAGGAGTACGCCCGCTGGACGGCCGGCGCCGACGACATCGGCGGCGAGGTGGAGACCCTCGACGACCTGGGCAAGCGGGTCGCCGAGGCGCTACAGGCCGCGGCCGACCTGGTCGAGCCCGGCGGCACCGTCGTCGTCGCCACGCACGGCGCGGCCGTGCGCTCGGGGGTCGGGCACCTGCTCGGCTGGCCGCGCGAGCAGCTGCGCACGCTGCGCGCGCTCCAGAACTGCCACTGGGTCGAGCTCACCCACGACGCGCAGCGGGGCTGGCAGATCGCCACCTACAACGTCGGCCCGTTCACCGACCGGCCGACGCCGCCGCCGGTTTGATCGCCGCCGCGAGGAACGATCCGGCCACCCGGTAGCGTCCAAGGCATCATGACTATTCGACGCCTCGCCATCCCCCTGCTGGTCGTCGTGGCCCTCGCCGGCTGCGCCAACGGCGCCTCCGACGACACCGCCGCCGTCCCCGCCACCACCACCTCTTCCGCCGCCCCCACCGAAGAGTCCAGCACCAAACCGCCGCCCGCCGGCAGCAAGACCATCTCCGGCACGGTCACGGCCGGGGTCGAGCCGGGCTGCCTGCTCCTCGAGGACCACCTGCTGATCATCAAGGACACCGCGCTCAAATCGGTCGCCAAGGTCGGCGCCTCGGTCACCGCGACCGGCGAGGCCCAGCCCGGCATGATGACGACCTGCCAGCAGGGCACGCCGTTCGTCGTCGCCACTATCCGCGCGAACTAGCCCACCATCGGCTACGGTGCCCGCATGCCCGTCGCGGTCGTCACCGATTCCACCGCGTACCTGCCGTCCGAGCTGAGCGGGACGTACGACCTCACCGTCGTCCCGCTCACCGTCGTCATCAACGGGGTCGAAGGCCTCGAGGGTGAGGAGATCTCGCCGGGCGAGGTCGCACACGCACTCGGGCAGCGGCGGGTCGCGGTCAGCACGTCCCGGCCCGCACCCGAACAGTTCGCGGCCGCGTACCGCGATCTCCTGGACGGCGGCGCGGACGGCATCGTCTCCGTGCACCTGTCGTCCCAGATCTCCGGAACCTACGACGCCGCGGTGCTGGCGGCGGCCGAGATCGGGCCGCAGGTCCAGGTCGTGGACAGCCAGACGACCGGAATGGGGCTGGGGTTCGTCGCGCTGGCCGCGGCGACGGCGGCCAGCCGGGGTGCCGACCTTGACACGGTACGGCGGGTAGCGGTCGATCATTCCGCCCAGGTCAGTGTGCTGTTCTACGTGGACACGCTGGAGTTTCTCAGGCGTGGGGGGCGGATCGGGGCGGCGTCGGCGCTGCTCGGCACGGCGCTGTCGGTCAAGCCGATCCTGCATATGGACGGCGGGGTGATCGTCGTCCGGGACAAGGTCCGGACGGCGGGGAGGGCGCTTGCCCGCCTTGTCGATCTGGCGGTGGAGGCGTCTGGGGAGGGCGAGGTCGATATCGCGGTGCACCATCTGGGCGCGGGGGATCGGGCGGCGGCGCTGGCGGATGTGGTCTCGGTGAGGCTGGGTGATCGGCTGCGGGACTGCTACATCACGGAGATCGGCGCGGTGGTGGCGGCGCATGTAGGCCCCGGTGTCGCCGGGGTGGTCGTGCACCGGCGCTAGCCGGCCGTTCCACGGAGTCGGTGTCGGGTCGGATCGCCGGAGCGGTTTCGCTGCGGAGGCCTTCGGGGGCGGGCCTGTTTCGTTGTGGCGGCCTTCGGATCGCTGGCGGCGTTTCGTTGTGGCGGCCCTCGGAGGCTGGGGCCGTTTCGTTGTGGCCGCATTCGGGGTGCCCGGGTCAACGATGGGGTTCGACCTGAGCCTGGTCGCGGCGCGCTCCCGTTCGGGAACTCAGGTTCGGCGGGCCGTGACGACCCTGGCTTCGAGCTCGTCGTCCTCGGCGATGTCCGGACGGAGCCCTGCCGCCCGCACCGCGGCGACGGCGGGCCCGGTCTGGGCCTCGCTGATCTCGGAGAGCATCAGGCCGCCGGGCGACAGCCACCGCGCGGCTCCCGCGACGACGGCGCGGAAGACATCGAGCCCGTCGTCGCCGCCGTCGAGGGCCTGGTGCGGCTCGTGCTCCCGCGCCTCGGCCGGGAGCAGGGGGATGTGCCGGGTCGCGACGTACGGGACGTTGGCCAGCAGGATGTCGATCCGCCCGCGGAGTTCGGCCGGCAGGGCTTCGAAGAGATCGCCCTCGAAGACGTCGCCGCCCAGGTTGTCGCGGGCGCAGGCCACGGCGACGGGATCGTTGTCGGCGGCGAAGAGGGTGACGTCCGGGCGCTGACTGCGCAGGGCCAGGCCGAGGGCGCCGGAACCGCAGCAGAGGTCGACGACCACGCGGCCGGTCTCGGTCGCCGCGGTGCGGACCAGGAGTTCGCTGCGGACGCGGGGAACGAAGACGCCGGGGCGCAGGCGGACCCGGACGCCGCAGAAGTCCGCGTAGCCGACGACCTGTTCCAGGGGCTCGCCCCGGACCCGGCGGCCGACCAACTCGTCGAGGTGGCGGGGGTCGGCGGCGGCCTCGCCGAGCACGGCGGCCTCGTCCTCGGCGAAGACGCAGCCGGCGGCTCGGAGACGGCGGATGGTGTCGGCCAGGTCGGTGAGTGTCACGGGGCTATCTCATAGCACAAGGCGGGGGTGGGGTAGGGATTTTCCACATCGCCGGGTTGTCCACAGGGGAGCGGGCAGGCGCCGGCCGGTAGGCCTAGTTTCGGCCCGTGCTTGAGGCGAGGAATCCAGACGACGTGAGCGCCAGGCTGCGGACGGTCCTGGCGCCGAAGGAGCCATCGGCCGGGGAGGCCGTGGTGGGTTCGGGTGCTGGGGGCGGGCCGCCGTCGGGGTATCCCGCGGGATCACCCTGGGCGACGGCGCCGGGCT
The DNA here is from genome assembly GCF_014205335.1 of Amorphoplanes digitatis. NCBI lineage: Bacteria > Bacillati > Actinomycetota > Actinomycetes > Micromonosporales > Micromonosporaceae > Actinoplanes > Actinoplanes digitatis. Next base: position 7,371,652 of record NZ_JACHNH010000001.1, on the reverse strand, counting down.
CGTTGCGGGAGCCCGTTCCTTCGGCATCGTGGGTGCCGACTTCCCCTGCTTCCCAAATGCCGGTCTCTTCGGCTTCACCCGGGCCGACTTCTCCCGTTTCGCAAGCGTTGACCATTCCCGCTTCGCAGGTGCCGGTATTTCCGGCTTCGCCGGCGCCGGCTTCTTCGGGTTTGAGGGTGCCGGCGACAGGGTCTGCGGAGGATTCACGCTGGCCGGTGCCGGGTGGGCCGCCGTTGACCTGGGACGATCTGTTGCCGGGCTGGCCTGACGACGTGACTCTCGAGCCCGGCCCCGGCGAGGAAGCGCCGCCGCCGCGGCGACCCGTCGAGCCGGTGGCCGAGGATCTTGCCTATCGGCCGGCCTGGGCGGCTGGGACCGGTGCGCGACGCCCGATCCGTCCGCCAGCCCTCTTCGGGCCCGATTCCGCCCGACCCGATCCGGCGGGAGCCGGGCGCTTCGAGGCCGGCATCCCGGACGCCGAGCCCTTTGCGGCTGACTCTTCGGGTGCCGAATTTCATGGGGCTGGCTTTACGGGTGCCGAACTTTATGGGGCTGACTCTTCGGGTGCCGAATTTCATGAGGCTGGCTCTTCGGGTGCCGGACACTATGTGGCCGGCTCATCCGATGCCGGGCCCTTTGCCGACGACTCCCCGGGTACCGAACGTTTTGGGGTCGGCGCCGTGCTCAGCGGTGCGGGCGCCTTCGATCCCGGCCGGAGGGGAGTGCGGGCCCTGGCCGCCGTCGCGGTCGTCGTCGTGCTCGTCGCGGCGTTGCTGGCCTGGCGAGCGCGGCCCCGGGTGGATCCGGTGGCTCCGCCCGGAATCGATCCCGTCGCCGCCGACGCCCCGCTCGCGGGCGACACACCGGCCGCCGCAGGTGCCGCACCGAGCGCCTCCGGCCCGGCTCAGGTTGTCGTCGCGGTCGGCGGCAAGGTCCGCAAGCCGGGGCTGGTGCAACTCCCGACCGGTGCCCGCGTGGCGGACGCCCTGCGTGCCGCGGGCGGCGCCAACCCGGGTGTGGACGTCGCACCCCTGAACCTGGCCCGCAAGATCGCCGACGGCGAACTGATCATGGTTGGCGTCACCCCGCCGCCGGGCGCCGCTCCGACCGGCCCGGCCGGTCCCGCGGCGCCGGGCAGCCCCGCCGGCGGCCCGGTGAACCTGAACACCGCGACCCTTGCCGACCTGGACGGCCTGCCGGGCGTGGGACCGGTGCTGGCCCAGCGGATCCTGGAGGCCCGCGATGCACAGGGCGGCTTCCGGGCCGTCACGGACCTCCGCAAGGTCGAGGGCATCGGCACCGCCCGTTTCGAGCAGCTCAAAGACCTGGTGACGGTGTGAGCGGGCGTGTGGGTGCTGAACGGGCCGATCGCCGTGCACCGGACCTCCGCCTGGCCGGCTTCGCTGTGGCGCTGTGGCTGGCCGCGCTAGCCGCGCTGTACCTGTCGGCCCGTGCCGGTCTGATCGTCGGCGGGGTCGCGCTGATGGGTGCGGCCGCGACAGCGCTGATTGGGTCGTCAGCCGGCAAGGCGTCCGGGGCTTCCGCGTGGCGGATGGTGGGTGCTCTTCGGTGGTTGGTGGCCGCCGCGCTGCTCGGCGCGGGGTGCGGCGCTGTCGCCACGGCCGCGCGGGTGAGTGTGCGGGAGGCGGGGCCGCTCGCTGCGCTCGTTGCCGACGGCGCCACCGTACGGGTCGATCTGGTGGTGCGTGATGATCCGCGGGCGCTGCGGGGATCGCGGGGGCTGCCGGCCACGTACCTGGTCGCGGTCGATCTCACGGCCGTGTATCCCGTCGATGCTCCTCGGCTGCGGCTCTCCGCGCGGGCGTTGGTGCTCGGTTCCGATCCCGCGTGGCGGGTCCTGCTGCCCGGCCAGCGGGCCTCGGTCGCGGGCCGGCTGCTGGCGCCGCGCGGCGGTGATCTGCGCGCCGCCGTGCTGTCCGCCCATGATCCGCCGCGGCTGCGCGGCCGCCCCTCGTGGGCGCAGCGCGGCGCCGGTGCCCTGCGCGCCGGGCTGCAGCGGGCGTGCGCGCCGCTGCCCGACGACGTCGGTGGTCTGCTGCCGGGCCTGGTCGTCGGCGACACCAGCCGCCTCGACGCCGCCCTGGAGGAGGACTTCCGGCAGACCGGGATGACTCACCTGAACGCGGTCAGCGGCGCCAACGTGGCGATCATCATCGGCGTGGTGCTGTTCGCGGTGCGGTGGGCCAGGGCCGGGCCGGTCGTCACCGCTCTGGTCTGCGCCGTCGCGCTGGCCGGGTTCGTGATCCTGGCGCGGCCGTCGCCGAGCGTGGTGCGGGCCGCGGCGATGGGTGCGATCGGTCTGCTCGGGCTCGCGGCTGGGCGTACCCGGGCGGCGCTGCCCGCGCTCGCCGCCGGGGTGGCCGTCCTGATCGTCGTCGACCCCGAGCTGGCCGGCGACGTGGGCTTCGCGCTCTCCGTGCTGGCCACCGGCGGCCTGCTGCTGCTCGCTCCGAAGTGGCGGGATGCGCTGCGCGACCGTGGCTGGCCGCCCGGTGCCGCGGAGGCCCTCGCGGTGCCGGCCGCGGCGCAGGTGGCGTGCGGACCCGTCGTGGCTGGGATCTCCGGGTCGGTGAGCCTCGTGGCCGTGCCGGCGAACCTGCTCGTCGTGCCGGCGATCGCCCCCGCCACGCTGCTCGGCGTCTCCGCCGCCGTGCTGTCGCCGGTGTGGCCGGCCGGCGCGGAGTTCACCGCCTGGGTGGGGCAGTGGCCGGCGCGGTGGCTCGTCATCGTCGCTACCTACGGCGCCCGGGTGCCCGCCGGCGCGCTGCCGTGGCCCGGCGGGGTGCTCGGCGCGCTGCTGCTCGGCGTCGTCACGGTCGCGCTGCTCGTCGCCGCCCGGCGGCCCGTCGTCCGGAGCCTCGTCGCGGTTCTCTGCGCCGGTGCCGTGGTGGGCACGCTGCCCGTACGGTTGCTCGCGTCCGGCTGGCCGCCGCCCCGCTGGCTGATCGTCACCTGCGCCGTCGGGCAGGGCGACGCCGTGGTGCTGCCGGCGGGTGCCGGCCGGGCGGTCGTGGTCGATGCCGGGCCCGAGCCTGCGCCCGTCGACCACTGCCTGCGCCGGCTCGGCGTACGCCAGGTCCTGCTCTTCGTCGTCAGCCACTTCCATGTCGACCACGTCGGCGGGGTCGCCGGGGTCTTCCGGAACCGGTCCGTCGGCGCCGTCATCACGCCCGACTGGCCCGATCCGCCCGGTGGCCGGGCACTGGTGGCGGCACAGGCCGCCGGGGCGCGCACGCCGATGCTGGCCGTCGGCCCCGGGTGGACGTACACGGTCGGCGGGCTCGCGGTGACTGTGCTGGGGCCGTACGAGCCGCTGCGGGGGACCAGCTCCGACCCGAACAACAACTCGCTCGTGCTGCGGGCCCGGGTCGACGGGCGGACCCTGCTGCTGCCGGGCGACGCCGAGACCGAGGAGCAACAGGAACTGCTCAGCCACCTCGGCCCGGCCGCCGTACGCGCCGACGTCCTGAAGGTCGCCCACCACGGGAGCGCGTACCAGCTGCCGGAGTTCGTCGACGCCGTCGATCCCGCCGTGGCGCTGGTCAGCGTCGGGGCGGGCAACGACTACGGCCATCCGAATGCCGGGCTCCTCGCGCGCCTCGGCAGGGGCGGTGCGCGCGTCCTGCGTACCGATGAAGGGGGTGACCTGGCCGCGGTCAGCACCGGCGGAGGCCTCGCCGTCGTCGCCTGCGGCGACCCGCCGGACTCCTGAGCGTGCTGATGTCCGGCGTGCGCCCCATTCGACGGTTGATCATTCCCTCGTAGGCAGACCGAGGTCAGCCAACCGACTGGTTGCTCCGCTGAACGAACCCGGCGGCTCCCCTGGGCGACCGGCAATGCGCCGTCGACATTTTGCGATGCCTTGGCGGCTGCGCGACGGCCTGAGCGCAGCGTTGAACCCGCTTGAAGGTGGAAGGACACGCCGGTGGATGGCATATCGCGATGCTTGACGACGAGCTGGCACGGAAAACGCCCAAATATGTTCTTTTCACCCCGTCAAGCCACGTTCGGCGACTTCCAGCTTTCGAAAAGGTGCTGCATACTCGAAACACGGACGAGTGAAGGCCCGCTGGTGGGTTGCCACGAAAGAGTGACTGCGGAGGGCGGTGCCATGAGCTATGCGATGAACAAGGCCAAGCTTCGTGCGCAGCGCAAGCGCCGCCGGCCCAAGCGTGTCGAAGTTCAGCGCGTGCTGGAGCGCGTAGGCGCCATTGAACGGATCGCCGACCGTCTCGACAAGAACGACCAGAGTCGCGCCGAGCTCCTTCAAGTGGGTCGTGAGTTCCTCGGAGATCTTGGTCCCGTGCCGGTCTCTGTCGCCGCCGCCCTGCTTCAGGTCAGCGAACCGACTGTCCGCGCATGGAGCCGGCGAGGGATCCTCTCGACCGCCGCGGATCGCGGCAGCGGTCTCGACGCCCAGCGCTTGCATGAGGTCGTCGTGTTGGTTCGCGACCTGCGCGCCGCCGGCCATGATCGCGATTTGCTCAACAAGGTCTGGTCTCGGCTCACCGACAGCGCGCTTCTGGAGCGTGACGATCTGCAGGAGAGCCTGGGGCAGATGCGCCGTGGTGAAGGCACCGACACGGACTTGGACGAACTGGAAAAAGAGCTAGGGATCGCCGACTAGCGCATGCGCACGAGAATCGTCATGACGCAGCGCGCCACCCAGCAATTGAAGGATCTTCAGAAGGACAAGCAGAAGAAGGTACTCGCGTTTCTGCGGGACCTTGAGGCGCGTGGTTGCGCGGCCCTCTCATATCGCCTTACCGGCACCGAACCGCTCGACCGGCTGTGCGACAAGCATCTTGGTGGCAGCCTTCGCGCTGTGGTGGCGTTCGAGTCGCAGGCCAGGGCGTGGCTGATCCTGGTCGGCGACCACGATGACGCTGACGCCGAGTTCAACGTCTACTACGAGCTCTACCGCCTCGTTGGCCATGCACCGACTCCCTCGGAGAAGCGCACCAAGCCACCATGCTGCGGCGAGGGTGGATCTGCGCCCGCCATGGGTGACGTGGCCGAGGATCTCGCCCTACGGGCGATGCGGCTGCGAAAGACCCGTCGGCGTTAGCGGACAGGATCCGCGCACCATCGGTGGATGATCATTCCCATAGGCTGCTGATGGGTTGATGAGTCGCTCGTGGCTCGCCCGTTGATCGGAGACGCCGTGACAGACGTGCAGGCCACGCCACCAGCAGGGGAACAGGACGCGGAGGTTTCGTCCGGCGTACCCGAGCAGGGGGTGGGGATCGGTGCCGGCACGAAGCCGGTTGTGGTGACGGTCTGTCTGCTGGGTGTTCTGGTGACCGGGTTGTGTCTGGCGGCGGCCGGACGGCTGGACCGCTCGGGTACGGCGCAGGTGCTGGCCGTCGGTGCGGTGGTGGCGGCGCTGGTCGCGGTCCTTGTCGCGGTCGGTGGACAGTTGGCCGCGCTTCTGGGGACGGCGTCGTCGGTGCGGCGGGCTGGGCGCCGTGGCGTCGTCGCCGTGCTGTCGGCCGGGCTGTTGAGCCTGCTGGCGGTGCTGATGGCGGGCGCGGCGGCGTTGGTCGTGGTGCGTCCCGGTGAGGCGTCGGTGGCCTCCGAGCCGATGATCGTCGCTCAGCGCGCTGTCGCGGGGCCCGATTCGGCCATCACCGCGAAGATCACGTTTCCCGGCATGAAGGCCGGCGAAGTGCTCGAGGCGAAGATCGAGTCGGTCAGCGAGGAGTCGGACTCGCGGTACGTGCTGGCCCGTGCCGCGGTGCTCGTCGGTGTGGATGGTCCCGCGACGGTGGGTTTGACGGCGACGACCGGCGGTGTCGACGAGGTCGTGGTCGAGGCGAGTGGGCCGAAGGCCAGGTGCACGGTGCGCCTGCCGTCCGCCGGAACGAGCGAGGGTCCCGCTGCCCCGGTGAGCTGTACCACCGTGTGACGGGCCGCCGCGCCGTCACATTCCGGAGGGCCGGCTCGTCCCACTCGTCGAAGATCGATGAGCGATGAGGAGGCAACGATGAAGGTCGCAGTGGCAGGCGGCACCGGGGTGACCGGCCGGTACGTCGTCGAGATGCTGACCGCCGCGGGGCACGAGCCGGTTGTGCTGGCCCGCTCGACGGGTGTCGACCTGGTGTCAGGGGCGGGGCTGGACGCCGCGCTCGACGGGGTGGACGCCACGATCGATGTGAGCAACGTGACGACGCTGAAGCGGGACGTCGCCGTGGGCTTCTTCGACACCGCCGGGCGCAACCTGCTCGGCGCGGCGGCGCGTGCCGGGGTGCGGCACCACGTCGCGCTCTCGATCGTCGGGATCGACCGGGTGAAGACCGGGTACTACCAGGGCAAGCTGCGGCAGGAGGAGGTCGTCCGGGACGGCTCAGTGCCCTGGAGCGTGCTGCGGGCTACGCAGTTCCACGAGTTCGCGGGGCAGCTGCTCGACCGGACGCCCGGGCCGGTCGCGCTGGTGCCGCGGCTGACCGTCCAGCCCATCGCCGTGCGTGAGGTCGCCGAGGCGCTGGTGGCGATCGTCGACGGCGGGCCGCAGGGCGCCGTCCCCGACCTGGCCGGGCCCCGGATGGAGTCGCTTGTCGACATGGCCCGGCGGCTGATCCGGGCGGGTGGCAGCCGGCGACGGCCGGTCGTTCCGCTGTGGCTGCCCGGGCCGATGGCCGGCGGCGGTCTGCTGCCCACCGGCCCCGGAGCGAGGGGTACGCAGACGTTCGAGCAGTGGCTCGCCGACAGCGGTTCGCGCGGCGTTCACCCGGCGGCGGGGCAGTGAGGTATCGGTGATCATCTACGTCGTCGTAGGGTGACGCATGTCGATGTCACGCATGCGTGCCCTGCTCGCCGCGGCGGTGGGTGCGGTCCTGATCGCGGTGCTGGCGCCCGCCGCCCCGGTCGCCGCCGCACCCGCCCCGGTGCCGCTGGTCGAGGACCCGGCGAGCTATGTGGACCCGTTCGTCGGTACCACTCGCGGCGGCAACACCTGGCCCGGTGCGACGCGGCCGTTCGGCATGATCGCGTGGAGCCCGACGAACACCGCCGGCGACCAGACCGGCGCGCCCGCGTCGAACGGTTACGACTACAACGTGACCAGGCTGCGCGGCTTCAGCCTGACGCACGTCAACGGGGCCGGTTGCAGCCCCGGCGCGGCCGGCGATGTGCCGATCATGCCGTACGTGGGTGACGTGACGACCTCGCCCACCGCCGACACCCGCGACCAGCGGTACTCGTCGACGTTCTCGCACGCCAACGAGTCGGCCGGGCCCGGGCGGTACACGGTCGGGCTCGACAACGGCGTGCGGACCGACCTCGCGGTGAGCACACGGGCCGGCATCGGGAACTTCTCGTTCCCCGCCGGCTCCGCCGCGAACCTGCTGTTCCGCACGTCGAACTCGCTCAACGGCAGCGAGGACGCCCGGATCGACATCGACGCCTCCGCCCGTACGGTGAATGGGTCGGTTTTGACCGGAGGGTTCTGCGGGCGGCGGGGCAACGGCGGCGGGGCGACCAACCCGAACCGGCGCTCGTACTACCGCCTGTACTTCAGCGCGGTCTTCGACCGCGACTTCGCCCGGACCGGGACCTGGCAGAACGCGACCGTCACCCCGGGCGGCACCACGGCGACCGGAGGAGAGGGATACCTCACCGGCGCGGACCGGGCCGGCAAGGGATCCGGCGGCTGGGTCGGCTTCGACGCCGGCGGCGACGTGCGGATGCGGATCGGCATCTCGTACGTGAGCACGGGCGCAGCCGCGGCCAACCGGGACGCCGAGGTGCCGGACACCGCGACCGTCGACTCCGTCGCGGCGGCCACCCGGGACGCCTGGAACACCGAGCTCGGGCGCATCGGGGTCGGCGGTGGCACCGCGGCGCGGACGACCGCGTTCTACACCGCGGTCTACCACTCGCTCATGCAGCCGCAGACCATGAACGACATCGACGGCCAGTACCTCGGCGCCGACCTGCAAGTTCACCGCATGCGGGCCGGTCAGCGGGCCGTCTATGGCACCTTCTCGGGCTGGGACCAGTACCGGGCGCAGATCCAGTTGCTGGCCCTGCTTCGGCCCGACGTCGCCGGCGACATGGCCCAGTCGATGCTGGACTTCGCCGCACAGAACAACGGCGTCTGGGACCGCTGGCTGCACCTCGGCGCGCCGACCCACGTCATGACCGGCGACCCGGCCGCGCCGACGCTGGCCACCTACTACGCGATGGGTGCGGCCGACTTCGACGTCGATGCCGCGCTCGAGTCGCTGGTCAAGCAGGCCACGGTGCAGAACCCGGACGCGCTCTCCGACGCCGGATGCCCCGGGCAGTGCCTCGGCCAGCGCCCCACGCTGAACACCTACCTGGCGCTGAAGTACGCGGCGAACGACATCTGCCACTGCTGGGGCGGCGCCGCCGAGACGCTGGAGAACTCGCTCGCCGACTTCTCGCTGGCGATGTGGGCGCAGCGTGCCGGGCGCGGCGACCTGTACCGGCAGCTGCTGCCGCGCGGGGACTACTGGAAGAACACGTTCAATCCCGCGGTCGGCTATCAGGCGGCGCGGCGGGCGGACGGCAGCTGGCAGGCCGGATTCACGCCGTCGACGGACGTCGGCTTCGCGCAGGGTTCCAGCGCCACGTACACCTGGATGGTGCCGCAGGACGTGTCGGGCCTGGCCACGCTGATGGGCGGCCGGCCCGCGGCGGCGACGCGGCTCGACGGCTTCTTCCACGACGAGAACGGCAACTGGGCGGTGCTCGGCGGTAACGCGCTGCGCTACGACCCGACCAACGAGCCGGGTATCCACGCGCCGTGGCTCTACAACGGGCTCGGCCAGCCGTGGAAGACGCAGGCGACGGTGCGGCAGATCGTCGACACCGCGTACGGGATCGGGCCCGGCGGGCTGCCGGGCAATGACGATCTCGGCACCATGAGCTCCTGGTACGTGTTCGCGGCGATCGGGCTCTTTCCGCAGGTGCCGGGGCGTGCGGAGCTGTTGCTCGGCAGTCCGGTCTTCAGTCGCGTGGTGATCGATCGCGCCAACGGGGTGCGGCTGACGGTCAACGCGAACAGCGCCGACACGTACGTGCAGGGCGTCCAGCTGAACGGGTCGGCGCTGCGGCGCTCCTGGCTGCCGGAGTCGTACCTGCAACGCGGCGGCACGGTGACCTTCACGCTGGGGCCGACCGCGAACACGACCTGGGCGACCGCGGCCTCGGATCTTCCGCGGGACCACTGAGCGTTCGGGAGGCCCACGACACGCCCGGATTAGGCCGAGAGTGCGATTCGACCCCGGGCGATCGGTTCGTATGTGCTCCGGATCACGTTCGCGATGAAAGGTAGACATTCAGCCTGATCGAGAATCATTACGGCCTGATCCGCATGGCGGATCGCCGATATGTCTGCTTTCGCGTTCCGTGGTTGGACAGCGGCGCAAACGAGTGAGCCGTGCGGAAGCGTCAGCCCCCCGTGCGAAGATTTCGGACGTGAACACCGCGCCTCCCGCCTCGTTGTTGCTCGTCCAAGGCGACGAGGAGCTGCTCGCTGCCCGGGCGATCGCCGCAGCGGTCGCCGCGGCGCGGGCGGAGGAGCCCGGCGCCGACGTCCGGGAGTACGAGGCGGGTGCGCTCGCCGCCGGCGAGGTCGCCGAGATGCTCAGCCCGTCGCTGTTCGGCGGCCGGCGGGTGCTGGTGATCCGCAGCGGGCAGGACGCGCGCAAGGACCTCGTCACGGCGCTGCTCGCGTACGCGAAGAATCCCGATCCGGACGTCACGCTGATCGTCGCGCACGTGGGCGGGGCCAAGGGCAAGGCGTTCGCTGACGGGCTGCGCACGGCCGGCGCGACGGTCGTGCCCGTGGCGAAGCTCAAGGGCGACCGCGAGCGGATCGCGTTCGTGCGCGACGAGTTCCGGCGCAACGGCGGGCGCTGCGACGAGCAGGCCGCGGCCGCCCTGCTCGCGGCGGTGGGCAGCGACCTTCGCGAGATCGCGGCGGCCTGCTCTCAGCTGCTCGCCGACACCGACGGCAAGATCAGCGCGGCCGTGGTCGCGCGCTACTACAAGGGCCGCGCCGAGGTCAGCGGCTTCGCGGTCGCCGACGCGGCCATGGTCGGCGACGTGCCGGGCGCGCTCGAGGCCCTGCGCTGGGCGCTGCACGTCGGCGTCGACCCGGTGCCGATCGCGGACGCCATCGCCGACGGCGTCCGCACGGTCGCGCGCGTGGCCTCGGCCGGCCGCGGCAACCCGTACCAGATGGCCAGCTCGCTGGGCATGCCCGCGTGGAAGATCCAGAAGGCGCAGGAGCGCAGCCGCGGCTGGACCCCGGAGGGACTGGTCGACGCGATGCGCGCGGCGGCCGACTGCAACGCGGCCGTCAAGGGCGGCGCCGAGGACCGTGGCTACGCGCTGGAGCAGGCGGTCTTCGCCGTCGCGGCCGCACGCCGTTCCGGCGGTGCGCGATGAGCCGGTCCCGTCGCGCCGGGATGTCCCGCGACGAGGCACGGCAGCAGCCGCTCTACGCGCGCATGCTGGGGCTGCAATATCTGGCGCCCAGTGGCTTCCTGTGCTTCGTGTTTCTCGAGGGCGCCGTGGCGCTGGGCATTCTGCTGGCGCTGGCCGAGCTGGTCAGCTGGTGGGGCGTGCTGGTGCTGCCGACGACGGTCGCGGTGATGGTCAAGCTCAACGACGTGGTGGCGGGGATGGTGATCCGGTCCGGGGCCGCGCGGCCCGTGGCCGTCAACCGCCGGGCCGCCCGCGGCTATGAGCCGGGGGAGGACACCGTGCGGCTGCCCACCTCGGTGATCGCGCCTTCCCGGTCCAGCGGGGCGTCGGCGTTCCGTTCTGCCGACGTCCGGCAGACGACGGCGCCGGGAGGACCCATCGGCGAACGGTGGGCGGCGCCGCCGGTCGGGGCGATCGACGCGAGCGCCATGAACGGGCCGCCGGTCGGGTGGCCGCGGGCGGAGCTGTTGGACGAGCGTCAGCAGCGGGCGCGTCAGTCGGCTGCGCGCCGCTACCAATAGCGGCAGGTCGGAGCGGCCCGCCGGCAGGCCAGGTGAGCAGCTGCGGCCACCAGGCCCGTGAGCTGCGGCATTCCCGGCAGTTAGTGCTGTCCGGCGAGGTTGGTCAACTTGGTGACGGGTGCGGCCTTTGCCAATGGTGGTTGTAGTCGTGCAGAACCGGCCTCGCGGTCCCCGACCATCACCGTTCGTGGGCGCCAGCTGGCTGATCTTTAGCGACCGCTGTCGCCGATCGTCCCTGCCCTGGGCTGCCTTCCTGCCTGGCTGGCCGGTCTGGCTGGGCCAGCTCGGCCGGCTGACTGTTCGGCCTGTCGAGCTGCTGGCGTGCCTGGCCTGCTGTGCATGCCGAGCTGCTGGCTTGGCTGGCCCGCTGTGGGCCGACCGAGCTGCTGGCTGCTCGGCCGCAGCGGTCGGCTGCCGTAGGCGGAAACAACTCAGGCACCGCTGGACCCGGAGGTCCTACGGTGCCCGGAGGTGCGGTCTATGACCAGCCTGCGGTCAGGCAGACAGCGAGGCGACCCGCTTGGCGATGGCCGACTTGCGGTTCGCCGCCTGGTTCTTGTGGATGACGCCCTTGCTCACGGCCTTGTCGAGCTGGCGCGAGGCGTCACGCAGCAGCGCGGTAGCCGACTCGTTGTTGCCGGCCTCGCTCGCCTCGTTCAGCTTGCGGATCACGGTCTTCAGCGACGACTTGACCGACTTGTTGCGCAGCCGGGCCTTCTCGTTCTGCCGGTTGCGCTTGATCTGGGACTTGATGTTCGCCACGCGACAGCCTTGTCCTGACTAGTTCGGATGATGTACTCGGACGGTGGCGACCGCAGCCAAAAGCAACGTCACCACACGCGACGAACCAATGTATCAGGCCCGCTTCGCGGCACCCAAATCGCTAGGAACCTTGGCGCCCTGCCGGATGGTAAAAGCCCAGCTAGGAGGCCCAGCCGCGGCGCTCGGCGAGCCAGCTGAGGGCCTGTTCGCCGCTGAAGCGCTGATGTTGCCGGCTGTGTGGAGAAGCACTGCTCGGCCCGCCGGCGGCCCGCGTCAGCCAGTATCCGCCGAGCGCGGCCAGGGCGCCGTCGACGCCCGCTGGCGGCGCGTTCCACCCGGACAGGGCGGCGTCGACGTCCAGTCCGCTCGCATACGCCGTGACCAGCAGCGTCACCGTGTCAAACCACGGCTCGCCCCGGCACGGCCAGGTCCAGTCGCAGAGCCACGCCCGGCCGTCGCGGTCGAGGAGCAGGTTGTCCACGCGCAGGTCGCCGTGCAGCATGCCCGGCCCCGTGACCAGGGCCGGCAGCGCTCGCTCCAGCGCGGCCAGCTCGCCCAGCCGGCCGGGCACCCAGGGCGGCGCGGGAGGCAGCGGCGCGCGCCCGGCCGCGATCTCGGACCACCACGACAACTCGTCGCGAACGATGTCGCCGAGCGGCGGCAGGCCGAGACCGAGCAGCTCGGCGGACGGATTGCTCAGCGCCGCCGCCGACGCCTCCCACGCGGCCAGCGCCGCGGCCAGGTCGGCGGGTGCCCAGGGCAGCGTGGGCAGGCGGCCCTCGATCGCCTCCAGGCACAGCACGAAATGCCCCTCGGCCACCAGCGTCCACCGCGGCCGGGCGGCCGGAACCTCCGGCGGCAGGGCGGCCGTGATCGCCGCCTCACGGGCGTACCAGTCGGAGAGCGGTTCGGTCAGCGGCGCGGCCTTGACGAACGCCCGGTCCCCGGCCACCGTCGTGAGCAGGGCCGCGAAGGCCCGGGTGAAACCGCCGCCCGCGCTGGCCGCGGCCGCGACGGGCCCGCCGAGCCGCGCGCCGATCGCTTCCCGCAAGGCCGCGGGCAGATCACCCCAATCCGGGCGTACGGCCGTAGCGCCGTACGCAACCTCGGGCAGTGACACCGCGCGCATGCCCCCATCCTGCCTCCCCGTTCCTGTCGTACCCGGCTGGCAGGCTGTGGCCATGAGAACGGACGACTTCTGGACGGTCATCGACCGGGCGACCGCCGACCGGCCGGGTTCGCCTGAGGAGGTGGCCAAGCGCGCCATCGCCGACCTGGCCACCCGCGACCCCGACGAGATCGTGGCGTGGGGCCGCCACCTCGACAAGGTCATGGCCGCCTCCGGCAAGGAGGACCTGTGGGCGGCGGCCTACCTGATCAACGGCGGCTGCTCCGACGACGGCTTCGACAACTTCCGCGGCTGGCTGATTGCCAACGGGCGGGAGGTCCTGGCCCGGGCGGTCCGCGAGCCCGACTCCCTTGCCGACCTCCCCTCGGTGCGCGCCGCCGCGTCGACCGGCGCGGTCTTCGAGGCCGAGGAGGTGCTGACCATCGCTGAGGAGGCACACCAGCAGGCCACGGGTGCGGGGCTGCCCGCCAAGGAGACGGCGCCGACCAGGCCGGATGCGGCGATGCTGTGGGACTTCGACAACGAGGACGAGATGCAGCGGCGCCTGCCCCGCCTCTCCGAGCTGTTCCTAGAGCCACCGGACTGACCGGGCCGAGCACCCGGCCGCGCCGGCTGCCACGGCCTGCACCGACGCGGTGGGTCGGCACGGTGATGAAGGCCCTCCGTGGCGGCCCGCCACGGAGGGCCGGGCTGTGGGGGCTGGTTGAGGGCCGGGCTGTGGGGGCTGGTTGAGGGCCGGGCTGTGGGAAATGTGGTCGAGGAGGGTGGTGTTGCTTGGGCAGACTCGGGCCCATGGGCGCTAATCAGCAGGAGCCGGCGGCTGTCGGGGTTGTCGGAGCGGAACAGGGGCTGCGGGGCGTTGTCGCCTCGGTGAGCTGCAATGACGTCTATTCGTTCACCAAGCCGACCAGGGACGAGATCATCCTGATCCCTGGCCTGGGCGTTGAGGGTGACGTCCACGCGGGCGTGACGGTCAAGCACCGGAGCCGGGTGGCCGCGGACCCGACCCAGCCCAACCTGCGCCAGGTACATCTCATCCACGCCGAACTGCACGACGAGGTGCGGCCGGAGGGCTACGAGGTGCCGGCGGGCGGCCTGGGGGAGAACGTCACCACCGTCGGCCTTGACCTGCTCGGCCTGCCGGTCGGCACGATCCTGCGCTTCGGTCCGCCGCCGGTGGACAAGGCCACGTCCGAGCACTCGGACCGATCCGCAGACCGGGCTAGGCCCTCGGCGGGTGGGGCTGAGCCCTCGGTTGGTGCGGCTGGTGGGGCTGGGTGCTCAGAGGGTGTGGCGGGTGCGGCCGGGCCCCGGGCGGGTGTGGCAGGTGGGGTTGCGCTCCCGGTGAGTGCGGCGGGTCGGGGTGGGCTTCCGGAGGGTGCGGCGGGTCGGGCTGGGCTTCCGGAGGGTGCGGCGGGTCGGGGTGGGGACTTGGAGGGGGCGGCGGCTGTTGTCGCTGCTGCTGCCTTGGCGAGTCTCGAGGCCGTTGTCGCTCCCGTCGTGGCGGTTCTTGCTGCGCGGATCGAGGACGAGGGGTTAGCTGCGGGTGAGGAAGATCCGCGGCCGGCGGTGATTGTTACGGGGCTGCGTAATCCCTGTCAGCAGATCAACGGGTACCGGGCGGGGCTGCTCAAACACGTTCTCGGGCGGGATGCTGGGGGCAATCTGGTGCGTAAGGCGGGCGTCATGGCCGTGGTTCTGCACGGGGGCACCATCCGGCCGGGGGATTTGATCAGTGTCGAGCTTCCCGGTTTGCCTCATCGGGCGCTCGACCGGGTGTGATCCTGGCGCTCGGTGGCGGCGTGGGACGATAGACGTTGCCGGCGCGTTCGTCGGTAGCCAGCTCGCTTGAGAAGAACGGACGATCGTGCCTGGACCGCTCGACCCCGGCGTGAACATCATCGGAGCGACCGATCCGGGTCGCATCCGCAACTTCTGCATCATTGCGCACATCGACCACGGGAAGTCGACCCTGGCCGACCGCATGTTGCAGATCACCGGCGTGGTCGACCCACGGCAGATGCGCGCTCAGTATCTCGACCGGATGGACATCGAGCGCGAGCGTGGCATCACCATCAAGAGCCAGGCCGTGCGCATGCCGTGGATCGTCCGGGAGGGCGACCGCACGGGTGACACCGCGGTCCTCAACATGATCGACACGCCGGGGCACGTCGACTTCACCTATGAGGTCTCGCGCAGCCTCGCCGCCTGTGAGGGCGCGGTCCTGCTCGTCGACGCGGCGCAGGGCATCGAGGCGCAGACCCTCGCCAACCTGTACCTGGCGATGGAGAACGACCTGCACATCATCCCGGTGCTCAACAAGATCGACCTGCCGGCCGCTCAGCCTGAGAAGTACGCCGAGGAGCTCGCCAAGCTCATCGGGTGCGAGCCGTCCGACGTGCTCCGGGTATCCGGCAAGACCGGGGTCGGGGTGCCGCACCTGCTCGACGAGGTCGTCCGGCAGTTCCAGCCGCCGGTCGGTGACGCCGACGCGCCGGCGCGCGCGATGATCTTCGACTCGGTGTACGACGTCTACCGGGGTGTCGTCACCTACGTCCGGGTCATCGACGGGCGGATCGAGGCGCGGGACCGGATCAAGATGATGTCGACCGGGGCCGTGCACGAGCTGTTGGAGATCGGCGTCGTCTCGCCCGAGATGGAGAAGGCGGGCGCGCTCGGCGTCGGCGAGGTCGGCTACCTCATCACCGGCGTGAAGGACGTTCGCCAGTCCCGGGTCGGCGACACCGTCACCGGCAACAACCGCCCGGCCAAGCAGGCGCTGGGCGGCTACTCCGACCCGAAGCCGATGGTCTACTCCGGGCTGTATCCGATCGACGGCTCCGACTATCCGGCGCTGCGGGACGCGCTCGACAAGTTGCAGCTCAACGACGCCTCGCTGACCTACGAGCCGGAGACCAGCACCGCGCTCGGGTTCGGTTTCCGGTGTGGCTTCCTCGGCCTGCTGCACCTCGAGATCATCGGGGAGCGGCTCGAGCGCGAGTTCAACCTGGACCTGATCTCGACCGCTCCGAACGTGGTCTACCGGGTCTTCACCGAGGACGCCGCCGAGTTCGTCGTCACGAACCCGAGCGAGTTCCCCGAGGGCAAGATCGCCGAGATCCATGAGCCGACGGTGCGGGCGACGGTCCTCGTCCCCAACGAGTTCGTCGGCGCGGTCATGGAGCTCTGCCAGGGCCGCCGGGGCCAGCTGCTCGGCATGGAGTACCTGTCCACCGAGCGGGTGGAGCTGCGCTACACCCTGCCGCTGGGCGAGATCATCTTCGACTTCTTCGACCAGCTCAAGAGCAAGACCAAGGGCTACGCGTCGCTCGACTACGAGCCGTCGGGCGAGCAGGCGGCCGAGTTGGTCAAGGTGGACATCCTGCTGCACGGCGAGCCCGTCGACGCGTTCAGCGCGATCGTGCACAAGGACAAGGCGTACAACTACGGCGTCACGATCGCGGCGAAGCTGCAGAAGCTCATTCCGCGGCAGCAGTTCGAGGTGCCGATCCAGGCCGCCATCGGCAGCCGGATCATCGCCCGGGAGACGATCCGCGCCATTCGCAAGGACGTCCTCGCCAAGTGCTACGGCGGTGACATCAGCCGCAAGCGCAAGCTGCTCGAGAAGCAGAAGGAAGGCAAGAAGCGGATGAAGATGGTCGGGCGTGTGGAGGTGCCGCAGGAGGCCTTCATCGCCGCGCTGTCGACGTCCGATTCGGGTGACAACAAGGGCACAAAGAAGTAGGTCGGTTTGGTTTCCGGAACGCTCGGGAACTCCTGGGGTCAGACGAACGCAACAGCTTCTCGACCCTGAGGGGGACCCCCAATGACCGTCACCGGCATCATCACCGCACTCATCATCGGCCTGATCATCGGCGCGCTCGGCCGCCTGGTCGTGCCCGGCAAG
The DNA here is from genome assembly GCF_014205335.1 of Amorphoplanes digitatis. Taxonomy (NCBI): domain Bacteria; kingdom Bacillati; phylum Actinomycetota; class Actinomycetes; order Micromonosporales; family Micromonosporaceae; genus Actinoplanes; species Actinoplanes digitatis. The sequence goes on along the minus strand of NZ_JACHNH010000001.1, from coordinate 7,354,854 downwards.
CAGAACATCCCGATCTGGCTGACCATGGTCATCGGTGTCGTCGCGGCCCTGCTGGGCACGGTGCTCGCCCGTGCCTTCGGCGTCGACAGCACCGGTGGCATCGACTGGATCGAGCTGGCGTTCCAGGTCGTGCTGGCCGCCATCGGGGTGGCCCTGGTGGTCGGTGCCGGCGGCCGTCGCCGCATCACGCGCTGACGAAGCCACAGAGCACGAAGCCCCGGACCCTAGGTCCGGGGCTTCGGCGCGTGGCTGGTCGGTAGCGGAGGCGCGTGGCCGGTCAGTAGCGGAACTTGTGCTGGGCGCTGCGGCGGTTTACCCAGGCCGGCAGTTCATCCACGTGCTCCAGGTGCGGCACCCGGTCCATCGGGTCCTGCGAGCCCGTCACGTCGCGCATCGTCACCACGTAGCCCTGCACCAGGCGATCTTCCCGCAGGTCGCGGTAGGTCGCCTCGACCAGGATCTGGCGCTGGTCCGGGCGCTGGAGCGCGCAGTAGACCACCCCGTCGCCCTCGTCCTGGAGCGCGCGGCGTACCTGGCCGCGGTCGTCGGGGTGGACCAGGTCGTGCAGGGTCGTGAACGGCGGCAGGTCCGGCACCCCGATCAGCTCGCGCAGCGCCGGGCTCGCGTAACGGATCTGCTGGTCCTCGTCGATGACCAGCATGATGTCCGCGGTGTTGCGGATCACCGCCCGCAGGTACAGGTCGCTGTCGCGGCGGCCGACGGCCTCCACCAGCGAGATCCGGTCCAGGGCCAGCGCGGCCTGACCGGCCAGCACCTCGCAGGCGTCGCGGCTTGCCGTGAGCATGTCCAGGCGGCCGGAGAGCACCAGCGCGCCGCCGTTCGGGCGGGCCACCGCCAGCGGTTCCAGCCACAGCGGACAGACCAGCGTGCCCTCGGCAGCGCCCTGGTCGTCGGTGCGCTTCTCGTCCAGCCACCAGCTGCGGGGGCGGGGGCCCGCCTCGGCCGCAGGCAGGGCCGCCAGGGTGAGCTGGCGGTCGTCCGTCGCGAAGACGATGCGCCGCACGTCGTGCGGCGGCAGCAGTTGGGTGACCGCGGCGCGGACCGCCTCGTCCACCGCCGCCTCGTCGGCCGCGGCGACCAGGGCCGCGCTGGCCTCGCGCAGCACCCGCTCGCGGGTCAGCGCCAGGCCGTTCTGCGAGACCGAATCCGCCAGCCGGGTGAAGGTCAGCACCAGCGTCAGGCCGCCGACCACGGCGATCGCCACGCCGTCGCGGACCGTGCCGGAGAGGGCCTCGATCAGCAGGACCAGGGGCGGCGCCGCGACGGACAGGGCCAGCAGCACGGTCCAGTGGTTCTGCCAGGTGGTCGGGCGCGCCGACATCGGGCTGGTCAGGCGGGCCATCGACGGGTGCAGCGCCGCGGCGCCCCAGGCCAGGTAGAGCACGATGTATCCGGCCTCGGTCGCGGCGTTCGGCGCCATCGGGTACGCGATGTCGCTGATCAGCATGCCCAGCGCGCCGACGCCGAGCAGCACCGCCGACCAGTTGAACCAGGCCGCCACGATCAGCCGCACGGCGACGCCGAGCAGCACCAGGCCGCCGATCACGTCGGCGGCCGAGATGCTGCCGAACCGGCCACTGTCGCCGATCACGAAGACCCACACCACCAGCAGCGCCGAGCACGCGAACGCGAGCAGGTCGATCAGCCGCGCGCGGTTCATCAGGATCGCGCCGGCGCGGGTCAGCTGCAACATGGCCAGCGCGACGAAGGCGAACATCGTCAGGTAGCAGATGTCCGCGGCGGTGTAGCGGCTGACGGCGTAGAAGACGTCGCCGACGGCAAGCGTGGCGACGGCGGCGGCGAGCAGTAGCCAGGGGCCGACCCGTGCCGGCTTGTGGCGGCGGACTCCGATGACAACGGCGATGACGCTCGTGGCTCCGAGGAGGACCCATTCGATGGCGTGGAGCACCAATAACTAGTACCAGGCTGGTCGCTGTCTGTCCACGTTCATATATACGCAGCGCAATGACCAGGGGCGACCGGAACGGCGGCGAATGTGAAGGTGAGGAGCGAACGTTTCCTGCTCACGTCCGTCGTGGAGGCTCAGCTGAAGACCTCGGCCACCACGGTGCCGTTGTCCGCGACCTGGTCGCCGGTTACCGGCTGCCACTTGCCGTCGCCCGCGTTCCACTCGAGGTTCGCGAAGCGCACCCGCGAGAGGCCGGTGCCGCTCGCGTGCGAGACGAGCCAGTGCGCGTAGCGCCAGCCGATCTTGACGTCCTCGACGGCGACGGTGAGGCCGCCGGGCCGCGGGGACTCGATGGAGTCGAGGCCGTTGCCCCAGTCGAGGCGCATGCCGTCCGCCAGCGCCGTGGCCGCGGCGGCGCCGCGCAGGGCGGGCTCGCCGGTGATCGTGCACTCGACCGCGCCGATGGCGCCGCCGGTCAGCGCCTTGGCGAGCACCGCGGACTCGTCGGCCCACTTCTCGTACGCGTTCGGGTAGGCCGAGCGCTGCACCTTCTGTGCCGCGTCGGTGATCCGCATCCGCTCCCAGCCCTTGACCTTCTTGAGGGAGGAGTAGAACTTCGTCGCGGCGTACCGGGGGTCCTGGATCTTCTCGACCGTGCCCCAGCCCTGGCTGGGCCGCTGCTGGAACAGGCCGACCGAGTCCCGGTCACCGCTCTCCAGGTTCTCCAGCTTGGATTCCTGGAAGGCGGTGGCCAGGGCGACGACCACGGCCCGCTCGGGCATCTTGCGCCGGACGCCGACCGCGGCGATCGTCGCGGCGTTCGCCATCTGGACCAGGTCGAGCGTGACCTCGCCGTCGGCGCGCACCGTGCACTCGGGCCCGAGGTGCGGCAGGTTGAGCTTTCCATCGAAGGATCTGACGGCCACGACCACCCCGAGGGCGCCGATGAGCGCGAGCAGAGCCACCAGTACAACCGGCTTTCTCCGCACGCACACTCCCTCCGTCAGGTGACAAGCGTAATCAACGAGCGCTCGTGTCGTGTGTCACCGGTACCCAGGAGGCGGGACGCTTCTCCCGGAAGGCCGCGACGCCCTCGCGCCCCTCGGCCGATCGGAAATAGCCCGCGGAGCGGGCCGACAGGTCGGCCAGGTCGGCGCGGATGGTGTCGGCCGCCGGCCGGCGCAGCAGCTGCTTGGTGCCGGCCAGGGCCAGCGGGCCACCGCGGACCAGGGCGCCCGCGTACGCGGCGACGGCCGCGTCCAGCCCGTCGGCCTCGACCGCGGCGGTGACCAGCCCGATCTCGGCGGCCCGTGTGCCGTCGAAGACGTCCCCGGTCAGGTAGAACTCGGCCGCCGCGCGGGGGGCGAGCCGCGGCAGCACGGTGGCGCTGATCACCGCGGGGATCACGCCGAGCCGCACCTCGGAGAAGGCGAACGTCGCGTCGCGGGTACAGACGGCGATGTCGGCGGCGGCGATCAGGCCGAGCCCGCCCGCCCGGGCCGGGCCGGCGATCCGGGCCAGCACCGGCTTGGGGAACTCCCAGATCGCCGCGAGCACGTCCGCGAGCAGCTCGGCGGGTATTCTGCCGGTCTCGCGGGCCTCCGCGGTCTCCTTCAGGTCGGCGCCCGAGCAGAAGACCGGCCCGGTGTGCGATATCACCACCGCCCGGACCTCGGTGTCGGTGAGCGCCGCGCCGAGGGCGTCGAGCAGCTCGCGCATCAGCAGGGCGGAAAGGGCATTTCGGTTCGCCGGGCTGTCTAGGGTAACTGTGGCGATCCCGGCGTCGGTGGCGGTACGGACCAGCTCCATGCCGGAACCTTAACGGGGTGCGTGCACACTTGACGGATGCCTGGTCCTCCACCCGACGGTGAGCCCGTACCCAGCGACGGCTCCCTGCCCGACAGCGCCCTGCGCGACGTCGGCCGGCGCGGGTTCGGGGTATATGTCCATGTCCCGTTTTGCGCGAGCCGCTGCGGGTACTGCGACTTCAACACGTACACGGCCAGTGAGCTCGGCGGCGGCGCGAGCCGGGAGGGCTACGCCGACGCGGTGCTGGCCGAGCTGCGGCTGGCCGCGACCGTCACCGGCGCCCGGGTCGACACCGTCTTCGTCGGCGGCGGCACGCCGACCCTGCTCGACCCGGGCGACCTCGGCCGGATCCTCGAGGGCATCGACAAGACCTGGGGGCTGGCCGGCGACGCCGAGATCACCACCGAGGCCAACCCCGAGTCGGTCGACCCGCGCTCGCTGCGGGCGCTGCGCGGTGCCGGCTACACCCGCATCTCGCTGGGCATGCAGTCCGCCGCACCGGCCGTGCTGGCGATCCTCGACCGCAAGCACACGGCGGGGCGGGCGCCGCAGGCCGCGATCGAGGCCCGCGAGGCCGGCTTCGACCACGTCAACCTCGACCTGATCTACGGAACGCCGGGCGAGCGGCCGGAGGACTTCGCCGCCTCGCTGGACGCGGTGATCGAGGCGGGGGTCGATCACGTCAGCGCGTACTCGCTGATCGTCGAGGACGGCACCCGGATGGCGGCGAAGATGCGGCGCGGCGAGCTGCCGTACCCCGAGGACGACGTCGCGGCGGACCGCTACCTGGCGGCGGAGGCCGCGCTCGGCGGCACGGGTTTCTCCTGGTACGAGGTGTCCAACTGGGCGACCTCGCCGCAGGCGCGCTGCCGCCACAACCTGCTCTACTGGACCGGCGGCGACTGGTGGGGGCTCGGGCCGGGCGCGCACAGCCACGTCGGCGGCGTGCGGTGGTGGAACGTCAAGCACCCCACGGCGTACGCGAAAAGGGTTGCGGAGGGTGTCTCGCCCGGGCTGGGGCGCGAGATCCTGACGGACGCCGACCGCCACGTCGAGGACGTGATGCTGCGGGTACGGCTGAGCGACGGGCTGCCGACGGCCGCGCTCGACGCGGCCGGGCTGGCCGGCGCCGCGCGGGCCCTCGCGGACGGCCTGCTGGAGCCGGACGCCTATGCCGGCGGCCGGATCGTGCTGACGCTGCGCGGCCGGCTGCTCGCCGACGCGGTCATCCGCGACCTGCTGCCGTGACGCCGGGCCGGGGCCCGGCGCCACGGGCGGCGGGCTACTTGATCATTGAAACCGTCATCGGGTAGTTGTACGGCTCGTTGTTGTTCGCCTTGACGCCGGCGATGATGCCGAAGATCGTGGCGACGGCCCAGGCCGCGATGCCGATGAAGATGCCGATGAAGACGCAGGCCAGGATCCAGCCGACGACCGCGATGATCGACCAGAGGATCTGGAAGTTCAGCGCCTTGACCGCCTCGGCACGCACCACCGGCGACTGGTTGCCCCGGGCGATGAACGCCACCAGCGGCGCGATCCAACCCGAGGCGCCGCCGCCGAGGAAGGCGCCGGCCGCGCCGCCGAAGTGTGCGACCAGGATCCAGGTCTTGTCGTCGCCGCCGGGCTGACCGTAGCCCTGCGGCGGGTAGCCGCCGGGCTGCTGACCGTAGCCGGGCTGCTGGCCGTAGCCGGGCGGCGGGCCGTAGCCGGGTGCCCCCGAGCCGGGCGGGGGTCCGTAGCCGCCGCCGGAAGTGGGCGGCGGTGCGTAGCCGCCGCCCGAGGTCGGCGGCGGGGTGCCGTAGGTCGGCGGCTGGGGCGAGCCGTACGCCGGCGGCGGCGGCGGGGCGGATCCGGCTCCCGGATCGTTACCCGGATATGGGTTGAATGGCGCGGTGGGGTCCGAGGGGTTCCCCTCACCGGGCGGGCGCGGCGGTTCAGTCATGTCGCACACGGTAGGACCGCAGGTCGAACGTGGCGAGGGCAACATGCCGCGCGAGGGCGGAGAATAGACAGTCGGCTAACCGTCGCGAGCACCGATGACTGATCATCGCGCGCGGCGTGGCGGCGACGTAGACTGGCACTCGACTTTGCGGAGTGCCAAACGGCGGAGTGCCAAAAACGGCGGGGAGGGGTTCGGCGTGAGTCTCGACGATCGCAAGCTCGAAGTGCTCCGCGCCATCGTCGAGGACTACGTGTCGACCCAGGAGCCCGTCGGCAGCAAGGCCCTGGTCGAGCGCCACCAGCTCGGCGTCTCCCCGGCGACGGTCCGCAACGACATGGCCGTCCTCGAGGAGGAGGGCTACATCCGGCAGCCGCACACCAGCGCCGGCCGGGTGCCCACCGACGCCGGCTACCGCCTGTTCGTCGACCGGCTGTCCCGGGTCAAGCCGCTGAGCCCGGCCGAGCGGCGCGCGATCGAGCGCTTCCTGGTCGGCGCGGTCGACCTCGACGACGTGGTGCACCGCACGGTGCGCCTGCTCGCCCAGCTCACCCGCCAGGTCGCGGTCGTGCAGTATCCGAGCCTGGCCCGCTCGTCGGTGCGCCACCTCGAGCTGGTGCCGATCTCCACCACCCGGCTGATGCTGGTGATGATCGCTGATACCGGCCGGGTCGAGCAGCGCCTGGTCGAGCTGCCGGCGCCGACGGCGACCGACGACGTGCTGGACATGCGCCGCAAGATCAACGCCAAGCTGAGCGGCGTGAAGCTGTCCGACACCCCGCCGCTGGTGGCCGCCCTGGTCGACGAGTCGGACCCGGCGAAGCGCACCACCATGGCCTGCGTCGCGTCGGTGCTGCTGGAGACGCTCGTCGAGCGCAGTGAGGAACGCCTCGCCCTGGCGGGTACGGCGAACCTGACCCGCGGCGGCGTGCTGGACTTCCAGGGCTCGCTGCGGCCGGTCCTGGAGGCGCTCGAGGAGGAGGTCATCCTTCTCAAGCTCATCGGCGAGGTCGAGCCCAGCACCACCCGGGTCCGCATCGGCGACGAGAACGAGATCGACAACCTGCGGGCGGCATCCGTGGTGAGCACGGGTTACGGACCGGGCACGACGATCGTTGGTGGGCTCGGCGTGCTGGGGCCCACCCGGATGGATTACCCCGGCACCATCGCGACCGTGCGTGCCGTGGCACGCTACGTTGGCGACCTGCTGGCACAAAACTGACGCAACCGCGACGAAGGTCTCCAGCGCGTAGCGCGGGGCAGACATGAGGACTCGAAACCCTGTGGCCAAGGACTACTACGGAATTCTCGGCATCGGCCGCGAAGCCACCGACGACGAGATCAAGCGCGCCTACCGCAAGCTGGCCCGTCAATTCCATCCGGACGTCAATCCGGACCCGGAAGCGCACGAGAAGTTCAAGGACATCAACGCGGCGTACGAGGTTCTCTCGGACGACCAGAAGCGTCAGATCGTCGACCTCGGCGGCGACCCGCTGGCACCCGGCGGCGGCGCGGGCGGCCCCGGCGGCCCCGGCGGAGCCGGGCCGTTCGTTGGCTTCCAGGACATCATGGACGCCTTCTTCGGTACGGCGGCCGGCGGCGGCTCACGCGGCCCGCGGCCGCGCACCCGCCCGGGCGCCGATGCGATCCTGCGCCTCGAGCTTGACCTGGTGGAGACGGCCTTCGGCGTCGAGGCGCCGATCACCGTCGACACCGCCGTGCTCTGCACCCAGTGCTCCGGCGCGGGCACGGCGCCCGGCACCCACCTGGCCACCTGCGAGACGTGCGGCGGCCGCGGCGAGGTCCAGTCGGTGCAGCGCACCTTCCTCGGCCAGGTCGTCTCGGCCCGGCCCTGCCAGGTCTGCCAGGGCCACGGCACGGTCATCCCGCAGCCCTGCCCGACCTGCGCCGGCGACGGCCGCATCCGCACCCGCCGCTCCCTGACCGTGAAGATCCCGGCGGGCGTCGAGGACGGCATGCGCATCCGCCTGGCCCAGCAGGGCGAGGTCGGCCCCGGCGGCGGCACGGCGGGCGACCTCTACGTGGAGATCCACGAGCGCCCGCACGACGTCTACTCCCGCAAGGGCGACGACCTGCACTGCCGGGTGACCCTGCCGATGACCGCGGCGGCGCTGGGCACGCGGCTGACCATCAAGACCCTGGACAGCGAGGAGAACATCGAGGTCAAGCCGGGCACCCAGCCGGCATCGACCCTGCGCATCCGCGGCAAGGGCGTGCCGCACCTGCGGGGACAGGGCCGCGGCGAGCTCTTCGTGCACCTCGACGTCAAGACGCCGACCAAGCTGACCGCCGACCAGGAGCGGATGCTGCGCGACTTCGCGAAGACCCGGGGCGAGGACATCGCCGAGCTGAGCAAGCAGGGCGGGTTCTTCTCCCGCATGCGGGACGCCTTCAACGGGCACTGAATCCGACCGGTGATCTTTACGCCGGATGTTGGGTAGCGTGTGCTCGTGTCTGCGCCTCTGTTCTTGGTTGACGACCTGCCCGGCGGGAAGCGGTACACCCTGGCCGGTGCCGAGGGGCATCACGCCGCCACCGTGCAGCGGCTGAAGGTCGGCGAGGCGCTGCTGCTCGGCGACGGGCGCGGCGGGACCGCCACCGCCGAGGTCACCGCCGTCGGGCGGGGCAGCATCGACGTCCACGTGCTCGGCCGGGACTTCCGGGCCGCGGCCGATCCGCGGCTCGTCGTGGTGCAGGGGATCGCCAAGGGCGACCGGGGCGAGCTCGCCGTGCAGGCCATGACCGAGATCGGGGTCGACGAGATCGTGCCCTGGGCCGCCTCGCGGTCGGTCGCGCAGTGGCGCGGCGAGCGCGGCGACCGGGCCCGGGAGAAGTGGGTCAACACCGCGCGCGAGGCCGCCAAGCAGGCGCGCAGGCCGTGGCTCCCGGTCGTCTCGGGTACGCCGGACGTCAGCACCAAGCGGGTCGGCGCGCGGCTGTCCGAGGCCGCCGCCGCGTTCGTGCTGCACGAGGAGGCCACGGACCGGCTCACCGGCGCCAAGCTGCCCGACGCCGGGGAGATCGTGCTGATCGTCGGGCCCGAGGGCGGCATCAGCGACCAGGAACTGGGCGCCTTCGTCGGCGCGGGCGCGCAGCCCGTGCGGCTCGGCGACGCGGTGCTGCGCACCTCGACGGCCGGGATGGCCGCGCTCGCGGTGCTCTCCGCCCGCCTCGGCCGATGGTGACGCCGGTGGTGACGCTCGCCTCGGCCGATGGTGACGCGTAAGGAAGGTTAGCCTAAGCTTCGCCGCATGGTCCTCACGCGTACGCCGGCGCCCGCGCTGTCCGAGCCGGCCGCCGCGGCGGGCGCCGGGACCGGGCGAATGAGGCGCAGCGCCGGGCTGCTCGCCTGCCTGGGCGTGCTCGCGCTGGTCTGCCTGGCCAGCATCGCGATCGGCACCCGCAGCATCTCCCTCGGCACGGTCTGGGACGCGTTCTTCCACTACGCCGACACCGACGATCAGTCGATCGTGCGGGACCTGCGGGTGCCGCGCACGATCCTGGGCCTGCTCGCCGGTGTCGCCCTCGGACTGTCCGGTGCGGTCATTCAGGCGGTCACCCGCAACCCGCTCGCCGACAGCCAGATCCTCGGCATCAACGCCGGCGCCGGGCTGTTCGTGGTGTTCGCGGTCGGCGTGCTCGGCCTGACCAGCCTGTCGCAGTACATGTGGTTCGGCTTCGCCGGTGTCGCGTTCGCGCTGAGCCTGGTCTACCTGCTCGGGTCCGCCGGGCGGGCCGGCGCGACGCCTATCCGGCTGACGCTCGCCGGTGTCGCGCTCGGCGCGGTCATGGACGGCGCCTCCGAGGGCATCCGGCTGCTGCGGCCGCGCGCCTTCGACTACCTGCGCTTCTGGGACGTCGGCTCGCTCGCCGGGCGGCCCATGGAAGTCGCCACGACGATCCTGCCGTTCGTGCTCGCCGGTGCCGTGCTCGCCCTGCTTGTCGCCCGCTCACTGAACGCGGTGGCGCTCGGCGACGACCTGGCCCGCACGCTCGGCGCCGGCATCGGGCGTACCCGGTTCCTGGCCACCGTCTCGGTCATGCTGCTGGCCGGCGCCGCCACCGCCGCGGTCGGGCCGATCGGCTTCGTCGGCCTGATGGTCCCGCACGTCGTGCGCTGGATCGTCGGCCCGGACCAACGCTGGATCTTCGTCTACACGGTCGTGTGCGGGCCGATCCTGCTGCTTCTCGCCGACATCGTCGGGCGGCTCGTGCTGCGGCCCGGCGAGCTGCGGGTCGGCGTCGTCACCGCGTTCGTCGGCGCGCCCGTGCTCATCTGGCTGGTACGCCGGTCCCGGGTGAGTGGGCTGTGAGCGTCGACTTCGGCCGCCGGGTGCTGGTGCTCCGGCCGCACCGCAAGGTCTCGGCCCGGGTGAGCGTGCGGCCCGCGATCGTCTGCCTGCTGCTCTTGCTGGCCGCGCTCGCGGTGGCCGTGCTGGCGCTGGGCACCGGCGAGTTCACCCTGTCGCCGGGCGAGGTCGTGCGGGCACTGTCCGGCGAGGGCACCCGGGCGGCGCGGCTCGTGGTCGTCGAGTGGCGGCTGCCGCGGGTGCTGCTCGCGCTGGTCATCGGTGCCGCGCTCGGGCTCGCCGGCGCCGTCTTCCAGGCGCTCACCCGCAACCCGCTCGGCAGCCCGGACGTCATCGGGTTCAGCACGGGCGCGTACACCGGGGTGCTGGTCGCCGCCGTGTTCGTCGGCAACTCCTACTACGTCACCGCGGCCGGCGCGCTGGTCGGCGGCCTGGCCACCGCGATCGTGGTGTACGTGCTCGCCTTCAAGCGCGGCGTGCAGGGCTTCCGGCTGATCATCGTGGGCATCGCGATCAGCGCCATGCTCGCCTCCGCCAATCAGTGGTTCATCATCAAGGCCGACCTCCAGGCGGCGTACGCGGCCGCGATCTGGTCGCAGGGCAGCCTCAACGGGCTCGGCTGGTCGCAGGTCGTCCCGGTCGCTGTCGGTGTCGGCGTGCTCTGCGTGGCGCTTGTCGCGTTCGGGCCCCGGCTGTCGCTGCTGGAGATGGGCGAGGACGCGGCGGCCGCCCTCGGCGTACGGGTGGAGCCGGTCCGGCTCGTGTACCTGGTCATCGGGGTCGGCCTGACCGCGGTCGCGACGGCGGCCGCCGGGCCGATCGCCTTCGTCGCGCTGGCCGCGCCGCAGCTGGCGCAGCGGCTCACCCGCACCGGCGGCATCGCGCTGCTGCCGTCGGCGGCGATGGGCGCCTTCCTGCTGATGCTCAGCGACTGGCTCGCCCAGCGCGCGTTCGCACCGACCCAGCTACCGGTCGGCGTCGTGACCGTCTCGGTGGGCGGCATCTACTTCGTCTGGCTGCTGATCCGCCAGGCGCGGCGGTAGGAGGGGAGCACGGATGAGTCTGGTCGCCCGGGACGTCACCATCGGGTACGACAAGAAGACGATCAGCGAGCACCTGGATCTTGAGGTGCCCGAGGGCCGGTTCACCGCGATCATCGGGCCCAACGCCTGCGGCAAGTCGACGCTGCTGCGTGCCCTGTCCCGGCTGCTCAAGCCCGGCCGCGGCGAGGTGCTCCTCGACGGCCGCGACATTCACTCCCGGCCCGCCCGGGAGGTCGCCCGGCGGCTGGGGCTGCTGCCGCAGTCGTCGATCGCGCCGGACGGGATCACCGTCGCCGAGCTGGTCGCCCGGGGCCGGTTCCCGCACCAGAAGCTGATCCGGCAGTGGTCGGCCGGCGACGAGGACGCGGTGGTCGCGGCGATGGCCGCGACCGGTGTGACGGAACTCTCCGGTGAGTTGGTCGACACCCTGTCCGGCGGGCAGCGGCAGCGGGTCTGGGTGGCGATGGTGCTCGCGCAGCAGACGCCGATCGTGCTGCTCGACGAGCCGACGACGTTCCTGGACATCGCGCACCAGATCGAGCTGCTCGAACTGTGCGTCCGGCTCAACCGCGAGCAGGGCACGACGATGGTTGCGGTCCTGCACGACCTCAACCAGGCCGCCCGGTATGCCGATCATCTGGTCGTGATGAAATCCGGCCGGATCGTGGCGCAGGGCGACCCGCGCGAGGTCATGACGGCCGAGCTGGTCGAGGACGTCTTCGGGCTGGGCTGCCGGATCATCGACGACCCGGAGACGCACACCCCGCTGGTCATCCCGCGATCATCGGTGTTCCAGCGGATAGGTTAGGCTGACCTTACTTTCAGGCAGATCGGTGGGGAGACGTCGTGTCCAGCAACCCGTTCGATGACGAGAACGGCACCTTCCACGTCCTCGTGAACGACGAGGAGCAGCACTCGCTGTGGCCGTCCTTCAAGGAGGTCCCGGCGGGCTGGCGCAGCGTCTTCGGACCGGCGCCGCGCCAGGAGGCCGTCGACTACGTCGACGCCAACTGGACCGATCTGCGCCCCAAGTCGCTGCGCGAAAGCATGGCTCAGTGAGTTCGGCCCCGTGAGCCGCTCCGGCGCGCGCATCCTGGTTCGCAGCACCACCCGCAACGCACGCCGGCTCTGGGTCGGCACGGCGCTGATCTCGGTGCACCAGGCCTGCGAGACGTTCGTCCCGATCATGATCGGCGTCGTCATCGACCGAGCCGTCACCCCCGGTGACCTGGGCCAGCTGCTGCTCTGGGTGGCCGTGCTCGCCGTGCAGTTCACGCTGCTGACCACGGCGTACCGGTTCGGGGCGCGGCAGCTGATGGCCGCGATCGCCGAGGAGGGGCACCAGCTGCGCCTCGAGGTGTCGGCGAAGATCCTGCACCCGCGCGGGGTGCGCACCGACATGCGGGCCGGCGACCTGCTGACGGTCTCGACAAGCGACGCGGACAACACGTCGTACGTGCTCGACTACATCCCCCGGATCGTCGGCGCGGTCGTTGCCACCGCGATCAGCGCCGTCGCGCTGTTCCTGATCTCGGTGCCGCTCGGCCTGGTGGTGCTGATCGCGACGCCGGTCGTGCTCGTGCTGTTGCAGGTCAGCTCGCCGGTGATCACCAGGCGCGTCGCCGACCAGCAGGAGCAGGCCGGGCGCGCCACGTCGCTCGCCACCGACCTGGTCACCGGGCTGCGCCCGCTGCGCGGCCTCGGCGCACAGGACGCGGCCGCCGATCGCTACCGCGAGGTCAGCCGCCGCTCGCTGCGGGCCACCCTGCGTGCCTCGCGCACCCAGGGCGGCTACCTGGCCGCCTCCACCACCCTCAGCACGCTGCTGGCCTGCGCCATCGCCATCATGGCCGGCTGGTTCGCGCTGACCGGCCGGATCACCGTCGGCCAGCTCATCGCCGTGATCGGCCTGGCCCAGTTCCTGATCGAGCCGTTCGGGACCCTCGCCGTCGTGCCGAGCTGGTTCGGCGAGGCCCGGGCGTCCGCCGACCGGGTCGCCCTGATCACCGACGCCGGCCTGGTGCTGCCCGAGGGCGCCGCGACGCCGGCCGAGCACCCGTGCGACCTGCGCCTGTCCGGGGTGCGGCACGGCCCGCTCGACGGCCTGGACCTGCACGTGCTCCCCGGCGAGTTCGTCGGCGTCGTCGCCCGCCGCCCCGGCGACGCGGAGGCGCTCGTCAAGCTGCTCTCGGTGCCGGACGGCTACCAGGGCAGCCTGCTGCTCGGCGGCTCGCCGCTGGAGCAGGTCGAGCGCGCGCACGCCCGCCGGCTGCTGCTGGTCGAGCCGCACCACGCCGACCTGTTCACCGGCACCATCGCCGCGAACGTCGACGTGCACGCGGGCGACGAGATCCTCACCGAGGCGCTGAGCGCCGCGGCCGCCGACGAGGTGCTCGCCACCCAGGCGGACGGGCTCGACGCGGTCGTCGCCGAGCGGGGCGCGAGCCTCTCCGGCGGCCAGCGGCAGCGCATCGCGCTCGCCCGCGCGCTGCTCGCCCGCCCGGCGGTGCTGGTGCTGCACGATCCGACCACCGCCGTCGACGCGGTGACCGAGCACGCCATCGCGCAGGGCATCCGCGCGCTGCGGCACGCGCCCGGCGCCGGCTTCGCCACCGTCGTCATCACCAGCAGTCCCGCGCTGCTCGCCGCCACCGACCGGGTCGTCGTGCTCGGCGAGGGTGCCGTGACGGCCGAGGGCGGGCACGAGCAGCTGGGCGCGAGCGACGAGACCTACCGTCAGTTGGTGCTGAGATGAGCCAGATCCTGCCCGTCGCGACCTCGCGGCAGACCCGCGCCTGGCTCTGGGCGGAGCTGCGCGGACGGCCCGGCGAGGTGATCGGCACGCTGCTGGTCGGCATCCTCGCGGCGGCCGCCGCGATCCTTCCCGTGTACGCACTCGGCGTGCTCGTCGACCGGGTGCGCGCCGGCGCCGGCGCGTCCGCGATCGTCGAGATCTCGATCGTCATCGGTGTCGCCGCGGTGGTCGGCGGCGCGGCGATCGGGCTGTCCACGTACCTGATCGGCCGGCTCGGGTCCCGGATGCTCGCGGATCTGCGGGAGAGCACCGTGGCGACCGCGCTGCGGCTGCCCGCGCTGGTGCTGGACCGGGCCGGGCGCGGCGACCTGCTGTCGCGGGTCGGCGCCGACATCGCGGCGATCGGCAAGGCCGTCGCCGACGTGCTGCCCAACGTGATCTCGGCCCTGCTGCTGGGCCTGCTGAGCCTGGCGGCGATGGCCGGGATCGACTGGCGGCTCGGGCTGGCCGGTGCCGTGGCGGTGCCGTTCTACGTGATCGCGCTGCGCTGGTATCTGCCGCTGTCCGCGCCCCGGTACGCGCAGGAGCGCAAGGCGGTCGCGGAGCGGTCCCAGCTGCTGGTGGAGAGCATGCAGGGGCTGCGGACCGTGCACGCGTACCGGCTCGAGCGGCGGCACCTGGAGGACATCGAGCGGGCGTCGGCCAAGCACCGCGACATCGACGTCGGCGTCTTCACGCTCTTCACCCGCTTCGTGGGCCGGGTCAACCGGGCTGAGTTCTTCGGACTCTCCGCGCTGCTGGTGGTCGGCTTCCTGCTGGTGCGCGACGGGTCGGTGTCGGTGGGCCAGGCCTCCGCGGCCGCCCTGCTCTTCCACCGGCTCTTCAACCCGGTGTCGATGCTGCTCTTCACGTTCGACGAGATCCAGGCGGCCGGCGCGAGCCTCGCCCGCCTGGTCGGCGTCGAGACGATGCCGGTGGAGCGGCGCGAGGCCGGCAGCCCGCCCGCGGACGCCTCGCTGACCCTGGACGAGGTGAGCTTCAGCTACGACGGCCGGACGCCGGTGCTGCGGGGCGTGAGCCTGCACCTCGAGCCGGGCGAGCGCGTCGCCCTGGTCGGCTCGACCGGGGCCGGCAAGACCACCGTGGCGTCGATCGCCGCGGGCATCCTGCGCCCCGACGCGGGCGCGGCCCGGGTCGACGGCGTGCCGGTGCCGGAGCTGCCGGCCGGGACCGTGGCCATCATCAGCCAGGAGACGCACGTCTTCGCCGGCCCGCTGGTGGAGGACCTGCGCCTGGCCCGGCCGGGCGCGAGCGTCGCCGAGGTGGCCGCGGCGCTGGAAACGGTCGGCGCGCTCGCCTGGGCGCAGGAGCTGCCGGACGGGCTGGACACGCAGGTCGGCGACGGCGGACACGACCTGACCCCCGCGCAGGCCCAGCAGCTGGCGCTGGCCCGGCTGGTGCTGCTGGACCCGGCGGTCGCCGTACTGGACGAGGCCACCGCCGAGGCCGGCAGCGCGGGTGCCCGCACGCTGGAGCGGGCGGCGGCCGCCGCGACGCAGGGCCGGACGGTGCTGATCGTGGCGCACCGGCTCACCCAGGCCGCGTCGGCGGACCGCGTCGTCGTCATGGAGCACGGCGTCGTGGTCGAGTCGGGCCCGCACGCCGACCTCGTCGCCGCGGGTGGCCGCTACGCCGAACTCTGGTCGGCCTGGGCGTCGAGAAGCTCCACTCCCGCCTGAAAACGCACGATCGGGGAGGCCGGATACCGCACGGGTATCCGGCCTCACGTGTATCCGCATGCCGCCCAGTGAAGAGGTTAGGCTAACCTAATCCCGCGTCGATGACGCGCGCCCTCGGGCGTTCCACATCGGAGGTGCGGGAAAAGATGACGGCAGGGCTGCAGGGCTTCGAGGAGCTTCTCGCGCGGTGGAACAATCACACCCGGCCGGAGACGACCTCGACCGTGGTCGCCGACTTCATCGCACAGGCCGGGCGCACGCCCGACGCGCTGGCGCTGGTCGCCGGCGAGACCCGGCTGACCTACCGCGAGCTGAGCGGCCGGGTGCACGGCGTCGCCCGGCACCTGCGTGAGCGGGGCATCGGTGCCGAGGACACCGTCGGCATCGGCATGCCGCGCGGCGCGGAGATGGTCGTCGCGGTCCTCGCCGTCATGGTCGCCGGCGGCGCGTTCGTGCCGGTCGACCCGGCCTGGCCGGACCGGCGCCGCGAGCAGGTGCTGGCCGGCGCCCGGGTGCGCCTCACCCTGAGCGAGCAGGACGTCCGGCGGTACGGCGCGCAGCCCGCCGAGGCCGCCGACGCCGACATCGACGGCGGGCGCCTCGCGTACGTCATCTTCACCTCGGGCTCCACCGGCGAGCCCAAGGGCGCCATGATCCGCCACGAGGCCATCGCCGAGCGGCTGCGCTGGCAGGTCGAGCAGATCCTGCACTTCGGACCGGGCGACGCGTCGCTGTTCAAGGCGCCGCTCTCGTTCGACATCAGCGTCAACGAGATCCTGCTGCCGCTGGTCTCCGGCGGGTACGTCGTGGTGGCCGAGCCCGGCGGCGAGCGCGACCCGCAGTACCTGCTGGATCTCATCGCCACCGAGGGCGTGACCTTCGTCTACCTGGTCTCCTCCATGCTGGACGTGCTGTTGCAGCTCGCCCGCGGCACCCACCTGCTCGACGGCCTCAAGCACGTCTGGTGCGGCGGCGAGGTGCTCACCCCGGAGCTGTTCGACAGGTTCCGCGCCCAGCTCGCCACCACCCTGTACCACGGATACGGCCCCGCCGAGGCGACCATCGGCGTCTCGCACGTGATCTACCGCGACTCGGCCGAGCGGATCGCCACCTCGATCGGCCGGCCCAACCCGCACACCCAGCTCTACGTGCTCGACGACGACCTCAACCCGGTCGGCACCGGCGTCGCCGGCGAGCTGTACGCCGCCGGCTTCCTGCTCGGGCGCGGCTACGTCAACGCGCCGGCGCTGACCGGCGCCCGCTTCGTCGCGAACCCGTTCGGCGAGCCCGGCTCCCGGATGTACCGGACCGGCGACCTGGCCCGCTGGCACGGCGACGGCACCCTGGAGTTCGTCGGCCGCGCCGACAACCAGGTCAAGATCCGCGGCATGCGGCTCGAGCTCGAGGAGGTCGAGGCCGTCGTCGCCGGCCACCCCGCGGTCCGCCAGGCCGTCGTGCTCGTGCACGACCGGCACCTGATCGGGTACGCGGTGACGGACCGCGCGACCGCACCGGACGAGCTGCGCGAGTGGTGCGCGGACCGGCTGCCGGAGTACATGGTGCCGTCGGCGGTCGTGCTGCTTGACGCGTTCCCGCTGACCGCCAACGGCAAGGTGGACCGCCGCGCGCTGCCCGCGCCGGTGCTCGCCGGGGCGATCTCCCGGGCGCCCCGCACCCCGGCCGAGGCCGCGCTCTGCGAGGTCTTCGCCACGGTCCTGGGCCTTGCGGCGGTCGGCGCCGAGGACGACTTCTTCGCGCTGGGCGGCGACAGCATCGTCGCCATCGGCGCCGTGCGCGCCGCGCGCCGGGCCGGCTTCACCCTGCGCGCCCGGGACCTGTTCGCCAACCCGACGCCGGCCGCCCTCGCGCTGGTCGCCGGCGCGGCCGCCGAGCCGCAGGCCGACGCTGTCGACGCGATCGGCGCCGTGCCGCCGACGCCGATCGTCGCCTGGCTCGACGAGGTCGGCAACGGCATGGACGGCTTCTTCCAGGCGGTCACGCTGCGCACCCCGGAGGGACTGACCGTCGAGCGGCTGCACGAGCTTGTCGACGGCCTGCTCGCCGCGCACGACGTGCTCCGGGCGAGCGCCGACGGCGCCGTGCTGACCATCGCACCGGTCGGCGCGCTCACCGCCGCCGACGTCGTCACGCTCGACGAGGACCTGGACGCGACCGTCGCCCGGCTGAGCACCGGGCGGATGGTCGCCTTCTCGTTCCGGCCTGAGTCCCGGCGGCTGATCGTTGCCGTGCACCACGTCGTCGTCGACGGGGTCTCGCTGCGGGTGCTGGCCGAGGACCTGCGTAACGGGCTGCCGATCGCGCCCGCGCCGACCTCGTACCGCCGGTGGGCCACCGCGCTGTCCGGCGTGGACTTCACCGCGGACGCGGCCTACTGGGCCGGCGCCGCCGCCGAGCCGGTACGCCCGCTCGGCAGCCGGGCGCTGGATCCCGCGCGGGACACCGTGGCCACCGAGGAGACGCTGACCGTCACGCTGCCGCCGGAGGTCACCGAGCGGCTGCTCGGCGTCGTGCCCGCGGCCGTGCACGGCGGGGTCAACGACGCGCTCGTCGCCGCCCTGGTGCTGGCGATCTCGCCGGACGCGCCGCTGCTGCTCGAGCTCGAGGGGCACGGCCGCGAGGAGGACGCCGTCGACCTCGACCTGTCCCGCACGTTCGGCTGGTTCACCACGCTGTTCCCGGTCCGCCTCGACGTCACCGGCCTGTCCCCGGCGAGTGCGGTGAAGGCGGTCAAGGACCAGCTGCGGGCCGTGCCGCACAACGGCCTGTCGTACGGCGCCCTGCGCTACCTCGCGCCGCGGCCGGAGCTCGCCGTGCAGCCGCAGGTGCTCTTCAACTACCTCGGCCGGTTCGGCACGGACACCGGCGCCGACTGGGAGACCGTCGTCGACGGCGAGGTCGTGGTCGAGCGGCGCGATCCCCGGATGCCGCTGCCCCGGGCCCTGGAGGTCAACGCCGTCGCGGTCGACGCGGGCCTGTCGGCCACCTTCAGCTGGGCCACCGGCGTGCTGACCCGCGACCAGGTGCGCGAGTTCGCGCGGCGCTGGGTCGAGCTGCTGACCGGCATCGCCGCCGACCCGGCTGTCGCCGGCCACACACCCTCCGACTTCCCGCTGGTCGCCCTCGACCAGGCCGACGTGGACGCCCTCGGCGCCCGGGTCGCCGGCGTGCTGCCGCTGACGCCGCTCCAGGCCGGCCTCTACTTCCACGCCACCTACGCGCCCGGCGCCGACCCGTACGTCGTGCAGCAGCTCATCGAGCTGGACGGGCCGCTGGACGCCGAGCGGCTGCGGGAGGCCGCGGGCAAGCTGTTCGACCGCCACCCGAACCTGGCCGCCGCGTTCCGGCCGGTCGGCGGCGGCGAGGTCGTCGCCGTCCTCGGCGCCCGCCCGGCGCTGCCCTGGCGCCTGGTGGTCAGCGACGACGTCGAGGCCGTCGCCGCGGCCGAGCGCGCGGAGCCGTTCGACCTGGCCCGCCCGCCGGCCATGCGCTACGCGCTGGTCCGGCTCGCCGCGGACCGGCATGTCCTCGTGCAGACCGTGCACCACATCGTCGCCGACGGCTGGTCGGTGCCGCTGGTCCTCAACGACCTGCTCGCCCTGTACGCGGGCCGCGAGCTGCCGCCGGCACCGTCCTACCGCGACTTCCTCGCCCATCGCGGCACCGGCGACCCCGAGGCGTTCGCCCGCCTGCTCGACGGCGTCACCGAGCCGACGCTGCTCGCACCCGGCGCCTCCGCGCCCGCCGCCCGGGTCCGGGCCACCGTCGACGGCGCGGGGGTGCGTGCCGTCGCCCGCGCGTACGGGATCACCGTGAGCAACGTCCTCGCCGCCGCCTGGGGCGTCCTCGTCGGCCGCGTGACCGGCAGCAACGACGTCGTGTTCGGCTCGACGGTCTCGGGCCGGGGCGGCGATCTGCCCGGCGTCGACGCCATCGCCGGGCTGCTCATCAACACCGTGCCGGCCCGGGTCCGCTGGTCCGGCGACGGCATCCTCGCCGACGTGCTGCGCGGCTTCGCCGCGGCGCAGCGCGAGGTGGTCGACCACGAGCAGACCGCGCTCGCCGACGTGCAGCGCCGGATCGGCCTCACCGAGCTCTTCGACACCCTCGTGGTGATCGAGAACTATCCGGCGGCGTCCGCACCCGCGGACGGTGACGTGCGGATCGCCGGGATGAACGTGATCGAGGCACCGCACTACCCGGTGACGCTGATGGTCAAGCCCGGCGACACCATCGACGTCGACCTGACCCACCGCCTCGACCCGGCCGCCGCCGAGCTGCTGCTGGAGCAGTACCTCCGGGTGCTGGCCGCGTTCGCCGGCGACGCGTCGCGCCCGGTCGCCGCGCTCGACCTGCTCTCCGCCGCGCAGCGGGCCGAGGCGCTCGCGCTCGGCGTCGGCGGCCCGGCGGCGGCCGGCACCGACGTGCCCGCGATGATCGCCGCCGTCGACCCGGCCCGGATCGCGGTGCGCGGCGGCGCGACCGAGCTGACCTACGGCCGGCTGTGTGAGCGGGCCGGCGCGGTCGCGGCCGCGCTGCACGCCGCCGGCGTGCGCCGCGGCGACGTCGTGGCGGTCGCCACCCGGCGCACGGCCGAGCTTCCCGTCGCGCTGCTCGGCGTGCTGCGCGCCGGCGCCGCGTACCTGCCGGTCGACCCGGGTTATCCGGCCGCGCGGATCGAGTTCATGCTCGAGGACGCCGCGCCCGTCTGCCTGCTTGTCGACGACGCGAGCGCCCGCGCGCTGCCGCCGCACGAAGTTCCGGCCGTCCGGATCCGGGCCGTCGGCGCGGGTACGGCGCCCGAGGTTACGGTCGGTCCGCTCGACGCAGCGTCCGTCGTGTACACCTCCGGCTCGACCGGGCGGCCCAAGGCCGTCGTCGGCACCCACGCCGCGCTGGCCAATCGGCTCGCCTGGGCCCGGGACGCCTGGGCCGGCGAGGTGCGGGTCGCGAAGAGCTCGATGAGCTTCATCGACGGCACGACCGAGCTGCTCGGCGGCCTGGTCGCGGGCGCGACCGTCGTCGTGGCCGACGAGACGGCCGCCGCCGACGGCGCGGCCCTGGCCCGGCTCGTCGCCGACTCCGGCGCCACCCAGCTGCTCGCGGTGCCCAGCCTCGCCGCGGCCCTCGCCGAGACCGCGCCGGACCGGGTACGCGGCCTGCGGCGTTGGATCACCAGCGGCGAGGCACTGGACGCCGGCACCGTCGCGGCGCTCGCCGCGGCGTCGCCCGGCGCCACGATCGTCAACTCGTACGGCGCCAGCGAGAACACCGGCGATGTCCTCGCCGGCGAGGTGGTCGTCGGCGCGCCGGTCACGCTCGGCCGGGCCGTGCCCGGTGTCCGGGTGTACCTGCTCGACGCCGCGCTCGACCCGGTCGCGCCCGGCGCGGTCGGCGAGATCTACGTCGGCGGCGTGCAGCTCGCCCGGGGCTACCGGGGACAGGGCGGCGCGACCGCGGCCCGCTTCGTCGCCGACCCGTTCACGCCCGGCGAGCGGCTGTACCGCACCGGCGACCTGGGCCGCTGGGTCGCAGACACCGTCGAGTTCCTGGGCCGCAACGACGACCAGGTCAAGGTCAACGGGCACCGGGTGGAGCTGGCCGAGGTCGAGGCGGCGCTGCTGCGGCGCCTCGGCGTGCGGGAGGCCGTCGCGGTCGCGCGCAACCGTTCGAGCCTGCACGGGTACGTGGTCGCCGCGGCGGGGGAGACGATCGACCCGCAAGCTCTGCTCGCGGCCCTGCGCGAGGAGCTGCCCGCGTACCTGGTGCCGGCGACGGTGACCGTGCTGGACGCCGTACCGCTGCTGCCGAACGGCAAGCGGGACCGGCGCGCCCTGCCGGACCCGGCCGCCGCCGTCGCGGCACCGCCGCGCACCCCGCGCGAGGCGCTGGTCTGCGCCCGGCTCGCGGCCGTGCTCGGCGCCGCGACCGTCGGGGTGCACGACGACTTCTTCGCCGTCGGCGGCGACAGCATCTCGGCCATCCGCCTCGTCAACCTGCTCGCACAGGACGGGATCGTGCTCTCCACCCAGGACGTCTTCCGCGCACGCACCGCCGCCGCGATCGCCGCCACCAACGAGCCGGCCGTCGCCGGGCGCCTGCGGCCGACGGTCGAGCTGACCGACGAGGAGGTCGACGCCGTCGTCGCGGCCTCGCCGGTGCCGGTCGCCGACATCTGGGCGCTGTCGCCGTTGCAGCAGGGCGTCTACTACCAGGCCACCTACTCCGACGGCGCGAACACCTACATCGCGCAGAACGTCTTCGACCTGGACCGCCGGATCGACGTGCCCGCCCTGGAGGCGGCGTTCGCCGCGCTGCTCGACCGGCACCCCACGCTGCGGGCCGGCTTCACCGGCGACCCGCGGCCGCTCCAGTACATCGGCGCGCGCGTGCCGGCGGTCGTCGCCGTCGCCGAGGGCGACGCGGAGCGGATCACCGTCGAGGACCGCGAGCGCCCGTTCGACCTCGCGAACCCGCCGCTGATCCGGCTCACCGTCGTGCGCAACCCGGACGGCACCGACCGGCTGCTGCTCACCTGCCACTTCCTGCTCTGGGACGGCTGGTCGCGCGAGCTGGTCCTGCGGGAGCTGTTCGCGCTCTACGACTCGCGCGGCGCCCGCGGCGTACTGCCCGCAGACGGGCCGGGGTTCCCGGACTACCTGGCGTGGATCGCCGAGCAGGACACCGCCGCGTCCGCCGCCGCCTGGAAGGCCGTCCTCGACGAGCCGACAATCGTCGTGCCCGCCGCCGCCGGGCTCGAGCCGATGCTCTCCGAGCGGATCCTCGCCGCGCTGCCGACCGCGGTCAGCGGCCGGCTCCAGGAGCAGGCGCGCCGGGCCGGCGTCACGCTGAACTCGGTGCTCACCGCCGCGCTCGGGCTCGTGCTCGGCCACCGCACCGGCCGCGGCGACGTCACCTTCGGCACCACCGTCGCGGGCCGCCCGACGGACCTGCCCGGCATCGAGAACGTCATCGGCCTGTTCCTCAACACCGTGCCCGCCCGGGTCGCCGCCGCGCCCGGCACGTCCGTCGCCGACCTGGCCCGCCGGGCGCAGCAGGACCGGATCGACCTGGCGCCGCACGAGTACCTCGGCCTTGGCGACATCCAGCGCGCGGCCGGCCACGACCAGCTCTTCGACACCCTGTACGTGCTACAGAACTTCCTCGCCGACAGCACGTTCGACGACCTCGAGGCCGCGCAGGGCATCGTCGACGTGGAGTACACCGACACCACGCACTACCCGCTGACCTGGGTGCTGACGCCGGGCGCGAACCTGCGGATCAAGCTGGAGTACCGGCCCGACGTGGTCACCGCGGCCGAGGCCCGGTCGATGGTGGACTCGCTCGTCGCGGTCCTGCGCGCGCTCGCCGACGGCCTGGACGTGCCCGCCGGCTCGCTGCCGCTCGGTGCGGATGACCGGATGGACGGCCGGGCCGCCGAGATCCCTGACGAGACCATCGCCGAGATGCTGGCGGCGCAGGCCGCGCGCACCCCGGCGGCCGTCGCGCTGGTCTTCGGCGACGAGCGCCTGACCTACGCCGAGCTGGACGCCCGGATCGACGCCGTGGCCCGCGGGCTGGTCGCCCGCGGCGCCGGGCCCGAGCGGATCGTTGCGCTGGCGCTGCCGCGCGGCATCGACATGGTGGTCGCGCTCTTCGCCGTGCTGCGCGCCGGCGCCGCGTACCTGCCGCTCGACCTGGACCTGCCCGAGGACCGGCGGCAGACCATGATCGAGGACGCGCGGCCGCTGCTCGTGCTGACCTCGCTGGACGGCCTCGCGTGCGAGGACGGCCCGGTCGCGCACCCGGACTTCGCCACGGACCGGATGGACCGGCCCGCGTACGTGATCTACACCTCCGGCTCGACCGGGCGGCCCAAGGGCGTCGTCACGCCGTACCGGGGGCTGACGAACATGCAGCTCAACCACCGGGCGGAGATCTTCGACCCGACCGTGGCGCGGGCGCGGGCCGCGGGCGTCGAGCGGCTGCGGATCGCGCACACGGTGAGCTTCTCGTTCGACATGTCGTGGGAGGAGCTGCTCTGGCTCGTCGAGGGCCACGAGGTGCACGTCTGCGACGAGGAGTTGCGGCGCGACGCGACCGCGCTCGTCGCGTACTGCCACTCGCGCGGCATCGACGTCATCAACGTGACACCGACCTACGCGCACCACCTCTTCGACGAGGGCCTGCTGGACGGGCACCGGATGTGGCTCGTGCTGCTCGGCGGCGAGGCGGTCACCGAGGCGGTCTGGTCGCGGCTGAGCGACCCGGACGGCCCGACCGGCTACAACCTGTACGGCCCCACCGAGTACACGATCAACACCCTCGGCGCGGGGACCGGCGACAGCGGCACCCCGACGGTCGGCAAGCCCATCTTCAACACGCAGGGGTACGTGCTCGACGGCTGGCTGCGGCCCGTGCCGCGCGGCGTCGTCGGCGAGCTGTACATCGCGGGCGCCGGGCTGGCCCGCGGCTACCTGGACCGGCCCGGCCTTACCGCGTCCCGCTTCATCGCGGGCCCCGGCGGCGGCCGCCTCTACCGCACCGGCGACCTGGTGCGCGAGCGCGCCGACGGCAACCTGGACTTCCTGGGCCGCAGCGACGACCAGGTGAAGATCCGCGGCTACCGGATCGAACTGGGCGAGGTCGAGGCCGCGGTCGCCGCGGTGCCCGGCGTACGCCAGTCGGCCGTCCTGGCCCGCGACGGCAAGCTGCACGCCTACCTGGTCGGCGGCGCCTCGCCCGGCGACGTGCGCGCGGCCCTGATCGAGCGGCTGCCGTCCTACATGGTCCCGTCGCTCTACGCCGTCGTGGACGCGCTGCCGCTGACCGTGAACGGCAAGCTCGACACCGCCGCGCTGCCGCCGGCGGAACCGATCATGTCCGCCGCCCGGGGACCGCGCGACGAGCGGGAGGCGCTGCTCTGCGCCCTCTACGCCGACGTACTCGGCCTGCCGGTGGTCGGCATCGACGACGACTTCTTCGCCATCGGCGGCGACAGCATCTCGTCCATCGCCGTCGCCGGGCGCGCCCGCAAGGCCGGCCTTCACGTGACACCGCGTGACGTGTTCCGCCGCCGCACGGTGCAGGCGCTCGCCGCGGCGCTGCCCGCCGCGACCGTCGAGGTGCGCACCGACACCGGCGTCGGCGACGTGGCGCTCACCCCGATGCTCGCCGAGACGGTGAAGTCCGCGACGCCGCTCGGCAACTTCTACCAGTCGATGGCCTGGCACACCCCGGCGGCGCTGACCCGGGCGCAGCTCGAGGCGATCCTCCAGGCGCTGCTCGACCGGCACGACCTGCTCCGCGCGAGCTTCGACGGCACCCTGCACGTGCCCGCGCCCGGCCTGACCGCCACCGGCCTGCTCACCGAGGGGCCGATCGACGAGGCCGCCGAGGTGGCCCGGCTGGACCCGGCGCGCGGCATCATGCTGCGCGCCGCCTGGGACGGCCGCACGCTGCTGCTGGTCATCCACCACCTGGTGATCGACGGCGTCTCCTGGCGCATCATCACCGGCGACCTGGCCCGCGGCTGGGCCGACGTCTGCGCCGGCCGCCCGGTCACGCTGGACGAGGTCGGCGCGTCGTTCCGCACGTTCGCGGCGACGCAGGCGTTCCACGACGAGCAGGCCGGCTTCTGGCGCGCGACGCTTGCCGACCCGGGCCCGGACCTGGGCGACCGGCCCGTCGACCCGGCCGTCGACACCGCCGCGACGGTCCGCTCCATCACCGTCGCCCTGCCGGCCGACGTCACCGTCCCGCTGCTCTCCAGCGTCCCCGCCGCCATGTACGGCGGCGTCAACGACGTGCTGCTCACCGGCCTGGCGGTCGCCGTCAACCGCTGGCGCGGCGCCTCCGCGCCCGTGCTGGTCAGCCTCGAGGGCCACGGCCGCACCGGCGACCTCGACCTGTCCCGCACGATCGGCTGGTTCACCGCGATCCATCCGGTCCGGCTCGACCCCGGCACCGGCGACATCGCCGCCGCGGCCCGCGCGATCAAGGAACAGCTGCGCGCGGTGCCGGCCGACGGCATCGGGTACGGCCACCTGCGCTGGCTGCGCGACGAGGACCTCGGCCCGGCGCCGCAGATCCTGTTCAACTACCTCGGCCGCTTCGGCGCCGGGGAGCGCGGCGTCGACTGGAGCCCCGCGGCGCCGCTGCGCGAGGGCGTCGACCCGGCCAACCCGGCGATGCCGCTGGAGATCAACGCGCACGCCACCGGCGACGTCTTCACCGCGACGCTCTCCTGGCCGGCGGGCATCCTCGCCGAGGAGCGGGTCATCGCGCTCGGCGAGCAGTGGATGGCCGCGCTGCGCGAGCTGGCCGGTGCCGACGTCGGCGGGCACACCCCGTCGGACTTCCCGCTGGTGTCGCTGACCCAGGACGACGTGGACGCGTTCGCCGACGCCGCCGACGTGCTGCCCCTGCTGCCGCTCCAGGAGGGCATGTACTTCCACTCGGTCGTCTCCGAGGTGGACACGTACGCGGTGCAGCAGGTCGCCGAGCTGACCGGCGCGGTCGACCCGGCCCGGCTGCGGCGCGCGGTCGAGGCGGCGGTGCGCCGCCACGACGCGCTGCGCGCCTCCTTCCGGGAGCTCGGCGACGGCCGGATAGTCCAGGTCGTCGCCGCCGACGTGCAGGTGCCGTGGCGCGAGTACCAGGCCGACACGGCCGAGCGACTGGCGGAGATCGCGGCCGCCGAGCTGGCGCAGCCGTTCGACCTGGCGCACCCGCCCGTGCTGCGCTACGCGCTGGTCTCGCTCGGCGACACCGAGCACCGGCTGATCGAGACGATGCACCACATCCTCGCCGACGGCTGGTCGTACCCGCTGGTCTTCTCCGACGTCGTCGCCGCGTACCACGGTAGGGAGCTGGCGGCACCCGGAGTGACTTTCCGCGACCACGTCGAGTCCGTGGTCACCCGCGACCGCGATGCCGCGCGCGCCGCCTGGGCCACCGCCCTGTCCGGCGTGGAGCCGACCGCGCTCTACCCGGACGTCACCACGGTCTCGCACCACGACAGCGCCTTCGCCGTCTTCGAGCGCACCGGCGAGCTGGCGGAGGCGGCCCGGGCGAACGGCGTCACCGTCAGCACCCTGGTGCACGGCGCGTGGGGCCTGCTGCTGGGCCGGCTGCTCGGCCGCGACCGGGTGGTGTTCGGCTCGACCGTCTCCGGCCGCGGCGGCGAACTGCCCGGCGTGGAGTCGATCGTCGGCCTGCTGATCAACACCGTGCCGGTGCCGATGGCCTGGCGGCCCGACGAGCCGCTCGGCGAGGTGCTGCGCCGCCTCCAGGAGCAGCAGACGGACGTGCTCGACGTGCAGCAGGTCGGCCTCGCCGAGCTCAACCGGCTGGCCGGGGTCCGTGAGCTGTTCGACTCGATGGTGGTGGTGGAGAACTTCCCGTCGGTCGACGGCGGCGACGCCGAGGGCCTCGGCGTGCGCGGCTTCACCGGCACGGACTCGCCGCACTATCCGGTCTCGCTCGTCGCGTTCCCGGGCGAGCACCTGACCCTGGAGATCAAGTACGACGCGGCCATCGGCGCCGCGTCCGCGCAGCGCCTTGCCGGCCTCGTGCACCGCGTCCTGGACCAGTTCGCCGACGGGCTCGACCGGCCGGTCGCCGCCCTGGACCTCGGCGCGGCCTCGTCCGGCGGCGAGGCACTCGAGGTACGCGAGGCGACGCTGGACCTGTCGCTCACGCACCCGGACGCCGTCGCGGTGACCGCGGGGGAGACCGCCCTGACCTACGCCGAGCTGGAGTCGCGCGCCAACCGGCTCGCGCACGAGCTCATCGCCCGCGGCGTGCGGCGCGAGTCCCGCGTCGCCGTGATCCTGCCGCGCGGCGCCGACCTGATCGTGGCGCTGCTGGCCGTGGTCAAGGCCGGCGGCTGCTATGTGCCGGTCGACACCGGCGCGCCGGCGTCGCGGCAGGAGTACATCCTCGCGGACGCCGACCCGGTCTGCGTGATCGGCGAGGGCGGCATCGCCGTCGACGCACGCACGCGGCCGGATACCCGCCCGGCCGTCGACCTGAGCCCGGACAATGCCGCGTACGTGATCTACACGTCCGGCTCGACCGGCAAGCCCAAGGGCGTGGTCGTGACCCACCGGGACGTGCGGGCGCTCTTCGCCGCCGCCGAGCGGCTCTTCGACTTCGGCGCCGACGACGTGTGGACGATGTTCCACTCGTACGCGTTCGACTTCTCGGTCTGGGAGCTGTGGGGCCCGCTGCTGCACGGCGGCCGTCTCGTCGTCGTGCCGCACGACGTGGCCCGCGACCCGCGGCGCTTCCGGGCGCTGCTGCGCACCGAGGGCGTCACGGTGCTCAACCAGACCCCGTCGGCGTTCTACCCGCTGATCGAGGCCGACGCGGACGAGCCGGACCGGCTGCCGCTGCGCTACGTCGTCTTCGGCGGCGAGGCGCTCGACCTGTCCCGGCTCACCGCCTGGTACGCCCGCAACGAGGCACCCCAACTGGTCAACATGTACGGCATCACCGAGACCACCGTGCACGTCTCGTTCCGGGCGCTGCGGCCGGACGACGTGACCCGGCCCAGCGTCATCGGCGCCGCGCTGCCCGGGCTGACCGTGCACGTGCTCGACGCGTACCTGCGGCCGGTGCCGGAGGGCGTGACCGGCGAGATCTACGTCGCCGGCGACCAGCTCGCCCGCGGTTACCTGGACCGGCCCGCGCTGACCGCGTCCCGGTTCGTGGCCGACCCGTACGGCCCGGGCCGCCTGTACCGCTCCGGCGACCTGGCCCGCTGGGAGGACGGCGAGCTGGTCTACCTGGGCCGGTCCGACCACCAGGTGAAGATCCGCGGCTACCGCATCGAGCTGGGCGAGATCACCTCGGCGCTGCTGTCGCTGGGCGGAGTCTCGGACGCGGCGGTGATCCTGCGGGACCGCCGGCTGGTGGCCTACCTGGTCGCCCGCGCCGGTACCCGGCCGGACGCCGACGCGATCCGGGCGCACCTGGCCACCGTGCTGCCGGACTACATGGTCCCGGCGGCGTTCGTGACGCTGCCCGCCCTGCCGCTGACCGTCAACGGCAAGCTCGACCGCGACGCGCTGCCCGAGCCGGTCCGCGAGGCGCCGGCCGCGGTGACCGCCGCCGGTGAGCCGGCCGCGGTCACCGCGCTGCGCGAGCTGTTCGCCGAGGTCCTCGGCCTCGGCGCGGTGCCGGCCGACGGCGACTTCTTCGCACTCGGCGGCGACAGCATCGTCGCCATCCAGCTGGTCAACCGGGCCCGGCGCGCCGGCGTCAAGCTGTCGCCGCGCGACGTCTTCCTGCTGCGTACGCCGCAGGCGCTGGCCGGGCCGGACGCGCAGGCCGCGCCGGCCGCTCCGGCGGCCGCGCCGGGCGACGGCGTCGGCGAGGTGGCGCTGCTGCCGATCGTGCACCGGCTGGCCGAGCTCGGCGGCGGCATCAACCGCCTGCACCAGGCGGACCTGCTGCGCACGCCGCCCGGCGCCACCGAGGCCCGCCTGCGGCGGGCGCTGGACGCCCTGGTCGCCCGCCACGACGCGCTGCGCCTGCGGCTGAGCCGCCCGGCGCCGATGCTCTGGTCACAGGAGGTGACCGCGACCGGCGGGTACACCCTGACCGTGGTCGACGGCGCCGAACCGGACGTCATCGCCCGCGAGGCCGAGGCGGCCGTCGCCCGGCTCGACCCCGACGCCGGCGACGTCCTCCAGGCCGTCTTCTTCGACGCCGGCCCGGACCGGCAGGGCCGCCTGCTGCTTGTCGCGCACCACCTCGTCGTCGACGGGGTGAGCTGGCACATCCTCGCGGAGGACCTGCGCCAGGCGTACGAGGGCCGCACGCTCGAACCGGTCGGCACGTCGCTGCGCACGTTCGCGCGTCAGCTCACCGAGGAGGCCGGCGCCGCGGCCCGGCTGGCCGAGTTCCCGGCCTGGCAGCGGATCCTCGCGCCCGGCGGCGAGCTCAAGGCGGACGCGCAGACCTTCGGCCTGACCGTCGGGCAGACCCGCGACCACGAGATCCGGGTACCCGTCGACCCGTCGCTGCTCGGCGGCGACGTCACCGCGAAGCTGCTGGCCGCACTGCACGCCGCGGTCGGCGAGTGGCGCGGCGACGACGCGGACCTGGTGGTCGACCTGGAACGGCACGGCCGCGAGCCGATCGGCGACGCCGACCTGTCCCGCACGGTCGGCTGGTTCACCTCCGTCTCGCCGGTACGCCTGCCCGCGCCGAGCACCGACGACGGCCTCGGCTTCGGCCTGCTGCGCTACGTCAACCCGCGCTCGGCCGCCGCCCTGTCCCGGCTCGGCACGCCGCAGGTGCTCTTCAACTACCTGGGCCGGTTCGCGAGCGACGACGCCGACTGGGCGTCGGCCGACGAGGACATCCGGGTCCGGCCCGACGACGACCTCGGCACGCCGTACCTGTTGGAGATCAACGCCTGGGTCCGCGGCGGTGAGCTGCACGCGGTACTTACCTACGCCGACGAGGGCCTCGGCGCGGATGCCACCCGGGCGATCGCGGACGGCTGGGCCGCGGCGCTGGCACCGGCCGAGCGGCAGTGGCCGCTGTCGCCGCTACAGGACGGCCTGTTCTTCCAGGCGAAGCTGGCCGGCGACGCCGACGTCTACATCGCGCAGAACGCGTTCGACGTCGACTACCGGCTCGACGTGCCCGCCCTCGAGCGTGCCTTCGCGGCCGTGCTGCATGCCAACCCGGCGGCACGCCTCGGCTTCACCGACGAGGGCCGCGACAAGCCGGTGGCGATCCTCGGCACCGAGGTTCCGGCCGCCGTCGAGGTCGTCGAGCTCGACGACGAATCGCGGCTCGACGACATCATGGCCGCCGACCGGGCCCGCCCGTTCGACCTGGCCAGCCCGCCGCTGGCCCGGCTCACCGTGGTCCGGCTGCCCGGCGGCCGGGACCGGCTGCTCTTCACCTACCACCTGCTGCTCTGGGACGGCTGGTCCCGCGAACTGGTGCTGCGCGACCTGTTCGGCGCGTACGCGGGCCGGCCCATCGCGGAGAAGAGCGCGAGCTTCACCGACTACCTGGACTGGCTGGCGCGGCAGGACACCGAGGCGTCGGCGCGCGCCTGGGCGGCGTCGCTCGGCGAGCCGACCATCCTGTACCCGGCCGCCGCCGGCACCCAGCCGGTCCTCGCGACAAGCCTCGCCCTCCAGCTGACCGAGGCGCAGACCGCCCGGCTCACCGAGCAGGCCCGGTCCGCGGGCGTCACCCTCAACACCGTGCTGAGCACCGCGCTGGGCATCGTGCTGAGCCACGCGTCCGGGCGCACCGAGGCCGTCTTCGGCACCACCGTCGCCGGGCGCCCCACCGAGCTCGACGGCATCGACGAGGTCGTCGGCGTCTTCCTCAACACCGTCCCGCAGCGGGTCACCCTCACGGCCGCGGAGCCGGTCGGCGACGTGCTGCGGCGGGTGCAGGCCGAGCGGATCGACCTGATGGCCCACGAATACCTCGGCCTCGGCGACATCCAGCGCGCCGCCGGGCGCGGCCAGCTCTTCGACAACCTGTACGTGCTCCAGAACTTCCTCGACGACGACACGTTCACCGACCTGGAGTCCGAGCACGGCATCGTCGGCATCGAGGCGGTCGACGCCACCCACTACCCGCTGACCTGGGTCGCCACCCCCGGACGCGAGCTGCGGATCCGGCTGGAGTACCGGTCCGACGTGGTCGCCGAGGCGCAGGCGCGGTCCCTGCTCGCCCGGCTCGGCCGGGTGCTGCGGACCCTGGACGTGTCCGCGCCGGTCGCCGCCGTCGCCCTGCCCGTTCCGCCGCCGCAGCTCGGCCACGCGGCGGAGATCCCCGACCTGACCATCGCGGAGATGCTCGCCCGGCAGGCCGCGGACACCCCGGCGGCGGCCGCGCTGACCCACGACGGCGTCACCCTCAGCTACGCCGAGCTGGACGGCCGGGTCAGCGCCGTCGCCCGGGGGCTGCGTGCCCGCGGCGCCGGTCCCGAGAGCATCGTGGGTCTCGCGATGCCGCGCGGCATCGACATGGTCGTCGCGCTCTTCGCCGTGCTGCGCGCCGGCGCCGCCTACCTGCCGCTCGACCTGGACCTGCCGGCCGAGCGCCGGCAGGACATGATCGACGACGCGGAGCCGCTGCTCGTGCTCGAATCGCTGGCCGGGCTGTACCAGGAGGTCGGCGAGCCGTGGCTGGCCGACTTCGCGCCGGGCACGCCCGGGCGGCTGGACCGGCCGGCGTACGTCATCTACACCTCCGGGTCGACCGGGCGGCCCAAGGGCGTCGTCACGCCGTACCGGGGGCTGACGAACATGCAGCTCAACCACCGCGACGCGATCTTCGGCCCGACCGTCGCCGCGGCCGGCGGCCGGATCCTGACCATCGCGCACACGGTGAGCTTCTCCTTCGACATGTCCTGGGAGGAGCTGCTCTGGCTCGTCGAGGGCCACCACGTGCACGTCGCCGACGAGGAGCTGCGGCGCGACGGGCGGGCCCTGGTCGCCTACTGCGCCGCGCACCGGGTCGACGTCGTCAACCTCACGCCAACGTACGCGCAGGCGCTGCTGGACGAGGGCCTGCTCGACGGCGACCACCGCCCGTGCCTGGTGCTGCTCGGCGGCGAGGCCGTCTCCGAGAAGCTCTGGGCGGTGCTGCGCGACACGGACGGCGTGGCCGGCTACAACCTCTACGGCCCCACCGAATACACGATCAACACCCTGGGCGGCGGCACGTCCGACAGCCACACCGCGACCGTCGGCCGGCCGATCTGGAACACCACCGGCTACATCCTGGACGGCTGGCTGCGCCCGGTGCCGCCCGGCGTCGCCGGGGAGCTGTACATCGCCGGCGCCGGGCTGGCCCGCGGGTACCTGAACCGGCCGGGCCTGACCGCCTCGCGCTTCGTCGCGGGGCCGGGCGGTAGCCGGCTGTACCGCACCGGCGACCTGGTCCGCGAGCGCGCCGACGGCAACCTGGACTTCCTCGGCCGCACCGACGACCAGGTGAAGATCCGCGGCTACCGGATCGAGCTCGGCGAGGTGGAGACGGCCGTCTCCGCGGTGCCCGGCGTCCGGCAGTCCGCGGTGCTCGCCCGCGACGGGGCGTTGCACGCCTACCTGGTCGGTTCCGTGGCGCCCGCGGTGGTGAAGGCCGCCCTCGCCGAGCGCCTGCCGTCCTACATGGTCCCGTCGCTGTACGCCGTCGTCGACGTGCTGCCGCTGACCGTCAACGGCAAGCTCGACGCCGCCGCGCTGCCCGCGCCCGCGCCCGTCGCCACCGAGTCCCGGCCGCCCGCCGACGACCGGGAACGGCGGCTCTGCGAGCTGTTCGCGGAGGTGCTCGGCCTGCCCTCGTTCGGCGTCGAGGACGACTTCTTCGACGCGGGCGGGCACTCGCTGACCGCGCTGCGGCTGCTCGGCCGGGTCCGCGCCGAGCTCGGCGGGGACCTGTCGCTGCGGGCGCTGTTCGATGCCCGTACCCCGGAACGGCTGGCCCGGATCACCGGCGGCCCGGCGCGGGCCGCCCTCGCCGTGCGGCAGCGGCCCGAGGTTCTGCCGCTCTCCCCGGCGCAGGAGCGGCTCTGGCTGCTCGACCAGCTCGACCCCGGCTCCAGCGCCTACAACTACCCGCTGCTGGTCCGCCTCGGCGGGCGGATCGACGTGCCCGCGCTGTCGCTCGCCCTCGCCGACGTGGTGTCCCGGCACGAGGTGCTGCGCACGCTGATCGTCGCCGGTGCGCAGCACATCGCCGCCGCGCCGGCCTCGATCCCGGTGCTGCGCGACGTCACCGTCGACGACCTCGTCGGCCGCCCGTTCGACCTCTCCGCCGACCTGCCGATCCGGGCCGCGGTCGTCGAGGACGGCGACAGCACGGTGCTCGCGCTGGTGCTGCACCACATCGCGATGGACGAGTGGTCCGACGGGCCGCTGCTGCGCGACCTGAGCACCGCCTACCTGGCCCGCGCGCAGGGCCGGGCGCCGGACTTCACCCCGCTGACCGTCCAGTACGCCGACTACGCGCTCTCCCTCGCCGACAACCCCGCCGACCTGGACTTCTGGCGGTCGGCCCTGCGCGGGCTGCCCGACGAGACCACCCTGCCCGCCGACGGCCCGCGCGCCGCCGGGCGCAAGCGTGCCGGGCTCGTCAGCGCCGCGCTGCCGGCCGGGCTGATCGACCCGCTGCGGGAGATCGCCCGGTGCGAGTCCGCCAGCCTCTTCATGGCCCTGCACGCCGCGCTCGCCGTGCTGCTCTCCCGGCACGGCGCCGGCACCGACGTGCCGATCGGCAGCCCCACCTCGGGACGCGGCGACGCCGCGCTGGACGACCTGGTCGGCTTCTTCGTCAACACCGTCGTACTGCGCACCGACCTGGCCGGCGACCCCACCTTCGCGGAGCTGCTGCGCCGGGTGCGCGCCGCGGACCTGGCCGCGTTCGAGCACGCCGGCGTGCCGTTCCAACAGGTGGTCGAGCTGGTCAACCCGCCGCGGGTGCCGGGCCGCAACCCGCTGTTCCAGGCGATGATCGGCTACTTCCACCGGCCCACGGACGGCGGCCCGGTGCTCGGGCTGCCGGTCCTTGCCGCGCCGGAGTTCGCCGCCGACCCGAAGGTCGACCTGAACGTCACCTTCGTCGACGGCGGCGCCGACGGGGTCGAGGTGACCTGCGAGTACGACGCCGGCCGGTTCGAGCCGGAGACCGCACGGCGGCTGCTGGACCGGCTCACCCGGCTGCTGTCGGCGTTCGGTGCCGACCCGGACCTGTGCGTCGGCGACGCCGACCTGCTCACCGACGCCGACCGGCGCGACCTGGACGCGTTGTCGGCCGGGACCGCCGCCGCGCCGGCCGAGCCCTGGTTCGCCGCCCTGTCGCGGCACCAGGGCGAGGCGCTCGTCGCGGACAGCGTCTCGTGGAGCTACGCCGAACTGGACCGCGCCTCGGACGCGGTCGCCGCCGCGCTCGCCGCGCGGGGGATCGGCGCCGAGAGCATCGTCGGCATCAGCCTGCCCCGCTCGGCCGAGCTGGTCGTCGCCGTGCTCGGCGTGGCCAAGGCGGGCGCCGCCTACCTGCCGCTCGACCCGGCATTCCCGCCCGCCCGGCTGGCCTTCATGATCGAGGACGCGCGACCCGCGGCGATCATCGACTCGTCGTTCCTGGCGGCAGTTCCGGCCGCCGCCGCGCCCGCCGTGGTGACCCGGCCCGGGCAGGCCGCGTACGTCATCTACACCTCCGGCTCGACCGGACGGCCCAAGGGCGTCGTCGTCACCGAACGGGACCTGCGGACGTTCCTGGCCGCCGTACCGCTGAAGCCGGACGACCGGCTGCTCGCGGTCACCACGCTGTCGTTCGACATCTCCGTGCTGGAGCTGATGGGCCCGCTGCTGGCCGGCGGCACGATCGTGCTCGCCTCGCCCGCACAGGTGAGCGACCCGCTGCTGCTGACCGCCCTGCTGCGCGAGCAGCGGATCACCGCGATGCAGGCGACCCCGGCGCTCTGGGCGGCCCTGCTGGAGTCGTCCGACGTGGACCTCTCCGGTATCCGGGCGCTGGTCGGCGGCGAGGCGCTGCCGGCGTCGCTGGCCGCCGCGCTCCTCGACCGCGCCGCCTCGGTGACGAACCTGTACGGCCCCACCGAGGTCACCGTCTGGGCGACGGCCGACGAGGTCGGGCCGGGCTGGGACGGCACCATCGGCCGGCCCCTGCCCGGCACCACCGCGCACGTGCTCGACGAGCGGCTGCGCCCGGTGCCGCCGGGCGTGGTGGGCGAGTTGTACCTCGGCGGCGACCAGGTCACCCGCGGCTATCTGGGCCGCCCGGCGCTCACCGCGTCCCGGTTCGTGGCCGCGCCCGGCGGCCGGCGGCTCTACCGCACCGGCGACCTGGTCACGTTCCGCGAGGGGCGGCTGCGCTACCTCGGCCGCACCGACCACCAGGTCAAGGTGCGCGGTTTCCGCATCGAACTCGGCGAGATCGAGGCCGTCGCCCTCGCACACCCGGACGTCACCCGCGCCGTCGTGGTCGCCCGCGGCGACCGGCTGGTGGCGTACCTGACCACGACCGACGGCGCCGTGCCGGCCGGGCTGTGGGAGGACGCGCTGCCCGGCTACATGGTCCCGGCGGTGTGCCACGTGCTCGACGCGCTGCCGCTCACCCCGAACGGCAAGGTCGACCGGGCCGCGCTGCCGGACATCGCCGTCACCGCCACCGGTACGCGCCCCCGGTCGCGCACCGAGGCGGCCGTCGCGGCCCTGGTGAGCGAGGTGCTCGGCGTCGAGTCGGTCGGGGTGCACGACGACTTCTTCGCGCTCGGCGGGCACTCCCTGCTGCTGGTCCGGCTGGCGACCGCGCTGCGCCGCGAACTCGGCGCCGACGTGCCCGTCGCCCGGCTCTTCACCGCGCCGACGGTCGCCGGCGTGGCCCGCCTGCTCGCCGACGACGCGCCCGCCGGCGACGCGCTGGCGCCGGTCCTGGTGCTGCATCCCGGCGGCGCCGAGCCGCCGCTGTTCTGCCTGGCACCGGCGAGCGGTCTGAGCTGGCAGTTCGCCGGCCTCAAGCGGTACCTGCCCGAGTCGGTCCCGCTGGTCGGGCTCCAGTCGCCGCTGCTGTCCGGCGCCGAACTGCCCGAGACGATGTCCGCGCTCGCCGAGGCACACGCGGACCGGGTGGCCGCCGCCTGGCCGGCCGGGCCGGTGCGGCTGCTCGGCTGGTCGTTCGGCGGGGCGCTGGCGCTGTGCGTGGCCGCCACGCTGCGCCGGCGCGGTCGGTCGGTGAGCTTCGTCGGAATGCTGGACGCCCGGCGCGACGCGGTGCAGGCGCCGTCCACGGTGGCGGCGCTGCTCACCGAGATGGGCTACGCCGTCACCGACCCCGACCTGTCGGTCGCCGACGCGGTCGGGTTCGTGCGGGCGGCGGGCGGGAGCGTGGCCGCGCTCACCGACGAGCAGATCGCCCTGGTACTGGAGAACTACCTGGCCGCCGACCGGCTGCTGGCGGGCGCCGAGTACCCGTCCTACGCCGGCGAGCTCTTCTTCGTCGAGGCGACCGTCGCGGAGCCGGGCTTCGAGGGCCCGGCGGCACCGGCCTGGCGGCCACTGGTCGGAGGCGTCGAGGTGCACGAGCTGCCGGTCGGCCACTCGGAACTGCTCGATCCGGCCACCCTGGAACGCCTCGGCCCACTACTGGCGAGCAGGCTGGCGTCCGGCTCGTAACCGAATCCCGTATGAAGCCGGTCGTGTGGCGACCGCTTTTCCAGCCGCCCGTGATTGACGAATTGAGGGCGAGGGACACCCAGCCAGCCATGCGGCCTGCAGAGTGTGTCCCTCGCCCTCAGCGGCGCCCACCGGCAGGGGCATCTGCCCATCAACCTACGGGCCATACTGGAGACGCTGGAACGTCCCTGACACCATTTGCATGGACACTTCCGAGGCCTTCGAGCGTCCCTCATTTGTCCGCTACCGTGCCGGTATGAGCCAGCGGCTCCGCAGCGCTCTACTGCGCGCGAACCTCGAGGTGGCCGAACTCGCCGCCGCCGTCGGCGTGGACGCCAAGACCGTGACCCGATGGCTGTCCGGCCGCATCCCCCGCCAGCGCACCCGCCTGGCCGTCGCCGACCTGCTCGGCGAGACCGAAACCGGCCTGTGGCCGCAAACCCGGCCGGACCTTGCCCCCGGAGCCGAAGCCACCGCCGAGATCGTCGGCGCATGGGCCCACCGCGCTGACATCCCGCAACATCTGTGGACATCCCTGCTCGGCGACGCGACCGGGCGCATCGATCTGCTCGGCTACGCCTACCCGTTCATCCTGGAGCTGGTCCCGGACGGCATGCAGCGCCTCGCCGACAAGGCCGCACACGGCGCCCGGATCCGGCTCGCCTTCGCCGACCCCGACTGCCCTCACGTCGCCGAACGCGACGCCCTGGAACAGACCGGCGGCACGCTGCCCGGTCGCATCCGCAACGCCCTCAACGTCTGCGAACCGCTTCATGACATCGCCGGGATCGAGGTCGGCCTGCACGGTGTGCACCTGTACAACGCGGTGTTCCGCTTCGACCAACAGATGATCGTCACCCCGTATCTGTACCGCGCCCGCGGCTACCAACACCCCGCCCTGCATCTGCGGGAACTGTCGCCGTACGGGATCTTCGCCTCATTCGCCGACCAGTTCGAGCAGGTCTGGCAAACCGCCGTCTCGTACCCCGGCGGACAGCCGCGATGACCGGCCGCCGTGACTACTACCACGACCCCGCCGCACCCACGGCCAACAGCCTCGTGCCCGGCGGCTCCGCCGTGGTCGTCGACGACCGAGGCCGGGTGCTGCTGCAACGCCGCACCGACTCCGGCAACTGGGCGCTGCCCGGCGGCACGATGGACATCGGCGAGACGCTGGGCCAATGCGTCGTTCGCGAGGTGAAGGAAGAGACCGGGCTCGACATCGAGATCACCGGGCTGCTGGGCATCTACACCGACCCGCAACACGTGATCTCGTACGCCGATGGTGAGATCCGCCAGGAATTCAACGTGACCTACCTCGGCCGGGTTGTGGGCGGCGCGATCGCGGCCAGCGACGAATCCACCGACGTCCGATTCATCGACCCCGCCGACTTCCACCACATCCCCATTCACGAGTCTGTCCGGCTCCGTCTGCGCCACCACGCCGAACACCACGACCGCCCGTACCTCGGATAGCTGCCGGTCGGCCACTCGGACAGGTACGTCTCACAGCGGTGTTCCACCGCCGGCCAAGCCGGTAAGGGTGGTCTCGGCCATAAATGCAGTCATGTCTGCTTTGTGCAGATGTGCACTGGGTAGGTCGCTTGAACATGGCGCCGTCATGGCGGACGGCGTAGACTGAATCACCTAATCCGATCATGATTCAGTCATGGGGGCGGGGTCATGACCAGCATCAACATAGGCGCACTCATAGAAACGGCCCGGCAGGCGGCGGGGCTCAGCCAGCGCGCGCTCGCCGAGGCCGCGGGCATCTCCCAGCCCACGCTGTCGCGGATCATCTCCGGCGATCGGGGGGCGAAGCTTCCGGAGATCGTGGCGATCTCATGGGCGACGGGATACACCGTTGCTCAGCTCACCGGCGCCGGCACGGTGGCCGATCGGGTGCAGTGTGCGGCCCGGGCCACCAACGGCTCCGGCATGGCGCAGATGCGTGACGCGCTGTTGCACTTCCTCGAGCTGGACGACTACCTCGACGAGCAGGCCATTCCGGCCACGATCTGACGGCAGGGACGAGCATGAACGCCGAGTCCGAGGGTCGCGTGGCCGCCGAGCGGTTCCGACAGGAGCACCGCCTGGGGCAGCAGCCGCTGGGAGATCTCGTCACGCTGATCGAGCAGTCGACGGGGATCGACGTGGCCGTCCTCGACGTGGGACCCGATGAGCACGGCCTGACGATGCGGGATCCGCGGCGCGGTGCCGTGTTCATCGGCGTGGCACGCACGCGGCACCCGATGCGGCAGCGAAGTTCGCTCGCTCACGAGCTCGGCCACGTCGTGTTCGCGGACTGGGCCGACAACACCGCCTGCGACTGGAGCGCGCGGTCGCCGACCGAGAGCCGCGCCGACGTCTTCGCCCGGCATCTGCTGCTGCCGCTCGAAGGGCTGACGGACTTCCTCGCGGAAACGCGTGCGGTAAACCTGGCTACCCTCTCGGCCGTCGTCCAGAGGTTCCTGGTGTCGCCGCAGATCGCCGCGATCGCGCTCGAGCAGGCCGGACTCATCGACGCCGCCACCAAGGGCGAGTGGATGTCGGTGACGGCTCCGCAGCTGGCCGCGCGTTTCGGGTGGAGCGACAAGTACCAGGCGCTCCAGGTGGACGCGGATCGGCGGCGGGCGCCGCGGCGGCTGCTGGCTCGCGCCATTCAGGGCTACGCCGACGGCGTGGTCTCCGCGCAGACCATCGCCACGTTGCGGGGCATCACGCCCGACGTTGCCGCGACGGAACTTCGCGACGCCGGCGTCTTCCCCGCGCGGCACCCGGTCAGTTGGGCCGATCCCGGTGAGCTTCCGGAGGTGCAGGTGGATCTCAGTGCCCTGGACGACGCTCTCCACGCGATCGACGAGCACCGCGAAACGGCATCGGAGCCGTAAGCCGGATGACGCAGCGACCGATCATCGACGCCGGCCCCGGCGGCACGGTCGGATCGATCACGCTGGCGAGCACCTTGACGGTCCTGGAGAGGGCCGTCGGCACCACGCACATCGGCGACAAGGCCCAGCTGCGTGAGATCTATCGACGCCTGCGCAACCTCGACGACGGCCTGCCGCCCATCGAGAAGACCGCACTTCTGACCACAACCCGTTGGCAGAGCGGGGCGCAACGGACAGGGTCAGAGCAGAGAGACGCCGATCATGTCCCGTGCCAGCCGCGCCGGCGCGCCCAGCCCGGCGGCCCGGATCGGGTAGCGGACCAGGTCTCCGGTGGCCGTGTCGACGGCCAGTAGGTCCGGGGTGCCGTCGCGGTCGAAGTCGCCTGCCCCGGTCAGCTGGGTGAGCGTGCCGGCGTCCGGGTGGATCTCGCGGTAGGTCTCCAGGGTCTGGTCGCGGCCGGAGTAGAGGCGCAGCGCCCCGGTCTCCCGTACCCGCGCCACCAGGTCGCCGATGCGGTCGCCGTCCGTGTCGCCGACGCCGGTGATCTCGTCCATCGTGCGCCAGTCGGCGGTGCCCAGGGCG
The DNA here is from genome assembly GCF_014205335.1 of Amorphoplanes digitatis. NCBI lineage: Bacteria > Bacillati > Actinomycetota > Actinomycetes > Micromonosporales > Micromonosporaceae > Actinoplanes > Actinoplanes digitatis. Next base: position 7,314,626 of record NZ_JACHNH010000001.1, on the reverse strand, counting down.
GTCGCGGTGCCGAGGCCGGTGCCGGTGCCGGGGTGCAGCAGCAGCCGGCCGGTGTCCGGCTGCACGGCGACCACGTCGGCGCGGCCGTCGCCGGTCAGGTCCCCGGCCATGGTGATCTCCTGCGGAGTGCCCCAGTCCGTGCCGATCCGCGTCCGGGTGCCGTGTCCCGTGCCGGTGCCGGGGTAGAGCCACAGCGCGGCGGTGTCCCGTTCGCGGGCGATCAGGTCCTCGCGGCCGTCGCCGGTGAAGTCGCCGAGGCGGGTCACCGCGTCCATCGCCTGCCAGCCGGTGCCGATCCGGCGGGCGGTCACCGACGTCCCGTTGCCCTGCCACACGGTCAGGGCGCCGGTGGCATCGACGGCCAGCACGTCGGACCAGCCGTTGCCGGTGAAGTCGCCGGCCGGGGTCCTCGGCAGCGGCGCGAAGTCGACCTGGTTGCTGTCGATGTTGATGGTGACCCCGCCGTGCGTCTCCTTGTGCGGGCCGCGGTACTGCTTCATCCGGCGGCTGCCGGGCCAGTGGTCGGCCGGGACGGCGGGGTCGGTCAGCGTGGCCACGTTGTCCCAGCGGGCCAGGTCGACGTGGTCGGGCGACACGAAGCCGGCGGTGCCGCGCGCCTTGACCAGGGCGGAGATGGTCGTCGCGGCGTCGCCGTATACGCCCGAGAGATAGGACAGGTCGTGCAGGCGTGCGGTCCAGGCGCTGAGGAAGGTCAGCACCGCCTGCCGGCACGTCGCGTCACCGGAGTACTTCTCCATGTCGTAGATGAGCACGCTCTCGCGGCCCAGGCCGAGCGCCTTGGCCTTCGCGACGGCGTCCGACGCCGCGGCAGTGCCCTCGGCCGCGGCCTTGGCCGGCGTGATCTTGTTTTTGGCGCCGGTCGTGGTGCACGGGGCCTGCGGGCCGACGTAGACCGGGATCAACTTCCAGCCCGCGGCCATGCGGGCCACGACCCAGCTTGCGGTGAGGTTGGGCTGCTTGCAGCCGCGGCCGACGCCGCCGAAGTAGACCACCAGGGCCCGGTAGGGCGACTTCGCCCACGCCTTCATCTGCGCCGCCGACGGCGCGGTGCAGGCGTCGAACGCCTTGCCGCGGTAGGTGCCCGGGGACGCTCCGGTGGCCCGCGCCGGGATGGTTCGCTTCGCCGTCGGCGTGGCCACCGCCGCCACGCGCCCGCCGGACGGGCCGGTCTCGGCGGCGGCGATCCCGGCGACCGCGCCGGCCACGAGGGTGGTCACCACGGCTGCCGCCGCGGTCAGTGCCCGCCGCGCCGTCGCGGACCGACGCCGGGGGAGGTCTGGTGTCGGCACCGGGGGAGGATACCAACGTCGGTCTATGGATTCAGGCGGGGTCCGGGATCAGGGCGTCGCCGAGCAGGCTGTGCAGGCCCCAGGTGGCGAGGAGGATCAGCAGTCCGCCCACGAAGGCGAGGCCGATACCGGCGTACCACCGGAACGGCTTCTCGCGGGGCTCGGCCCGGGGCGACCACGGTCGTTCCCGGGCCAGCCACACGAGCAGACCCAGGCCGAACGGCGTGCCTGTGAGCACCCAGAACCAGAACCACCGGGTGCCGATGACCGGCGCCGGCGCCGAGACGAGTACGCCGAGGACGAGCAGGCTGCCGGCGATCGCGAGCCCGGCCAGGATCGCCTTGGTCGGTGGCTCGGCGGGCGTTCCCCGGTCCTGGTAGGCCTGTACCGCGACGCCGAGGGCCTGTGCCTCCGGTCCGGAATACTCCTGCCCGTTCTCCGTAGCGGCAGGCGGGTAGCTGGTCGCGCCGTCGTCCAGGACGACGTAGTGCGTCCGCCCGTCGTCGGTGTGCCACAGGAAGATCGGGCCGGCGCTGCCGGATGACCGGAGGCGGCTGTCGGCGGGAAAGAGCCGCCCGTTGGTGTTCTCCCAGTCGTCGCCCCACTCGTACGACGTGACGTGTCCGCCGGCCAGGTCGGCGCGGGCCTGCGCGGCACTCGCCTCCCGGGGCGCCGCCCACCAGGCGAGGCCGGCCCACACGACCCAGCCGGCCGCCAGCACGATCCGCAGCACCCGCCACCACGAGACCCAGGGCCGTTCGCCAACCTGCTGCACCACCGCGTCATCCGTCACAGCGACCATGATCACAGGTGGGTGCCACGGTCCGGAACTGCCGGAGGAGGGCGGCCGAGGCCGCCCTCCTCCGTTGTCGCGGGTCGCCTCAGGCGGCGTTCGACAGGTCGGTGACCGCTGTCGCCTTGTCGCCGTCGGTGGCGTTCTTCAGCTGCGGCACCAGGATCTCCAGCGCGTAGAGCAGGGCGTTCGGGCCGCTGTAGGCCAGCGCGCCGCCCAGCGGGGTGGAGAACGACGTGTAGAGGGTGCGGTCCTCGGTGGCCACCTTGAGGCGGCTGAACGCGGGGGAGGCCAGCATGTCCTTCTTCGTCGCGCCGTTGACGAAGAGCACGTCGCGGTCGAGCAGGTCGAGCCGCTCCTCGCTGACGTCCTCGGACTCGGTCTGCGCGGCGAAGCCGAGCGCGTCGAACAGCGCGCGGCGCGGGTCCTTCGCGGGGATCAGCCAGTGCTGGCCCTTCTCCGGGCCGAAGTCCACGACGAGGGTCTTGCCGGCGAACTGCGGGTTCGCGCTCTTCGCCTCGGTGATCTTCGCGTTGACCTTGTCGACAAGCGCCTGCGCCTCGGCGGACTTGCCGAGCGCCTTGCCGGTGGTCAGGGTCTGCACGTCCCATGGGGTCTGCTCGTCGGCGTACGCCGAGGACTGGATGACCGTCGGGGCGATCTGCGACAGCTTCTCGTACGTCTCCTTGTTGATCGTCTCGTAGATCGCCAGGATCAGGTCCGGCTGCTGCTTGATGATCGCCTCGAAGTTGAGCTCCGCGGAGAACGTGGTCAGCTGCTTGCCGCCGAGCGCGTCCTTGACCCACGGGTACGTCGGGTACTCGGTGAACCACTCGCGGGTGCTCACCGGGACGACGCCGAGCGCCAGCACCGGGTCCTGGTCGTTCCAGCCGACGGTGACGACCCGCTCCGGCTGCTTCTCGATCTTGGTCGAGCCGAACTTGTGCTCGATGGTGACGGGGAAGGCCGCCGCGGCGGAACCGGCCGTGGTGGGGGTGGTCGGCTCGTCCTCATCGGACGCGCAGGCGGTGATGGTGGAGGCGGCAAGAAGGCCGGCGGCGACGACGGTCAGCGCGCGGCGCCACCCGCCCAGGCGGCGGTTCATGTATGTGGCTCCTCGATCGGGGGTCCGTTGGCTCGGTCTGAAGGTTAGGTTAGGCTACCTTTGCTTCCGCGACGGCTCCAGGGCCCTATTCTTTTCGCGGTAACCCATCTACGGAGGACGACACATGCAGCGGACCCTGCTCGGCGGCAAGATCCATCGGGCCACCGTGACCCAGGCTGACCTGCACTACGTTGGCTCGATCACCATCGACAAGAACCTGATGGACGCGGCCGACCTCGTCGAGGGCGAGCAGGTGCAGGTCGTCGACATCGACAACGGCGCCCGCCTGGTGACGTACGTCATCGAGGGCGAGGCGGGCTCCGGCGTGATCGGCATCAACGGCGCGGCTGCCCGCCTGGTCTCGGTCGGCGACCTGATCATCATCATGTCGTTCAAGCAGGTCGACGAGCGCGAGCGGGCCGACTATGTGCCCCGCGTCGCACACGTCAACGAGCGCAACGAGCTCATCGAGATCGGCTCGGACCCCTCGGCGCCGGTGCCGGGCGCGGACGACCAGATCTCGGGCAAGATCCTGGTGCACTGAGTCCCGCGGGTGAGGCAGGTGAAAGGCCGCGACCCCCGGTCGCGGCCTTTCGCGTCAGCGGTCCGGGTGGCTGGTGAGGTAGCCGCCCATGGTCCTGAAGTACTCGAGCGCCGGCAGTTCGACGCCCTCGTCGGTGCGCACCGAGCGGATCAGCAGCGCCTTGCTGCGCCCGCGCCGGGCCTCGGCACCCGCGACGATGGCCACGCCGTCGCCCTCGCGGAAGAAGATGCGCCCGGGCGTGCCGCCGTACACCGCCTGCGAGACGGCCGCGGTGATGATCTCCAGCCGCCGGCCCTTGTGGTAGCAGAAGGCCTGCGGATACGGCGCCGACTGCGCCCGGACCAGCCGCTCGAGCTCCTCGGCGGTCCAGGTCCAGTCGATCCGGATGTCCTCCTCCGAGCGCTTGTGGAAGAAGCTCGCCTTGCTGCGGTCCTGCGGGACGAAGTCGCGCCCGCCGCGGGCGATCTCGGCCAGGCCGTCGACGGTGATCGGCCCGAACAGCGCCAGCGTCTTGTCGAACAGGTCGGTCGTGGTGTCGGTGGGGCCGACCGGGACGGCGCGCTGCAACACGATCGGCCCGGCGTCCAGTGTGTCGTCCATCATGTGCGCGGTGACGCCGACCTCGGGCTCGTCGTTGAGCAGGGCCCAGATCAAGGGCGAGAATCCCGCGTACGCGGGGAGCAGCGCGTCATGCACGTTGAGCGTGCCGAACGCGGGCAGGTTGAAGATGCGCGGCGGGATCCAGGTGCGCCAGTTGGTGGCGACGATGACGTCCGGCGCGACCTGCTTGAGCGCGTCGTAGAGCTCGTCGTCGTCCGGGCGCTCGCGCAGCAGGACGGGCACGCCGTTGGCCTGCGCCAGGTCGGCGACCGAATCGGACCAGACCTTCTCGTAGGCACCCTCGCCGGCGGGATGGGTCACGACCATGACCACATCGTGTTCCGAGTCCAGTAGGGCCTGCAGGGTGCGGTGCCCCCAGGTCTGGAAACCGAACATGACGACACGCATGGATCACTCCCTCACTCGACACAGCAGACGCTTAGGTTAGGCTAACCGAAATCCGGGGCCAGATCGGCCCCGCCGTTGAGGGGACGGACATGTCTGAACCTGAACTCGATGTCGTGGGGATCGGCTTCGGCCCGTCCAATCTGGCCATGGCCATCGCCGTGTCCGAGCACAACGGCGCGGGGGGTCCGGATGCGCAGGTGGCGGCGCGGTTCCTGGAGCGCCAGGCCACCTTCGGCTGGCACCGGGGCATGCTGCTCGACGACGCCACCATGCAGGTCTCCTTCCTCAAGGACCTGGTGACGCTGCGGAACCCGACGAGCGAGTTCAGCTTCCTGCGCTACCTGCACAGCCAGGACCGGCTCATCGACTTCATCAACCACAAGAACCTGTTCCCGCTGCGCGTGGAGTTCCACGACTACTTCGCCTGGGCGGCGGCGCAGGTCGACGATCAGGTCACCTACGACGCCGAGGTGCTCTCGGTGACGCCCGTGACCGATGCGGCCGGTGACGTGGTGGCGGCCGACGTGCTCTCCCGCCAGGGCGGCGAGCTGACCACGCACCGGGCCCGCAACCTGGTGGTCGGCACGGGCCTGCGCCCGCGGCTGCCGGAGGGCGTCACGGCCTCCGACCGCGTCTGGCACACCAGCGACCTGCTGCACAACCTGCCGAAGCTCAAGGGCACGGACCCGCGGCGCATCGTCGTGGTCGGCGCCGGCCAGAGCGCGGCGGAGGCCGTGGCGACGATGCACCGGGAGTTCCCGGCGGCGGAGATCTGCGCGGTCTTCTCCCGGTACGGCTACTCGCCGGCGGACGACAGCTCGTTCGCCAACCAGATCTTCGACCCGGCGGCGGTCGACGACTTCTACCTCGCGCCCGAGGACGTCAAGCGGCAGCTGATGGGCTACCACGCCAACACGAACTACTCCGTGGTGGACATCGACCTGATCGACGACCTGTACCGGCGCGCGTACCAGGAGAAGGTCCTCGGCAAGCAGCGGCTGCGCATGCTGAACGTGTCCCGGATGATCCAGGTGAGCGACGGCCCGGACCGGGTGGTGGCCAGCATCCGGTCGCTGGTGACCGGCGAGACGACGAACCTGGCTGCCGACGTCGTGGTGTGCGCGACGGGCTACCACCAGGCGGACCCGTACGCGATCCTCGGCGAGCTGGGCGACCTGTGCGGGCGCGACGATCAGGGCCGGCCGCAGGTGGAGCGGGACTACCGCGCGGTGGCCGACCCCCGGCTGCGGGTCGGTGTCTACCTTCAGGGCGGCACCGAGCACACACACGGCATCACGTCGGCGCTGCTGTCGAACACGGCGATCCGGGTGGGCGAGATCCTGGACTCCGTGGTGGCCCGGAAGGCGGCGCCGGCGCTGATCGGGGTGTGATCTCGGCTGGGGTATTGACGGGGTTCGACGGCATATAGATCATTGACGGCGAAGAGTGACTGACTATCATCACGGAGTGATATATATAACTGTGTGTGACTGTGTATGAGGGGTCTGGTAAGACTTACTTCCACAGTCGACTCGTCCGATTAGTCAGTTCGCACCGTGATCGTTGTCTTGCTGCGCGTGGGGGCGCACACTTTCGACCGCGCGTCCGCCCCCTCCCCCCGACGCGAAGGACCCATATGACGCACCCTCGCCAGACCCCGCCGCAACCGCACGTCCGGAAGCGAAGCCCGCTTCCCTGGATCATCTTCGCCGTCCTGCTGGTGGCCGCCGGCATCGTTTTCGTGCCCAAGCTGCTCGACAGCAACGGCAACAAGCAGACGCCGGTCGCCGCCGGCGAGCAGGACCCGTTCCTCGCGGCCATCGCCAAATGCGACCCGGTCAAGAGGGCCACCAAGATCGTCGACCGCAACCGCAAACTGGAAGTGGACGGCGCCGGGACGGACTCCCCGGACGGCCTCAACAAGGCCGACCTGACCTGCATCCTCGAGTCCCTGCAGGTGCCTGGCGCGCTGATCTCGCGGATGAACGCGACGGTCGCCGCCGACGGGCAGCTACAGGGCGAATGGCCGGGCTTCGCCGTCGCCTGGACCCATGACGAAAAGGGCCTGGACCTGGTCGTGACCCGGGACTGAGACCCGAACACCCGCCGAACGGGCCACGACCTGCTGACGGTCGTGGCCCGTCGGCGTGTCTACAGCTCCAGCGTCGCGATGAGCCTCGGGTCGTCGAGCGCGTGCGCCGCGGTCACCGCGTACTGCCCGGGGACCGTGTGCCAGCCGGACTCCCAGACCTGCCAGGTCCGCGGCGGCAGCGGGATCCGCACGGTCACCGTCTCCTCGGGATGGGCCGACACCGCCTCGAAGCCGGCCAGCCACTTGGCCGGGCGCTCGGGCACCACCCCGGCCGGGCCGATGCCGACCGGCGGCGGGCCCTGCGGTTCCGCGTACACCTGCACGATCTCGGTGCCGAAGCGTGCGCCGGTGTTGGTCAGCGTCACCAGCGCCTCGGTCGCCGACACCGCGAGCATCTCGTACTCCCACGTCGTATAGCCCAGGCCGTGGCCGAACGCGTACAGCGGCGTGTTGCCCGAGCGCTGCCAGGCGCGGTACCCGATGAAGAGGCCCTCGTCGTAGGAGACCGCGCCGTCGCGCGGCACCACCTCCAGCACCGGGCAGTCGTGCTCGCGGCGCGGCCACGTCGTCGGCAGGCGCCCGCCCGGTTCGAGCACGCCGAGCAGCACGTCGGCGAGCGCCGCGCCCGCCTCCTGGCCCGGGAACCAGGTAAGCAGCACCGCGGCGACGTCGTCCGCCCACGGCAGCAGCACCGGCGAGCCGGCGTTCACCACCACGACCGTGCGGGGGTTCGCCGCCGCGACCCGGGCCACCAGCTCGTCCTGGTTGCCCGGCAGCGCGAGCGAGACGCGGTCGAAGCCCTCGGACTCGACCTGCTCGGTGGTGCCCACCACGACGATCGCCACGTCGGACTCGGCCGCGAGCTCCACCGCCTCGGCGATCATGCTCTCCGCGGAGACGCCCGGCCCGCGGTGGCCGAGGGTCGCGCTGACCGTGTGCGCCAGGCCCGGCTCGATCGTCTGTCGCACCACGATCTCGACCGGGTCGTCCGCCTTCAGCGACACGATCTCCCGGTGCTCGCGCGGCGACAGCAGCAGGTCGGCCCGGGTGGCACCGGGCGGGTGCAGCGTGCCGATGTCGCGGTGCTCGCCGCCGACCCAGAGGTCGAAGGTGCCGAAGCCGGACACCGCGAACGTGTGCTCGCCGCCGGCGTCCGGCGTGAACGTGGTGCGCAGCTCCACGCCGGTCACCCGGGCCGGGTCGGTGCCGCCGGGCAGGTCGCCGATCCAGCGCACCGCGGTGGTCTCGACGCCGAACCGGTACCCGGCGCCGGTCAGCTCGACCGAGGCCGCCAGCGGCAGCGCCGGCAGGAACGGCCGCGGGTCCGTGCCGATCGTGTACTCGACGTCCACCCCGGACAGTGCCCGGCCGAGGCCGTCCAGCGGCGAGATCACGTACGGCGGGGTCACCTGCGCGCTGCCGCCGCCGAGCACCCGCGCGTCCGTGGCCAGCGCGCCGATCACGGCGACCTTCGTCAGCGCCACCGCCTCCAGGGGCAGCGTGAAGTTCTCGTTGCGCGCCAGCACGAACGACCGGGCCGCGATCTCGTGCGCCACGGCGGCGCCGTCCAGGTACTCCGGCGGCGCCGGCACGGCCCGGGGCACGTCGTCGAGCAGCCCGACGCGGGCGGCCAGCAGCAGCACCCGGCGTACCTTGTCGTCCACGACCTCCTCGGGCACCTCGCCGGCGCGCACCGCCGCGACCAGCCGGTCGCCCCACGGGTTCTCCAGCGCCGGCATGGCGATGTCGAGGCCGCCGAGCGCCGCGCCGACGGTCGACCGGGCGGCACGCCAGTCGGAGACCACGACGCCGTCGAAGCCCCACTCGTCCTTGAGCACGTCCGACTGCAGGCGCCCGTTGGAGGCCATCGGCTGCCCGTTCACCGCGTTGTACGCGCTCATCACGCCCCAGCCGCCGGCCGCGACGATCCGCTCGAACGGCGCGAGGTAGACCTCCCTCAGCGCCCGTTCGCCGATGCGCACGTCGACGGTCATCCGGTCGGTCTCGAAGTCGTTGCCCACCAGGTGTTTGACCGTCGTGCCGACGCCGTGCTCCTGCACGCCCTCGACGAAGCCCGCCCCGATCTCGCCGGTGAGCAGCGGATCCTCCGAGTAGCACTCGAAGTGCCGCCCGCCGAGCGGGGTCCGCTGGAGGTTGACCGTCGGGCCGAGCAGCACGTGCACGCCCTTGCGCCGGGACTCCTGGCCGAGCAGCCGCCCGGCACGGCGGGCCAGCTCGGTGTCCCAGGTCGCGGCGAGCGCGGTCGGGCTGGGCAGCGCGATCGACGGGTCCTGCGGCGCCCAGCCGGTGCCGCGGACGCCGATCGGGCCGTCGGACATCACCAGCGAGCGCAGCCCGATCCGCGGTATCGCGGGCAGGGACCAGAAGTCCTGTCCACCCAGTAGCGACACCTTCTCCTCGAGGGTCAACCGGGCCAGCAGGTCGTCCATGGAAGCGCTCCCATCCAATCGGCTCCGGTGATCTTACGTGCGCAGGTACGAGGCCCCGTTCAGGTCGATGATCGTCCCCGACGCCCACTCCGCCTCGCTCGACGCCAGCCAGTGCACCGCGCTCGCGATCTCCGCCGGCCGGGCCACCCGGTTGAACGGGCTCTGCGCACGGACCGCCTCGCCCCGCTCGGACTTGAGGTGCTCGTTCGTCATGTCCGTCTCGACGAAACCGGGCGCGACACAGGCCACCCCGATCCCGTACGGGGCCAGCGCCACCGCCAGCGACTGCGCCATCGAGTTCAGCGCCGCCTTGCTGGCGCCGTACGCGGGCTGGCCCGGCTCGCCCCGGAACGCGCCGCGCGACGACACGTTGACGATCCGGCCGCCGCGCTCGCGCATGTGCTGCGCCGCCGCCCACGCCGCGTTCGCCGCACCGAAGAGGTTGACGTCGAAGGTGCCGCGCCAGGTCGCCTGCCACTCGTCGTAGCCGGCGCCGAAGACCGGATGCGGCCGGTCCATCGGGCCGAAGATCCCCGCGTTGTTGACAAGCACATCCAGCCCGCCGAGCCGCGCGGCCGCGTCGTCGACCATGGCGCGTACCGCGGCGGGGTCCGCCAGGTCGGCCTGGACCACGACGTGGCCCGCGCCGGGCAGCTCGGCCGCCAGAGCGTGCGCCAGCTCGGCGGAGTCGCGGTGGTGTACCGCCACGCGGTCGCCGTCCGCGGCGAAACGCGCGGCGATGGCCCGCCCGATGCCACGGGAGGAACCGGTCACGAGGATCGCCCGTCCTGTCATGAGGTCACTCTAGGATCTTCCGGGTGGACAACGACTGCCTGTTCTGCCGCATCGTCGCCGGAGAAATCCCCGCGACCGTCGTGCACGAGACCGACACCACGCTCGCCTTCCGCGACATCGACCCGAAGGCGCCCGTGCACGTCCTGGTGATTCCCAAGGCGCATCACCAGGACGTGACCGCCGTGGCGAACGCGGACCCGAAGGCCGCCGCCGACGTGCTGGCCGCGGCCGCCGCGGTCGCCGAGGCCGAGGGGCTGCTCGCCGACGGCTTCCGGCTGATCTTCAACAGCGGCGCCAACGGCGGCCAGGAGGTCTTCCACGTGCACGCGCACGTCCTCGGCGGCCGGCCGCTCGGCCCGATGGTGTCCCGGTGACGCCACAGCAACGCCTGGAGCGCGCGGTGCGCCGGGTGCAGGCCGACGCCCGGGTTCCCGCGCTCTCGGTCGCGCTGCACCGCCCCGACCGCGGCCTCTGGACCTGCACCGTCGGCGACTCGGGCAACGCCGGGCATCCGCTGGACGCGGACAGCCGGTTCCGGATCGGCTCGGTCACCAAGACGTTCACCGCCGTACTGGTCATGCAGGCCCGCGACGACGGCCTGCTGGACCTGGACGACCCGGTCTCGGCGCACCTGGACGTGCCCGCGCACGGCGGCGCGACCATCCGGCGGCTGCTGTCGCACACCGCGGGCCTCCAGCGCGAGCCGCACGGCGACGTGTGGGACCTGCTGGTCGCGCCGGACGACGCCGGCCTGCTCGCCGACCTGGCGCTGGCCGAGCGGGTGCTGCCCAACAACCGCCGCTACCACTACTCCAACCTGGCCCTCGCGGTGCTGGGGCAGCTGGTGGCCAGGCTGCGCGGCGGCACCTGGGCCGCCGTGCTGCGCGAGCGGGTCCTCGCGCCGCTGGGCCTTGACGCCACCACGGTCGAGCCGACCGGCGACGCCGTCGTCGGCTACCTGGTCGACAGGTACTCCGACGCGGCCCGGCCCGAGCCGCAGCTGGACCTCGGCGGCGCCGCGCCCGCCGCGCAGCTCTGGAGCACCGCCGGCGACATGGCCCGCTGGGCCGCCTTCCTGACCGGCCCGGAGACCGTCGACCCGGGCGGGCTGGTGCTCGCGCCCGACTCGGTCGCCGAGATGTACTGGCCGCAGACCACCACCGACGAGACGCTCTGGGCCGGCGGCTTCGGCCTCGGGCTGATCCTGGTGCCGCAGGGCAACCGGGTGATGCACATCGGGCACGACGGCGCCATGCCCGGCTTCCTGGCCGGCGTCTACGGCCGCCGGGGCGGCGCGGGCAACCCCGGCGCGCTCGGCGCGGCGGTGCTCGCCTCGTCCGGGACGGCAGTGGAGATCAACGAGCTGGTGCACGAGCTGCTCGGGCTCGCGGTCGAGGCCGACCCCGCCGAGATCCGGCCCTGGGCGCCCGGCAAGGCCGCGCCGGAGGCGTACCGGTCGGTGCTCGGGCCGTGGTGGGGCGAGGGCTTCCCGCACGTCTTCAGCTGGCACGACGGTGCCCTGCAATCCCGCGCCGCCGACGCGCCGGCGGACCGGCCGCCGTCGATCTTCCGGCCGCTGCCCGACCAGCCGGACCTGCTCCGCACGGTCTCCGGGCGGGAGGCCGGCGAGCTGCTGCGGCTGACCCGGGACGCCGACGGCACGGTGGTCCGGATGCACTGGGCCACCTACCGGTTCACCCGGGCGCAGGAGACGTTCGACGGCGTGCGGGTCTCCGAGGGCTGACCCGGCCGTCTACCGGCGGCGGACCCGCCGATAATGGCCTCGGCGCCGGGGGCGCCGACCGGATACGATGGCACGATCCTCAAGCGGGCCGCCGATCGTCGGCGGGGACGAGTAAGAGAGCAGGTGGCGTAGGCCTCAGGGCCGCCCTATGACCGGCACCGATTCCAGCAACGCCGCCGCTCGGGTGCAGACCAGGATCTCGGTCTCCGACCCCAAGATCATGGTGAATCTGCTCGGCGCCAAGGACGAGATCCTGCGGCTGATCGAGCGCATCCTCGCCAGCGACGTGCACGTCCGCGGCAACGAGATCACCATCACCGGCGCGCCCGCCGACAACGCTACCGCGGAGCGCCTCTTCTCCGAGCTGATCGAGCTGACCGAGAAGGGCGAGACGCTGAGCGTCGACGCCGTCCGCCGCACCGTCGCGATGCTCGAGCAGAACACCGCCGAGCGCCCCGCCGAGGTGCTCACCCTCAACATCCTCTCCCGGCGCGGCAAGACCATCCGCCCCAAGACGCTGGGTCAGAAGCGCTACGTCGACGCCATCGACGAGAACACGATCGTGTTCGGCATCGGCCCCGCCGGCACGGGCAAGACCTACCTGGCGATGGCCAAGGCCGTGCAGGCGCTGATGGCCAAGCAGGTCAGCCGGATCATCCTCACCCGCCCGGCCGTCGAGGCCGGCGAGCGGCTCGGCTTCCTGCCCGGCACGCTCAACGAGAAGATCGACCCGTACCTGCGGCCGCTCTACGACGCCCTGCACGACATGCTCGACCCCGAGTCGATCCCGCGCCTGATGCAGGCCGGCACGATCGAGGTCGCCCCGCTCGCCTACATGCGGGGCCGGACCCTGAACGACGCCTTCATCATCCTCGACGAGGCGCAGAACACGACGCCCGAGCAGATGAAGATGTTCCTGACCCGGCTGGGCTTCGGTGCGAAGATCGTGGTGACCGGTGACGTCACCCAGGTCGACCTGCCCGGGGGCACGAGCAGCGGGCTCCGGGTCGTCCGGGAGATCCTGCGCGACGTCGACGACGTGCACTTCGCGGAGCTGTCCAGCTCCGACGTCGTCCGGCACCGGCTGGTCGCCGAGATCGTCGACGCGTACGCCCGTTTCGACGCCGACCAGGAACAGCAGGCCACGCAGTCCGTCCATGCCGTGCAGGGGCGCGCCGCCAGCGGCGGCCGCCCGAATCGCCGGCGCTGATAAGGGGTTATGCACTACATGTCCATCGAGATCGCCAACGAGTCGGGAGTCGAGGTCGACACCGACGCGATCCTGGCGGTGGCCCGGCACGCGCTTGAGGAGATGGGGGTCAACCCCCTCGCCGAGCTTTCCATCCTGCTTGTCGACATCGACTACATGGCCGAGTTGAACCTGCGGTGGATGGGCAGCGACGGCCCCACCGACGTGCTCGCGTTCCCGATGGACGAGGGCAGCGTCGACCACGGTCCCGGCGAGTCCGGCACCGGCGAGCCGGCGCTGCTCGGCGACATCGTGCTCGCGCCCGAGGTCGCGGCGAAGCAGGCCGCCGCGGCCGAGCACTCCGCCGCGGACGAGCTGCACCTGCTCACCGTGCACGGCGTGCTGCATCTGCTCGGCTACGACCACGCCGAGCCCGAGGAGGAGCGCGAGATGTTCGCGCTCCAGGCCCGGCTGCTCCAGAGCTGGCGCTCCGGTCGGCGGGCCGGCTGATCAGAGTGGAGCCGTCGTTACTCGCGGCGGGCCACAGCAGCGGCCTGCCTGACCTGCAACTGATCATCTACGCGGTGGTCCTGGTCCTCCTCGCCGGCCTGGCGTCGATGACCGACGCCGCGCTCGCCACCGTCTCACCGGCCCGTGCCGCGGAGATGGAGCGTGAGGGCCGGCGCGGTGCCGCCGCACTGGCCGCGGTGGCCGGCGACGTGGTGCGCCACCTCAACCTGCTGTTGCTGCTCCGGCTGCTCTGCGAGCTGACCGCGACCACGCTGGTGGCGCTCGTCGCGGTGGACAGCTGGGGCGTCGGCTGGCGCGCCGCCCTGGTCACGGCCGGCGCGATGACGCTCGTCAGCTTCGTCGTGGTCGGCGTCGCGCCGCGCACGCTCGGGCGCCAGCACGCTTACGCGGTCGGGCGGGCCACCGCCCCGCTGGTGCGCTGGCTCGGCCGCGCGCTGAACCCGCTGGCGTCGCTGCTGATCCTGATCGGTAACGCGGTCACGCCCGGCAAGGGCTTCCCCGAGGGCCCGTTCGGCAGCCAGGTGGAGCTGCGGGAGCTCGTGGACCTGGCGGAACAGCGCGGCGTCGTGGAGCACGGCGAGCGCGAGATGATCCATTCGGTCTTCGCGCTCGGCGACACCATCGCCCGCGAGGTGATGGTGCCGCGCACCGAGATGGTGTGGATAGAGGAGTCCAAGACGCTCCAGCAGGGGCTCTATCTCTTCCTGCGCTCCGGCTTCTCCCGCATCCCGGTGATCGGCGAGAGCGTCGACGACGTGCTGGGCGTGCTCTACCTCAAGGACGTCGTGCGCAGCACCCAGAACGGCGACCCGGCGGCCTCGGCCTCCCCGGTCGCCGAGCTGATGCGCCCGGCGACCTTCGTGCCGGAGTCCAAGCCGGTCGACGACCTGCTGTCGGAGATGCAGGCGGCGCGTACCCACCTGGTCATCGTCGTCGACGAGTACGGCGGAACGGCCGGGCTGGTCACCATCGAGGACATCCTCGAGGAGATCGTCGGCGAGATCACCGACGAGTACGACGTCGAGCACCCGCCCATCGAGCACCTCGAGGACGGGTCGGTGCGGGTGACCGCGCGGCTGCCGATCGAGGACCTCGGCGAGCTCTTCGGCGTGGAACTGCCGGCCGACGAGGTCGAGACGGTCGGCGGCCTGCTCGCGCAGACCCTCGGCCGGGTGCCGATCCCGGGCGCGTCGGTCGACGTGTGCGGCCTGCACCTGATCGCGGAGGGCACGGTCGGCCGCCGCAACCGGATCGACTCGGTGCTGGTGTGCCGCGTCGGCCCGGACAACAGTGACGAAGAAGCGAACGCCCCCGAGAACGAGGAAAGACAGCACGCCGATGCCTGACCAGACCATCCCCGCCGGATCCGTCGTCAACCCCGCCGAGGGCGAGCTCAGCGCCGAGGACGCGAAGCTGGTCACCCTGGCCCGCGGCGCCCGCGCCCGGGTGGGCGCGGCCGAGGGCGCCTCCGTACGCGACCAGGACGGCCGCACCTACGCGGCCGCGAGCGTCGCCCTGCCCAGCATGTCGATCACGGCTCTCCAGCTCGCGGTGGCCTCGGCGGTGGCGGCGGGCGCGACCAGGCTTGAGGCGGCCGCGGTGGTGACCGAGGCGTCGACGCTCGACGGTGCCGGGCACGCCGCGGTCCGGGACCTGGCGGCCGACGCGCCGATCCACGTGGCGGGCCCGACCGGCGCCCTGCTGGGCACGGTGACGGCGTGACGCCGGAGAAGCGCGAGGGCCGTCCGAAGCGTGGCGGCGACGCCCGGCCGACGAGGGTCGGTAATGACGGTGAGGCTCGGCCGGTTCGGTCGGGGCGCGGCCAGGGTGGGGTGCGTGGCGGCGACGCCCGGCCTACCAGGGTCGGTAACGACGGCGAGGCCCGGCCGGTTCGGTCGGGGCGCGGCCAGGGTGGGGTGCGTGGCGGCGACGCCCGGCCTACCAGGGTCGGTAACGACGGCGAGGCCCGGCCGGTTCGGTCAGGGCGCGGCCAGAGTGCGGGGCGCGGCCAGAGTGCGGTGCGCGGCCAGAGTGCGGTGCGCGGCGGAGACGCCCGGCCGGCGCGGCCCGGGCGTGCGCAGGCGGCCAGCACCGGCACCGGAGCAGGCGAGGCGCGGGCCGCCGAGGCCGCCGCGGGCGAGCGGCGGCCGACGGCCGGCGAGCGCAACGAGCAGCGCCGCCAGGAGCGCCGGGCGGCGCGCCGCGAGCAGGCCGACACGGCTGCGGGCGGCGCGGGCCGTGGTACCGCGGGGAAGCCCACGGCTGCGGGGAAGTCCGCGGCGGCGGGGAAGTCCGCGGCGGCGGGGAAGTCCGCGGCGGCGGGGAAGTCCGCGGCGGCGGGGAAGCCCACGGCGGCGGGGAAGCCCACGGCGGCGGGGAAGCCCGCGGCCGCCGGGAAGCCCGCGGCGGCGGGCGGGGCCGGGGGCGGGAAACCGCGCGCGGCCGGCGCCCGGACGGCGGGCGCGAGCAGTACCCCACAGGGGGAGCTGAGCCAGGGGCCACGGGCTTCCGGCGGTGCGCCGAGCGCGCGTACGGGAGAAAGAAAGAAGCACCGGCACACGGCCGCAAGTCGGGCCGCGGCCGTTGATACCACCTACCGTGCCGGATTTGCGTGCTTTGTCGGACGTCCCAATGCGGGCAAATCCACCCTGACGAATGCGATCATCGGTCAGAAGATCGCTATTACGTCGAACAAGCCGCAGACCACCCGGCACATCATCCGCGGCATCCTGCACCAGGAGCACTCCCAGCTGGTCCTCGTCGACACCCCCGGCCTGCACCGGCCGCGGACCCTGCTCGGCGAGCGCCTCAACGACCTGGTCCGCGAGACCTGGAGCGAGGTCGACGTCATCGGGATCTGCTTCCCCGCGGACGAGCCCGTCGGCGCGGGGGACCGGTTCATCTCGGCCGAGATGGCCGAGCTCAAGGCCACCGTCATCGCCGTCGTGACAAAGGTCGACCTGGTCGACCCGGCGACGCTGGCGCAGCGGCTGATCGACGTCAGCAAGCTCTACGAGTTCGCGGACATCGTGCCGGTCAGCGCCGTCTCCGGGCACCAGGTGGAGACGCTGGTCGACGTGATCGTCAAGCGCCTGCCCGAGTCGCCGCCGCTCTATCCGGACGACGTGCTCACCGAGGAGCCCGAGCAGGTGCTCATCGGCGAGCTGATCCGCGAGGCCGCGCTCGAGGGCGTGCGCGAGGAGCTGCCGCACTCGATCGCCGTCCTGGTCGAGGAGATGATGGTCGAGGGGAAGACCACCAAGATCTACGCCAACCTCTTCGTGGAGCGGGACAGTCAGAAGTCGATCGTGATCGGCAGCAAGGGCGCCCGGCTCAAGGACGTCGGGATCCGGGCGCGGGCCGAGATCGAGAAGCTGCTCGGCCGCAAGGTCTATCTCGATCTGCACGTCCGGATCGCCAAGGAATGGCAGCGGGATCCCAAGCAGCTCAGAAAGCTGGGATTTTAACCGTATTTGTGGGTCATCTCACGCTGTGCCCGTTTGGTTTGCTTTGTCGGGGGTTATTTCGATAGCCCTTTAGACTATGCGGAATCGGTATCTGGACCTGCTGCGCGCGGTCGCGATCGTCCGGGTGGTCGTCTACCACTCCACCGGTTGGGTGGCGCTGACCATCGCCTTTCCCGCAATGACGGTGATGTTCGCCCTGGCCGGCTCCCTGATGGCCGCCTCGATCGACCGCTGCGGGCCGCTCGCCGTCGAGCGCCGCCTGCGCCGCCTGCTGCCCTCGCTCTGGGCCATGTCGGCGATCGCCGTGCCCGCGATGCTGTTCACCGGGCTGGCCTGGGACTGGAAGATCCTCTACTGGGCCTTCCCGATCCAGGACCCGCCCGCGAACGGCTGGGGCTCGATGGCGCTGGGCGCCACCTGGTACCTGCGCGACTTCCTCTGGTTCGTGCTGCTGTCGCCGCTCGTCCTGCCGGTCTTCCGCCGCTTCCCGAAGCTGTCCGTCGCGGTGCCCTACGCCGCGCTGGCCGTCATCACGTTCTTCGGGCTGACGCCGCACGCGATCGTGCGCGACATGGCCCTCTACGGCGGCGCGTGGCTGCTCGGCTTCGCGCACCACGACGGGATGCTGCGCCGCATCCCCCGGCGGCGCCTGATCGGCCTCGCGGCGGGGCTGGCGACGCTCGGCGCGGCCTGGATCGCCACCCATCCCGGGTTGCGCGGGTACGACCTCAACGACATCCCGCTGGGCAACGCGCTGTGGTCCGCCGCGTTCGTGCTGATCGCGCTCGGCTTCGCGCCGGCCGCGACCGCGGCGCGCCCCGGGCGGCTGGTCACGATCCTCAACGCCCGGGCGCTGACGATCTACCTGTGGCACGTGCCGATCATCGTGGCCGTCACCAAGATCGGGGAGGCGCACGGCCTGCCGGTGCGCGGCGCGGTCGGCATCGGCTGGCGGTTCGTGGTGATCGTCGCGCTGGTCAGCCTGGCGGTGCTGCTCTTCGGCTGGGTCGAGGACTTCGCCGCCGGGCGCGTGCCGGTGCTCGTGCCGGGCGGGCGCCCCCGCCGGCCGGCCGAGGCGCCGGTCTCCCCGGCCATTCCCCCGGCGCCCGAGAAGCGACGGGCGGCGGTGGGTGAGACCGTGCGTACATGACGTTCACCGCCGCGCTGGTCCGGCGTACGTACTACGGCCTCAGCCTCGGCAACACCCTGGCCGCGTCGCTGATCTGGGGCGTCAACACGCTCTTCCTGCTCGACGCCGGTCTGAACAACTTCCAGGCGTTCGCCGCGAACGCGTTCTTCACCGCCGGCATGGTGATCTTCGAGGTGCCGACCGGGATCGTCGCGGACTGGTGGGGTCGCCGGGCGTCGTACCTGCTGGGCACGGTCACGCTCGGCCTCACCACGGTGCTCTACCTGTGGCTGTGGCGCCTCGACGGGCCGTTCTGGGCCTGGGCGGTGTCGTCCGCCCTGATCGGCCTCGGCTTCACGTTCTTCTCCGGCGCGACCGAGGCCTGGCTGGTCGACGCCCTGCGCGCCACCGGGTACTCCGGCGGCCTCGACGCGGTCTTCGCGCGCGGGCAGGTGTTCACGGGCGCCGGCATGCTTGTCGGCGCGGCCAGCGGCGGCTACCTCGCGCAGTTCGCCGGGCTCGGCGCGCCCTACCTGCTGCGCGCATGCGTGCTGGCGGTGATGTTCGTGCTGGCCGCGGTCCTGATGCGCGACATCGGGTTCACCTCGGTGCGCGGTGCGGGTTTCCGCCAGGAGATCCGCGACATCGCCGGTGACTCGGTGCGGTTCGGGCTGCGGGTACGGCCGGTGCGCTGGCTCATGCTCGCCGCGCCCTTCACCGGCGGCGTCACGATCTACGTCTGGTACGCGCTCCAGCCGTACCTGCTCGACCTGTGGGGCGACAGCACCGCGTACGGGATCGTCGGCCTGACGGCGGCGCTGCTCGCGGCCGCGCAGATCGTCGGCGGGCTGGTCACGCCGTTCCTGCGGCGGGTCTTCATCCGGCGCACCTCGATACTGCTGGTCACCCTCGGCCTGAACGTGGTCGCGGTGCTGCTCATCGGGCTGATCCCGAACTTCTGGGCAGTGCTGGTGCTGGTGGTGCTCTGGGGGCTGGTCGGCGCGTCGGCGATGCCGGTGCGGCAGGCGTACCTGAACGGCATGATCCCGTCGCGGCAGCGCGCGACAATCCTGTCCTTCGACTCGCTGATGGCCTCCGCCGGCGGGGTGGTGAGCCAGCCCCTGCTGGGCCGGTCCGCCGACGTCTGGGGCTACCCGTTCTCGTACGTGCTGTCGGCCGGGCTGTCCGCGCTCGCGCTGCCGTTCGTCTGGCTGTCGCGGCGCGAGCGGGATCCGGCCGACATCCGCTCTATCCCGGAGGCTACGCCCCCGGGATAGTCGTGATCGTCACGTCGCCGCTGCCGGTCTGCACGTCCAGCAGGGTCTTCGCGCTCGGGTCGTTGGCCACGCCGATCAGCTCGGTGTCGCCCGACCCGGTGTGGGTCTTCACCTGGTACGCGCCGTCCGGCACCACCAGCTCCACGTTTCCGCTGCCGGTCCGCGCCGTCACCGGGCCGGCCTCGGCCAGCTCGACCTCGACGTCGCCGGAGGAGGCCTGCGCCCGGACCGCCGCGCCGCCCGCGAGGCCGTGCGCCTCGACGTTGCCGGAGCCGGCCACCAGCGTGGTCGCGCCGTGCAGGTCGGTGACGGTGATATCGCCCGAGCCGGACTTGACCGACACCGCGCCGGTGGCCCGGTCGACCTCGACGTTGCCGGAGCCGACGGTGATCTCAGCGGTGCCCACCTCGGTCAGGCTGATGTCGCCGGAGCCGAGCTTGCCGTGCACCCGCACCCCGGTCGGCGCCTGGATCTCGTACGAGACGTTGCAGTGCTCGCCGCAGCGCGTGTCGATGCTCAGCACCGTGCCGTCCAGCCGGTACGAGGCCTGCGGGTCGGCGGAGCCGCCGGTGCGCACGACCCGCTTGATCCGGGTCTCGTTGATCGGGGCCGTCGCCACGGTGACGTTCCCGCTGCCGCCGCTCAGGACGATCTCGGAGACCTTCACCTTCTCGGTGTCGTCGTAGGTCAGCCGCGCACCCACCCCGGCGCCGCACCCGGCCAGGGCGGCCGCGGTCGCGGTGATCAGGGCGATGGCGCCGGTGCGCCGGGCGAGAGTCGGGGTCATGCCCCTGACGCTAGGGCGCGCCCGCGTGCGGGCGCTATCGGTCCTCCCACTGAGGCAGCCCCGAGAAGACCCTGAGATCCGGGTCAGGGTCGGTCGTACCCAGGGGGCAGAATGGCGTCCGTGCCCGCCGGATACCGCCGCCAGCTCTACCGCGACGACGCGGTGGTCCTGCGCGTGCAGAAACTGGGCGAAAGCGACCGGATCATCACCCTGCTGACCCGCCGGCACGGCCGGCTGCGCGCGGTGGCCCGCGGCGTGCGCCGCACGACGTCCCGCTTCGGCGCCCGGCTCGAGCCGTTCGGCCACATCGACCTCCAGCTCGCCGGCTCGCCCGAGGGGGTCGGCAGCAGCCTGTATTCGGTCAGCCAGGTCGAGGCGGTGAACCTCTTCGGCAAGCGGTTCCTCGGTGACTACCCCCGATACACCGCGGCCAGCGCCATCGCCGAGACCGCCGAGCGGCTCTCCCCGGTCGAGCGGGAGCCGGCGCTGCGGCTGTTCCAGCTCACCCTCGGCGCGCTCAAGGCCCTCGCGGCGGGCGAGCACGCGAGCAGCCTGGTCCTGGACGCCTACCTGCTGCGCGGGATGAACTTCGCGGGCTGGGCGCCGGCGCTGGCCGAGTGCGCGGTCTGCGGCACGCCCGGGCAGCACGGCGCGTTCTCGGTGCCCGCGGGCGGCTCGGTCTGCCCCGACTGCCGCCCGCCCGGCGCGGCGCACCCGGCGCCCGCGACGATAGCCCTGATGGCGGCCCTGACCAGCGGCGACTGGCAGGTCGCCGACGCCACCGAACCACCGGTACGCCGCGAGTGCAGCGGGCTGGTGGCAGCACACCTGCAGTGGCACATGGAGCGCAACCTGCGCGCGCTGCCGCTTGTCGATCGACGGGAGAGCACCTCGTGACGCGTCCGCCAACTCCGCATTCCTCCGGAGCCCGCCCGCCGGCGCTGCCGGCTGGCGCGATCCCGAAGCACGTCGCGGTCGTGATGGACGGCAACGGCCGCTGGGCCAAGGAGCGCGGGCTGTCCCGCACCAAGGGTCACGAGCAGGGCGAGTATTCGCTCTTCGACACCATCGAGGGCGCGATCGAGCTCGGCATCCCCTACCTCTCGGCGTACGCGTTCTCGACGGAGAACTGGAAGCGTTCCCCGGAGGAGGTCCGCTTCCTGATGGGCTTCAACCGCGACGTGATCCGCCGGCGCCGCGACCAGCTGGTCGACCTGGGCGTCCGGGTGGTGTGGTCGGGCCGCGCGGGCCGGCTGTGGAAGAGCGTGATCTCGGAGCTCCAGACGGCGGAGGAGATGTCGAAGGGCAACTCCAAGCTGACCCTCCAGTTCTGCGTGAACTACGGCGGCCAGGCGGAGATCGCGGACGCGGCGGCGGCGATCGCCCGCGACGTGGTGGCGGGCCGGCTCAAGGCCGACAAGATCAACGAGAAGACGATCGCGAAGTACCTGTACCACCCGGAGATCCCCGAGGTGGACATGTTCCTGCGCCCCTCCGGCGAGGAGCGCACCTCGAACTTCCTGCTCTGGCAGTCGGCGTACGCGGAGCTGGTCTTCCTCGACACGCTGTGGCCGGACTTCGACCGCCGCCACCTCTGGTACGCGTGCGAGCTCTACGCCCGGCGCGACCGCCGCTTCGGCGGGGCGATCCCCAACCCGGTGGCGCCCGCTAGCTTGTGATCACCGCGACGGCGGCGTCCACGTCGGACAGGTCGGGGAGCACGGCGTGCGCGCCGGCCAGCGCGAGCTCGGCCATGCTCGCCGACCCGGTGGCGACCCCGATGGCCAGCGCGTCGTTGGCCAGCGCCGCCGTCACGTCGTAGGGGGTGTCGCCGATGACCACGGCCCGGAAGCGCTCGCCGTACTTGGCCTCGGCCCGCTGCCGGCACCGCCGCACGAGCGTGGCCCGCACGCTGTCGTCGGTGCCGTAGCCGCCGATCTCCACGTCGAAGTCCGCGGCGAGACCGAACGCGGCGACCTTGGCGGCGGCCACCTGCGGCACGTTGCCGGTGACAAGCGTCTGCACCACGTCGTCGCGCGCGCCGAGCTCGTCGAGCACGGCCCGCACGCCCGGCATCAGCGCGCCCTGCTCGGCGAAGAGGTGCCGCGAGACGTGCACCTCCTCGACGTAGCGGGCGAAGAACCGCTCCGGGGTGCAGTCGGTGACGCCGTGCGTGGCGAAGACCTCGGCACAGATGTCGAGGTCGGTCCGCCCGCCGAAGATCGGCGTCTCCCGCCACGCGACACCGGTGACCGCGGTGAACGCGGCACGCCAGGCCTGTGCCGCGACCCCGCCGCCGCGCAGCAACGTGTAGTCGATGTCCCACATGACCAGGCGGTTCACCGCTCCGCCAGGCGCCGCTCGACGTGCTCCACCTTGGCGTGCAGCGCGTCGGTGACGCCGGGCCGGATGTCGGCCTTGAGCGAGACGGACACCCGCGGTGCGTGCGCGGCGACGGCGTCGACCGCCTGCTTGACCACGGCCATCACCTCGTCCCACTCGCCCTCGACGGTGGTGAACATGGCGTCGGTGCGGTTGGGCAGCCCGGAGGCCCGCACGACCCGGACGGCCTCGGCCACCAGGTCGCCGACGGACTCGCCCGCGCCGAGCGGGGTGATGGAGAAGGCAACAAGCATGCACCCATCCTGACAGGGAGATATCAACGGAGGTCGCGGAAGGGCGACGGTCCGGCCGTCAGCGATAGGCGGCCGCCTGCAGGGTGAACAGCTCCGCGTAGAGGCCGTGTCTCGCCATCAGGTCCTGGTGGGTGCCGGCCTCGGCGATGCCGCCGTCCGCCACCACCAGGATCAGGTCGGCCATGCGGACGGTGGAGAAGCGGTGGGACACCAGCACCGTGATGCCGCCCGTGCGCGCGCCGACCTCGCCGGCCGACTGTGCGTAGCGCTCGAAGAGGGCGTGCTCGGTCAGTGGGTCCAGCGCCGCCGTCGGCTCGTCGAGGAGTAGGAGCAGTGGCTCCTCGCGCATCATCGCCCGGCTCAGCGCGACCCGTTGCCATTGGCCGTCGGAGAGTTCCTCGCCGTCCTCGTAGGCCTTGCCCAGGTGCGTGTCCAGGCCCTGGGGCAGGCGGTCGATCACCAGTTCCGCATCCGCGCGGTGCACCGCCTTGGGGACCGACCCGGGGTCGCCGGCCAGGCGCAGGTCGCCGACGCCGATGCTCTCCCGGGCCGGCGCGTCGAGCTTGACGAAGTCCTGGAAGCTCGCGGCGATGCGCTCCCGCCACCGGTCCGGATCGACGCGGCGGAGGTCCACGCCGTCTACGGTGATCTCGCCCGAGGTCGGCCGGTAGAACCGGGACAGGAGCTTGACCAGGGTGGACTTTCCCGCGCCGTTGTCGCCGACGATCGCCACGGTGGCGCCGGCCGGAATATGCACGGTCACGTCGCGCAGCACGTCGGTCTCGGTGCCCGGGTAGCGGAATGCCACACGGTCGAAGCGGATCCCGTCACGGAGCACCGGCGGCACCGGCCGGTCTGCCACGACGGGGTCGGCCGCCAGCTCGGTCTCCCTGCGCAGCCAGCGCACCCGCGCCAGGGCCCGGGCGTTGCGCTGCAGGGCGCCCGCTACCGCGACGACGCCGGCCGCCTGTGCGTTGGTCTGCACGGCGAGGGTGATCACCAGGACCACGTCGCCGACCGAGCGCTCACCCGCGATCGCCGAGCGGACCACGATCACCACCGCGGCGACGTACCCGACAGCGAAGATCAGCTGGCCGATCAGCCGCAGGCCCAGCCCGGCCAGCTCGGCCCGGCGTAGCGGAACCTCCTCATCCCGGCGTGCGGCGGTCTGGCGCTGCCGCAGCACACCCTGTAGCCCGAAGAGGCGGATCTCCTTTGCGGCGGCCGGGCTGACCGCCAGCTCGAGCAGATGCCAGCCGAGCCGCCGGGACTCGGCCGTTGCGAGCTCGGCGCGTTCCAGCCGGGCCTCGCCGATCCTTCCCGCGATCAGCGGCGGCACCGCGAACAGGGGCAACAGCAGCAGCCACGGCTCGACCCCGGCGAGCAGTACGGCGGTCAGCACGATCTGAGCGGAGAGCGTGACAGCGGTGAGCACGGTCTGTACGCCGTTGGCTATCTCCCAGCTCTCCTTGCGCAGCAACTCCATCCGGTCGGCATAGTCCCGCCGCTCGTGCTGATCGACCCCGGCCGTACCGTGTGCGAGGTCGCCGATCTCCCGTTCGACGCGCAGGTGATGCAGGTCGGCCAGCTCGAAGAAGAAGATGTGGGCGAAGTGCTCCATCGTGAGGCTCAGCAGCGCGACCAGCGCCACCGCGACCGCCGCCCGGACCGCCGCATCGGTGTCCCCGGCGAGGGTCGCGTCGGTGGCCACGGCGAGGAAGACGGCGATGAGTGGCGCGCTCACGTTGCCGAGCAGCATCAGGAAACCGGAGATCAGCAGCCGTCCCCGGCTCGCCTTCCAGGAGGAGCCGAGCACGCCGGTGATGCCGAGCCACAGGTCACGCATCGGCGGTCTCCTCGATCAGATCGTCGTCGCCGGACGGTTCGTCCTCGGCGAAACGGGCGGCTTGCAGCATGAACAGCTCCGCGTAACGGCCGCCGGCGGCGAGCAGCCCGTCGTGGGTGCCGGACTCGGTCACCCTGCCGTGCTCCAGGACCGCGATCCGGTCGGCCCGGCGTACGGTGGAGAAGCGGTGCGAGATCACCAGGCTGGTCGCCCCGCTGGTCAGGTCGAGGAACCGCTCGAAGAACGCCACCTCGGCGCGCGCGTCCAGGCTCGCCGTCGGCTCGTCGAGGACGAGCACCCGGGCGCCGCCCTCGACCGCGATCAGCGCCCGCGCGATGGCGATGCGCTGCCATTGGCCGCCCGAGAGTTCGGCACCGTCCGTGTACTGCCGGGACAGCGGGGTGTCGAGCCCGGCAGGAAGCCCTGCCACGAACTCGAGCGCGCCGGCCCGGCGCAGCGCCTCCTCGATGGGCTCGTCATCTCGTAGGCCGCCGGCGCCGAAGCCGACGTTGTCGCGGACGGGAAGTTCGAAGTGGACGAAGTCCTGGAAGATCGCGGCGACCTTGCGCTGCCAGGCCGCGCCGTCGAAGGTGCGGATGTCGACGCCGTCGGCCGTGATCCGCCCCGACTCGGGCTCGTAGAGGCGGGCGAGCAGCTTGACCAGCGTCGTCTTGCCGGCGCCGTTGAGGCCGACGATCGCCAGCGAGGCACCCGCGGGGATGACCAGGTCCAGCCCGTCGAGCACGGGTGGCGCGTCCGGGGCGTACCGGAAGGTCACCCGCTCGAACCGGATCTCCCGGATCGGCAGCTCGGCCGACGGGGTCTCGCTGCCACCCGGGTCGGCGGCCGCCAGGGTCAGCTCGCCGAGCCGGGTCAGCGCCTGCTGCGCGTTCATGCCGTACTCGGTCTGCACGTCGGACTCCGCGATGAACGCACCGATCCGGATCGAGGAGAGCGCCGCCTGCATCACGATCATGAACGCGCCGACGCCGAGCACGCCGGTGGCCGACGCACGCGCCACGGCGGCCAGCACGCCGCCGAGCAGCACGAACGCCGTGAGGGTGTAGAGCACGTACGGCCCGTAGAAGATGCGGCGGCGCTGCTGCCAGACCGGCACCGAGCTGGCCATGAACGCGTCCGAGTAGCGCTCGCCCACCCAGCCGAGGAGGCCGAAGACGCGGATCTCCTTGGCTGCGTCGGCGGTGAAGAGCAGATCGCGGAAGTAGAAGCGACGCCGCCGGACCCGCTGGTGCGTCATGAAGATCCGGCCGAAGACGGAGAGGCCGACCCGGTACCCGAACCGGATGACCAGCCCGGCCAGCAGCACGGCCGCGCCGGCCCACCATTCGTACACGACGGCGACGACAACCGCGGCCGCGACGGTCTGCAGGTAGTGCGAGAGCAGCGCGATGAAGCCTGCGCAGGCGGCGCCGGGTGTCCAGGCCGCCATGCGCAGCATGTTGACGCCGTCAGCGGCCTGGTCGAGCACCTCCGGATCCTCGAGGACGGCGACACTCGGCCCGGCGAACGAGTCGGCCATCAGCCGGTCGCGGACCCGGTCGTCGATCCGCCGGCGCAGCACCTCGCCGAGGAACGCCTGCACCGGCAGCAGCAGCTGGATGGCGAAGAACAGCGCCGCGGCGGCGATCAGGTGGTCGCGCAGTTGCTGCCAGGCCGATGAGTCGACGCCGCCCTCCACCGCGGCGGGGACGCCGGCGATGACCCCGGCGGTGGCGAGCACGAAGCCGATGGGCAGCAGGCCCGCGATGATCTGCAGGAGGACGGCGCTGCCCACCACCGCCGGCCCTCCGCCGAGCAACAGCCGGAGGATGGCCCGGCGTTGGTCCCAGCGGCCCCGCATCCCGCCGGTGAACTCGCCCCACACCGACCTGTTGACGGCGTCGCCCGCGCTCTGGTCGACCATCAGCACCCCCGAGGCATCGATCGAGAGCACCAACCTACCGGCGACCGCCCACGGAAATCGCCCCGGTTTCCGGCCGGGGCCGACCAAAAAGGACAGAGGCTAGTGTGCGGCGCAGCAGGGTGTCGGGGTTCGGGTCTCGAAGGGGACCAGGCGGTCGCCCACGGCCGGGGTCGTGGCGAGGGTCAGGACCCCCGCCCGCCAGTGCGGCCTGACGAAGCCTCCCGTGTCCACCATCGCCGTGTGGTCCGCCGCCCCACCGCCGAGGACCTCCACCCGCTCGATCGCGCTCCGGGCGATGATCTCCGCGACGCTGAGCGTGCCGACCAGGTCTCGCACGCCCGGATAGACCACCGCCCGCCCGGACGTGCGGGTGAGCTGCGCGGCGGCCGCCTCCGGGCAGGGCGGGCCGAGCGAGGGCGGCGCCTCGCCGGCGAAGACCAGGCTGAGCGCCACGTGCGGCCGCGGCGAGCGCATCAGGTGGGTGCAGGCCAGCACCGGAGTGGTGGGCAGCGCCGCCAGCCAGTGCTCGGCCGCCACGGTGTCGGGGTGTTCCAGGCTCACCCCGATCACCGGGAGGTCCTCGATCGTCACCTGGGCAGGACCCAGATCGGGTTGGTGTAGAACCACAGGTCGCCCCAGGGGTCGGCGTCCCCGATCACGTCGAGCTTCGGGCCGGCCGGGTCGATCGCCGCGCCCAGCAGGCCCGGCTGCGTGCGCCGGCCGTCCGTGCCGCGCAGGCGCAGGTAGAACGGCTTGTCCAGGCGGCCGAGCGGGTACGTCACCGACAGCCGCGACGAGCCGCGCGACACCTCGAAGGACTTGACCACCCGGGTGTCCGGCGCCGTGAAGGCGTCGCGGGACGCGACCGGGCCGGTGACGGTGCCGACGATCACGTCGACGCGGGACAGGACCGGGACGAACTGGGCCCAGTTCGGCAGGTCCTGGAGGTCGATCTCCAGCGTCAGTTCCGTGGCCGTGCCGCGCCGCACGTGCAGGACGCCGCCCAGCGGCGTACCGGATGAGCGCCGGCGGTCGCCCGCGACCCGGACCCGCGCGTCAACGGTCTTGACGAGGCGGCCGTGGTCGACCCAGACCCGGCCGGCGCGCAGGCCGTCCATGACGGCCCGGTACGAGAACGAGGTCGCCCCGACGTTGGTGCGCCCGTAGAAGCCCGGCCAGAAGTCGCCCGCGCCCGTGTTGACCGTCGGCGTGTACACCGGGTCGTTGTAGCGGCCGTTGGCCTCGAAGTCGCTGCCCGGGCCGCGTTCCGACTGGTCCAGGTAGTTCACGTGGCTGTCCGAGTTCACCGTCACCCACCACGCCCGGCCCTCGGCGAGCAGGCTGTCCCAGAGGCCGCCGACCGTCGCCGTCATCCAGTCGAAGCCGCCCCACGTGCGGTAGGCCTCCAGCGGGTAGCCCGGGAACGAGGCCGCCGCCGGGTTGTTGTCGTAGAGGCCGCGGGCGCCGCCCCGGCCGTTCGGCGCCTTGATGCCGGCGGCCTGGTGTCCGGGGGCGCCCTCCATGCCGATCGCGACGCTCGGGTCGGCGTCGCGCCAGTTGCGGATCTCGTGCGGCGAGTCGATGCCGCGCCGGGCCGGGTGGTTCGCCAGGAACAGCGCGCCGTCGACCTTGCGGGCCTTGACCTGTTCGCCGAGGAACTTGATGCCGGCGATGGCCATCGCCTCGTTCTGCGCCTCGGTGTTCGTCGCCGGCAGCTGCGAGCCGTCGTAGGTCTGCTCGAACTGCTTGAGCACCGCGACCTCGTTGCGGCCCGGATGCACGAAGACCGTGGCGTGCTCGGCGGCGGGGATGTTCCACTCCAGGCCCTGGAACGTGAGCAGCTCGGGCAGCGCGGAGCGGGTCGCCTGGATGTCCGGGTTGACCTTCTCCACGCCGATCCTGGCGTGCGCGTTGCTGCCGTGGTCGGTGATGACCAGCCAGTCCAGGCCGTACGCGTGGCCGTGCCCGGCCTGGTCGATGACCCGGTACTGGCCGTCGGAGCTGTGCTGGGTGTGAATGTGGTGGTCGCCCGCCAGCCAGCGGAAGCCGCCCTTCGCGGTGCCGCCGCCGGCCGGGCCGTGCGCGTGCGGCAGCCCGGCCGCCGCGGCCGCCGGTGTGGCGAGCACCGACGCGGCCGCGCCGGCGCCGAGCAGGCCGGCGCCGCGCAGGAAGCCGCGGCGGGAGACGTCCGACGGCGACAGTTCGCCGTCGGGCACGCTCAGGTCCTGTGCCGCGGGCACGTCGGTTCCGGCGGCGTCGTGCGGGTGATCGTGGTGGTGGTGGCCGTGACCCATGTCCGTGGCTCCCGAAGATCGACAGGGATGTCCGCGTCAATCTCGTGGCGGCGGTCCAACGCGGGGTGTCAGCCGGGTGGCCCTGCGGCGAACATGAGCGCAATCCGCAGATCGACGCCGGTCAGCCGATGATCGGGCGAAAGAGGCCGGCCTGGATGCTGATCGTCAGGATCGCCGCCGAGAGGACGGCCGCGCCGATCAGCAGGGCCGCGTCCGCGCGGCCGAAGACCTGGCGGCGGGCGCAGGTGCGGGGGATGCCGGAGTCGAAGCCGCGGGAGTCCATCGCCAGCGCCAGCCGGGTGCCGCGGCGCAGGGCGCCGACCAGCAGGGCGAACGCGGTGGACCCGAACAGCCGCAGCCGGGCGACCGGGTTACGGCCTGCGTCGATGCCACGCGCCCGGCGTGCCAGCCCGAGCATCTGCCACTCCTCGCCGAGCAGCGGGATCATCCGGAAGGCCGCGAGCGCGCCGATGGCGAAGCGGGCGGGCGCCCTCGCGTTCTGCACCAGGGCGTCCGCGAGATCGGTCGGGTCGGTGGTGGCGAAGACGATGATGCCGGGCAGCGCGACCGCGAAGAGGCGCAGCACCAGGCCGAGCGCGCCCATGACGACGCCGGTGGTGATGTCGAACGGGCCGAGCGAGAAGAGCAGCGCGCCGGTGCGGTCGGCCGCGAACAGCACCATGGTGATCAGGACGCCGGCGGCGGCCAGCGCGAGCGGCCAGGCCCGCCGGGCCAGCACGCGATAGCGCACGCCGAACAGCGGCAGCAGCGCCAGCTCGACCGCGAGCGCGAGGCCGGGCGTCAGCGGGTCGAGGGTCGCCACCAGCGGCAGCGAGAACAGCAGCGCCGCGCCGAGCTTGGCGACCGGGTTGCGCCGGGCCAGAACGGCGGTGGCGTCGGCGACCGGTTCCAGGACGAGGGTCATCCGGCCCCGCCCAGGACGACGGTGCGGTCGGCGAGGGCGGTCACGAAGTCGTCGTCGTGGGTGACCGCGACGATTCCGCACCCGTCGTCGCGCAGCCGGGCCAGCAGCTCGACCAGCTCGATCCAGGTGCGCCGGTCCTGGCCGAAGGTCGGCTCGTCGAGTACGAGCAGCCGGGGCGCGGTGGCCAGCGCCGTCGCCACGCTCAGGCGGCGGGCCTCGCCACCGGAGAGGGTGTACGGGTTGGCGCCCGCCAGCTTGGTCAGCCGCAGCCGGTCGAGCAGTTCGTCCACGATGGCGGAGACGTCGGTGCGGCCGAGCTGGCGGGGCCCGAGGGCGAGCTCGTCGGCGACCCGGGACGTGACGAACTGGTGTTCCGGTGACTGGAAGACCGATCCGATGCGCTGGGTGAGCGCCGCCGCACGCCACCGGTGCGGCGCGCCGCCCGGCGCCGCGTCGACCGAGCCCGAGGTGGGTGCGAGCAACCCGCCGAGCACCAGGGCCAGCGTGGACTTGCCGGCGCCGTTCGGGCCCGTGACGGCGAGCGCCTCGCCGGCCCGTACGCAGATGCTTGTCGCCGCGAGCCGGTGCCGCACGGTGACGTGCTCCGCGCGTACCAGGGAATCGGCCGGCGGTGCGACGGCCCGGTGCGTGGGCAGCGGCCGGCCCGGCACCCAGACGCCCTCCTCGGCGAGCTGATCGCCGAGGAGCGCGAAGACGGCCGACGGGGTGCCGTCGGCGCGGACGCCGCCGCCCGGCTCCAGGACGACCACCCGGTCGACCAGGGTGAGCGCCTCGGCGATCCGGTGCTCGACCAGGATCAGCGTGGTGTCCGGGTCGTGCGAGCGGGCGATCGCCGAGCGGATCAGCGCGCCGCCGGCCGGGTCGAGGTTGGCGGTCGGCTCGTCGAGCAGCAGCAGGCCCGGCCGTGGCGCCAGGACCCCGGCGAGGGCCAGGCGCTGCTGCTCGCCGCCGGACAGAGCTGAGGTCCGCCGGTCGAGCGGGTACGGGAATCCGACCCGGTCGAGCGCGGCGGACACCCGCGGCCAGATCTCCTCGGCGGGTACGCCCCGGTTCTCCAGTCCGAACGCCACGTCGTCGCCGCTGCGGGCCATCACGAGCTGGGTCTGCGGGTCCTGGAAGACGATGCCGACCCGCTCGCGGGCCTTGACCGGCTCCAGGCCGTCGATCTCGACAGTGCCCTCGGACTCGCCGGAGTCCTCGGGCAGCAGGCCGGCCAGCGCGGCGAGCAGGGTGCTCTTGCCGGCACCGGAGGGTCCCAGCAGGAGCACCCGCTCGCCGTGCGAGATGCGCAGGTCGACGCCGCGCACGGCCCAGGCCCGGCGCCCGGCGTGGCGCCAGCCGAACCCGCGCAGCACGACCTCGGGCATCTAAACCAGGGCTCGGTCGCGGCCGGCGGCGAAGCGGTCAAGCACGCCGGTGGGGGCCAGCGCGCGGGTCAGCGCCCAGGAACCGGCGCCCGCGATGATCGTGCTGCTGACCATCGTGAGCAGCGCGTAGGGGATCCGGTAGTCCCACAGGTCGTAGGCCGCGTTCCAGGCGAAGAAGTCGAACACCGCCGCGCTGAACCCGGTCAGCAGGCCGGCGAGCAGCGCCGCCGGCAGCTTCCACGAGCGGTACAGCAGCAGCGCGAACGCCAGCTCCGCGCCGAGCCCCTGCACCAGGCCCTGCGGGATGACCGTTGCGCCCCAGGCCGCGCCGAGCAGCGCGGAGATGATGGCCGCGACCGTCTCGGTGTACAGCGCGGCACCCGGCTTGCGGATGATCAGCCCGGCCAGCACGGCCGGCATCAGCCAGACGCCGTAGAGCAGCGCCTGCGCGGGCGGGAAGAAGGCGAACGCGCCGTCGGTGGCGCTCCAGACCAGGTTCCAGGCCCAGAAGATCACGCCGAAGGTGACGGCGATGATCGATGCGACGATGATGTCGATCGTGCGCCAGCGGAAATTCATTCGTGCCTCCCAGCTCATACCGGGAGGAGACGCGGCGCCGGCCCGGGTGTCGCCCGGGCGCGGCGCGGCTGGAGAAAGACCGAACTCCCTGCGCTGGCATTACCCAGATCAGGTTCGAGGGTCTGCGGTGTCACCCGCACTCTCAGCGCTGTGCGCTCCCCTGTCGGTGAAGTCCGTTCACGCCGCGTCTGCGCGTCGCGAGCGGGCTTCATTGCATGTGTTTCGATGACGCTAACACCGTACGGACGTACGGAACAGCGTAGGAGGCGTCACATGGAGATCAAGGCGAGAGGGCTGACCTTCGACGTGTACGAGGGTGGCCCGGTCGACGGCCCGCCGGTGCTCCTGCTGCACGGCTTCCCGCAGGACCACCGCGAGTTCGATCTTATTCTGCCCCGGCTGCACGCCGCCGGGTTACGCACGTACGCGCTGGACCAGCGCGGCTACTCGCCCGGCGCCCGGCCCGCCGCCGTCGCCGAGTACAGCCTCGACGAGCCGACGGCCGACGCGATCGCGGTGCTCGACGCGCTCGGCGTGGAGAAGGCGCACGTCGTCGGCCACGACTGGGGCGCGCACGTCGGCTGGCTGCTGGCCGACCGGCACCCCGAGCGGGTCAGCACGCTTACGGCGGTCTCGGTGCCGCACCCGCGGGGTCTCGGCGTCGCGCTGCACAACCAGCCCTCGCAGAAACTGCGGTTCGCCTACATGGGCCTGTTCCGCTCCCGGATCGCCGAGCGGCTGCTGCTCGCCGCCGACGCGACGGTGCTGCGCTCGATGCTGCGCCCGATCGGTGCCCGCGCCGACCGGTACGCCACCGCGATGCGCGAGCCCGGCCGGCTGACCGGCGCCTTGAACTGGTACCGCGCGATCACCACGGGTAGGCTGGCGAAGGTCGGCAAGATCACAGTTCCCACCACATATGTCTGGAGCGACGGCGACCCGGTCGTTGGCCGGTCGGCGGCGCTGTCCACGGCCACCTGGGTCGAGGCGGATTACCGGTTTGTCACCCTGCGCGGGATCGGCCACTGGGTGCCGGAGGAGGCGCCACAGGCGCTGGCCGACGTGACTCTCGACCGCATCGGCGTCTGACGCCGCTCGGGCTGCCGGTCTCCGTGCCGTCACGAGGAGGCTCGATGGCCGCTGACGAGTCCGAGCGACAGCGCTGGAACCGCAACTTCGCGGACCTGCTGCAGGAGCTGCGGGTCACCCAGACGGGCGTGCAGGTCCTCTTCGCATTCCTGCTGACCCTGCCGTTCAGCAGCGGCTTCCCGGAGACCACCGAGTTCCAGCAGGACACCTACATCGTCGCGCTGATGTCGGCCGCGTTCGCCGCCGCGATGATCATTTCGCCGGTGGCGTTCCACCGCGCGCTGTTCCGCCGGGGGCGCAAGCCGGAGCTGGTCCGCTACGCGCACCGGATGGCCACCGGCGGCCTGGCCTTCCTGCTGATCTCGATGGTCAGCAGCGTGCTGCTGATCGCCGACTATCTGCTGAACATCTGGGCCGCGAGCGTCCTGGCGGCGATCACCGCCGCCTGGTTCCTGACGTTCTGGGCGGCCATCCCGTTCGTCCGGCGCGCCTGGATGGACGAGGAGTACGAGGAGAACGGGACTAGCGGGCCTTAGCGGGCTTGAGCCCCATCTCCTTGAGCTCGAGCGCCGCCAGCGCCTGGACCGCCTCCGCGTCTCCGTTGCGCCAGGACTGCGCGATGTCCGGGCCCAGCTTGGTCAGCTCGTTCAGCGGCCGCCCGGCCAGGGCGCGCAGCGCGAGCAGGTCCTGTCCGGCCGGCTCGGCGCGGACCTTGCAGGCCACCCCGGCCCGGCGCATCCAGCGCAGCCGCAGCGGCAGCCAGACGAAGAGCACCAGAGCGAGCGGCCCCACGATGATCGCCAGGGAGACGACGAGCGCCAGGTTGTCCGCCATCTCCTGCTGCTGGCGGCCGGCCTCGGCGAGCCGGTCGGCGGCGTCGGCGGCCTTGGTGAACGGCGCGGTCAGCTCGTCGCCGACCAGCGGGACCCGGCCGACCTTGCCGGAGATGTCGTTCATGTTGCCGGCGATGCCGACGCCGGCCTCCTGGAGCTTCTGCCCCGGAACGCCGAGCTTCTCGACAAGGTCGTTGATCCAGATGCCGGCCCGGATCCAGGCATAGATCCAGAGCACGACGAACAGGTCGGTGAACACCTGGCGTACGGCGGTTGGCAGCCGATCGGCGTACATCTTCACGCGCGCCAGCGTGCCACGACACGGCTAGGAACGCTTGTCGGCGCACTCCGGACAGGTACCGAAGATCTCCATGGTGTGCGAGACGTCGACGAAGCCGTGATTGCCGGCGACCTTCTCGGCCCAGGTCTCGACGGCCGGGCCCTCCACCTCGACGGCCCGCCCGCAGGAACGGCAGACCAGATGGTGGTGGTGGCCCTGGCTGCAGCGGCGGTAGAGGTGCTCGCCGCCCGGCGGGCGCATCACGTCGATCTCGCCCGCGTCGGCGAGGCCCTGGAGGGTGCGGTAGACGGTGGTCAGGCCGACCCGCTCGCCCCGGTTGCGCAGCATCGCGTGGAGGTCCTGCGCGCTGTTGAAGCCCTCCGCCTCGGCGAGGGCCGCGCTCACCGCGGTCCGCTGCTTCGTGTTCCTGACAACGGTGCCCTCGTCCCCGATGCCCTCACCCTGTCCGGTCATTTGCCCTCCCTCGCATGACTCACGGCGTCGGCGACGATGTGTGCGACGTGTTCGTCCACGAGTGAGTATGCGATCTCCCGCCCCCGGCGCGCACTGCGCACCACGCCGGCGCCGCGCAGAACCCGAAGGTGCTGCGAGACCAGCGGCTGGGGCGCCCCCAGCTTCTCGACCAGTTCGTGCACGCAGCGTTCCCCGGCGCCGAGCTCCGCGACGATCGCGACCCGGATCGGCGCGGAGAGCGCCCGGAGCAGCTCGCCGGCCGCCTCGTAAGCCT
Organism: Amorphoplanes digitatis; assembly: GCF_014205335.1. Lineage (NCBI taxonomy): Bacteria > Bacillati > Actinomycetota > Actinomycetes > Micromonosporales > Micromonosporaceae > Actinoplanes > Actinoplanes digitatis. The sequence continues at coordinate 7,279,863 of NZ_JACHNH010000001.1, read as the reverse complement.
CGTAGCCGCCCGTCACCGGGGCAACGTTACTGCTCATCGGGCTCCCGCCTGAAGAACGACGTCCGGCGGCTCCGCCTCCACCCCCGCCCGCGCCGGGCCCGCGCCGGCGCGCCGGCGAAGCGCGCGCCAGGTGGCGCCGCCGACGGTGAGGGCGACGAAGACCGCGATGGCCAGGATCACGATGGTGGCGCCGGGCGCGGTGTTCACCTCGCCGGCCAGCGTGATGCCGGCGGCGGCCGCGCCGACCCCGATCAGCATGGCCGCGGCCATCGTGCTGCGAAAGCCGCGGGTGACCTGCTGGGCCGCGGCGACCGGGACCACCATCAGGGCGCTGACCAGCAGCAGCCCGACGGTGCGCATGGCGATCGTCACGGTCACGGCCGTGGTCACGGCCATCAGGAGATTGAGGGTACGCACGGGAAGCCCGGAGACGCGGGCGTACTCCTCGTCGTTGCAGACCGCGAAGAGCGCCTGCCGCAGCCCGAGCATCGCGATCAGCACGGCGGCGCCGAGCACCGCGATGACCGTCAGGTCCTGTCGCGACGTGGTGGTCAGCGAGCCGAACAGGAACTGCATCAGGCTGGCGTTGCCGCTGCTGTCGGAGAGCCCGACCAGCACCACGCCGCCCGCGATGCCGCCGTAGAAGAGCAGGGCGAGGGCCAGGTCGCCGGAGGTACGGCCACGCTCGCGCACCAGCTCGACGCCGATCGCGCCGACCACCGAGACGATCACAGCGGTCAGCACGGGTGACTGGTGCAGCAGCAGGCCGACGCCGACGCCGGTCAGCGCCACGTGCCCGATGCCGTCACCGATCAGCGACAGCCGTCGCTGCACCAGGTAGATGCCGAGCGCCGGCGCGGTCAGGCCGATGATCAAGGCGCTGATCAGCGCCCGGACCATGAACTCGTACTGATAGAGGTCGATGGGTTCTCATCCCCTCGAAGGTGCGGGCATCAGCGGGACGGCATCCGGTCGGTGGGCGCCACGCAGATCGCGGGCCGTTCGGCCGCGGCGTGCGGGTGTACGTGGTCGTGGCCGGGCTGGGCGTGGTGCCCGGCGGGCTCCGGCACCGCGCCCTCGTACGCGATCCGACCGTCGTGCACCACGACGGCCCGGTCGACGAGCGGCTCGATCGGGCCGAGCTCGTGCGCGACGAGCAGGATCGTGCCGCCGGCGCCGCCGAAATGGCGCAGCGCGACGGCGAACGCGTCCTGGCTGGCCGCGTCGACGCCGGCCGTCGGCTCGTCGAGCACGAGCAGGTCGGGCCGCCCGGCAAGGGCGCGGGCGATGAGCGTGCGCTGCTGCTGGCCGCCCGAGAGGGTGCTCACCGGGTCGCCGATGCGGTCCAGCAGGCCGACGTCCTCGAGCGCCGCGCGGACGGCGGCCCGGTCGGCGGCGCCGGACGGGCGGAAGACGCCCCGGCGCGCGAGCCGGCCGGAGGCGACGACCTCGCCGACCGTCGCCGGCACGCCGCTGCCGGCGCCCATCCGCTGCGGGACGTAGCCGATCCGGGCCCACCGCCGGAACCGGCGCTGCGGCGTGCCGAAGAGCTCGATCGTGCCCGAGTCCAGCGGCACCAGGCCGAGGATCGTGCGGACCAGCGTGGACTTGCCGGAGCCGTTGGCGCCCAGGATCGCGACGACCTGGCCGGCCGGGACGTCCAGGGTGACGTCGTGCAGGACCGCGCGGCCGCCGTAGGAGACGGCCGCGTGCTGTACGGAGACGACGCTCATGAGGTGCACTCCAGGGCCGCGGTAAGGGCGCTCAGGTTGCCGCGCATGACGGAGAAGTAGTCCGCGCCCGGCTCGGTGATCCCTTCGAGGGGATCGAGGACGGCGGTCCGGGCGCCGACCTCGCGGGCGATGGTGTCGGCGACCTTCGGGCTCACCAGCGTCTCGAAGAAGATCGTGGTGGCGCCGGTCGCCCGGGCCTGCTCCGCGACGTGCACCAGGTGCCGCGGCGACGGCTCCGACTCGGGGGAGACGCCGGTGATGCCGACCTCGGTCAGCCCGTAGCGGTCGGCGAGGTAGCGGAACGCGGTGTGGCTGGTGATGAACTCGCGACGCTCGCAGGTCCGCAGCCGGGTCGCGAACTCGGCGTCGAGCGCGTCGAGCTGGGCGTGCAGCGCCGCGGCCCGGGCACGGTACGCGTCGGCGCGGGCCGGGTCGGCCTGTGCGAGGCGCTCGGCGAGCCGGTCGGCGACGGCGGCGAAGCGCACCGGGTCGAGCCAGACGTGCGGGTCGGTGCCGCCCTCGGCGTGCTCGTGCTCGCCCGGCTCGTGCCCGTGCTCGTCCTCGTGCGCGTCGGCGGCGAGCAGCTCGACCACCGAGCCGGCGTCGAGGGCCCGGCCGGTCGCCTCCTGCGCGACGGCCTGGTCGACGGCGGGCTGGAAGCCCTTGAGGTAGAGCACCAGCCCGGCGTCGCTGATCTCGCCGACCTGGCGCGGGTAGAGCTCGACGTCGTGCGGCTCGGCGCCCGGCTTGGTCAGGTCGGTGACCGCCACCGCGTCGCCGCCGATCCGCTCGCCGAGGAACCGCAGCGGATAGAACGCGGTCACCACGTCGAGCCGGCCGTCGGCCGCGAAGCCGCTCGCCTTGTCGCCGCACGCCGCGCTCGTGCCGATCAGCAGCGCAACGGCGACTGCCGCGAGCAGGCGACGGGGCGGCATCATGCCATCAACTGTGCGCTCTATTGGTAATGATTGTCAAAAGCGCATGTGTTTTCAGATCAATTTGGCGACGACCGCCGCCAGCAGCAGGACCAGCAGCGTGGCCCGGACCACCCGCACCGGCGTGGTCTGCACCGGCCAGGTGGTGAGGGCGAGCGCCACCAGCGCGACCCACAGCACGAAGAGCAGCGCGGCGCCGATGATGCCCGGCAGGAAGAGGCCCGCCAGCAGCACCGCGAGGGCCGCGATGAACGCCACCGTCGGGTTGACCCTCGCCAGCCGGCGCAGCAGATTCTCGGACTTGGGTGTGGTCACGTCGGCCTTCCCTGGTGTGCGTACGCTCACGTCATGCTGGTGCTCAACCGCTTCGTCGTCCACCCGGACGCGCAGGAATCGTTCACCGAGCGGGCGCACGCCGCCCTCGCCGCGCTGGCGGAACGGCCCGGCTACCTCTCCGGCCGGCTCACCCGCGCGCTGGACGACCCCGCCTACTGGACCCTGGTCACCGAATGGGAGTCCGTGGGAGCGTACCGGCGCGCGCTCGGCGGGTTCGACGTGAAGGTGCACGCCACCCCGCTGCTCTCCGAGTCGCTCGACGAGCCGTCGGCGTTCGAGACCCTCGCCGCCGCCGAGCCCGGTGGCGAGGTCGTGGCCACGGCCAGCGACCGGGCCGCCGAACCCTGGCGCTGAGCCGTACGCTTGGACGCATGACCCTCATCGGGGAGCAGCTGCCACCGCCACCGCCGCAAGGCCCCGGCGTGTTCCCGCCGTTCCCCGCGCCGCCGGTCGAGGGCCGCGGCCGGCGCCTCGGCATGGGGCTCGGCATCGGCGTCACCGTGCTCGTGCTGGCCTGCGGCGGCGGGGTCGCCGCGGCGGCCGGGCTGATCACCGTCATGGGCAGCGCCCTGAGCGAGCAGGCCGAGGTCGTCGTCGGCGACTACTTCGACGCCCTCCAGGACCGCGAGTGGGCGCAGGCCTACGACATGCTCTGCGACAAGGCGAAGGACGAGGAGACCGAGTCGCAGTTCATCAGCCGGGTCTCCGCCGACGAGCCGATCGCCACCTACGACGTCGGCGACGTGGAGCTGGTGCAGCTCTCCACGCCGGTGAGCGTCACGTACACCAACGGTGACACCGCCGAACTCCGCGCCTACCTGGGGCAGAACCGTGAGACGGGCGGCTTCGAGGTGTGCAGCGTCGAGGAGTAATCTCCTGATTTTGTCCGACCTCTCAGTCCCCGCCGACAACCAGCCGGCGTAGGAGGAACATGCCCGCCGATCGCATCGACGCCGTAGTCAGCCTGGCCAAGCGCAGGGGCCTGGTATTCGGATCCAGCGAGATCTACGGAGGCAGCCGCTCGGCGTGGGACTACGGTCCGCTGGGCGTCGAGCTGAAGGAGAACGTCCGCCGGCAGTGGTGGCGCACCATGGTCCAGCAGCGCGACGACATCGTCGGCCTGGACTCCGCCGTCATCCTCGCCCGCGACGTGTGGGCCGCCTCCGGCCACCTCGACGCGTTCGTCGACCCGCTTACCGAGTGCCAGTCGTGCCACAAGCGGTTCCGCGCCGACCACCTGGAGGAGGCGTACGAGCAGAAGCACGGCGCCGCCCCCGCGTCGCTGAGCGAGCTGAACTGCCCCAACTGCGGCAACAAGGGCACCTTCACCGAGCCGAAGATGTTCAACGGCCTGATGAAGACCTACCTCGGCCCGACCGAGAGCGCCGAAGGGCTGCACTACCTGCGGCCCGAGACCGCGCAGGGCATCTTCGTCAACTTCAACAACGTGGCGACCGCCGCGCGCAAGAAGCCGCCGTTCGGCATCGCGCAGGTCGGCAAGTCGTTCCGCAACGAGATCACCCCCGGCAACTTCATCTTCCGGACCCGCGAGTTCGAGCAGATGGAGATGGAGTTCTTCGTCGAGCCGGGCACCGACGAGACCTGGCACGAGTACTGGCTCGAGCAGCGCTGGAACTGGTACCGCGACCTCGGCCTGTCCGAGACCAACCTGCGCTTCTTCGAGCACCCCAAGGAGAAGCTCTCGCACTACTCGAAGCGCACCGTCGACATCGAGTACCGCTTCCAGTTCGGCGGCACCGAGTTCGCCGAGCTCGAGGGCATCGCCAACCGCACCGACTTCGACCTGAACACCCACTCCAAGCACTCCGGCGTCGACCTGTCGTACTTCGACCAGGAGAAGCAGGAGCGCTGGGTGCCGTACGTGATCGAGCCCGCCGCCGGCCTGACCCGCGCCGTGCTGGCGTTCCTGCTCGAGGCGTACGACGAGGACGAGGCACCCAACACCAAGGGTGGCGTCGACAAGCGCACGGTGTTGCGCTTCGACCCGCGGCTCGCGCCGATCAAGGTCGCGGTGCTGCCGCTCTCGCGCAACCCGGAGCTCTCGCCGAAGGCCCGCGGCCTGGCGGACCTGCTGCGCAAGCGCTGGATGGTGGAGTTCGACGACTCGCAGGCGATCGGGCGCCGCTACCGCCGCCAGGACGAGATCGGCACGCCGTTCTGCGTCACCGTCGACTTCGACACCCTCACCGACGACGCGGTGACCGTCCGCGACCGCGACACCATGAAGCAGGAGCGCGTCAGCCTCAGCCAGATCGAGGACTACCTGATCAAGCGCCTGCCGGGCTGCTAGCGATGTCGACGTCGCCGCTGATGCTGGGTGACCACGAGGTGTGGCCGCCCGTGGTGTTGGCGCCGATGGCCGGCATCACCAATGTCGCGTTCCGGCGGCTCTGTCGGGAGCAGGGTGGTGGCGTCTACGTGTGCGAGATGATCACCACCCGGGCGCTGGTGGAGCGGATTCCCAAGACGCTGAAGATGATCGAGTTCGGGGCGGACGAGAAGTTCCGCAGCCTCCAGCTCTACGGCGTCGACCCCGACGTGACCGCCGCCGCCGTGCGGATGGTCGCCGAGGAGGGCTGGGCGGACCACATCGACCTGAACTTCGGGTGCCCGGTGCCCAAGGTCACCCGCCGCGGCGGCGGCAGCGCCCTGCCGTGGCGGCGCCGGCTGTTCGGCCGGATCGTGCGGCAGGCGGTCCAGGCTGCGGCCCCGGCCGGCATCCCGCTGACGATCAAGATGCGCAAGGGCATCGACGACGACCACCTGACCTACGTCGAGGCCGGCCTGATCGCGCAGGAGGCCGGCGTCACGGCGGTCGCGCTGCACGCCCGTACGGCGGAGCAGCGCTACTCGGGCACCGCGGACTGGGACGCGATCGCGACCCTCAAGCAGGCCCTCGACGTGCCGGTGCTGGGCAACGGCGACATCTGGGAGGCCTCGGACGCGCTGCGCATGGTCGAGCACACCGGCGTCGACGGCGTGGTCGTCGGGCGCGGCTGCCTGGGCCGGCCCTGGCTGTTCAAGGACCTCGAGGCGGCGTTCGCCGGCCGGGCGTCGCAGGAGCTGCCGAACCTTGGGCAGGTCGCGGCGATCATGTCCCGGCACGCGCACCTGCTGGTGGACGCGCTTGGCGACGAGCGGCACGGCTGCGCGGACTTCCGCAAGCACGTGGCCTGGTACCTGAAGGGCTTCCCGGTCGGCGGCGAGCTGCGCCGCTCGCTGGCGATGGTCACGTCGCTGGCGGTCCTGGACGACCTGCTGGCGAAGCTCGACGGCGCCGAGCCGTTCCCGCGCGAGTCGCTGGGACAGCCACGCGGCCGCATCAACGCGCCCGGCAAGGTGTCGCTGCCGTACGGCTGGCTGGAGAGCCGCGACGACGACACCGTTCCGGAGGGCGCCGAGATGGAGAACAGCGGCGGCTGACGGACCGATGGAAATGGAAACGGGGAGGGCGCGACGCCCTCCCCGTTGCCTTTCCGGATCCGACCGGATCAGACGTCCAGGTCGGCCTCGATGCGCTTCAGGTGGTGCCGGGCCATGGCGAGGTTCGAGCGGTCCCGGCGCAGCGCCACGTACAGGAACAGGCCCTTGCCGGAGCGGCTCGCGAGCGGCCGGATCATGTGGTACTGCGTGTCGAGAGTGATGAGGATGTCCTCGATCTTCTCGGTGATGTTCAGCATCTCCATCGCCCGGAGCTTGGCGCGGACCACATCCGTGTTGCCGGCCGCGGCGACCGTCAGGTCGATCTCCTTGCCGCCGCCGGCCGTGCCGAGGGCCATGCCGCTCGTGTGGTCGACCAGCGCGACGCCGATGGCGCCGTCGATGTCCATGATTTCCTTGAGCGCGGTGTCCATGTCAGCCATGGGATGGTTCCTCCGTCTTCGGGATGGTGGGTGAGGCGCTTGGGTAGTGGCGTGCTCAGCCGGCCTGCCGGCCGCGGAACGTGTTCTGCAGGGTGGCCATGGGCGTACGCCGTGCCAGCGGCGTACTCGGCCCCATCTGTGTCGGTATCTCCGTGCGGTTCGTGGCCTGTGCCTCGAGGACGAGCATCTTCACGAGTCGCCTGACGGTTCGGCGTGCCTCGAGGTGCACCATGGCCAGGTTGGCGTCGCCGGACGTGACGAGGGTCAGCAGGGCGTTCGGGCCCGCGGTGTACGAGGTGATGTATCCGCGGTCGCACTCCACCACCGACTCGCGCAGATCACCGTGATCGACGGCGTGCGCGAATCGACGGGCGAGGGCGAGGTGGGCGGCGGCGAGGGCCGCAAGACTGTCCGGCTCGATGCCGTGCGCGTCGTGCGCGACCACCATGCCGTCGGCGGTGGCGAGGACACTGCCGGAGAGCTCGGGCACCCTTTTACGAAGGTTGCCGAGTTCCGTCAGTACCGCCGGATCCACCGTCATCCTCGGTCTCTCCTTTCTGGTCAGGCCCGGTTAGCGGGTCGGTGGTGCGCGGGTCACCGCAGCGCTCTCAGCGCGGTACGTATGCGTTTGAGAAGGACTTCATCGGTGCCGGGATGGGTGTGCTCGGTGTCCGCGGCGATTTCTTTCGGCAGCTTGGCGCCCGGCTTGCGCCGGGCCAGCCGCGGCGGGCGGTAGACGGAGCCGTTCGCCGTGGCCGGGTCGGGTTCGAGCACATTCGGGGGCGGGTCGCCCGAGGTCGGGCGCGCGCCGGTGATGATGGGCACGGTCGGGCCGTCGGCCACGCCGACCGGCTGCCGCTGTACGTCGACCGAGGTGCCACGCGCGCGCGGTAGCCGTACGAAATCGGGCTGGCCGTCCGGGCGCTCGCGCGGCAGGGGACGCTCGATCAGGCCGAGCGCCGCCAGCCGGCGCAGCTCCTGGATCGTCGCGTAGCCGGCCCGGCCCAGCAGCTGGGCCAGGTCCGCCGGCGTGCGCTGGCCGTCGGCGCTGACCAGCAGCTCCCACTGCGGGGCGGTGAGCGTGATCCGTTCGAGCGGCGGCCGCGGCACCGGGATCACCGCCTCGGTGTCGATCTCCGGGTGCGGGAAGATCTCGTCGAGCAGCCGGGCCCGGCGGCGGGCCTCGCGGGTGACCGCCGCCGGGTCGACGCGGACCACCTGGCCGAGCCAGTGCGTGGCGCCGTCCAGGAAGTCGACCGGGGCGGAGGCGGGGGAGAGGGCGAAGTACGCGGCGTCGTAGGTGGCGCCGAGCACGCACAGCTCGAGCTCCCCCTGCGTCAGATGGCCCTGTTCGAGCAGCAGGTGCCCGACCTGGGCCCGTGAGGTCCCGGCGTCGAGCGCCGACTGCCAGGTCCGGGCGGCTAGCCGGCCCGACGCCGTCAGCAGCTCGCCGACGCCCGGCGCGGCCGGCGACTCCGCGTACGCCACCTGCCCCTCGATGAGGTAGACCGTGCCGCCGGGCTGGCCGCCGACGACCAGGGCGCCCGTCCGCCGCTCGCCCGCGACCTGCGTCAGCAGGCGCCCGGGCGCAGCGGTCTTCGAGGGCTTCACCTTGACTCCTCACTGCTAGGTCGCTACGAGTTCATCGGCCAGGGTCTCCATGCGGCGCCGGGCGACGGCGAGATTGCCGTGGATCCGGTCGAGCCAGACGTAGAGCACCAGCCGGCTGTCGAAGTCGGTACGGACGAGCCGCAACAGGTGATAGCCCCCCGCGGTCGTGATGATCAGGTCCTCGAGCAGGTCGTGTGGTACCGCCGAGACGAACAGTGACCGGCTCTGCGCGGCCTGCACGACATCCGCCGTGCCCGCCGCCGCGGCCTGGTGGTCCTCGTTGGGTGCGGCCCCCGTCGTGGCGACCGGGAACCCAGTGGTGTAGTCGACGATGCTGGCCCCCACCGCGCCAGGAATCGCCATGGCCTCTTGCAGACAGTTCTCAACCCCGGGCACATCTCTCCTCAGCCGAGCGATGCTCCCGCCAAACGCCTCGCCCGGCCGCTGGCGGGACGGCGAGGCTTTGTTGCCACGGTCGGCCGGGGTGTTCCTCGTGCTGGGGCGCGCAGATCGGGTCCTGCCCGCCGTCACAATGAGCCATCCTGCGGCCACGCTGCGATCTAGGGTCGCACCCGGTGTGCGTCATCTTTTCCGTGCTCATTTCGTTGCCCGCGCGGGCCTGCGTGCCCGGGAAACGGCACGTGGCCGATGCGGCGCCGGGCAGTTCAGCAGCCGCTTCGCGGTCTCGTGCACGAGCCCGCCGAGCTCCACCTGCGCGACCGTGCCGAACCAGTGCCGCTCGCCCGGTACGAAGCGCACGGGTGCGTCGCACTGGAGCAACTCATGGGTTGCCGCGGTGATGGCGGCGACGACCCGGCAGGCCAGCTCGTGGTGGCCCAGGTGGCCGTCGCGCAGCAGCGCGCGGCCGACGGACCGGGTGTCCACTCCCGACTCGTACGCCGAGCGCCAGGCCGCCTCCGACAGCCGCCCGCAGGCGACCAGCCGTTCGCCGATGCCCGGGCAGGCCGGCGACTCGGCGTAGGTCAGCCGTCCGCTGACCAGGTAGAGCACGCCGCCGGGCGGGCCGTCGATGCGCAGCGCGCCGGTGCGCCCGGCCTCGGCCAGGTTGATGAGCAGGCGGCGCAGTGCATTCACGGTGGCTCCTCGGCGGAACGGGCATCGACCTTCCTTTGAGTCTCGAACGCCGCGCCGTATGAGGTCGCACGGATGGTGCGTCGCCGACACCATGGCCGGAAGGCGTCGGGCGCGTAACATGATCGCCACTTTTCGATGGCGTTTCGTGGAGGTTTGCCGATGCCGAGTCAGTGGGAGCAGATCGTCGTCGACGCGGAGGACCCGGCACGGCTGGCGCGCTGGTGGGCGGCGGCGCTCGGCTACCAGATCGTGCACGAGGAGCCGGACGAGGTGGAGATCCGGCGGAGCCCGGACGCCCTGCCCGGCCTGCTGTTCGGCGCGGCGCCGGACCCGAAGACGGTGAAGAACCGGCTGCACATCGATCTGCGCCCGGACGACCAGGAGGCCGAGGTCGAGCGGCTCGTCGACATGGGCGCCCGGCCGGTCGACATCGGCCAGCACGACGTGAGCTGGGTGGTGCTCGCCGACCCGGAGGGCAACGAGTTCTGCGTGCTGTCGTCCCGAAAGGCCGGTGTGGCTCAGTAGGTGAACTGACCGATCAGGCCCTGTATCTCGCCGGCGGCCGTGCTGACCCGCTCGGCCGAGACCCGGGTCGTGTTCGCGCCGTCGGCGGTGGACCCGGTGGACGCCGTGATGTGGGTGAGCGTGCCGCTGATCTCGGTGGCGGCGGTCGACACCTCGCCGACGTTGCGGGCCATGAGCTCGGTGGTGGCCGACTGCTCCTCGACGGCCGCGGCGATCGTGCGCTGACCGTCGTCGATCTTGCTGATCACCGCGGAGACGGCGTTGATCGCCTCGGCCGTACGGGAGGTCATGTCCTGGATCGCGGCGATCCGGGCGGTGATGTCGCTGGTCGCCTGTGCGGTCTCCTGAGCCAGGTCCTTGACCTCCGAGGCGACGACCGCGAAGCCCTTGCCGGCGTCACCGGCGCGGGCCGCCTCGATGGTCGCGTTGAGCGCCAGCAGGTTCGTCTGCTCGGCGATGGTGGTGATCAACTGGACGATGGTGCCGATCTCCCGGCTCGCCTCGCTGAGCGTGCCGACAAGCGTCGTGGTCGAGGCCGCGCTCTCGCCGGCCGCGGCCGTGGTGATCGCGGCGTCGCTGGTCTGCCGGGCGATCTCGCGGCTGGACGCGGACAGCTCCTCGGTCGCGGTCATCATGTCGATCACGGAGAGTGACACCTGCTGGGCGGCGGTGTCCGCGCTGCGCGCCTGCGTCGAGGTCTGCTCCGCGGTCGTGTCCAGCTCGCCGGCCAGCCCGCGGAGGTCGCCGCTGGCGGCGGTGAGGTCGCCGACGCGAGCGGCGGTGGCCGCCACCGTCGTGCGGATCGAGTTCAGCGCCGCGTTCAGGGCCCGGGCCATCTCGCCGAGTTCGTCGCCGCGGACCACCTCGGCCTCCACGGTCAGGTCGCGGTCGGCGGCGGCGCGCAGGGCCGTCAGCATCTGGCGCAGCGGCCGGCGGACCGCGCGGATGGTGAAGAAGGCCGCCGCGGCGGTCAGCGCGGCGCCGGCGAGGCCGGCCAGCAGGATGAGCACGTCGCTGGTGCGGCTCGAGTCGCTTCCCGCGCCCTCGGCGTCCTTCACCGCCTGAAGCATCGCGTCGTCGATCGCGCCCATCTGCTCCTCCAGCGCGCCGAAGGACTCGAGGAACTCCGGCAGCTTCGCCACCGCGGCCGCGTGGTCGGTTCCGGCGAGCGCGACCAGGCCCTTCGCGGCCTCCCCGTACGCGACGACGGCCGGGCGCACCTGGGCGTACTGGTCGGCGAGCGAGTCGGGCGCCTCCTCTGCGGCGGCGTCGTACTTGCTCACCAGCGTCTCGGCGTGCTCGGACACCTCGGCGACGCCGTACGCCTCGCGCTGCTGCGGCGTCAGCGCGAACATCGCCGACATCACGTCGCCGCGCAGGGCGTCGTGCATCATGTCGGCGTTCCACTGGCTGCTCATGCCGTCGCTGGTCGAGGCCATGTCCCGGGCGGCGGCGGACTGGTTCGCCGACCCCCAGTACGCCGCCGCCATGACCAGTGCCACGGCTGCGACGCCGACGGTGGCCATCAGGACCAGGCGCGCGACGATGGTGAGACGGGATCGGGTGTACGAGTCGGACGTCACACCAATCGCATCGGCGGCCCGGGCCGACGCCTTAGGGTGTGGACATGACGGACGGCGATGCGCTGCGCTGGGCGCACGAGCCCGCCAAGGACAGCGGCTACGGCCGCACCCAGTTCGAGCGCGACCGGGCCCGGGTGCTGCACTCGGCCGGGTTCCGCCGGCTCGCCGCCAAGACCCAGGTGCACACGGCCGGGTCGGACGACTTTCTGCGTACGCGGCTGACGCACTCGCTCGAGGTCGCGCAGATCTCCCGCGAGATGGGCACCCGGCTGGGCTGTGACCCCGACGTGGTGGACGTGGCGGGCCTCGCGCACGACATCGGCCACCCGCCGTTCGGGCACAACGGCGAGGCGGCCCTGAACGCGGCCGCGCAGCCCTGCGGCGGCTTCGAGGGCAACGCGCAGACCCTGCGGGTACTCACCCGGCTGGAGGCCAAGGTCGACGGCGCCGGCCTCAACCTGACCCGGGCCTCGCTCGACGCGAGCTGTAAGTACCCCTGGCCGCGGCGCCCCGGCCAGCGCAAGTTCGGGGTGTACGACGACGACCGCCCGGTCTTCGACTGGATCCGCGAGACGGCGCCGGCCGGCGAGCGGCAGTGCCTCGAGGCCCAGGTCATGGACTGGGCCGACGACGTGGCCTACTCCGTGCACGACGTCGAGGACGGCGTGCACGGCGGCTACCTCTCGCTGCGGCCGCTGCTGCTGGACGCCGACGAGCGCGCCGAGCTCTGCGCCGATGTGGCGGGCGCCTACTCGCAGGAGAGCACCGAGGCGCTCGGCGAGGCGCTGCGGCTGCTGCTTGCCGACGAGGTGGTGATCGCCGCGGCGGGCTACGACGGCGGGCGCCGCTCGCAGGTCGCACTCAAACGCATGACGAGCGTGCTGACCGGCCGGTTCGTCTCCTCGGCGGTCGGCGCGACGAACAGCCGGCACGGCTCGGCGCCGGTACGCCGGTACGAGGTCGACCTGATCGTCCCGCGTACCGTCCGTAACCAGTGCGCGCTGCTGAAGGGCATGGCGTTGCGCTACGTGATGCGTGCGCGGGCCGCCGAGCAGTGGTACGAGCGGCAGCGTGAGATCCTCACCGACCTGGTCACGCTGCTCAGCGAGCGCGCGCCGGAGCACCTCGACCCGATGTTCGCGGAGCTGTGGAAGGCCGCGGAGAATGACGCCGCGCGACTGCGGGTGGTGATCGACCAGGTCGCCTCGCTCACCGATCCGGCGGCGGTGGCCTGGCATCGGACCCTCATGGCGGACGATCGTTAGCGCGAGGCAGTATGTAGCGGTGGCGGGCAGGGTCAAGGACGAGGACATCGCGCTGGTCCGCGACCGGACCTCGATCGCGGAAGTGATCAACGAGACCGTGACGCTGCGTTCGGCGGGCGGCGGCAACCTCAAGGGCCTGTGCCCGTTCCACGACGAGAAGACGCCGTCGTTCACCGTGTCACCCGCCCGAAATGTGTATTTCTGCCACGGTTGCGGCGCCGGCGGCGACGCCATCAAGTTCCTGATGGACGCCGAGCATCTGACCTTCCTTGAGTCGGTCGAGCGGCTGGCCGGCAAGGCCGGCATCCAGCTGCGCTACGACGAGTCCGGTTTCAAGAACGACGGTCCGCGCCAGCAGCCGGGTCAGAAGCAGCGGCTGATCGCCGCGCACGCGGCCGCGGCCGAGTTCTACTCCGACCAGCTGACCACGGCGGGCGCGCGCATCGCCCGCGAGTTCCTCGCGCAGCGCGGCTTCGGCCGTGCCGCCGCCGAGCGCTACGGCTGCGGCTTCGCGCCCGACGGCTGGGACCAGCTCACCAAGCACCTGCGGCAGAAGGGCTTCACGGCCGAGGAGCTGACCGCCGGCGGGCTGGCCAAGCCGGCCCGCTCCGGCTCGCTCATCGACCGCTTCCGCCGCCGGCTGCTCTGGCCGATCCGCGACCTCACCGGCGACGTCATCGGCTTCGGCGCCCGCAAGCTGTTCGAGGACGACGACGGCCCGAAGTACCTGAACACCCCCGAGTCGCCGCTCTACAAGAAGTCGCACGTCCTCTACGGCATCGATCACGCCAAGCGGGAGATGGCCAAGCAGGGCCGGGCGGTCATCGTCGAGGGCTACACCGACGTGATGGCCTGTCACGAGGCCGGCGAGCCGACGGCCGTCGCCACCTGCGGCACCTCGTTCGGCATCGACCACATCGGCGTGCTGCGCCGGCTGCTGATGGACAGCGACAGCTTCACCGGCGAGATCATCTACACCTTCGACGGCGACGCGGCCGGCCAGAAGGCGGCCCTGCGCGCGTTCGAGGAGGACCAGCGCTTCGTCGGGCGCACGTTCATCGCGGTCAGCCCGGACAACATGGACCCCTGCGAGCTGCGGCTGGCCAAGGGCGACCTGGCGGTCCGCGACATGATCGCCAGCCGCGAGCCGCTCGTCGACTTCGCGCTGCGGCAGACCCTGTCCCGCTTCGACCTGGACACCGTCGAGGGCCGGGTCGAGGCCATGCGTCGCGCGGCGCCGCTGGTCGCCAAGATCAAAGACCGGGAGAAGCGCCCCGAGTACGCCCGCAAGCTCGCCGGCGACCTCGGCATGGACCTCGAACCGGTGCAGCGGGCCGTGGCGTCGGCGTCCTCGCCCGAGTCGTCGCACGGTTCCGCCGCGCCGCGCCGGGCCGCCGACAGCCCGCAGCGCCTGGTCGAGCGCGAGGCGCTGAAGCTGGCCCTCCAGCACCCGGTGCTGGCCGGCCCGATGTTCGACGCGCTCGGCCCGGAGACCTACGGCGATCCGGTACTGCAGGGCATCCGCAAGGCCGTCGCGGCCGCGGGTGGCACCGCCGCGGCGACCGGCGGCGCGAGCTGGATCGAGGCCGTCCGCGACGCCTGCGACGACCTGGGCGGCAAGGCGCTGGTCGGCGAGCTCGCGGTCGTGCCGCTGCACGTCGACGGCGAGGCCGACCTGCGCTACGTCCAGGTGACGCTCGCCCGGCTTCAGGTCGGCGCGGTCACCACCCGGATCAAGGAACTGAAGTCCAAGGTGCAGCGGATCAACCCCGTCGCGCACCGGGACGAATACCTGGCACTGGCCGGGGAGCTCTTCTCTCTCGAACAGCACGCTCGCGCGCTGCGCGACCAGGCGGCAGGTGGATTGTGAGAATCTTTCGTCGGAGCCCGAAGATCCCCGCGGCGCTGAGCCCCGCCCTCGAGGCCGAGGAGCGGATCCTGGCCTGGGCGTACGTCGGCGAGCCGGGCGAGCGGGTGCTGGTGGCCACCAACCGGGGGCTCCGGCTGCCGGACGGCCGGCGGCTCGGCTGGCACGAGATCCACAAGGTCACCTGGTCCGGCCGCGAGCTGCTGGTCACGCCCGCCGAGACGGCCCGGGAACGCGACGGCTACACCGTCCAGATCGATGCGCCCGTCGTCGGCTTTCTGCTGCTGGAGCCCGGCGAGCTGCCCGACCAGGTGCGCACGCGGGTGACCCGCTCGGTCGCGTACACCTCGCACCACCCGCTGCCGCCCAGCGGCGGCGTCCGCGTCGTCGGCCGCCGGGTCAGCGGCGCCGACGGCCTGATCTGGGCGGTCCGCTACGACGCGAGGACGGCCGTCGACGCCGACCCGATCGTCGAGGTCACCGACCAGCTGGTCGACTCGGCCCGAGAGGCGAACACGCCGCCCGCGTAGTTTTGTCGGACCCGTTCACTAGGGTCGGCCGGGTGACACTCATTCACGCCCGGGGGCTGGTCAAACGCTTCGACGGGTTCACCGCGGTCGACGGCATCGACGTCGACGTGGAGCGCGGCGAGGCGTTCGGCTTCCTCGGCCCCAACGGCGCCGGCAAGAGCTCCACGATGCGGATGATCGGCTGCGTCTCGCCGCCGACCGCCGGCACGCTGAGCATCCTCGGCATGGACCCGCTGCGCGACGGGCCGGCGATCCGGGCGAGGCTGGGCGTCTGCCCACAGCTCGACAACCTCGACCTCGAGCTGACCGTCCGGGAGAACCTCACCACCTACGCGCGCTTCTTCGGCATCGCCCGCAAGGTTGCCCGGGCCCGCGCCGCCGAGCTGCTCGACTTCGTGCAGCTCACCGAGCGGGCCGACAGCAAGGTCGAGCCGCTCTCCGGCGGCATGAAGCGCCGGCTCACCATCGCCCGGGCCCTGGTCAACGAGCCCGAGATCGTGCTCCTCGACGAGCCGACGACCGGCCTCGACCCGCAGGCCCGGCACCTGGTCTGGGAGCGGCTGTTCCGGCTCAAGCGCCAGGGCGTGACGCTCGTGCTCACCACCCACTACATGGACGAGGCCGAGCAGCTCTGCGACCGCCTGGTGGTGATGGACGGCGGCCGGATCGTCGCGCAGGGCTCGCCCCGCGCCCTGATCGAGCGGCACTCGACCCGCGAGGTGGTCGAGCTGCGCTTCAACGCGGAGTCGCAGGACCCCTTCGCCGGCAAGCTCGACGGCGTGGGCGAGCGCATCGAGGTGCTGCCCGACCGCATCCTGCTCTACGTCGCCGACGGCGACGCCGCGGTCGCCGAGGTGCACCGCCGCTCGCTCGCCCCGGACAGCGTACTGGTGCGCCGCAGCAGCCTCGAGGACGTCTTCCTGCACCTCACCGGCCGGACGCTGGTGGACTGAGATGACGCGCTACGTCCTGGAATACCACCTCGTCAGCTACCGGCGGATCTGGCGCGCGAGCGTGCTCTCGTCGTTCGTGCTGCCGCTGCTGACCATGCTCGGCTTCGGTGTCGGCGTCGGCGCGTACGTGACCGGCGGCGTCGACGGCGTGCCCTATCTCGACTGGATCGTCCCGGGCCTGATCGCCTCGACCGCCATGCAGGTCGCGATGAGCGACTCCACCTGGCCGGTGCTGGGCGGCTTCGAGTGGCAGCGGCTCTACTTCGGCCAGGCGGCCGCGCCGCTGCGCGTCGCCGACATCCTCGACGGGCACCTGGCCTTCATCGTCTTCCGCACGCTGACCAGCTGCGGCGCGTTCCTGCTGATCGCCACGGCGTTCGGCACGGCGCACTCGTGGTGGGCGCTCGCGACGCTGCCGATCGCGGCGCTCGTCGGCCTGTCGGTGGCCACCGGGACGTTCGCGTACTCGGCGACGGTCCGCAGCGACAGCTACCTGGCGATCCTCTTCCGGCTCGGGATGATCCCGATGTCGCTCTTCTCCGGCGTCTTCTTCCCGGTCGAGTCGCTGCCGGCGCTGCTGCGCGGGATCGCTTATGTGCTGCCGCTCTGGCACGGCGTCGACCTGAGCCGGGCCGCCATGCTGGGCGTCGCGCCGACGTGGTCGATGACCGGACACCTGCTCTACCTGGCCCTCTGGGCCGGTCTCGGCTGGCTACTCGCCCTGCGGCAGTTCCGCCGCCGGCTCGTGGTGTGAGAGGACTCCGCAGATGGTGACCCTGCTCCTGCCACGGATGATCTTGTTCGGGGAGACCGCGCGGCGTTCGGCGTCGATGGTCGAGCGCAACGCGGCGACCCTGCGCTCGGCGTACTGGCTCGTGATGGCGTCGGGCTTTCTCGAGCCGGTCCTCTACCTCTTCTCGATCGGGGTCGGCGTCGGCTCGCTGGTCGGCGACCTGACGCTGCCGGACGGCCGGGTGATCGGCTACGCGGCGTTCGTGGCACCGGCGATGCTCGCCGCGTCGGCCATGACGGGCGCGCTGTCGGAGACCACCTTCAACTTCTTCGGCAAGATGAAGTTCATGAAGCTGTACGACGGGATCCTGGCGACCCCGGTACGGCCGATCGAGATCGCCCTGGGCGAGCTGGCCTGGGCGATGATCCGCGGCAACATCTACGCGGCCGCCTTCCTGGTGATCATGGTGGCGATGGGACTGACCACGGCGGGCCTGGCGCTCGGCGCGTTCGCGGCGGCGATCCTGGTCGGCTTCGCCTTCGGCGGCCTCGGCATGGCGCTGTCGACCTTCATGCGCAGCTGGCAGGACTTCGACCTGGTCGGGTCGGCCCAGTTCGCGCTCTTCCTGTTCTCGGGCACGTTCGTGCCGGCCGAGTCATACCCGCCGGTGCTGCGCTGGGTGGTGGAGGTGACGCCGCTGTACCGCTCGGTCGACCTGATCCGGGCGATCACGACGGGCGCGGTCGGCTGGCTCCAGCTGGCCGACGTGCTCTACCTGCTCGTCCTGCTGGCGATCGGTCTGACCGTCGCGGGCCGCCGCATGGGCCGGCTCCTCTGCCGGTGACCCCCGCCCCGCCCGGACGGCTTCACCGCGCCGGCCGGCCGGTCAGACGAATCCGGCCCGCGGGCGGCGGCTCCATCGAGGTGCGCGGCGGAGGTTAGGACCGCCGTCTGCTGGGCAAACACTCCTTGACCGCCCTTCGCGCGGGCCGCCCGCGGGGGCGGCGCGGCGGCGGCAGAGCGGCAGATGCCACGACGTGCCCGCCAGGAGGTGTCCCCGCAATGAGGCTTCTCCCGAGGTCCAGCCACTCGGCCGACAAGAACGCCGAAGACCCGGCGGAGGGCGCGGCCGGCCGGCCCGCCGATGCGCCGCCGGACGCCACGCCCGCCGCAACCGGTGGCGTGCACCGGGCTCCCGACAGCCCCGCCGAGGCGCGCGCCGCCGGGGCTCGCGACACCGACCGGAGCGGTCTCGACCTCTCGGGCACCGGCACGGACGCCGGCGGTGCCCGGCCGGCACCCGGCCCTGACGCGGGCCCGAGCGGCCCGGCGAAGCTCGGGCGCAAGGGCATCCTCGAGGCGCTCAAGCGCACGTTCAAGCAGTTCTCGGAGGACAACGTCACCGACTGGGCGGCGGCGCTGACCTACTACGGCGTGCTGTCGATCTTCCCGGGTGTCCTGGTGCTCGTGTCGGTCCTCGGCATGCTGAGCGACAACGGCCAGAAGGCCGTGCAGGACACCGTGCAGGAGATCGCCCCCCGCGAGATCCAGACCCTGCTCGACCAGGTGCTCAGCCAGGTCTCGGATCCGGGCACGGCCAGCCTGGCCGCCGTCGTCGGTATCGTCGTGGCCTTCTGGTCGGCGTCCGGTTACACCGGCGCCTTCATGCGCGCCTCGAACTCCATCTACGACGTGCCGGAGGGCCGGCCGATCTGGAAGACCCTGCCGATCCGGCTCGCCGTCACCGCGGTCATCGGCCTGATGCTGATCGCCTCGGTCTTCATCCTCGTGTTCACCGGCAAGGTCGCCGAATCGACCGGCCGGAGGATCGGCCTGGGCGACGCCGCGATGGACACGTGGAGCATCGCGAAGTGGCCCGTCCTGATACTGATCGTCAGCCTGATGTTCGCGATCCTCTACTGGGCCTCGCCGAACGCGAAGACCGGCGGCTTCCGCTGGGTCAGCCCGGGCGGCATCTTCGCGGTGGTGCTCTGGATCGCCGCCTCCGGCGCGTTCACCATCTACCTGGCCAACTTCGACAGCTACGACAAGACGTACGGCACCGTCGCCGGCCTGATCGCCTTCCTGGTCTGGCTGTGGATCTCGAACATCGCCATCCTGCTCGGCGCCGAACTCGACGCGGAACTGGAGCGGGGCCGGGCCATCGCGGCCGGCCACCCCGCCGACGACGAGCCGTTCCTCCAGCTTCGCGACGACCGGAAGCTCAAGAAGGGCAGCGAGAAGGGCCTGGGCGCCACCTAGTCGTTCCTCCCCCGCCCGCCGGCGGCCGTGTACCTGGCTCGGGTGCACGGCCGTCGGCCTGTTCTCCGGCCTTGATCTCGTGCGCCGGGCCACCCCTGCCACGGACTTTTGAATCAGGCGACAAAAGTTTCCCTGAATCAACGAGAAGGTATGGACGTGCGCGGCGGAAGGGCCCTAGTGTGACGGGCGTGACACCGCATGTTTCAGCGGTGTGAACGGCCCGGAGGTGCCCGTGCATGTCATCGACGCTCCCCATCTGCGCCTGCTGCGCCTGCTGCGGGACGAGGGGCCGATCTCGCGTGCCGAGCTCGGTGACCGGCTCGATCTGACCCGTCCCCGCCTGCTCGCGGAGGTCGAGCGGCTCGTCGCCGCCGGCTACATCGCCGAGGCCGGCATGGCCGCCTCCCGGGGCGGCCGGCGCTCCACCCTTGTCGAGTTGCAGCCGCAGCTGCGCTTCGCCGCCGTCGACCTCGGCGCCAGCTCCATCGACATCGAGGTCACCAACGGCCGGCTCGAGCCCGTCGCGACGTACCAGGAGGCCGCCGACATCCGGTCCGGGCCCAAGGCGATCCTGCACCGGGTCAACGAGTTGCTCGCCAAGGCCCGCACCGACGGCGCCTACGAGCGGCTCGACGCCGTCGGCATCGGGGTGCCCGGCCCGGTCAGCTTCCGCGACGGCGTGCCGGTCTCCCCGCCGATCATGCCGGGCTGGGACCGCTATCCCGTCCGGGAGTCGCTGGCCCGCGAGCACGGCTGCCCGGCGGTCGTGGACAACGACGTCAACATCATGGCGATCGGTGAGCGGCACGGCGGTGTCGCGCACTCGGTCGACGACTTCCTCTTCGTCAAGATCGGCACGGGCATCGGCTGCGGCATCCACCTCGGCGGCGACGTCTACCGCGGGGTGGACGGCTGCGCCGGCGACATCGGCCACATCCAGGTCGACGCGCACGGTCCGATGTGCTCGTGCGGCAACGCGGGCTGCCTCGAGGCGCTCTTCAGCGGCGCCGCCCTGGCCCGGGACGCGCTCGCCGCCGCCCGCAGCGGTGAGTCGCCGGCGCTGGCGGAGCGCCTGGCGGCGGGCGGCGGGATCGGCGCCCGCGACGTCGCCGACGGCGCCGCGGAGGGCGACGTCACCTGCATCCGGCTGATCCGCGACGGGGGCCGCCGGCTCGGCGCGACCCTCGCCACGCTGGTGAGCTTCGCGAACCCGTCGATGATCGTCATCGGGGGCGGGCTCGCCCAGCTCGGCCACATCCTGCTCGCGGAGATCCGCAGCGTGGTCTACCGCAGGTCGCTCCCGCTCGCGACCGGCAACCTGCCGGTGGTGCTCAGCGAGCTGGGCGCCCGCGCGGGCGTGAGCGGTGCGGCGGTGCTGGCCAGCGACACGGCCTTCGAGCAGGCGTCATGACGGCCCCGGAGGCACCGGCCGGCCCGCGGGCCGCCGAGCCCGCCGGCGAGGTCGTGCTCCGGCTCGAGGGCGTCGTCAAGACCTTCCCCGGCGTGCGGGCGCTCGACGGCGTCGAGCTGGAGGTCCGGGCCGGCGAGGTGCACTGCCTGCTCGGCCAGAACGGCGCCGGCAAGTCCACCCTGATCAAGGTGCTCGCCGGCGTGCACCACGCCGACGAGGGCAGCGTCACCTGGCTGGGCGAGTCCTTCGCCCCGGCCAGCCCGCAGGCCGCCATGCGTGCCGGCATCGCCACCATCTACCAGGAGCTCGACCTCGTCGACGACCTCTCCGTCGCCGAGAACGCCTTCCTCGGCCACGAGGAGAGCCGGGGCGGGTTCCTGCGCCGGCGCTCCACCGCGGCCAAGACCAGGGAGATCCTGGGCCGGCTGGGGCACGCGCACATCTCACCGCGCAGCCTGGTCCGGTCGTTGCCGGCGGCCGGCAAGCAGATCGTCAGCATGGCCCGTGCGCTCTCGCACGACGCCCGGCTGATCGTCATGGACGAGCCCAGCGCCGTGCTCGCCCATGACGAGGTCGAGAACCTCTTCCGGATCATCCGCGAGCTGACCTCGCACGGCATCGCGGTCATCTACATCTCGCACCGGCTCGAGGAGATCCGCGACATCGGCGACCGGGTCACCGTGCTCAAGGACGGGCGGACCACGGCCGCGAACCTGCCGGCGCGCGGCACGCCGACCCGGGACCTGGTCAGCCGGATGACCGGCCGCACCATCGAGTACGTGTTCCCGCCGCGGGTCGAGGCCACGCCGAGGGAGCCGCTGCTCGTCGTCGACAGGCTCACCCGCGAGGGCGAGTTCGCGGACGCGTCGCTCACCGTCGGCGCGGGGGAGATCGTCGGCATCGCCGGGCTGGTCGGCTCGGGCCGCTCCGAGCTGCTGGAGACGATCTTCGGGGCGCGGCGGGCCGACAGCGGCACGGTCACCCTCGACGGCAAGCGGATCCACACGATCGGCGCCGCGGTCAGGCACGGCATGGGCATGGCGCCCGAGGAGCGCAAGAGCCAGGCGCTGCTGCTGGACCTCCCGATCTACCGCAACATGACACTCTCGTCCTTCGCCGGGTACGCCCGCGGTGGCTTCACCAACACCGGCAAGGAACGGGTCGCCGCGGCGAAGACCGCCGACCTGCTGGAGCTGCGCCCGCGCGACGTGGGCCGCGCGGTGCGCACCCTCTCCGGCGGAAACCAGCAGAAGGTCGTCGTCGGACGGTGGCTGCTCGGCGGCACGAAGCTGCTGCTGCTCGACGAGCCGACCCGGGGCGTTGACGTCGGCGCCCGGGCCGAGCTCTACCAGGTCATCCACGACCTCGCCGCGCGCGGCGTCGGCGTGCTCCTGGTCTCCAGCGAGGTACCCGAGGTCCTCGGCCTCGCGGACCGGGTGCTGGTCATGCGCGAAGGGCACCTGATCCACGAGGCGCCCGCCGACGAAATCGATGAAGCAACGGTCCTGGACCTCGTGATGGCGGGGTCGCTGATGGAAGGGGAGCCGGCATGACGGATCAGAGCACCAAGCCGAGCGTGCCGGCGCAGAATCCGCCGGGGCAGGGCGCGCCGGCCGGCGTGCACAAGAGCGGCGGGGGCCTGCTGCGGGCCGACTGGCTCAAGGGCGACAACGCGGAGTCGCTGCGCCGCAACCTGGGCCTGGTCGGCGTGCTCGTCGTTCTGGTGATCATCGGGATCATCACCAGGCCCGAGCTCTACAGTGACCCGACCTGGGTCAAGAACAACATCTTCACGATCCTCCAGCAGGCCTCGGCGATCGGCGTCGTGACCGTCGGGATGACCTTCGTGATCATCGGCGGCGGCATCGACCTCTCGGTCGGCGCGATCATCGCGCTCGCCGGCGTCTGGTCGACGACGCTCGCCACGCAGAGCTACGGCGCGGCCGGCATGATCTTCACCGCGCTCGTCGTCGGCGTCGCGGTCGGCCTGGTCAACGGCGTGCTCATCTCGTACGGCCGGCTGGTCCCGTTCATCGCGACGCTGGCCATTCTGGTCTCGGCCCGCGGCCTGGCGGCGCAGATCTCCGGCAAGCAGACGCAGGTCTCGACGAACCAGACGATCAACAGCATCGCTACGACGAAGATCCTCGGCATCCCGCTCCTGGTCATCATCCTGGGCGTGGTGGTGGCGGCGGGCTGGGTCCTGCTCAACCGCACCACCTTCGGGCGGCGCACCGTCGCGGTCGGCGGCAACACCGAGGCGGCCCGGCTGGCCGGCATCAACGTGCGCTGGCACACCGTGCTGCTCTACGCCCTCTCGGGCCTGTGCTGCGGCATCGCCGCCATCATGCTCACCTCGCAGGCGACCAGCGCGCAGGCCGCGATGGCGAACCTCTACGAACTCGACGCGATCGCCGCGGCGATCATCGGTGGCACGTTGCTCAGCGGCGGCCGCGGCACCATCATCGGCGCTCTCTTCGGGGTGCTGGTCTTCTCCACCATCACCAACCTTTTCGCGATCAACAACCTCTCCACCGAGGTCCAGAACATGGTCAAGGGCGGCATCATCGTCGTGGCCGTGCTCATCCAGCAGTTCCGTTTCCGCTCCGTGACCCAACTCCTCGGGCGCAAGCCCCTCTAAGTAAACCCCCCACATAAACAGGCGACCGGCAACGGCCGCCCGGTCACCCCTGGGAGAAATCCGATGAAAGACCTGTCTCGTCGTCGCATCCTCTTCGGTGGCGCCGCCCTCGGCGCCGGCGCCCTGCTCACCGCCTGCACCAGCAACGACCCGGGTGAGAACACCCAGATCAAGGACGAGGACACCGACAGCAACCCGAACGCCGCGCCCGGCACCAAGGTCGTCATCGGGTTCTCCGCGCCGGGCGCCGACCACGGCTGGATCGCCGCCATCACCAACAACGCCAAGGCGCAGGCCCAGGCGTACTCCGACGTGGAGTTCAAGAGCGTCGAGGCCGGCACCGACGCCGCCGCCCAGCGGGCCGCGATCTCCACGCTCATCGCGCAGAAGCCGACCGTGATCGTCCTGCTGCCGCACGACGGCAAGGAGCTCAACTCGGTCGGGCTGGAGGCCATGAAGGCCGGCATCCCGGTGGTCAACCTGGACCGGGCGTTCCCCGACCAGGCCGCCTACCGCCTGCAGATCAAGGGCGACAACTTCGGCATGGGCCTGGCCGCGGGCAACTACGTCGCCGCGCAGCTCAAGCTCAAGGGCGTCAGCAACCCGATCATCGGCGAGATCCCCGGCATCGATTCGCTGGAGTTGACCCAGGAGCGCACCCGCGGCTTCAACGAGGCGCTGGCCGCGAACGGGTTCAAGGTCGCCAACCGGCGCCCGGCGGAGTTCACCGCCGACAGCGGGCAGAAGGCCGCCACCGAGCTGCTGCAGGCGCTGCCGAAGATGGACGCGCTCTGGAACCACGACGACGACCAGGGCATCGGCGTGCTCGCGGCGATCAACCAGGCCGGCCGCAAGGAGTTCTTCATGGTCGGCGGCGCCGGTTCCAAGGCGGCCATCGACCAGATCGCGGCCGACAACAGCGTGCTCAAGGCGACGGTCACCTACAGCCCGTCGATGGCCTCCTCGGCGATCTCGCTGGCCCGCCTGATCGGCCAGGGCAAGGGCATGTCCGACCTGGTCGAGCTGCAGGTGCCGAAGGAGATCACCCTCGCCTCCGAGACGATCACCAAGGAGAACGCGGCCAAGTACGCCAAGCTCGGCTTCTGAGCGGTCCGCCTTATTTCATCGTAAAAGGAGATCTGATGGGGCAGCTGCGGGTCGGCATGGTCGGCTACGCGTTCATGGGCGCGGCGCACTCACAGGCGTGGCGCACCGTCAACCGCGCGTTCGACCTGCCGCTGTCGGCACGGATGTCGGTGGTCTGCGGCCGCGACGAGGAGAAGGTCGCGGCCGCGGCGGCCAAGTTCGGCTGGGAGGGGCACTCGACCGACTGGCGGGAGGTGATCGAGCGCGACGACATCGACCTGGTGGACATCTGCACGCCGGGTGACACCCACCGGGAGATAGCGCTCGCCGCGCTCGCCGCGGGCAAGCACGTGCTCTGCGAGAAGCCGCTGGCCAACTCGGTGGCCGAGGCCCGCGAGATGGCCGAGGCCGCGGCGCAGGCCGCGGAGCGCGGGGTACGGGCCATGTGCGGCTTCAACTATCGCCGGGTGCCGGCGGTCGCGCTGATGCGTCAGCTGGTGGCCGCCGGCCGGATCGGGAAGATTCGCCACGTGCGGGCGGTCTACCTGCAGGACTGGATCGTCGATCCGGAGTTCCCGCTGGTCTGGCGCCTGCGCAAGGAGGTGGCGGGATCGGGGGCACTGGGCGACATCGGCGCGCACATCGTCGATCTCACCCAGTACGTCACCGGCCAGGCGATCACCGAGGTCACCGCCCTGACCGAGACGTTCGTCCGCGAGCGTCCACTGCCGAGCGCGGCCGCCGGGTTGTCGGCCGCGGGCGACCGGAGCTCGGGGCTCGGTCAGGTGACCGTCGACGACGCCGCGCTGTTCCTGGCCCGGCTCGACGGGGGAGCGGTCGCCACCTACGAGGCGACCCGCTTCGCCACCGGCCGCAAGAACGGGCTGCGGGTGGAGCTGAACGGCTCGCTGGGCTCGGTGGCGTTCGACTTCGAGCGGATGAACGAGCTCGAGTTCTACGACGCCACGCTGCCCACGACCGAGCAGGGCTTCAGCCGGATCCTGGTGACCGAGCCGGACCACCCGTACCTGGCGGCGTGGTGGCCGCCGGGGCATCCGATCGGCTACGAACACTCCTTCACCCACCAGTTGCGGGACCTGATCGCGGCGGTCGCGGCGGGGGAGGACCCGACGCCGTCGTTCGCCGACGCGTTGCAGGTTCAGCTCGTGCTCGGCGCGGTCGAGCGGTCGGCCGCGGCGTCGGCCTGGGTGCCCGTGGAGGACGCCCTGGCGGTCGTCTGAGAAGCGGACCTCCGCTGTACGCCGTGAGGGACGGCACGGTTGCGCCCCGTGCCGTCCGGCGTACGACGGAGCGGCTGTCCGGCATCGACCGACCGGGTTCCCGATCGGTGCCGGACAGCCGCGGGACGCCCGCACGGTTGATCGTCACGTGTGATCGTTCCGTGCGTGTCCAAGTGTGCAATTGATGAACGGATAACGCTCTCTTTGCGGGTGTGTCGACTTGCCTCAAGGGGAAAGCATGGCCAGCTCACCGGGGCGGGTTCATTGGCGGAAGCCGATGGGCCCGCCCTTTGTGGATCATGTATGCGCCGGTCACGGCGTCGCACGGCGCGTACGCCGCTGATCCGGCAGGCGGTCGAGTCTCGTATCCGAGGGCAGACAAACCACGGATGGAGGCGTCATGGCACCCCGTCGGTCCGCCACGACAGCGTCGGAAACCCGCGGCCACTTGATCCATACTGGACGCAGCACGAACCGATGCACGTGCGAATGCACGAGTGACGCTCCGCTCCAGGAGGGATTCTGATGCGTCTGCGCCACCGATCGGGCCGGGTCGTCCACTTGAGCCACGGCGCGAACGTGCGGCCCGCCCGGGATCTCCCGGCCGTCGTCGAACACCTCGACGCGTACGCCGCAGTCCGTGATCGCCTCTGTGTGGAGACCCTCGGGGTGAGCCTCTGGCTCCCGCCCACCCTCGCCGCCGCCCTCGCGATCGACGGCCGCTCCCGTACCCGGCTGCGTGCCGAGCTCGACGCCCGCGGGCTCGAGATCCGCACGCTGAGCGGAGCGCCCTACTCCGAGGGCGGCGACGAGGACCCCGACTGGAGCCACCCGGCCCGGCTGGAATACACCCTCGACCTCGCCCGCATCCTCACCGACCTGCTGCCGGAGGACGCCGTCCGCGGCGCGGTCACCACGACCGGCCTCGGCAACCGGGCCGGCTGGGACGAGGCACGCCAGAAGTCCGCCGACCGGATCCTCTCCCGGCTCTCCGGCGGCCTCGCCGAGGTCGCCTGGCACCAGGGCCGGGCCGTCCGCGTCGGCTTCCAGCCCGGGCCCGGCCAACTGCTCGACGGCGTCGAGTCGATCGTCGCCGCGTTCGCCCGGCTCGACCGGGAGCGCCTCGGCGTCTGCCTGGACCTGGCCGGCCTCGCCTGCACCTGGGAGAGCCCCACCGAGGTCCTCGACCGGCTCGCCACCGCCGGCGTCTCGATCATCCGGGTACAGGTCGCCGCGGCGCTCGAGGCCGCCGATCCGGTCGCGTCCGCCGAGCGGCTGCGCGGGTACGCCGGGTACCCCGTCACCAACCCCGAGGGCGGTTACGCCGCCGACCCGGCCGAGGCGCTCGACGCCGGCCTGCCCGGCCCGTGGCGGGTGCGCTGCCCCGTACCGTTGCACACCCAGCCGGCGCCGCCGCTGAGGGCGACCACCGAGGTCTGGCGCGCGGCGCTGCGGCACCTGACGGTCTCCGGCTCCGCCGGGACCGAACACCTCGACGTGGAGACCTCGGGCCGCGACGACGCCGCCGCGCAGATCGCGTACGCGCTGAGCGCCCTGGGTGAGCTCGGCCTCTCGCCCCCCGCAGAGGCCGTCGCCGTGCACTGACCCGGGTCTTTCGCGGCCGGGGCCGCGGCTTTAGAGTCGGTGCAGGCACCGCCGCGACGGGCGGGCCGGCCGGGAGGCGCAAACCCGGCCCGGCCGCGACGTTCCCGCGGGGTGCCGCCCCGGCCTGCCGCCCTCACGCGGGCCACACGGAACCCCTTTGTGCGGTCGCGACGGATGCGGCCGCGGACAGGGAGATGACATGGCCCGACCCATTACGCTCTTCACCGGCCAGTGGGCCGACCTGCCGTTCGAGGAGGTCTGCCGGCTCGCCTCCGAGTGGGGCTACGACGGCCTGGAGATCGCCTGCTGGGGCGACCACTTCGAGGTCGACCGGGCGCTGGCCGAGAGCGACTACCTCGACCGCAAGCGCGAGCAGCTCGCGAAGCACAACCTGCAGGTCTTCGCGATCTCCAACCACCTGGTCGGCCAGGCCGTCTGCGACCACCCGATCGACGAGCGGCACCAGGGCATCCTGCCCGCCGCGATCTGGGGCGACGGCGACGCCGAGCAGGTACGGCAGCGGGCCGCCGAGCGGATGAAGGACACCGCGCGGGCGGCCGCCCGGTTCGGCGTCGACACCGTGATCGGCTTCACCGGCTCCTCGATCTGGCACACCGTCGCGATGTTCCCGCCGGTGCCCGACTCGATGATCGAGCGCGGCTACCAGGACTTCGCCGACCGGTGGAACCCGATCCTCGACGTCTTCGACGCCGAGGGCGTCCGCTTCGCGCACGAGGTGCACCCCAGCGAGATCGCGTACGACTACTGGACCACCCGCCGCACGCTCGACGCGATCGGGCACCGCCCGGCGTTCGGGCTCAACTGGGACCCGTCGCACTTCGTCTGGCAGGACCTCGACCCGGTCAACTTCATCCTCGAGTTCGCCGACCGGATCTACCACGTCGACTGCAAGGACGCGAAGGTCCGCACCGGCGACGGCCGCCGCGGCCGGATGTCGTCGCACCTGCCGTGGGCCGACCTGCGCCGCGGCTGGGACTTCGTCTCCACCGGGCACGGCGACGTGCCGTGGGAGGACTGCTTCCGGGCGCTCAACGCGATCGGCTACGCCGGCCCGCTCTCCATCGAGTGGGAGGACGCCGGCATGGACCGGCTGGTCGGGGCGCCCGAGGCGCTGCAATTCGTCCGCCGGCTGGCGTTCGACCCGCCGTCGGCGGCGTTCGACGCCGCCTTCTCGTCCTCGTCCTGACCGCGCTTTCGCCGCGTGCAAAGGCCCGGCCCTCGGAGGGCCGGGCCTTGAACTGCGGTACGTCAGTACTTGGCGCCGGTGCTGTTCGACAGTGAGCCGGCACCGGTGCTCGAGAGGCTGCTGTCCGACGTGCTGCTGCTGCTGGCGGCGGCCGAGTGCAGCTTCTCACCGAGCTTGGACTGGTTCAGCTTGTCCTTGCCCTCGGTGTAGAGCTTGTTGGCCTGTGCCTGTGCGACGCCTGCGGCCTCCTGGACCGTGGGGTGCTCCCACACCTTCTTGGCGCTGGCTGCGATCTCCTCGTACTTCTCCCGGCCGGCCCGGCTGCCCAGGACGAAGCCCGCCGCGAGACCCGTGATGAACATGAGCTTTCCGCGCATGGCGGCTCCTTCCGTTCGATGACGCTCGTGCGTCTGACCCGCTGCATACCCATCCTGCCGCTCCGTCATTCACCGGGAGCAGTTTCCTCACCTGTTACGCACCACGCGGCGCGCCAGGGTCACCCACCTCCCGCGTCGGCGGTGCGGTCATGTATTGTCGTTCCGGTCGCCACGACAACCGCGAACGCGGGGGCCGAGGCGCAGCAATCCCCTGTAGCTCAATTGGCAGAGCAGCCGGCTGTTAACCGGCAGGTTATTGGTTCGAGTCCAATCGGGGGAGCTTTTCAGAGGCATGATCCCGTACGCGGTGATCGTGCCTCTTGCTTTGTTTCTGCCCTCTTGCCCGACCCGTCGATCCGGACATTATTCGCGAACCGCTCGATTTTCTGGCGTGGCGCGGCGGGCCGGTTTTGCCGCCTGCCGGGTGGTTCGGCGCGCATCGCGCCAGGCGATGAGGGCCGTCCGCGTCCGGGGCGACCGGACGTCGCCGCCGCGCCGCCGGGCGCGCAGCTGGTCCCGGAGCCACGCCGGGGCGTCGGCCAGCTCGACTGCCGCGCTCTTGGTGAGCAGCTCGCCGTCGCGCAGCGCATGGCGGCCGCGGGCCATCGACGTGAGGCCGAGGTCGGCCATCTCGGGATCCCACCAGATCCAGGGCCGCCGGGCCGCCCAGGCCCAGTAGCCGGTCACCTCGGCGCGCGCGGCCTCCCGAACGGCGTCGTCGCTCATCGCCGGCAGCACGTCCCGTGGCGGGCGGCCGAATACGGCGAACCCGTGCCGCACCAGTTCCGCCCGCGAGATCCCCGAGAGGATGCGCTGGACGAGCAGCCCATGAGTCCACGTCGGATGCTTCGCCGCGATGTCGGCGAGCCGGCCGGCGTCGACGTACACGCAGCCGAGCTTCGCCGCCCGGCCGGCGTCCGCGTCGAGCTGCCGGTGCAGCGCCGCGAGCGCGGCCTGGCGGTCACCGTCCACCGGGCCGTCGACGAGCGCGACCAGATCGAGGTCGCTGACGCCGGGAAGATAGTCACCGGTCGCCAGGGACCCCGCCACCAGCAGATCGCTGACCCACCCCAGCGCCTCCAGCCGCCCGCCGAACTCGGCGACGACCGGCGGCGAGATGACCATGACCGCAGTCTAGGGATTCCGGGCAATCGTGGCGGTGCGGGCGCCCGCGATGCGCCCGCCACGCCCCGCAGCCCGGCGACCTCCGCCGGCGAGCCGCCACCGACCACCAGCGCCCGCGATGCCCCCCGCGATGCGCCCGTGATGCGGGCGATCGTCACGGACCGGGTCCCGGCGTGGCGAGCCGGTCCGGATCGCCGGGCTGAGCGCGCTCGCGCCGCCGATCAGCGGGTGCCTCTCCGCCGGGCCGCGGAGGTGCCTGCTCGACCTCGGATGCGGGAGGGATGTCACAGCCGGGCGATACCGTCCCGGCATGCCGTCTCGCCGCGCCGCCGCCCCTTCGACAAACCCGATACCCGTGCACGACCAGAACGCGCTCGCCCGGGCCCGCGGCGACCGCTGGCTGCCGGACCCACCGCTCACCGCGGCCGCCGAGGCGGGCGCATTCATGGACCGGGTCGGCTTCGCGGTGCTGTTCCCCACCGACAAGGTCACCGCCCCGTCGCTGTGGGAGGCGGTGGCCGGCCCGGACGTCACCCCGTTCGCCGACGGCATGGGCCCACTCGAGGAACGGGTCTGGCGCTGGAAGGACGAACTCCCGACCACCGGCGCGGCGTGGTACGGCAAGTTCATACACAAACGGGCATCCCTGCTCTCGCCCGCCATGCTCACCGCCCTGTACCCCGGCGACGGCGAACCGACCGATCACGCCGAGCTGGACCTGCCCGACCAGGCCCACCACATAGCCGAGGCGCTGCTGACCGGCCCGCTCTCCACCGCCGCGCTCCGCGAACTCGTCGGCGACCGCGGCCGCTACGACCGGGCGATGTCCGCCCTGCAACGGCACCTGCTGGTCACCTCGGCCGGCGTCGAGGAGCACCGAGCCGGCTGGCCCGCCACGGTCATGGACCTGACCTGCCGCCTGTTCGACGTCGGCGGCGGCACCGACCACGCCTACGCCACCGCCCGCTTCGCGGAAACCATGATCGAGGCGACGCCCGCCGACCTGTCCCGCGCGTTCGGCTGGCCCATCGCCACCGCCCGCGAACGACTGAACGCCCTTCCCTGACCTGCGGCTTCCTCCCCCTTTCACCTGCCCGCCGCCGCGTCCGCCGCTAGGCTGAGCCTGCGTTGTCCGTCCTCCTGTGAGGTGCCTGTGTCGCATCCCGTCTCGGTGGACGTCGTCATCGTCGGCGGCGGCCTAGCCGGCCTAGCCGCCGCCCGCCGCCTGGACCGCGCCGGCGTCGACTGGCTCCTGGTGGAGGCCGCCGACCGCCTCGGCGGCCGGGTCGCCACCGACATCGTCGACGGCTGGCGGCTGGACCGCGGCTTCCAGGTGGTCAACACGGCATACCCGCGGCTCTCCGCGCTTGTCGACATCGACACCCTGGACATGCGCTACTTCACCCCGGGCGTCCTGGTGCGCCGCGGCTCGTCGCTGCACCGCCTGGAGAACCCGCTGCGCGACCCGAAGGCGGCGGCCCAGGCACTGAACTCGGGCATCGGCTCCCTCGCCGACCGCCTGAAGCTCGCGGCGCTGGCCACCCGCTGCGCCACCTACCCACCGAGCCGCCTGCTGGATGCCCCGGAGATGACGACCCAGGAGGCCCTGCGCCGCGCCGGCCTCTCGCACCGCATGATCGAGGAACTGCTCCGGCCCTTCCTCTCGGGCGTCTTCGCCGACCGAGCCCTGGACACCTCGAGCCACCTGCTGGCAATGGTGCTGCGCTCATTCGCCCGCGGCCGCATCGGCGTCCCGGCAGCAGGAATGGCGGCCCTCCCCGCCGCGGTAGCCGGCCCCCTCCCATACCCACAACTACTGGTAGGCGCCCGAACGCTGCTGGTGGCCCCCGGCATGGTGGTAACCAACGGCGGCGACATCCACTGCCGCGCCGCCATCATCGCCACCGACCCGTCGACCGCCGCGACCCTGCTACCCCAACTGCCGAAGCCGGACATGCGCGGCCTGACAACCTTCTATTTCGGCGCCGACCAGGCGCCAATAGACGAGCCGACCCTGCTCCTGGACGGCGACCGCCGCGAGATCGTGGCGAACACCACGGTCGTTTCCAACGCCGCCCCGGAGTACGCCCCGGCCGGAAAATCCCTGATCGCGGCCTCCTCGGTAGGCGTCGCGGCCCCCTCGGGCGCCTCGGAGGCGGTCATCCGGGTCGAACTGGCCCGAATCTACGACACCCCAACTGACGACTGGGAGCTACTCAGCGTGGTCTCGATACCGGAAGCCCTCCCGGCAGCGACCGTCCCACAATCCCGCTTGCGCAAACCGGTAGCCCTGGGAGACGGTCTCTTCGTAGCAGGCGACCACCGCGACAGCCCGTCGATCCAGGGCGCCCTGGCCGGCGGCTGGCGCACGGCAGGCGCGGTCCTAGCATCCCTCAACGCCCTGACCGGCGCAGGTTTGTAGATCACTGGCCCGCCCCCGGCGGGTCGGGATAGGATCGCCGCCGGTACGGGGCGGTAGCTCAGTGGGTTAGAGCAGGGGACTCATAATCCCTCGGTCGCGGGTTCGAGTCCCGCCCGCCCCACAACTCCAACCTGTGTGCGAAATTCGTCCACCGGGATCCGGTAGACCGGGATCAGCCGGTCACCGTCGAACCGAATTTCGGCGATATGGGTTTCTATGACCGCTTTGCGCTGACCCGGGGTACCGCTCCGCAGGATGTCGGCCAGGTGTTGATGGATCTGTTCGATGGTGGCGGGGCCGACGGGTTGCGGCGGGGTGGCGATCAGGTCGGTGAGCTGGGTGCGGCGGTCGGCGAGCTGGTCGAGTTGGGTGGTCAGCGCGGCGATGCGGGTGCCGCAGGTGGCGTCGTCGAGGGTGCCTGTTTCGAAGGCGGCGAGGTATCGGTCGATGGCGGCCTGGGTGGCGGTGATGCGGCCGGTGAGGGTGTCGAGCTCGGCGGTGTGTTGGGCGGTGTCGTCGATGAGGCGGGCGTGTTCGCCGGCGATGGCTGCGCTGATCAGGTCGGTGCGGGCGTAGAACGCGATCAGGGCTTCGGTGGCGGCGGGGTCGAGCAGATCGGCGTCGATGCGTGGTGCGGGTAGCGCGGCTGTGCGGGTGCCGTCAGCGGGTCGGGAGCAGGGCGCGCATGGCGTCGTTCTCGGTGGTCTGCTCTCGGATGACGTGCTTGGCCATGCCGTGGATGTAGACGTTGCGGCCGCCGCCGTCCAGCAGGGACCGCGACATGGCGATCGCGCCGCGGTGGTGTTCGATCATCAGGCGAAGGAACAGGTCGACGGCCTTCGCGCCCTCGGCCCTGTCCAGTTCGCCGAGCTGCGCCGCGGTCAGCATCCCGTGCGCGACGGCGTCCGCGCCCGCGTGCTCTCCGGCGTCGTCCGGGCCAGTGGCCTCGACCGGCCGCTCGCCCCAGGCGGTCAGCCAGGCGTTCGTCTCGTCGATCTCGCGCTGCTGGTCGCGGACGATGAATTCGGCGATCAGCCGTACGCGTTCCGGGATGCCGGGCTTGGCGACCAGCGCGCGGCTCATCTGCACGGCCTGCGCGTGGTGCACGATCATCATGCCCGCGAAGTGGACGTCGATTCCGGACGGCGTCGCCACCGCGACCGCCGCGACCGGGCGCGTCTGCGGGCGGTGGTCGCGCAGGGTGAGTGCGCCGACGGTCAGCGCGGTGGCGACCAGGACGAGGGCGGCGCCCAGGCGGCGCAGGGGCATGGTGGATCCTTCCTGACCGGTGCCGGCCGGTCTCCCGGCCGGCACCGGCTCGCACTTATCGCAGGTTGCTGGAGGCCGACGGCGACGACGGCACCGACGGCGACGGCGACGACGGGGACGCCGGAGGCGTGACCGGCGGCACCGTCACCCCGCCGCTGGCCGGCGTCGACGGCTCCTCGGCCGGGTCGGTCGGCTCCGGCGCCTGGCCGTTGACGCCCGCGCGGCTGTCCGGCGTCAGCCGGTTCTGGGCGGTGAAGTCACGCGGCAGCAGATCGAAGCCCTGCCAGTGCAGCGGCATCGGGCTCTGGTCCTCGTCGCGCGGCACGTGGTGGAAGCCCACCCGCACCCACATCACCGGGTCGGTGAGCGTGGCCTTGTCCTTGGCGAAGTCGATGATGGTCCGGTTGCCCGCCGGGCACTCCGGGTCCTGGGCGTTGTCGCTGGCCCACTTCTCGCACAGGTTCTTCTCGGTGAACGTCACGTCCGGCTTGGTCTCCGGGTGCCCCTCGTAGCGGTCGTCGGCACCGGTGGCGAGCTCGTACGAGCGCTTGTGGCCGTCCTCGTTCTTGCTCTTCGGGCTGACCACGCGCCACCAGCGCTGGTTCACCTTGTTGAAGGTGCCCTCCTTAGCGATCGCCGTACGGGTGGTCTTGAGCTTCGCGGTGGCGCCGCCCTGGCCGTCGAGCTTCGTGTCGAACTGCTCGACCTGCTCGCCGCCCTTGCCTCCGATGTTGAAGTCCACCCGCCAGAAGGCGCTGTGGTAGTGCATCGCCGCGAAGTCGCGGGCGCCCTTGCCGATCGGCCAGCCCCGGTCGGCGTTGAGGTACTCGCCCGGCGCGAGGTCACCGGTCGCACCGAGCCGGGCCGAGATCTGCCCGTCGTCGTGGAACCGGTACTCGGTCACGTACTCGTACCAGCCCACCTTGCTGATGGCGCGCAGCACCAGGTCCTGGCCGGCCTTCGAGAGAACGGGGTCGTCGTCGGCCGAGCGGTAGGCGAGGCCAGCCTGCTCCGCACTGACGCAGAGCACCTTGCGCCGCTCCGGATCCTCGCTGCCGTCGGAGCCGACCCGCGCCGAGCCGCCCTTGCAGTCGTCACCCGTGAGGGTCTGCAGACTCCAGCCGCCGAAGCCGAACGAGGTCAGGTCGTTGTACTCGGTGTCGCCGGAGTCATAAGGCACGTTGAGCTGCGCCAGCCGGATCGACTCGAGCACCTGCACTGGCTGGGGGTCGCGCTTGCCGGAGATGAAGACCTTGTCCAGGATCAGGCCGGCCTTGTCGTGCATCCGCCAGCACATCTGCCAGGTGGTGCCGTTCGGCAGGGTCTCCTTCACCATGTTGGGCGCGGCGCACGGTGCGGGGGCGGGCGCCGCCGCGGCCGCGGACGGCACCCCGGTCGCCACGGTCGCGGCGGTCAGAAGCGCAGCAGCCACGGAGGCTGCCTTTCGGTACGTCATGCTGCCGGTTCCCCGTCTACTTCAGGCGGGCGACCGTGCGCCCGGACAGGTCGATGATGATGTTGTTGACGTCGATGAAGTGACCGTCCTCGGTCTGCACGACCAGCTGCAGACACCGGTGCTTGCCGCACTGGGCAGCCCCGCTGTCGGCCGCATCCGCCGTATAGACGTGCGCGTCCGGCACCAGGCCCTGCTTGCCCGCGAGCTCCTTGCCCGTGGCCGCGCGGTAGGCGTCCTTGAGGTCGGCCGCGAGCGGATCGGCGAGCAGGATGTCGAGCGCGGCCGCGACCTCGTGCTGCGACGCCGGCGGCTGCATCTTCGCAGCGGAGTAGGACCCGGCGAGCTTGCCCGTCTTGAGGTCGACGACCTGCTTGACGAGCTTGTCGGTCTTGTAGTCGTAGTAGTACAGCTCGGCGCTGCGGCCGCCGGACTCGGCGTCCAGCTCGGCCGAGAGGTACTCGGGGCCGGCCGCGCCCGCGGCGTCCTTGCCCCCGGACAGCGGAATCACCGCGATCTTGCGGGCCCGGTCCACTTCGGCGCTGGTCAGCGGATCGCTGCCCGTCCCAGTCGCGGGCTCCGGGGCGACCCGCGGATCGGAAACCCTCGGCTGCTCGGCGGCCGCTCCCGGCGGTGTGCCCGGTGACGGTGCGGCGTTCGCCTGCCACGAGGCCACACCGAAGGCGGTCACCGCGGTCACCGTCGCGATTCCCAGCCCCCAGGCCCACTTTCTGTAACGATCCACTTTCGGCATTCCTCCCCCTCGTCGGCGTTCCGGCGAGGATCATGCCGAATGGCACGTGAGATAGACGTAAGACGATGATCTTTATCACCTGCGAGCGCCGGTCCGGGGTCGTCAGCCGGTTGCGCCGCCCGATTCGGCGGCGCCGGATCGCATCCGTGTTTCGACAGATCATCGCGCGCAAGGTCAGCGGCGGGTCCGGACTTGCCCTTCTGATGGCGCCCGACGACGGCCTCAGGTCGCCGGGGTGACCGGTCCTGACAGAACAGGGCCGAGTTCGATCGTCCTGACAAGAGCGCACTGGGGATCGTCAGTACGCCCGCCGGTCCGGGGGCCACCATGCCCATGACCGAGAGAAAACACCAGCAGGCACCCGATCCCGTCGGGGACGTGGTGTCCGGCGACCCGCCCGTGCCGATCACCGTCTGGCCGGTGCCAGGAAGGAGACGCGGCCGGCTGCCGCGTCATAGGTCATCATCGGTGGGTAGGTGTTGTCGCCTTCGCTGTACACGGAGACGTCCTTCTGGAGCGTATCGCCCAGCGTCCGCAGGAACCGGCAGAACGCATCGAGCCGCTCCTGTCCCTGGGTCTGGTAGAGGTCCACGTCGCTGAGGATCTCCTCCACGGCCCACGGCCGGATCATCCACTCCAGGTCGGGATCGGGCCACACCGTCAACAGCGTCATCTGCTCACGGTCCACGGCCGGAGACAGATCGGCCGCGGATTTCCGGTACAGCAAATTCCCGGTCACCGCGCTCGTACCGGCACAACCATCCGCGCGACCGGATCAGGTCAAGGACGAACTGCCAATGGGCCAACGTCGTGTCCGCCACGATCACGTCCGGGGCACTGCCGTTCTCAACTGGGTCGAACCACTGCTTCACGTCGTCCCACAGCAGGTCACTCACCAGGCGATGATCCCCGAACGTCCCGCCACCGGCATCCTGATTTGCCGCCGAGCGGGTGCGCTGTCCCATGGAACGACCACGCACTGTGACTCGACGTCGAGCCGCTCTCGGCGCACGCTCGCGCCGATGGGCGTGCCCTCACGGGGGCTTTGAATAGTCGCTACGTTGGGCGCCATGCAGACATTCGGCCGGTTTGCCGGCGTGACGATCGACTGTCAGGATCCGCAGAGGCTTGCCGATTTCTGGTCCGCGGTGCTCGGCGGACGAGTGACGGAGTCCCTTCCCGGCTGGCGGCGGGTGACTGTCGACGACGGCACGCCGGTGTTGACGTTCCAGCCGGTGCCGGAACCTAAAGTCGGCAAGACGCGACTGCATCTGGACGTCGCCGTCCCTGACGCCGGTGAAGCGGTGGATCGGATCGGGGCCCTGGGCGGCCGATGGACCAGCGAACGGCACGACTATCCCGAAGGCACCGTCCTCGTGATGGCCGATCCGGAGAACAATGAGTTCTGCATCGTGCAGTACTACAAACGTAGTATCTGATCGGCTTGTCGACTGAAACACCTGTCAGCACCATGCGGGCGGATCCTGAGTACACGACGACGCTGGGCGGCCCACCGGCACGACCGTCACCGTCCCACCGTCGGAAACCGGTCTCTGCGTCGGCGAAGCCGCCTCACCGTGCTCCTACACGGTCAGCCAGACCTACCGCGCCAACGGCGACCCCTGGCGTACGAAATTCCCCGCCGTGGCGAAACTGCCGCGGGAAAGCGGTGTGTGGACGAAGGCCGACGGGATGGGGAGCAACCACTTCTAGCGAGCCTGGCGTTGCCGCTCTTCTCGTTCGAGTCGGGCGGCCCGGACTTGTGGGCGAGCAGGCCGTCCATGTCCGCGGCTAGGAAGCCCGAGCTGAGGGGCAGATCATTGAGGCTGTCGGCCACTAGGCGCTGACGGGCTTCCCGGTCCGGGTCTAACGGACCGATGATGCGGATCCGTCCTGGGGGTACCGGCGGGTGCACGGGGAACTGCTCACTCTCGGGGTCATGGTCGCCGCGTCCACGGTCTGGGAGATATCGCGCGAGGCGCGGATCGATCCGGCCCCGGACCGGGCCGCCACCACCTGGTCGCAGTTCCTGCGCTCGCACGCCGAGGCACTGCTGGCCGCGGACTTCATCGAGACGGTCACGCTGACCGGCACGAGGCTTTACGTCCTGGCCGTCATCGAACACGCCCGGCCGCCGCGTCCGGGTCCTCGGCGCGACCGCGCATCCGAGCGCCGCGTGGGTGACCCCGACCGCCCGAAACCTCGTGATGGACATCGAGGACGCGGGATGCCGGGTGAAGCACCTGATTCGCGACCGGGACGGCAAATACCCGGCCGTGTTCGACGCCGTCCTCGCCGATGGTGCTCAGCGGATACGCATGCCCCGGATGAACGCGGTGATGGAACGCTGCGTGCGGACCTGCCGACGCGAACTACTCGACCGTGCTTTGATCTTCAGCCAGCGACACCTGCTGCACGCGCTACGCGAGTACGAGGTCTTCTACAACACCCACCGCCCGCACCAGGGCATCGCCAACGCCCGGCCACTGGCCCCGCTGCCCGAACGGATCACCGACCCCACCGGCTCACCCACCTGAACATCCACCGACGTGACCGCCTCGGCGGCATCCTCCACGAGTACGGGCATGCTGCCTGACCTGCTCGGATGGCATTGTCGGCAGATACAGGGACTCAGTCCGCCTCGACTGGTGCCGCGGCGCGCCGGCCCTGCACCCGCCCGCGGATGAAGATCAACAAGACGCAGCCGGCCAGGATCAGCACGGCGGTGAACATGCCCGCCCCGGTCAGCCAGGAGTTCGACGCCTCACCCGTTTTCACCTCGTCGATGCCGCCGGTAGCCAGGATCGTGGTCGGGTCGGTGAGCCCGTGCAGGATCATCGCGCCGGCCAGGAACCCGGTCGACCGCAGCGTCAGGTACATCAGGACCCCGAAGGCGAACGTGTACAGCACGGTCGGGCCGACGACCTTGATCGACTGGCCGGAGAGCAGGTTGAGGCTGTGCGTCAACGCGAAGAGCAGAGACGACAATGCCGCCACGACCCATTCGCCATGCCCGCCGTCGCGGAGCATCTTCACCGCGATGCCCCGGTAGGTCAGTTCCTCGACAAAGCCGATGAGCATTCCAGTGCCGAGCACTGACGCGGCGACGGCGAACCCGTACTGGCCCCAGTCGATGCCGAATATCCGCAGGACGACCGGGATGATCACGATGACCGGACCGGTCCACATCCACCGGGATCGGTAGATGGGCTGGCGGTCGAACAACTCCCTGGTCCAGCCCAGGTAGGACGAAAACGCGAGCAGGGCGGCGGCGCCGACCAGGAGAGGGCCCGTGATCTGGAAGAACACGCTACCAACGCTGCTGAGCAGGTTGTCGTGGAGGTAATGGCCGGCGAACCTGGACAGCACCCGACCGGCGCCTAGATAAATGGCGACGTAGACGACAAGGACTAGAAGCAGACGCCAGAATCCGCCGTGGTTGACAAACCCGCGAACACCTCGCTGGTCCCGCACCTCCGTCATATCTGCGCCCCCGGCTCGAAAATAGTGATAATTCGTACTTGGAGGATGCTACCCCTTACCGTTTGGTGC
Source organism: Amorphoplanes digitatis (assembly GCF_014205335.1). NCBI lineage: Bacteria > Bacillati > Actinomycetota > Actinomycetes > Micromonosporales > Micromonosporaceae > Actinoplanes > Actinoplanes digitatis. The sequence continues at coordinate 7,240,408 of NZ_JACHNH010000001.1, read as the reverse complement.
CAATAGGCGATGAGGAGCTTTCCGTACAGGCGCTTGCCCGCCCTTCGACCGAATTTCGCGGGTCTATCGATCCCAAACCGGGACTGCGCAGGCCAGATGAGAGCCACACCGACGTGAGCAGCCGAAATGAGAGCGACAGCCCGGACGTCTGAACCGAAGCCTGGCCGGGCCGCGGTCCTAGGGCAATGAAACAAGTAGCCGAGATGAGTGCGTGGCAACCACTGGCACTATCACTCGGGAACGGGAACGTGGGATGGCATTTTTGTCCCGCGGAGTGCAGCTCGGCTCTCGGGTGAACACGCGACTCAAGGCCGACAATCGGCAGGTCTCCGATGTCGACCACTCGTCGCCGCCATCGTCCAGTCATACAAGTATCGCGAACTGCCGAAATGCTGGGACTGCAGTTTCACCTACCGGTTCGTCGAGAGCCGGGTCGCCGACCGCTACGTGCGGGCCCAGAACTGCGGGGTCGGGTCGGCTCATCAGCCGGTCCGTCGACGGCCCCAGGGCTGGAGAACGACACCGAAGGCGCTGCGGGACGGGAAGACTCCGGTGGCGGCCATTGCGACGCCGCGATCTGGGCCCCGGTGACCGGCAGGGCGGGCGAGATCTGGTCGAGCAAGCGCTGCGCCAGAGTGGCGTCGATATGGAGGTCAGCGCTGATGCGAACATCGGCCGCGGTCGCCAGGTCCACGACGTCGTCGCTGGTGAAAGCATCAGCTCCGAGAGTACTCAGCCGCCGCGCGAATTCCTGGACATTGATCATTTGCAGCCTCATCGTCGGATTGTTAATGATCCACCGTAACCCCGGCTTCGGCCGGCGGTTCCTGCACCCGCCGTGCGGGCCGCCGCGGCCAGCAGCCCGGTGCCAGCAACTGGGCCCGTTGAGCGGCGGTCCGCAGCTTCTTCGGTGAGCTAATCGCGCGCAGGGGCTCCAGCTCAAGCCAATCGTGGCCGCTGTTGAAGAGCGTGATCGTGGTATCGAAAAGAAGCAGGTAAGCGTCACCGGATGGGTGCCTGCGATGCTCGGGATACCACCACCATCCGAGCTGAGAAGTTCGAGTCCGTCTGCGGCGCCCTCCCAGCCTCGGTGGCGCGCTCACGTGACTTGCCTTGGCGCGGCGACCTTCTTGCCCGGAGTCCCGGCGGGTTCGCACACCGTTTGGTGTGCGGAGTTCTTGATTCGGCGCCGGCGGGGGATTCGTGCGGTCGATCCCCGCTGGTCTCGACGGCAGCGCCCGCCGGCACGTGGATGACAGAAGCGCACCCCTGAGCAGGAGTTGCAGGGCGTCAGCGGTTGATCGATCTGGCCGTCTGTACCGGTAGCGGATCACCGGGCACGCTCAGATCAAATTTCGCATCCTGTTGGTCTGTGCCCACCAGCAAAACTTGAGATGAGCCCGCCGGCGTGCGGCGATCGTGACACGGTCTGTGACGCAGACGCTGCTAACGTCCGGATCGCACGTCGCCGGCCCAGCGGACACCCGTGCCGCCGGCTGTCCGCCGGTTGCGGCAAGACACCGCAGGGTCGGGTCTCGAAGACCTGGCCCTGCGGATCGACGGTGCGGTTACTTGGTGAAAGTGAAGTAGCGGTACGCCCCATAGGTCGTGTGGTTCAGGCTGTCGCCCGAGGTGCCGGGAATGTAGGCGGTCCGAACCCGATACTTCACGCCGGTCTTGTGGGTACCGGTGAGCTTGTAGACCGACTTGCCGGCGCTGTTCAGGGGCAGCGTGTAGCCCTTCCAGGTGCGCCACTTGCCGCCCGAGTAGTACTCGAACTGGAGACGCTGCTTGCGGCCGGCGCCTGGGGTCATCGTGGTGGTGAAGACCGGGTTCTTCGTTTTGCGGAAGTAGAAGTAGCCGCTCGCGGTCTTGTAGTGCTTCGTTACCGCGGTGACGGCGCTGACCTTCGCGTGCAGAGTGGACTTCACCGTGCGCGGTGCGACCCGGGTGTCACCGGTGAAGACCGCGCTGATCACCGTGTTGCGGGTCAGTCGCAGGCTGGCGGTGACCTTGCCGGCGGCGTCGACAGTAGCCCGCTTGAGTAGCGTGTTGGCCTTGTCCGAGCCGGCCGGGTCGGCCCACAGTTCGACGGTCCGGTTCCGGTAGGTGCTGCCCAGCTTCGCGGTGACGGTGACGGCCGTGTTGTAGGTGTTGACCGTCCCGGCCGGGACGAGCGTCAGCGCCGGGATCTCCCTCGACACCGAGACCGAGGCGGTGGCGGACGCGGGCCTGATGTCGGCGGTGCCCGCGAACGAGACCGTATAGGTGACGGTGCCGCCGGCCGGGGGCTTGTCGGTGAAGCTGAACGCGCCGCTCTCGCCGGTGGTCACCGCGGCCAGTGCGGTGCCGCTCGGCGACTCCAGATCGGTACGGCTGACCGTGAGGGAGGTGCCGGCCGGCACCGAGCCGGCAGTGCCGGTGATGGTGAGCGCGGCGCCGCGGGTCGCGTTCGCCGGGGCGGTCAGCGCGATCGTCGCCGTGTCGACGGTCGGGCTCTCGGAGACCCAGAGCTGCTCCGCACCGAGGGCCGAGGAGGTGAGGACGGCGAGGCGGTCGCCGCCCGGCTCCCAGGCCAGCGCGTCGAAGCCGCCCTGGAATTGGTTCGTCGGCAGGACCAGCTCGCGGGTCGCGGTGGTGGCCCCGGCCGGAAGCAGGAGAATGTCGGCGTTGCCGAAGTAGGGCCGGGCCGTGGCGACCCAGCCGGTCGCGGCGACGTCGAGTCCGACCGACCAGTTCGTCGCGATCCTGCCGGTCGTCGTGAGGTCCGCGTCGAGGGCCATCAGGAGGACGCCGTTGGAGCCGCCGAGCGCCAGCCCGTTCGTGGTGAACCGCAGATCGTTGAAGTCGTAAACGTCGTTGCTGGGGATGTAGCCCCGGAGGCCGATGCGCTCGGCGACCGCGCCGGAGATGTCGAACAGGCCGACGGCGCCGCTGGTGACCGCGTGGGTGGTGACCGCGAGCTGGGCCGGGTTCGCCGGATTGACGGCCAGCATCAGTTCACCTGAGTTGTCCCACGGGTTGGTCTCGCCGTGGTCGTGCAGTCGCACCTCGCCGGTGACCAGGTCGAGCTCGCCGAAATTCGACCTCTTGGTGGTGAACCACAGCCGGGAGCCGGAGACGGCCACGCCGACCGGCTGCTCACCGGCCATCGGGAAAGACCTGATCTCTTGGAGCGTGACCGCGTCGAGAGCGGCGATCCTGCTGTCGTTCTCGACCGCGACATAGATCGTCGTGCTGTCGGTGGAGAGCGCCGCGCCCCGGGCGCCCGGCAGGCCGAGAGCCTCGGCGGCCGTCGTGCCGTTGTAGTTCAACGCGACCAGGCGGCCGTCGGCGGGGTCGGTGACCAGCACATGCTTGTGCACACCGTCGACGACGAATTCGTCGACGCTGGTGAAGTCAGTGGTCTGGTAGCCCTTGGGTGCAGGCACCTTGACCGGAAGCTCCTCCGCCGTGGCGGTGCCGGTCACAACCTGGAAGAGGCCGCCGGTGACTCCGGCGATCACGGTGACCGCAAGAGCAACCCGAGTGGATCTTGTACGCACGAGCCGAAGACTAGACGACCGGTCTGCCATTCTCGTCGGCCGAATGGACGAGCCGGACCCAGCTTCTAGGGTCGTGGCCGGAGCTTGTGCGGAGACGGGAACAACCTGATATGCGACACGGATCCGCCAGGTGATGCGCGACAGGTTGTCTAGGAAATTGTGGCAGCGATCGTCGACTTGCCGTCGCGATCAAGCGTCGCGGAGTCGGCCGTTCTTCGACAGGTCCGGGTCAGTGCATGCGGACAGGTTGAAACAGCAGGGCCGTCGCTTCCCGCTCTGCAACTTCGAGATGCTCACGTCGACCCGTCGCTGGCGAGTATTCGGGTTCTTGGTGGCGTTGACCCACCGCACCCATTCCCACCGCGCCATCGGGGTGATCTCGTGCCACAGGGTTTGGATCTTTTGCGGGGCGGCTTTCAGAGCCTTTTCGAGGTCCTGCGGCACGCTCGGCTCCGGCCACTCCTCGGTCACCCTGATGTCGATCGTCGCGGCGTCACCCGGGCTGATGCCGGCGGTGCGCCGCAGCGTGTCGCCGACCCGCATCCAGTGACCGAAGTTACCGTCCGGTTCGAGCACCGTCTGGAACTTGACGCCATTGATCGTTCCGTGGACGGCTACCTGTCCGCGGGAGGGCAGCTCCTTGCTTACCTTCTCCGGCAGCCGCAACACGGTGGAGGTGTCGATCGTCGACAGCGTGGCAGTGAAGTGAAACCTCGCTTCATTGATGCGCTGAGTCGGCGACATCCCTTGCGTTCTCCGTTCGACCCGGCCCCGACGGCGATGCGCTCGTCGAGTGCTCCAAGAGCGAATTCTACCGCCGCGTGACCCGACACCGTCGGCCGTCGTGGACCAAGGATCGTTGCCGATCGTGCCCCATCGTGCCGATTTGAACAGCCAAGACGTGTGACTGCGACCGGACAACCCATTGCCGAATTGGCTTCCATTAGGCGGCCAGGCGCAGCAGACCGGCGAAAAGGAAGGCGCCGGCCGCTGCGGCGAACAGCACCCGGGGCGTACGCAGGCCTTGCCACCAGGGCAGCGCCCAGAGCAGTGCCCACAGGCCGAGGAAGCCGAGCACGTGCACGCGGATAACGGCCCAGGTGGCTTCTTCGCAGCCGTTGACGGCGCGGACCCCGTCACAGATGGCCGGGGTGCCGGTGCTGTTGCCGAGGATCGCGATGCCCCAGAACAGGACCAGTGTCGGCACGGCGAACAGCGTCACCAGCGGTACGCAGATGTATGCCAGCAGGTCCCGGCGCCGGTCCGTCCCCCACGCCGCGATCCCGCGGGCCTGCGGCTCGGTCTCGGCGAGCGTCTCGTCACCCGGGACGTCGCTGCCGGTCGCGGCCTCGGCGCCGGCATCTACCGGCACCTCGTCATCGGTCTCGGTCTTGCCGGCGACGCCGATCCCGGCCGGGCGGCCTCTGGTCGCCGTGAGGGCGAGATTCGCTGCTACGGCGGCCGCCTCAGCCGCATCGGCTGCTACGGCTGCGGCCTGAGCCGCCCCGGCCGCGGCGTCAGCTGCCTCGGCTGCGGCGTCAGCTGCTTCGGCTGCGGCGTCAGCTGCTTCGGCTGCGGCGTGTGCGGCCACGGCGGCGGCGTTCGCGGCGTGTGCGGCAGCCGCCTGCGCCGCCGCGGAGTCGAATTCCGGGTCCGCCGCGGGTGAAGCGCCGGGTTCGACAGCGGTGGCGTCCGAGTCCGTAACGGGCGCCGGCACCGCCCCGCCGCCCGCGGCTGATGCAGTGTCGGAGACAACCTCTTCGCCTGCATCGCGGTCATTTCCGTTCGGCGCTTCCACGGGCGAAGAGGACGCCTCATGGTCAGCCGTGGCCGAGGGTGAGTCGTCGTTATTGTCCGACACGGTCCCGGACGGGGCTTGGCTGTCGGTGCCCGACACGGCAGGGGCGGCACTAGGTTCGGACATGAGGCGAGATCATAAACGGCGGCCCGGGATTCCGATGCCCGTCGTCTGCTGTCCGCGGACGGCCGTGTGCCGCAGCTCGTGCGGAGTCAGACCGGCGAGCCCGACCGGCTCAACAGCCGGCCGCGTACTCGGCGCCGGACGTTGTTGGCGGCCAATGGGGAAGACGCAGGGTGGCGGCGTTGTGTTCGCACCAGGTGCGGAAGGTGCGCGGGGCGACGCCGGTGAGGTTCTCGACGTCGTCGGTGATGTAGGCCGCGCGGCCGGCGCGGAAGACCTCGTGCAGGGCCTGAAGGGCTTGTGCCTGCTCGGGCGGGGTTCCCTGTGCGATGGATGCCTGCGCGTACTCGTGCGGGGTGGTGTCCTCGAATTCGATCCGGCGCCCGGTCACCTCGGCGATGATCTCGACCTGCTCGCGCGCGGACAGGGCCTCCGGACCGCTGAGGGTGTACCCCTTGCCGGCGTGGCCCTCCTCGGTGAGGGTGGTCGCGGCGACCCGGGCGATGTCGGCCGGGTCGATCACGGCGATCCGGCCGCCGCCGGTCGGGTCGACGACCTTGCCTGCGCGGATGGCGTCGCGCCACCAGAAGGCGTTGGAGGCGAAGGCGTTGGGCCGCAGATAGGTCACGGGAAGACCGGATTCGCGCATGACCTGCTCACGGGCGGCGAGAGCGGCCCCGATGGGGTTCTCGCTCAGCGGTTCGAGCCGCGCGCCGACGGACGAGAGCAGGACGATCCTCGGTGCGGCAGCGCCTCGTGCGGCATCGACCATCGTCTCGGCCTGGGCGGTGCCGCTGCCGACAGCCATCAGGAAGACGGCTTCGACGCCGGCGACCGCCTTCGCCACGTCGTCGGGGTTGTCGAGGTCACCGACGACGCGCTCGATGCCGGCGGGCAGGTCGGCCGCTCGGGCGAGGCTGCGCACCATTACCCGTACGGGATAGCCCTGGTCGTGTAGCTGCCGCGCGAGCGGGCCGCCGACGTTGCCTGTCGCTCCGGTGATGAGATATGTGCTCGTGCCGTCCTGCGCGCGCTGGCCCGGACGTTGCGCCTGTCCGATGCCGAGTACGAGCTGGCCTGCCGGCTGGCAGGGCATGCCGCCCGGTCGGGCGGATCGGTGCCGCGGCACATCGGCCCCAGCGTGCGGCGCCTGCTCGACCGTCTCACCGACGCCCCGATCGCTGTCTTCGACGCGGCCTGGACCCTCATCGAGTACAACGGTTTGTGGGCCGCGCTGATCGGGGACGCCGGGCGCGACCTGGGCCGCCGGTCGGCGAACATCGTGTGGCGGACCTTCCACGACGACACCGGGCGGGTGCGGCACCCGCGGCCGGGGGAGCACCGGGCTTCGCTGGTCGCGGACCTGCGTGAGGTGGCGGCGCGTTACCCGGCCGACCGCGACCTGACGGACATGATCGGCGCGCTGCGGACGTCGAGCACCGAGTTCGCGCGCTTGTGGCAGGGCTCCGCCGTCGCGCACCACCGCAGCGGAAGCAAGACCGTGGACCATCCGCAGGTCGGTGAGGTCGAGGTCGACTGCGATGTGCTTTCCGTGTACGGGGCAGATCTGCGCATCGTCGTCTACACGGCGGCGCGCGGCAGCGAAGCAGCCGACAAGTTGCGACTACTGAACGTCCTCGGCACCGAGGACCTGACCGTGCGGCATCAGCCCAGAGATCTCCGGGAACGGGCGTAGTCCCCGGCGACGCGCGCCAATTCGTGGCTGCGTCCCTTCATGTACCTCTGCCGTACCCAGGTCTTGAAGACGGCGAGCGCGGCCGGCGACGAGTTCGGCGACCAGGCCTCTTCCTTGGTGAGGTCGAAGTAGGTGAGCAGTTTGAGGTCGGGGTACGCGCCTGAGCGCAGCGTGGCGCCCATCTCCTCGAGCCACCAGGCCTTGTCCCCGCCGTCCTCGGTGGACGCGAACTCGCCGAGCATCACCGGCCGGTTCGGCGCGACGGCGCGGGCCTTGGCGTACGCGGTGGCGAAGGTCGCGTCGAAGCTCGTCCAGTGGTCGCCGGCCGGGTCCCACGACGGGCCGAAGCCCCAGTTGTATCCGTCGATGCCGACCCAGTCGACGTACCTGTCGCCGGGGTAGGCGCAGGCCGGGTCGTTGTAGGGCGCGTCCGGCGAGGATCCGTTGTTGTACGCCCACACCCATTGCACGTTCCGCGCCCCGGCGGCCGTGACGAGGTCATGGACGTGCCGGTACGCCCGCACGTACAGCGAAGGGTCGGCGTTGTTGTTCGCTATGCCCCACGGGTACCAGTTGCCGTTGAACTCGTGTCCCCAGCGGACCAGGATCGGCAGCCGCACGGCGGCGAACTCCTTGGCGCGTGCCCTGATGTAGCTGTCCCAGGTGCCGTCGATGACGTCGGTCAGGTGGATCTGCCCGGGGTCGTTCGGGCCGAGCGCGGTATTCCAGGGCTCCCAGGTGTAGTTCGGCATGATGCCGCGCCGCCAGAGTGCCTTGGCCTCGCTCACCGGGAAGGCCAGCCCGCTCGCCCAGCTGTCGAACCACATCACGCCGGCCGGGGTGACGCCGTAGAGGTTCTTGACGCTCGCCGCGATCGCGGTGGGGTTCTCTTCCCGGAACATGCCCAGGTACCGGGTAGGTGACGTGTCCTTGCACACCGGCGCGGCCTGCGCACCGGCCGCATCGGACACTGCCGTCGCCACCGCGGCCGCCGCCGTGCCGAGCAGTGTTCGCCTTCGCATGTTGCCTCCCAGAGGGCGCTCGTCAGAGTTGGAAGCGCTTCCGGTCAGAAGATAGCCACTCGCGCTCATCGATGTAAAGCGCGGGTTTCAAGAGGTGGCTTTGTGAGGTGGGGGACAAGGTGGAGCGAAGGTCGCTGGTGGACGTATATGCAGCTAGAGAGCTTCAGACCTGATTCGACCCTTGACAAAGTTTTACCGCGAGGTTACAAAATTCTCATCGACGTCGCTGGATCGATTGATCGGAAGCGCTTCCAGTTCTGATTCCACGGCGCTGCATTCGAAAGGGCTCGGGCGTCCCCAGCCCGAGCCGCCGGCGCCCCGGCCGGCTCGACCCCCATCCCCCGTTCGTCGTGCACGACGCGACATCCCGGCACGACGAAACCCGTAGAACTGGAGACGTCAGTGCTCATCACTCGATCTCGCGCACCGAAAGCGTTGGCCGCCGCGATCCTCTGCACGGTCGCCGCCCTGACAGCGACCGGTCCCGCACCGGCCGAAGCTGCCATCGGCCCCAGCTTCGTCGACAACTTCAACGGATTCGACACCGGTCGTTGGTACAAGGCCGACGGCTACAGCAACGGCAGCATGTTCAACGCCGGCTGGCGCGCCGACCACGTCTGGTTCAGCGGCGGCGTGATGGGTCTCAACCTGGACAACCAGCCCTGCCCGAGCGGCTGCTCCGGCAAGCCGTACGCCTCCGGCGAATACCGCACCACCGACCTGTACTCGTACGGCCGGTTCGAGGCGCGCATGAAGGCCGTCAAGAACCCCGGCACCGTCACCTCGTTCTTCACCTACACCGGGCCGAGCGACGGCCAGCCCTGGGACGAGATCGACGTGGAGATCCTCGGCAAGAACACCACCCAACTACAGCTCAACTACTTCACCAACGGCGTCGGCGGCCACGAAACCGTCATCAACCTGGGCTTCGACGCCTCGACCGGCTACCACAACTACGCCTTCGAGTGGTGGAACGGCGGCACCATCAACTGGTTCGTCGACGGAGCGCTCGTACACCAGGAGAACGGCTCGCGCGGACCGCTTCCCACGCACCCGCAACGCATCATGATGAACCTCTGGCCCGGCATCGGCGTCGACGGCTGGCTGGGGCGGTTCACCTATCCCGGCACCACGCTGACCGCCACCTACGACTGGGCCAGATACACCAAGTACTGATCGTCGGCATGGCGTCCGGCTCGTAGCCGCCCTCGGTGGCGAACCGGGCGCCACCGGTCCTCGAATCGTCCGAAACGACCCGCTAGCCTGATGGTGGATCGAGCGGAGGGGGACCGGGTATGTCATCGCCGGTCCCGTCGCGGCCGCCGACGCTCGACGAGGTCGCCGAGCGGGCACAGGTGTCGCGCACCGTGGCGTCCCGAGTGATCAACAACGGGCCGCATGTGAGCCGCGCGAAGCGCGACGCGGTGGAGAAGGCGATCCGGGACCTCGGGTTCACGCCGAATCGCGCCGCGCGGGCCTTGGCGACCCGCCAGACCGGTGTGGTGGTGCTGGCGGTCTCCGGCGACGGGCCGGGAGTGTTCGCGGATCCGTTCTTCGGGCAGATCATGATGGGTGCGTCCACCGCGCTGGAGACGACGGACCTGCACCTGGTGCTCAGCCTGGCCACGACCGGTCACGGCCAGCGGCGGCTGGAGAGCTTCCTACAGACCCGGGGCGCTGACGGGGTGATGCTGGTGGCGCTGCGCGGCGACGATCCGCTGATCGACATCGCGGCGCGATCGGGACTGCCCACCGTCTTCATCGGGCTGCCTCTGCACGGGACGCCACCGTTCTACGTCGAGGCCGACAACGCGGGCGGGGCGCGGGCGGCCACCGAGTACCTGCTGCGCGATGGGCGCCGCCGCATCGCCATGATCACCGGACCGGACGACACCACGGTCGGCCGGGAGCGCCGGCGCGGCTACACCGAGGCGCTGACGCTGGCGGGGCTCCGGCCGTACGCGACCGAGCCCGGGGATTTCATGGAAGCCGGCGGTGCGGCGGCGATGCGTACGCTGCTGAGCGCGCGCCCGGACCTCGACGCCGTGCTCGCGGCGAACGACAACATGGCGGCGGGGGCGTTGCGGGTGCTGCGCGACGCCGGCCGCACGGTGCCCGGCGACGTGGCCGTGGTGGGTTTCGACGATCTGCCGATCGCGTTGCACACCGATCCGAAGCTGACCACGGTTCATCAGCCGGTGCAGTCGCTGGGCCGCGAGGCCGCCCGCATGCTCATCGAATTGCTCAACGGCGCGCAGCCGGATTCGTTCATCCTGCCCACGAAGGTGGTCGTGCGGGAGTCGGCCTGACCACGGCACGCGAATGCTAGCCAGGGATCGACCGGTCGCCGGACGAATAGTGCTCCCACCAGGTGCGACGATGTTTCGTGAGCTCGCCGTCAAGCCGGGCGAAGAGCAGGATGTCGCCGTTGAAGTCGAATGTCGCGTCCTCCGGCCCGGTGTCCAGCGCACGGCGAACCACGCCGAGCATGTTCGTGACCGCCCAGCGAAGATCCGCGAACTTGTCCAACCGAAATTGAATCCCGACGTAGGACTTCGGCTCCCACACCCAGGACCCGCCGTCGGTCTCCAGATCGAGGTAGCCGTCTCGTCCGGGCAGGACGGTGACGATGAATCCGTAGCTTTCCCGGTGGTCGACGGTGAGTCGCGGGGGACCACCGATCGGCCGTTCGCTCGCGTCCGGAAAGGCGCGCTCCGCCACCTGATCGATGGACGTGTCCCCAGTAAGGATCAGCCTGTATTCGAGAGCCATGGATGCACTTTCTAGCGAGGTCCCAAGACGGTACGCGGCGGCTCCAGCGCCGGCCACGGGTGGGCGCCGTAGATCCTTGGAGTATTGGCGGAGCCAATATCGGCCACCAACTGGCCACGCAGACCGTGGGCCAAGGCCACCAGCTCGTCGCACGCCTCGGGGGAGATCGGTGCGCTCCGGTCGTCGCGCAGCCTGCCGTCGATGAAGATCAGACCGGCTATGTGGTTCTGTAGCTCGAAGAAGGCCTGCTTGGCCGGCGCGGTCAGGAACATGCCGCCGGCGTCCGGGTTGAAATACCAGTCGTGCAGTTCCTCGCGGTAGCGGTGCAGGTCGGAGCCGTCCGGTCGGCCGTCGTCCAGGTAATAGCGGGGAAAGTGCCTGGTGACGTGGAAGAGGCGCTGGTAGGAGTCGATTCGTTTGTCGCGCAGCGTGCGGTCGTAGGTGTACTCCAGCTCGAGCGTCAGCCGGGGCCGCAAGGTCAGGTAGGTCGACAACGTCCCGGCCACCGCGCCGATCAATGCGGCGATCAAGGCAATCCAGCCAGCCATGCCACCACGTTGGCAGCCGGGCGCAAACGCGAGCGGTGGAAACGAAGCGAGAGTCGGGCGTAAATCCCGGCGAAACAGGTGCGGGCGAGCATTGCGGGGTGAGCCGAACCGACTCCGCCACCTACATCCTGACCCGAGCCCGGACGAAGGAGATCTCAGATGCAGTCGGTACCCCGGTTCCTACAGGGCATCTACAGATTCGACGGTAAAGGGCTGGATCAGCCGTTTCTGCTGGACGTCCTGCTCACCTACACGGTCCCGGACGGGACGGTGACTCAGCCGGTGTACTTCCGCGCCGGGAACGCCTCGCACGAGCTGATCTGCGTGATCCTCATGCGGGACGGCTCGCCGATGCGGTACTTCCCGATCGCGGCGAAGGGGGATGTGCACGTACCGCTGAGGGTGGTCGAGGACCTGGAGCCGGGGACGGCGATCGAGTTGCACCTGGCCGCGCCGGTCGGGGTCGCCGGCGCCGTGGTGGTCGACGTCGGCCTCGTCGAGGTCTGAGATGGCGAAGAAGCTGGTGGTGATCGGCAACGGGATGGCCGGCGCCCGGACCGTCGAGGAGATCCTGGACCGCGGCGGCGCAGACCTCTTCGACGTCACGATGTTCGGCGCCGAGCCGTACGGGAACTACAACCGGATCCTGCTGTCCAACGTGCTCTGCGGCATCGAGGACGAGTCCGGGATCTTCCTGAACGACATGGACTGGTACGCCGCGAACCGCATCGACCTGCACACCGGTGTCCGGATCACCCGCATCGACCGGTTCGCCCGGACGGTAGTCGACGAGCTCGGCCGGACCACCCCCTACGACAAGCTGATCATTGCTACCGGCAGCGACGCGTTCGTGCCGAAGATCGCCGGCCTGCACCGGCCCGGCCGGGGCTACCACCAGGGCGTCTTCACCTTCCGCACGATCGACGACACCCGAGGCATGATCCGGTACGCCCGTGAGCACCGGCGCGCGGTCGTGATCGGTGGCGGCCTGCTCGGTCTCGAGGCGGCCCGGGGGCTGCAATCGCACCTGCCGCACGTCACGCTCGTCCACTCGGCCGGCCACCTGATGAACGCGCAGCTCGATCCGCAGGCCGGGGCGATCCTGCGCCGATCCGTCGAGGCGCTCGGCATCGAGGTCGTCACCGGCGCCCGCACCACCGAGATTCTCGGCAAGGATGCGGTCAGCGGCGTCAAGCTCGCCGACGGCCGGACCATCGATTGCGACGTCGTGGTGGTGGCGGCCGGCATCCGCCCGAGCGCGGCGCTGGCCGAACGCAGCGGCCTGGACGTGGAGCGCGGCATCGTCGTCGATGACCAGCTGCGCTGCACGGACGAGCCGGACATCTACGCGGTCGGCGAGTGTGCCCAACACCGCGGCGAGACGTACGGGCTGGTCGCCCCGCTGTGGGAGCAGGCCCGGGTGCTGGCCGACCACCTCACCGGCGCCGACCCGGACGCCGCCTACCACGGTTCGCGCACCGCCACGAAGCTCAAGGTCGCCGGCGTCGACGTGGCCGCGATGGGCCTCAAGGAGCCGGACCGGGACGACGACGAGACCGTGGTGTTCGCCGAACGTCGTCGCGGCGTGTACCAGAGCGTGATCATCCGGGACGGGCGGCTGGTCGGCGCAACGCTGCTCGGCGACGTCAGCAAGGCCGGCTACCTCGTCCAGGCGTTCGACCGCGGCTCCCCGCTGCCGGAGGAGCGGATCCGGCTGCTCTTCGACCTCGGCGCGCCGGACGCCGAGACCACCGCGGCGGAGCTGGCCGACTCGGCACAGGTCTGCAACTGCAACGGCGTCACCAAGCAAGCCATCGTCGATGCCGTACAGGCCGGGGTGCGGACCGTCGGTGGCGTCGCGGACGCCACCCGGGCCGGCAAGGGCTGCGGCTCCTGCAAGACGTTGGTCGCGCAGATCGTCGAATGGGCGGCCGGCGGCGAGGTCGAGGAGGACGAGTCGGTCTCGTGGTACGTGCCCGGCATCCCGCTGCCGAAGCCCGAGCTGATGACCACGATCCGGAACATGGAGCTGAAGTCGGTCTCCGAGGTCTTCGCCGCGCTCGCACCCGCCGGCGCCGAGGACGCCCGCTCGAAGATGGGCCTCGCGTCGCTGCTACGAATGATGTGGGCCGACGAGTACGTCGACGAGCGCGACGCCCGCTTCATCAACGACCGGGTGCACGCGAACATTCAGCGTGACGGCACGTTCTCCGTGGTACCGCAGATGAAGGGCGGCGTGACCACCCCGCACCAGCTCCGCCGGATCGCCGACGTCGCCGACAAGTACCGCGTACCCATGGTCAAGCTCACCGGTGGGCAGCGGATCGACCTGCTCGGCGTACGGAAGGAGGACCTGCCCGCGGTCTGGGCCGACCTCGACATGCCCAGCGGGTACGCGTACGGAAAGTCGTTCCGGACCGTGAAGACCTGCGTGGGCATGGACTTCTGCCGCTTCGGGGTCGGCGACTCCACCACGCTGGGCATCGCGATCGAGAGCCGGTTCCAGGGCCTGGAGAGCCCGGCCAAGCTCAAACTCGCGGTGACCGGGTGTCCGCGGAACTGCGCCGAGGCGTACGTCAAGGATCTCGGTGTCGTCGCCGTCGACGGTGGCCGCTGGGAGATCTATGTCGGCGGTGCGGCCGGAGCCCACGTCCGCAAGGGCGACCTGCTCGCCACTGTGGACACGGCCGACGAGGTGATCCGGCTGACCGGGCGGTTCCTGCAGTACTACCGCGAACACGCGAACTGGCTGGAGCGGACGTACGCGTTTGTGCCGCGGATCGGCATCGAGCGGCTGCGCGACGTGATCGTCGACGATGCGGACGGGCTCGATGAACGGATGAGGGCGTCGATCGCCGCCCATCGGGACCCGTGGCGGGAAGGCGCCGCGCCGGCGACGCCCGGGCAGTTCCGCACGTCGCTGCCGCTGATCTCGCTGCCCAGGGTGCCGGCGACCACTCCGGAGACTCCCGCGCACTGACCGCGCCTCCGCCACGCCAGAGCCGAAACCCGCGTCGATCATGATTGGTTCTCTTCCGCCGCGCCGGTCCGCTGAGCGACCACGGTTTGGGCTACTGGTGGGTCTGCGACATAGTGGTGCGGGTCGAGGGCCGGGCCGACAGTCAAGGGGTGCTGACCCGTGGCGGGAACGGCGAAAGAAGAAGGCGGGCTCATGATCGACGCGGACACCTACCTCAAAGGGCTGGCGGACCGGCTCGCCGGCGACGGCTGCGCGGTGACCCACGAGGAGCTCGGCCTGGTCGGCTACAAGGCCCAGTTCAAGGCCCTGTCCCGGATGCACGTCTTCCTCGTCGCGGCCAAGGCGGACCGGGTCGGCGAGGCCGAGGTGAACGGCTTCACGGATGCCGCCGTCCGGCTGGCGGTGGCGCGCAAGGGCAAGTGGTCCGGCGCGCAGTCCGGGGTGATCGTGCTGCCGGTCCTGGTGGCCGCGGCCGCCGACGAATCCGCGGTGGCCCTCACCCGGCGGGCGCACCGGCTCAACCTGGGCGGCTTCGCGACGATGGCCCAGCCGGCCGTGGTCGACCTCGCGGCCGGCCAGGTCTGGACCTTCCGCGGCACCCGCATCTGGGGCTACGCCTTCAACTCCCTGATCAAGCAGAAGTACACGCGCTATCTGCCCGAGCCGGTCTGAGGCGCGGAACCCGCGGGGCGGCGGCGTTTGAACGTGTCGCCGCGGCCGACCACGACCGCGGCGTGCGGGCAGAGGAACGTCACGCGGAGGGTCTCCGACGCCATCCGGGTGCCCTTGGTGAAGGCCCGGAACAGTGCGCTGCGGCTCTCGGTGATGTCGGCGCGACCCTGGTAGGCGGTGCCGACGAAGGTGACATAGCTGGCGTCGGCGGTGAAGCAGCGGCCGTACGCGTCGGCGTCGGCGGCATCCCAGGCGCGCGTTACCTCGGCCAGTACGTCGTCGATTGCCTGCCGGTCGGCGCCCGGCCGGCTTCCCACAACACCTGAGTGGACGTCGCGCGATGCGGGTGGGGTGTCGGATGATGGTCGGGTGAGGAAGCGGGCCGATGGGCGGGACCGTGAGCTGCCGGAGGCGAAAGAGGCCGCGATCGGCAAGGTCGTCCCGCCGCTGTCCAACCGGATGCTCATGCGCGCCATGACCCAACCCGGCGACGCGCTGGAGCGCGACGCCGACCGCGGCGGCGACGCTCGGGAGACGGACCGCGGCGGTGGCCTGCTGCCCCGCGCCGTCGTCGAGACGCTCGCGGGTCCCGGCCGGCCGCTCGACGGCGCGACCATGGCCGCCATGCAGCAGCGGTTCGGGCGGGACTTCTCCGCTGTCCGGTTGCACACCGACGGCGCGGCGGAACGTTCGGCCGAGCAGGTCGGTGCGGCCGCGTACACGGTCGGGTCGGACATCGTCGTCGGCGCCGGGCGGTACACGCCCGGGCTGCTCGGGCACGAGCTCGCCCACGTGGTGCAGGGCGGCCCGACGCTCAAGCGCTTCCACCTGCCGCACGGCACGCACCAGGGCGCCAAGTGGGACGAGACGGCCAAGGTTGCCGGCACCTACGCCGACATGCTGGCCACCGTCAGGTCGATCATCGCGGCCTCCGTCTCGTACGGCACGACGGTCAACATGGACACCTTCGTGGAGAACTGCGGCGGCTCCTCGGCCGGGCGGAAGATCTCCAAGAAGCTCGGCTCGGACATGCCGACGGTCAAGTCCATGCTGCTGCCGCGCTACCTGCTGACCAGCCGCGCCGGCCTGCTCGACATGCGGCACTTCTTCCAGCTGCTCTACATCTCGCACTTCGTCTCGTCCGCGTCGCCCGGCACCAGCGGCAACCGGTCCGCCACCCGGCAGGGCCGCGAGCATGAGCTGGAGGCCGAGTCGGAGTCGCGTTTCGGCGCCGAGGATGCCACCTCCAACGCGATCGGGGCGTACACCGGCAGCCGGCTGGCCGGCTCGCCGCAGTCCGACGACCTGTACGACACCGTCAAGGACATGCTGGACCGGTGCGACCCGGTCGACTTCGCCGCGCTCAGCGCGCCCAGCAAGTCGGCGATCCTGCACTTCTACGGCGACCTCGTCAGCGACCCGAGGCCGAAGAGCCCCGGCGACATGATCCCGGCCAATCAGAACGAGTCCGCGGTGCCGCCGCTGCTGACCATCCCGGAGTTCGCCGGGAAGGAGCGCTCGTTCCCGTTCGTCATCGACCCGGACGATCCCAAGACCATCACCGACACCGATTTCCTCAAGGGCGCGCTGAGCGTGGACGACGATGACGACGTCCGCGAGTTCACGTACACCCAGCGGCCGGAGGTGATCAAGCTGCTGACGCCGCAGGAGAAGGTGCGGATGGCGGAGCTGGCGTTCGAGGGCTGGGTGGCGGACGGCGACATTTCCGCCATCGAGGTGCTCTACACGAACTCGACCGCGGCCGAGAAAGCGATGATCAGGAAGGCGATCGACCCGAGCGACCTTTCCAACGGCGACCAGGAGGCCCGGCTCGAGGCGATCTTCCGACGATGAGGCGGTGACGGGCGCGAGGATGTCGAGAACGGCCCGGCGGTTCCGCTCACGTTGTGGAAGCGGCTGTTCGACTACAGGGAGACTCCGGCGTGGCGATCCAGCGGATGGACAACGTTCTCATCGTTGTCGAAGACCTTGACGCGGTTATCTCGTTCTTCGTGGAACTCGGCATGGAACTGGAGGGCAAAGGGCCGATCGAGGGGCCCTGGGTGGAGCGGGTCATCGGGATCGACGACGTCCGGCAGGACGTCGCGATGCTGCGTACCCCGGACGGCCACGGCCGGATCGAGCTGGCGATGTTCCACACGCCGAAGGCGATCCGATCCGAGCCGAGAGACGCCCCGGCGAACACGCTGGGTATACGTCGCGTCATGTTCGCCGTCGACGACATCGAGGAGGTCGTCGCCCGCCTGCGCGCCCACGGCGCCGAACTCGTCGGTGATTTGGCGCGGTACGAGGACAGCTATCGGCTCTGCTACGTCCGTGGTCCCGAGGGCATCATCGTCGGGCTGGCCGAACAGCTCGGCTGAACGTATTTGAATCTTGCATTTGGGTGCTGTGTCCCGCTATCGTGCATCGATTTTTGCGCATGCCAACATAGGGGAGATAGATATGACCGCCACCGAAACCGCCGCCGCCACCGGCTCGAAGTCCTGGATCGCCACCCTGCTGCTCTGCTTCTTCGTGGGCGCGCTCGGCGTTCACCGCTTCTACGTCGGCAAGGTCGGCACGGGCATCCTCATGCTGATCACGTTCGGTGGGCTCGGCGTCTGGACGCTTATCGACTTCATCATGATCGCGATCGGCAAGTTCTCGGACAAGCAGGGCCTCGCGCTCGCGCGCTGACCCGCATACCGGTAACGAACGGGCGCCCTGCCGGGGCGCCCGTTTCGCGTCTCAGCCCTTGACGTAGGCACGCTTCTCGGCGACCAGCCCATCGCGTACGCGGAAGAGGTCGACGCCGCGGACATGCCCACCGGTCCAGTCGTAGCGCCACGTCACGACGACCTCGTCGCCGGCCACGATGCGTGACTCGGTGGTGAACCGGTGATCGCCGGCCGTCTCGAAGAACCCGTGCCACGCGGCGCGGACGGCGTCGGCGCCGCGATGGCTGACGCCGTCCGGGGGCGAGGTCGACTCGAACAGGCAGTCGGTGGTCATGTTCGCCATGATCGCGGGAACGTCCTTGGCGTCGAACGCGTCGCCGAACCGCTGGACGGCGGCGAGCGCCTCGGAGCGGCCGAACATCGCGAGCAGGCGTGCCTGTGCCTCCGCCGGTTCGCCAAGCGGCGCGCGGGGACCCACCAGCCCCAGGTCCTGGTATGTCCGCCGGACCGGCGCGAACCAGGCGGTCACGGCGTCGAGCAGGTCCGCCTCGATGCGCAGGTTCGTCCCGGTGGCCGTGGCCAGGTCCCAGGCGTGCACGGCGTGGTCGGCGGCGAGCTGCCGCAGGTACTCGTCGACCTCCGTCGGTCCCGCCGACAGGGCCACCAGGTCGTCGTCGTTCGCGGCGGCCGCCGCATCCACCGCCGCCGTGCTCGCGGCGCCCCACGCCGCGACCGGGTCGGCGCCGAGCACGTCGCCGTCGAGGCGATCGCCGACGTCGGCGATGGTCCGGCCGGCCAGCAGCTCGGCCGCCCACAGGTCCTCACGCACCACGTGATCGACGAGCGCGCGTACGTCCCATCCGGCGCACGGTGTCGGCGCGGCCCAGCGGTCGCCGGGCATGGCACGCAGGACCGCGTCGAAGCCGGCCACCGCGCGGGTGTACAGCTCCCGGCTCATTTCGCGTACTCGCTCGCGCCGAACCAGTCCACGACGACGACCGGCTCATCGCCGACGACCCAGGCGTCGTGGCCGGCCGGCAGCGAGGTCACGTCGCCCGGACCCGCGTCGAAGGTCGTTCCGTCCGCCATGGCGATACGCAGCACGCCCGCCACGTGGTATTGGAAGTGTGGTGCCTCGCACAGCTGCGTGCCGGCGCCCGGCTTCACGTCGTTGGACCAACGCCAGCCCGGCTCCAGCACGAGCCGGCCGATGGCGGACCCGTCGACGTGGAGCAGCTCGAGCCTGCCGTTGGCGAAGGAGCGGACCTCGTCGGGCTTGGCGAACGTGACATGTTGCGTGGTCTGTGCGGACATCGTGGCCTCCGGCTCTCGGTGGTTTCCGTCGACCCGACGCTAGGAGCACGACCTTGCAGACAGCTGGCGGGAATCTAGCGGACGCGGCGGCGCCCGTTGAGATACGTCTGATGGGCCGGTTCGTCGTCGTGCGGGACGGCCGTGAGGTGGACGAGTCGGCGTACCAGGGCCGCAAGGTGCGCACGCTGCTGCGCGTCCTCGCCACCCGGCAGGGCCGGTTCGTGCCCAACGATCTGCTCATCGCGGCGCTGTGGCCGCAGCGGCCGCCGGCCGACCCGGCGGCCAACCTGCAAGTTCTGGTCAACCGGGCCCGGCGGGCCGTCGGCCGGCCCGCTCTGATCCACACCGGACCCCAGGGGTACGCGCTGAGCGGTCCACCGGGCTGCGTCGTGGACACCGAGGTCTTCCTGTCGGCGGTGGAGCGGGCCGGCGGGCTCGACGGGCGGGCGGCGCTGTCGGCGTACCGTGACGCGCTCGGACCGGCCGCCGAACCCCTGCCCGAGGACCTGTACGCGGACTGGTCCCAGCCGTACCGGACCCGGGTGTTGCAGGCACGCCAGATCGCCTGGGAACGCGCGGCGGCGCTCGCCGCCGCGCTCGGCGCGCCGGCGCCGGCGGTGGAGTACGCGACGGCGGCGGCGACGGCCGAGCCGTTGCGGGAGACCGCGGCGCTGGCCCTGGTGCGCGCGCTGGCCGCGTCCGGCGACCGGGTCGCCGCGCTGGCCTGCTTCGACCGGTACCGGCACAGCCTCGCGGACGAGCTCGGCCTCGACCCGTCCCCGGCCGCGGCGGAGCTGCACCGCCTGCTGCTGCGCTCCGATCCCGTACGGGATGAGCCGCGGGCCGGTTTCGGGATGTTGCCGTTCGTCGGGCGCGACGCAGTGGTCCGTCAGGTCGTCGCCGGCCTGCCCGACGGCGTCGTGCGGATCGCCGGGCGGTCCGGCACCGGAAAGTCGCGGCTGCTGGAGGAGGTCGCGGCCGCCGTGCCCGCGGTCGGCGTCGCCGCGTCCTGGGCGGACCGGGACGAACCGTGGTCGCTGGCCCGGACGCTGCTGCGCAGACTGCTCGCCGCGGACACCACGGCCCTCGGCACGCTGCCGGGCCGGCTGCGCGCGGCGCTGGCCGAGCTGCTGCCCGAGCTCGACCCGCCGCCGGCCGGATTCGACCCGGAGACCCGCAACGCCCTGGTCCTGGAGGCGGCGCGGCGGCTGCTCACCGCCCACCCGGAACGGGCGCTCCTCGTCGACGACCTGCAATGGGCCGACCCCAGCAGCGTCCAGCTGCTCGGCAGCGTCGCCGGCGGCGCCGCCCGGCCCCGGCTGGTGCTCGCCTACCGGCCCGACGAGCTGCCCGCCGGCCCGGCGGAGCTGGTACGCCGGTCGGCGGGTCCGCCGGTGATCGAGCTGGGCGGGCTCCGCGAGTTCGCCCTGGCCGATCTCGTCGACGACGCCGACCTCGTCGCGGCGCTCGCCGCCGAGACCGACCGGACACCCATGGCGGTGGCCGAGGTGCTCCGGCTGCTGCACTCCGAGGGCCTGCTCGAAGCGGCCGACGCCGCCGGTCGCCGGCGCGCTGCCTCGCCGGAGGCCGCCGGCCGGGCCCGGCAGGCCGGCCGCGCCGGGCAGCGCAGGGCGATCGCGGACCGGGCCGCCGCACACGCCGGCCGGGCGGCGACCGTGCTGGGGCTCCTGGCGCTGCTCGGCCGCGAGGTGCCGGCGCAGACGCTGGCGGCGGCCGCGGAGCTGTCGCACCCGGACCTGCTCGGCCCGTTGGAGGAGCTGGCCGCGGCCAACCTGGTTCGCCTCGGCGACCACGGCTGGCGTACCGCACACGACATGGTCGCCGAGGTGGTGGTCGACGGCCTCACCGACGCGACCCGGGCCCGGCTGCACGCCCGGCTCGCCACCGTCCTCGACGTGGCGCACGGCGACGCGCCCGAGCAGGCGCGGCACTGGCTCGGCGCCGGCGACGTCACCAGGGCGGCCGAGGCGTACGCCCGCGCCGCCGCGAACGCCCTCGACCAGGTCGCCGACGCCGAGGCCGGCCAGCTCGCCGACGCCGGACTCGCCACCGGCGGCGCCGACGGCCCGGTCCGCGCGCGGCTGCTCGCCGCCCGGGCACAGGCCCGCCGCCGCCGCGGCGACATCGCCGCCGCCCGCGACGACCTCCGGGCGGCGCTCGCCGGCTATCCGGGCGGCCCGGCCCGCGCGGGCGTGCTGGCCCAGCTCGCCGCGCTCGACTCCGGCGCCGACGACATGCGGCGCGCGGCCGAGGTCGCTGAGCTCGCACTCATCGAGGCCGGCGCCGACGACCGCGCCCGGGCCGCGGTACTCGAGGTAGCCGCCGTCATCGACATGAACCTCGACCAGCCCGGGCGGTCCGCCGCCCGCGCCGCGGAGGCACTGGCCATCTACACGCGTACGGGCGACTCGCGCGGCGCCGCCCGCATCCTCGACGCGCGGGCGATGGCCGCGTTCCTGCACGGCAGCATCGAGGAGGGCGTTGACGAACTCGATCGCGCCGCACACCTCTTCGAGAGCTCGGGCGACCTGATGCGCACGGTCACCCCGCGCTCGACCTGCGGGCACGGCCGCGTCCTGCTCGACCGGGCCGCCGAGGGCCTCGCCGACACCGAACGCGCCCTCGACGTGGCCCGCACCCTCGGACACCCGGACGGCGAGACGTACGCGCTGTGGCACCGCTCCGAGGCACTCTCCGCACTCGGCCGCCCCGACGACGCCCTCGCCGACGGCCGGGAGGCGCTGGCCATCGCGCAACGGCTGAACCACCGCGGCTGGACGGCGACGGCGTGGCGGGCAACCGGCATCGCGTACCAGATGAAGGGCGACCTGCCGGCCGCGCTCGACGCGTTCCATCATTCTTTGGATCTCTGCGCCAACCTCGACCTCTTCGGCTGCTGGGCGGCGTCCCGCGCCGCCCTCATCTGCGTCGACCTGAACCGACTCGCCGAGGCCGACCACCTGATCACCCGCGCCCTCGCCACCGGCCCGGCGCTCGGCCGGCACGAGGCGCGCTGGGCCACCGCGGCGCTGTCCGTGGCTCGCCGCGACCCGGCCGCACCGACCCTGCTCGCCACCGCGGTCGAGGCCGCGTCGTCGGCCGGCGCCCGCCTCTACCTGCCCTACCTCGCCGAACTCACCCGCCGCCTGGAGACACCCGGCTGACACCGCGGTCCCTGGTCAGTTCATCGGAACGGACCGGCTAGCGAGCTCGAGCGCGATCGAGGACCTCCTCGGTCGTCAGCGGACTCTGTGGGTGGTGGCTCAGGCAGAGCGGTGTCCGAACCTTCTGCGGAGCCTCGCCCTCGGCGGCGACATAGAACTCGCCGGAGCGTAGCCGTGACACGTCTGGGACGTCCCCGCCCTTTGCCTTCGCCATCTCGCGCGCGGTGTCGATCTGGATCGGGCTGTTCAACAGGCCGTAGAACTGGGTGGCAGCGTTGCCCGGAATACGATTGTGCAAGCCCTTCGGCGCCTGGGTGGCAAACACCAGTCCGAGCCCGTACTTACGTGCCTGTGAGGCCAGAGCAAGGGTGCTCTGTGTGCACGCCGTCATGCTCCCTGACGGTGCCAGAGTCTGCGCCTCATCCATGATGAACAGCCCGAGCAATGGCCGATCGCCGGCCGGGTGCTTCTTGATGTATGCGAACAGCGCCATCTCCAACTGATTGACGAAACTCTGTCGCATGTCGTCGGATGGTAGGCCGATCAGGCTGATCACCGAGATACGGGCGCGTTTCCCGCTGGACGGTGTAAGCAGGATTGCCGGATCCAGCGGCGTGCTGTCGCCGCCGAACATCGGGTCGTTGTCGATCGACGCGGTGAGAGTCTGGGCCAGATCGCTGGCGATTTTTTCGGCGCTGTCCAGCTCGCTGACGCCAGTCGGCAGTTCGGCAAGCGTCTCGATCAGGCCGCGCAACGTGCCGCCGCCGCGCCGACCGTAATGTTCCACCGCCCGTCGCAGGACGGCAAGACCGAGGTGCGCCTTGGTGGCTCGGCTGTCCAGCCGCGCCCGCGGTATCAACGCTGCCACCGCCGAGTCCACGGCTTCGTTGAATTCGTCCGGGTCGTCGAGCGCGCTTTTGAAGTCCGGCAACGGCTGGAAGCTCAGCGGCCGTCCGGTCTCTCGCCTCGGTGTCCACACCACGACCTCGGTGCCCGCGATGTAATCGGCGGCCTTCCTCGCGTCACCGGGCTGCCAAGCCGTCGGTGGCGTCGGCCACGGATCGCCGAGCCGGGCCAGGTCGTTGTTCGGATCCAACACGATCGCGGACACGCCCTGCAGCGCACACTCCTCGATCAGGCGCCGGATCAGCACCGTCTTACCCGAGCCCGATCCGGCGAAGATCGCGACGTGCTTGCGCAGCGACTCGAGAGCCAGGCTGACCGGTTCTCCGGTGGTGTAGTCGTGGCCCACCGTCAGCGCCGGCATAGGCGGCTGGGAGTCTCCGGCCGATTGTTTCGAGGCGGCCGGCGCGTCGATGGCCACGACCTGCGGTTCAATCGGCGGCACATCTGCCGGCTCGGAGGACCTGGATGGCGTCGGCGTTACCGGCAACTCTTCCATGGCCTTACGGAAGATCTGGCTGCCGCTGGCCGGCCTCCGCAGCATCAGCCACGCCGGAAGATCGATGGGTGCCTCCTGAAGCATGACCAGGAGCGCCGACAGTGTACGGAGGTCTGACTCCTCGAGAGCCAACGTCGTCGTGTTCCTGGACTTGAGCTCCTCGATGAGGTCGAGCGTCTTCGCGCCGGACCACCTTCCGTTGCGCAAGAAATAGAGTCTGCGCTTCGGCACCTGGTATTCGACTCCAGCGGCGGTGACCGCTCGCTTGATGCGGTGCAGCGCGGCTACGCCATGATGTCGTCCACTGATCGCGCGAAAGGACCAGTGCGCCTGATCCTCTGTGCCTTCGTTGAGCGTGCGCCGGAGCCTTGCGTGAAGCGCGGGTTTTGCGCTCGGCGGACCGTCTTGGCTAAACGTCTCATCGGCCATCCCTCGCTCGATGATCCACGCGGTCAGCCCGGCTGAAAGGAGGCCCGGTACGACGGCGTCCTCACGGGCCGGGTCGAGTGGATCGGCGACGTCCGCTTCTTCCCTCAATTCGGCGAAGCGGACGTCGAACTGCTTGCAGACGTCGTCTGAGATGTCTGTAGGAACGAGCGGTGCCGTGCTCGGCTCGCTGCTCGGCGGATCGCCTAGGCGCGTGACCTCGCGAACCTTGTTCTCCAGCAGGCAGTTCCGGACGTGCGCGTCGATCTCGATGAGTAGCTGCCGCGGGGTGAACTTGGCGGCAGTGTCGAACGCCTCGGGGCGGATCGGCCACGAGGGGTAGGGCGGTGTGTATCGGACCTGGCGGAAGCTGTGGGCGAATCGTTTTTCGATAAGGTCCCGGGCGATCTTCGTATCCCGGATCGTCAGCATTTCCTCAGGCTCGCGGAACCGGTCGCGTACGGTGTCGGTCGCCCTGTTCTTGATGAGCATCCAGGACGGAGGGATGCATGCCACCAGGGTCAGCGTCCGGCGGGTGTTATCGCGAAGTGCCATCAACCCATGCGCGATCTGCTCGAGGACAAGCAGCTGAGCCCAGTCGGTGGTGGGCGGTTCGGGCTGCTGATTCTCGTGCGACGCGACGGATGACTGCGAGATCAGCGTGTCGATCTGATCGACAGCTATCACAGTGGGGCCCGTCAGGGCGAGCAGCTTGGACAGCTCACGGACGATCTCCTGCGCGGTACGCGGCTTCCGGCGCATGCGCCAAGGTGCACGCTCGCCCGCCACCGCTTCCGGCTCCGAGCTGAAGTAGTTCTCTGCCAGGTCGCGGTGCACGACGTCCTCCGAGGCAGAGAGGGCCAGCGCGCGGAGGGTGTCATCGCATTCGCGCGCGACCAGCCTGTCGTAGTCGCCCAAGCCCAGGACGAAGGCATCCAAAGCTGTTGGTGTCAGATCGGTCTCTCCCATGGCGGCGCGCCGTGCTGACCTTGGCGCGCCGACCACCGACGAAAGCCGCCGCAGGAACAACCGCAGTTGGGTGTCGCTTTCCGGCACAGTCCGGAAGAGGCCCTCCAGCATCGAGGCCAGGACGCTGTCCCAGAAGCCTTTGGCATCGAGCAGGCTTACCAGGAAGAAGTAGCCGCCCTGTACCTGGATCTGTTGGCGAACCCAGCCGAGCAGGTGCGTCTTGCCCGAGCCGCGCCGGCCCCTCAGTACCAGACCGAGAGGGCTGCCGTCGGTGCTCGAACTTGCGTCGGCCATGCCCGCAACGACGTCGGTGACGACACCACGGTGCAGCCCGTCGACGTGGAACGGCGACGGGCGCCAGACATCGTCGGGTACTGGCGCCCAGTCGAACCTGAGGGCCGCTAGGGCTTTGCGTTCGTCCTCTTTCATCGCGCGCCGATGGCCATCAGATGTGTATCCTGCCCACCGGCCCGCACCGCGTTGCGGCGATCTTCCTCGGTAAGCGTCTTCTGGTTGGATTCTGGCATCATTTCCACGTCTTCCGCCTGGCTTAGAAGGTGGAAGGCCTCGTCGAGCGCCTCCTCCGGCACCTCACTGAGCCTCCGGCGTACGGCTGTGTGCTTGACCCACGCGCCGGGCTGGGGGGCCAGCGAGCCATAAAGCTTGCGAATCCGCGCCTCGAGATCGTCACCTGGCGCCGGCGGCTCGGCCGTGCGAGAAAACATCTCTGCGAACCTGCGATAGGCGCCGTGCGGCAACACCCGTTCCCGGAGGTTGTCATGTAGTGCGGTCAACGCCGCGCCCAAGGCCCTGGCCCGCGGACTGTCGAAGTTCAGCCCTTGGTGCACGCGATCCCAGCCCTTGTCGTCCAGCACGTGGGCGTAGGCCCGACCCACCTTCACGCTCCTGACGTAGCCGAGGTTGTTGAGCTTCGTACGGCTCGTGCCGGTCAGTGTTATCTGGTAGCGCTCTTGCAACTCTGGGTTGGAGATCTCCCGTGCCTCCGCCATCAGCACGATGAGCACCGCGCTCTCCGACGGGGTGAGGTTGTCAGCCACGCTGCTGTCCCTTCGCAATGTCATTCCTTCGGGTCCGAATGAGGTGTTCGATCTGTGCCACTACGGCATGCACGTCGTGTTTGACGCGCGCGTTGGTGAACCGGAGAACGGCGTAGCCATCCAGTTGCAGCCGCACGTCGCGGACCCGATCGGCGTCGTACTGCTCGGGCCGGCAATGCTCCAGCCCATCCAGTTCCACCACCACCCGCTCGGCCGGCCACAGCAAGTCGGGCTTGATCGGACGCCGCAGCAAAGTTGGCTGGTAGGTCCCGTTCCAGACCCGGCCGTATGCCCATTCCTGGTGCGCTAGCACGGTTTCGACCGCGGACTCGACGGTGCTCCGCGGATGTGGCTTACCCATAACGGCCGTGGTCGTTCGCGCCTGTGTAGAAGCGACCTCGGTCGGCGGTTTGACATCTACGGTCTTGACGCGCTCCGGGCTGGGTGACCCGATGCCGGTCAGCCACACACCCAACTGACCACGATCGGCGAGCCACTCCGAGCCCGCTACCACGACGTTGCCAGCCGGTGCCCGTCCGGGCCCCGTATCGATCGGCATGGTGAGCACCAACCGCTCGCGCCGGAACCCTCTCGCGACGACACGGGCGAGGCCGGATACCCGCACCTCGGGCCGCAGCCGTACTCGAGAAGGCTGATCGGTCAGTGCACGCTCCGCCAGATCGGCCAGGAACACGCTGGAGTATCCGGAGACACGTGCCTGCTCAATCGCCAGAGCTCGGATCGCCGGCAGGGAGGCACCCCGCGGGCTGTCGAGTCCGTCCGCCTCGGGCAACCAACCATGGAGGAGTTGCCGGGCGACCGCGTCCAGGGCCTCCAGGACCGCGGCCACGAAAGCGGCAACTGAGCCTGTTGTCGACGGTCGCAGTACGACGGGCGCCGGCAAGTCGTCGTATCGAGCGATGACGGCCGCGACGTCCCCGGCCGAAATACCCGAGAGGTGGACCACGCGATCGACAGGAACTCGGCGCAGCACCGTGATCGCGTCTCCCATCACACCTCCTGCGGCATGTATAGGACGCCGTCCGCCCTTAGGCCGTGCGCGCGCAGACGGTTGACGAGCTCGCGATCTACGGTCTCGTCGGCGTTGAGCAGTGCCACGAGGCGTTCAGCAGCCTGGAATGTGCCCGCGTCGACCTGGCATCTGAGTTCGGTCTCGTCCCGAAGATCGAACAGCAGCGTTGTCAGCTGCCGTGCCGCTACCTCGTCCCCGCTGCGGATTTGGCGTTGCAGATGAATGAACTGGGTCTGGACGGCGGTGCTGTCCACTGCTGTATCCGAGGCCAGCAGCTTCGCCAGCTGGCGGGAGGCCGCCGGGTCACCGGCGTTGGCGCGCTGCTGAAGCGAATCTACGCGGCTGTGCGTCGCAAGTAGCTCGGCCAAGGCCTCGGCGGCCGGTCGCTTGCCCCGATCGGCCCGTGTGCGGAGTTCGTCGACAGCTCCACGGTCGGCGAGCAGCGCGGCGAGATCCTCCTCGAAAAGGAGGCTGCCGCCGTCGGCCTTGGCCCGCAACCTGTCGGCCCTACCGCCGTCGGCGAACAGCTCGGCGAGGCGCTGGCCAGCTTCGACATTGCCACCCGCCGTGGCAGCCCGCAGCTCATCGATCCGCTGGGCAAGCTCGGCAATGTCGCGGAGCCGGTCACCGGCGGACTGGTCACCCGGGGATTCCTCGAGATGTGTCCGCAGCAGGGCGGTCGCCTCCCGGTCGCGCCCACTCCGAAAGAGCACACCCGCGAGCTCGGCCGCTCCCTTGCCATGCAGCTGGGAGAGACGTCGTAATGCCTGTTCCTCGTGGCAATACCGCATACGGGCGTTGGCCGCGGCGGCGAGCCGCCGGAGCTCCTCCGCATCGTCAGTGATCGAGATCAGCGTCTCCCACGCGCTGCGCGGAGGGCAGTCGGTGCGCCGGATGTGCTGGGCCACGTAGTCGGCCACGACGTAACCGGCCAGGGAACCCGCCTCGTCGTCGTCAGCGGGGGACAGGGCGGCCACCGCGCCGTAAACCTCTTCCATACCGAACGCCAGCGCATCGGCCAGCCATCGCGACGGACGGTTGACGCGCTGAGGAGCCGTCAGATATCCAGCTGTCGCCGATTCGAAGGCATGGTCCGGGATCGGCGACCGAACCCCGAGTCGTCGCGCATCCGCGGCAAAGCTGATGACAGCCCTGGCGTAGGGGTTCGGCGCGAGTTCCCACCGGTGCAGCAACTCTGGTCCGGCCGCCAAAGCCTGAGTAAGCCCGGCGTCCTCGACCTCCAGCGCGAGCCGAATTCGACTATCGGTTTGCGCGGCACGATCAGCCTCGGCCAGTTCCCGGCCCGAGAATTCGGCCGGTACCGGCACGACCTTGGCGAGATCGAGCAGCCGGCGGTCGTTCTTGAGTTCGGCCGAACCACCTGGTGTGCGGGGCGCCCTCCTCTTCAGGTAGTCGTCACTCCACAGCGTCGCGACCACAATCGCGGGAAACTGGAGCAGTCGAATGACATGTTCCTTGGTCAACTGCGGGTCAACGTCGAAGAAGCGCTCCATTTCGTCAAGCCAGATGATGATCCTTTGCCGGACGCCGTCGAGCAGTTCGATGATCTCGGCGGTGCTTGCTGGTTGAAAAATCGGCCAGTTCGGTGCCACCACGTGGACGGCCTCGTGTAGCGATCTGGTCTTACCCGAGGATGACCGACCGGTTAGGAGTACGAAGCAGCCCCGCTCGACGCCGGTGGAAATACTGTTCCGAAGGGCATGATCGAAATCTCGGGCTACATATTTGGGCATTTCGCCCATGCTGTCATCGGTCACGATCGCCGCGTGGATCCCGAGTTGGCGGGGAGATACCTCGTCGAAGCGAGGCAAGTGCGCAGCCGACGGCGCTGCGGCGAGCCGTCGCCAGGTCTCTTGCCACGCAGCATGGTCGGGCGCGGGTACCTCGAAGGCATTGAGCAGGCACAGCAGTACATCCATCGACGGGCGCTTGCCGTTCATGACCGGACTCACTGTTGCTGGCGGTAGGTCCCGCGGGAGTCTGAGGCGCTTGGCCCGCCGCTGGATTTCGGTGAGCGATATGTCCAGAGCGACTTTCTGTCGGCTGAGGAGTTTTCCGAACTCTGCCCAACTCTGGGCGGCCGCAAGGTCGGCAGCGCTGACGATTGTCAGGTCGCTCCACCCCCTCGTAGACGCCTCGCCAGCCGTTCGGCAGACGACGTCGAATGTTCGGGAACAGCCTACGAATCGCCCATCCGGAAAGCCATACCCGCAGTTGTCGCCATGATCGTCAGAACGAGTCCTCCGGGCTCGTACGGGATCTTTCCAAAATCTCGACTGAATAGCGTTGTCGCTGCTCACATGGGTCTATCCGCGAATGAAGATCCGTGATCAAGAGGGGTTTCCGATGGGCAACTGGTTCCCCTGCCTGGACGTAATCGACGTACCTGGCAGGCATGCCGAGAAGGCCGTGACCGGGCAGGCCCGGGCGGAGCGCAGTGATGGAACCGGCAACAGAGGCGTGCCGCGAGGTCGCCGCGAGCACGACGATGGTGGAACAACGACGCGGCCACGTGCGGTAGTGCGCCCGACGGAGGCGGACGCCGAGCGAGTGGGACGCCCGAACACTGACGCGGGCGTAAGCGTCGATCGCGCTGCCTACGGCGGTCACTCCCGCCGTCCTTGGAACGTGGCCGACTACGAGCGCCTGCATCGGTGGGCCGACGACGCCTACGACCACATCCGGAAATATCCGGATGCAGAGATCATCGCTAGTCGATTGAGTGATGTTCGACGGCTCGACGGCTCGACGGGCTTCGCGGTCGATGAAATCGGTCGGATCCGTGATCACGTCTTTTTCGAGGTGCACCCTCTCTCCGACTACGGCGGTGGGGTCGTACATCGACGATATGACGCAAGCCCTGACATCGCCGAGGCCTGGCTGCGGTTGCGTTCCGGACGCGTGCAACCCGAGGACATCGTCCTGTTGGAGCACGAGTTGGCCGAGGTGCGTTACTACGACGCCCATCCGGGCGCGACCTATGAGGAGGCCCACCGCGAGGCCAATCGGGTCTCCGACTGGCAGAATAGGGTTCCTGCCCCGACCTACGAGGACTACTTGAGATCCTGGAGATAGCCATGGGCATGATGGTCGTCGGGCGGAAGGTAGTGGAGACGGCGGACGAAGTCAGGTATGAATTCGGACTCGATCGTCGGTTTGACCGGGTGCTGACGATCGACAAGCAGACCTGGCAGATTTCCACCGAGGATGGCCGGTTGGACTCCGCCGCCGGTGCTTTGGCAGCGAAGATCCAGCGGGTGTGGCAACAAGACGGTGAGTTTCCACCCGGCGTTGTATTCGCAAGTTGACTTCCGCGGTGGCAGTACCCCCGAATCCTGGTCACGCCGGTGGCGCGGACGTGACGCCGTGAGCGGACGACCCAGAACCCCGCACGGCGGAGGAACCGACGACGGCGGAACACCGCCCGGCCGTCACGGAAGCGACGACAGCAGAGCGCCATTGCCGCGGCCGAAGGCGGCCGAGAACGTGGCCGAGGCACAGGAAACCGTCGCCGGGTTCGCGCAGGCAGGACGACCGGGCGCCGGTCCGGGCGGTGCTCCACGGGATGGCCATGACTCAGGGTGGCCGGAGAACGGCCTGTTCCGGGAGGGCGACAATATCGCCCGCAGTGGTGCAAGAATCCTAATGAGCAGGGAAAACGTTCTGGTGGTCGCGGAGAAATACGGGATCGACATGGACGGCGTCAGGTTCTCCCTGGACAAGTCTCGCCGGGGATCCGGCCCCGGTAGGGAGTTCTACGGTGTAACGATGCCCGATGGCGAGATCAAGTTGGCCCGCGACGCGTTCAAGAACGAGGAACAGCTGGCTCGGACCTTGGCGCATGAGAGGTTCCACCTCGACGAGCTTCGCAGCGGCAAGGGATTCCCTTGGGATGAGGCGGCCCGTGCGGCCTGCGAGGTTCGGGCATACGCCTATGAGGAACGATGGTGGCAGGCGCGGAAGCACCTGTTCGATGAGGAGTAGATCGATTGCCTGGTATGACAAATTCGCAGCGAACCTGGGAGGCGTGGTTCGACGCCTTCACCAAGATGAGGGACGCGTGGCCCGAGCGAATCGAGGTGCCGTGTCCGGACGGTGACCACGGGAGGCTCCACATCACGTATACCGGAGACCCGGAGAGCAGGATCGGATTCGCGACGATCTGGTGCGAGGTAGGTCGCAACGGCATCTTCCTGTCCAGGGTCGGCATTCCCGATGGGGCCGACATGCTGACCTTTGACGCGACGCCGGAAGAGCGTGCCGCCGTGATCCCGGATATCCGACTCATCCCCACCGATCCGTATGCCCCGTCCGGCAGCGAGTGAGACGACGCATCTAGGCAAACCAGCCGACATCGACCGGCGGAGAGGCTAGGCCCGGGTGGCTACGATCTGCCGGTGATCGATGCCGCCTTGCAGCAGCCGGACGTCTGGCGACCGTTTCTGTCGGCCCTGCGCGACGGCGCGCCGGCCGGCACCGCAGAAACCGAATTCCGTGGCACCGTCCACCCCGGCTCGCATGGCGGCTCGACCTTCGACGACGGGGAATCGCGGCAGGGTGGCAGCTCGGCCATCGGCGCGCTGAAGGCGGTCGGCGCCCTGGTCGACGGCCGGGGTGTCGCGATTCGCGCGCTCGTGACCCACGGCGGCGGCGCCCAGGTGGACATCGTCGAGGCCACGTCGCACGTCTCGTTCGGGATGGGCAGCAACATTCTCGAGTCGGTGCTGCTCGATGTGGGGTCGGACCCCGAGCCGTACCGGCGGCTGCCGGTGCCCCGCGACGGGGTGACCGTGTCGCCGGACGCCGACCCGGACGTGGTGCGGGAGCTGGTGCGGCGGATCCTGCCCGACGCGGAGCCGGCGTCCGCGTCGGCGCTGGCGGAGGCGGAGTCGTCGCTGGGTGCCGCGCTGCCCGAGGACGTGCGGGCGCTCTACCTGACGGCCGGTGCCGGGGACCTGGTGCTGCCGGAGGCCGGATCGGACCTGTTCTACGGCATGAGCATCGTCGCGCTGGACGATGCGGCGGGCCGGGAGTATCTCGAGCCTCGTGCCCGGTACGGGTCGTGGCCGGACGGCGCGATCGAGGTCGTCGCGCCCGATCCGCACGGGCGCGTGCAGGCGCTGGGCGCGTCGCGGGCGTGGTTCGTCGTCGGTGACGATTTCGGCGGGAATCTGTTCGTCGTCGACCTGGAGCCGGGTCCTCGCGGGCAGGTCGGGCAGGTCCTCTTCGTGGACCACGAGACGCCCGCCGGTGCCCGTTGGCTCGCGCCGTCGCTCACCGAGTTGCTCACCCGGCGACCCGGCGAGCCGGAGGAGCTCGGGCCGGAGGGCGGTCTGCTGGTCCGGGTCGGGCCTCGCGGCAGGACCGTGGCCGACGTCCGCCCCGAGACCGAGGTGTTGTTCGTCGGTGTCGCGCCGGAGCCGGTTGACCTCGCCGCCCTCGCCGGCCATCGGGGGATCCGCACCCTGGTGGTCAACCGGGCCGCGGCGGTCGCGAACCTGGACGCGGTCGCCTCGCTGCCCGCGTTGGAGTATCTCGAGTGCGATGTGCCGCGCTGGCAGCAGCTTCTCGGCTCCGGTCAGGTCCCGCCGAACCTGCTCGCCGCCGGGATGAACGGTCGCGCGGACTGGACCGCTTCCGTCGATGTCGTCGACGCTCTGCTCATCCGGTGGGGCCTGCCCCGGCTCGACGTGACCAGAGTCGGCCTGGCAATCACCTGATGCCCGCCCGGCCCGTGTGGCCGGGCGGGCACCGTCGGGTGGATCAGTTCGATCCGGCCGGTACCGGCGGTTGCTCCGGCGTGGCGGCGGCCTCGCCCTTGGCGACATCGCCGTGGCCCGGCCACCAGGCGGCGTGGCCGAGGAGCGCGGTGAGCGCCGGCACCAGGAACATCGACATCACGAACGCCGACAGCATGATGCCGACGGCGACCGAGAAGCCGATCTGTTGCAGGAAGGACACCGGGGCGAGGGCCAGCACCGCGAAGGTGCCGGCGAGGATCAGGCCGGCCGCGGCGATGGACGGGCCGGCGTGCCGTACGGCGAGTGCCGCGGCGGGACGGGGCTCGTTGCCGGCCCGGGCCTCCTCGCGGAGGCGGGCGATCATCAGGATGTTGTAGTCGGTGCCGATCGCGAGGACGAACAGGTACAGCACGATCGGCAGTTGGAAGGTCACGCCGGGCTTGCCGGCCACGCCCTGGAACAGGTAGATGGCGGCGCCGAGCGTGGCCGCGAAGTTGAGCAGCACCGCGAGCACCAGGTAGATCGGCGCGACGACGCTGCGCAGCAGCAGGGCGAGGATTATCGCGATGAGCAGCGCGGCGAACGGGAGGATCACCGACAGGTCGCGGTTGTTGGCCGAGTTGATGTCGGCGTAGATCGCCGTGGTGCCGCCGACCAGCACCCGGGTGCCGGGCGGCGCTATGGCGTGCAGGTCGTCGCGCAGGTGGTCGTGTACCAGGGTGATCGCCTCGTTGGAGGCGGGGTTCACGTTGAGTTGCAGGCCGAAGCTGGCGACCGTGCCGCTGGCGGCCTTGACCGGCGGCTGCACGCCGCCGACGCCGGACACCGTCGCGGCGTCCGCGGCGAACCGGTCGAGCTGGGCGGCCGTCAGGCCGCTGCCGTCGGTGGTGGTCAGGTACGCCTGTGTGGGGTCGAGGGCGCCCTGCGGGAAGCCCCGCTCCAGGTCGGCGGCCGCCTTCGCGGACTCGGTACTGCTGGGGAATCCGGCCGCGAAGTCGTAGTCGGCCTTGAACAGCAGGACCCCGCCGGCGAGGACGATCAGCAGCAGGCCGGACGAGGCGGCCGCCATCGCCGGGCGCCGGCCGACCGCGTCGCCGATCCGTGCGAACGCGGTGCCCTTCGGCTCGCGCCGCCACGCCTTGGACGGCCAGAACGTCGCCGGGCCGATCAGGCTCACCAGGGCGGGGATCAGGGTCAGCGCGGTGACCAGCATGACGAAGACCGCGATGGCCAGCGCCGGGCCGAGCGAGCCGAAGCCGCCGAAGCTGGCCAGCAGCAGCGCCAGGAAGGCGACGATGACGGCGGCCGCGGCGGACGTGATCACCTCGCCGACCCGGGCTACGGCGTACACCATCGCGGTCTTCTTGTCGGCGCCGGCGCGCAGCCTTTCCCGGTAGCGGAACAGCAGGAAGAGGATGTAGTCCGTGCCGATGCCGTAGAGCACGATCAGCAGCAGCGTCTGGAGGCTCTGGTCCACGTTGAAGTCGAAGAGCTTGCCGGTCGCCGCGATCAGGTTCGACGAGACCTGCAGGACCACGCTGATGACGAAGATCGGTAGCAGGGCGGCGATCGGGCTGCGGAAGATGATCAGGATCAGCACGATGATCAGCGCGAAGGTGGCCGTGCCGACCACGGTGAACGCGGTGTTGAACGTGTCGTTGTTGTCCACGAACTGGGCCAGCTGACCGGCGACGCCGGCGCTGAGCCCGGTGCCGGCCAGGTCGGCCTTGATGGCGTCGCGGGTCTGCTTCACCGCGTCCATCTGGCCCTGTTGGTCGGTCAGGGCCGCGGTGACGGGTACGGAGATCAGTTGGACCAGCTTGTTCGGCGCGACGGCCTGCGGGCCGGTCAGCGGCTGGCCGATGCCGGCGATGTGCGCGTCGGCGATCGCGGCGGCCAGGGGGCCGACCCGGGCCTGGTCGGCCGCGGTCAGCGGGGCGCCGTCGGTGCGCTTCACCACCACGATGGCGGTGGAGGTGGCCTGCTCCGGGAACGCGGTCTTGGCCAGGTCGATCGCCTGCACCGACTCGTAGCTGTCCGGCAGGAAGCTGCCCTGGTCGCCGCTGGTGATGTCGGCGAGGCTCGGCAGCAGTCCGATGATGAGGAACGCCCCCACCAGCCAGCCGCCGATGACCCACCATGCCCGTCTGACGACGAACCTTCCCCATCTGTCGAACATCGTTCCTCCCCCAGTTTGTGTTCGGTCAGGACTCGCGGTCGAACAGGCGCTTGGACCAGAGGTATCCGCCCAGCGCGATGATGCCGCTCCAGGCGAGTGCGATCCACCCGCTGTTGCCGATGGGCTGGTCCATCATCAGGCCCCGCAGGGTGTCGATCATGGGCGTGAACGGCTGGTACTCGGCGAACCAGCGCAGGCCGGCCGGCATCGAGTCGGTGGGCACGAACCCGCTGCCGATGAAGGGCAGCAGGACGAGCGGCATGAGCACGTTGCTCGCGGTCTCGACGCTCTTGCTCACCTGGCCGAGGGCGACGGCCAACCACACGAGCGCGAACGTCACCGCCGCCAGGAAGCCGGCCGTGGCCAGCCATCCGCCCAGCCCGGCGGTGGGCCGGAAGCCGACGAGCAGCGCCACGCCGATCACGATCACCAGGCCGAGCGCCGCCTGGATCATGCTGCCGAGCACGTGCCCGGTCAGCACCGAGACGCGGGCGATGTGCATGGTGCGGAACCGGGCGATGATGCCCTCGGTCATGTCCATGGCGATCGAGATCGAGGTTCCCTGGACTGTGGACATCACGGTCATCAGCAGGATCGTGGGCACCACGTAGTTGGCGTACGCGGCGCGCCCGTCGGCGCCGATCGAGGCGCCGCCGAGCCCGGCCCCCAGCGTGCCGCCGAACACGTAGACGAACAGCAGCAGGAAGATGACGGGCATCCCGACGAGCGTCAACGTCATCGACGGGTACCGCAGCATGCGTTTGAGGTTGCGGCGCAGCATCGTCGCGGAGTCGCGGAGCGGATGGAATCGCAGGGCCGCCGGGGCCGGAACGGTGAGGGTGTGGGTGCTCATCGCTGGGTCACCTTCTCGTCGGTGGGGTTGCCGGTGAGGGCGAGGAAGACGTCGTCGAGGTCGGGGGTGTGCACGGACAGCTCGTCGACTTCGATGGCCTGGTCGTCGAGCCGGCCGATCAGGGCACGCAGCGAGCTCAGGCTGCCGTCGCTGGGCACCCGCAGGGCGAGCGCGTCGTTGTCGCGCGAGGTCTGGCCGAGCACGCGCAGGCCCGCTTCGAGGCCCTCCGGGTCGGCGAACCGCAGCCGCACGTGTCCGCCGGGGATGCGCCGCTTGAGCTCCTCGGCGGTGCCCTCGGCGACCATCCGGCCGTGGTCGAGGACCGCGATGCGGTCGGCCAGCTCGTCGGCCTCCTCCAGGTACTGCGTGGTCAGGAAGATGGTGACGCCGCCGGCCACCAGGTCCCGGACGATCTGCCACATGTTCCGGCGGCTGCGCGGGTCCAGGCCGGTGGTCGGCTCGTCGAGGAAGATCACCTGAGGGCTGCCGACCAGGGTCATCGCCAGGTCGAGCCGCCGCCGCATGCCGCCGGAGTAGGTCGACGCCGGCTTGCGGCCCGCGTCGGCCAGGTCGAACTGTTCGAGCAGCTCGGCGGCGCGCCGCCGGCCGTCGCGCCGGGCGAGGTGGTGCAGGTCCGCCATCAGCAGCAGGTTCTCCTCGCCGGTGAGCAGGTTGTCCACGGCGGAGAACTGGCCGGTGACACCGATCGCGGCGCGCACCGCGTCCGGTTCGCGGGCGACGTCGTGCCCGGCGACCCGGGCCTCTCCGCCGTCGGCACTGAGCAATGTGGACAGAATTTTCACGGTGGTGGTCTTCCCGGCGCCGTTCGCGCCGAGCAGCGAGAAGACCGTTCCGCGCTGCACGTCGAGGTCGAGACCGTCGAGGACGACCTGGTCGCCGAACGATTTACGTAGCCCGGTCGCGGCGATCGCCGGCCAGGATGCCTTGGTGGTCATGTCTTCCCCCATCAGGAGCGGTGGACGGTGATGTCGCCGTAAGAGGTGCGGCCGCGTACCTCGACGGTCTCGGCGGCCCCGTCGGGCCGGGTGGCGTTCTCCAGCAGGTTGCGCAAGTGCCCGAAGCCGGTGTTCATCTCCAGCCAGGCGGCGGTGCCGTCGGCGATGCCGACGTCGAGGTCGCCCGCGGCGGTACCGAGGACGACCGAGCCGCGGATCACCTGGCCGAGGCGGATGCCGCCGTTGGAGGTCTTCGCGTCGACGCTCGCGCCGGCCCGGTCGATGGAGATCTCGCCGTTGGCCGTACGCACCCGCGCGTCGCCGGAGACCGCGTCGATCACGATGTCGCCGTTGGAGCTCTTGACGGTCGCGGTGCCCTCGATCTCGCCGACCCGGACCTTTCCGGTGCCGGTGGAGAGCTCGGCGTTGCCCGCGACGCCGTCGACGGTGAGGTGGCCGGCGCCCGAGTTCAGGCGCAGCGGCCCGGTCCGCTCGAGCCGGGCGTTCCCGGCGGAGGTCTTGAGCCGGCACTCACCGAGCCGGCCGGCGCCGTGCAGGTCGCCGACCTGCATCTCGGCGGAGACCCGGGAGCCGCTGGGCAGTTCGATGGACACGTCGACCGACCGGGTCTTGCGGGAGAAGTCGAAGGCGCGGGCCTTCGGGCCGGTCACCCGGAGCGTGCCGTTGGCGTAGTCGACGCGGACCTGCTGGGCGGCCGCGACGTCGGACTCGTCGGACAGGTCGGTCGGGCGGACCTCGACGACGGTGTCGGCCCGGTCGCTCGCGGCGATCCGGACGTCGCCGACGCCGAGCTCGAGCGTGACGGAGATCGGTTCGGGCGTATCGAAAGTTGGCATGGTTGTCCCTCGTCCTGAGTTGGTGTGAGCGGGCCTGCGGTGCGGTCAGCGCACCCAGCCGGTGAAGCCCTGCTTGCCCCGTTTGCCGCTGCCGCGCGGCTCCGGACGCTGGTCGCGATCGGAGCGCTGGAGGGCGGCGGCGGCCGCCCGGCTCAGCCAGGCGTTGACGGAGCGCCCCTCCTTGGCCGCGGCCTCCTCGATCGCGGTCTTGAGCTGCTCTGGCAGGCGAACGTTGATCCGCGCGGCGGGGCCGTCCTCGGCGATCAGCAGATCGCTGTCCGGCGTACCGTCGGCCGGCGCGGCGGTCTGTTCGGCCGCGAACTCCTGCGGTCCGGTCGGTGGCGTGGTCACCACGAAGCTCGGGTCGCGCCCACGCAGGCGCACCTCCACCGAGCCCGGTGCCAGGTCCCGGGTGATCTCGTCGGCGGCGGCCGACAGCGCGTCGAGCAGCGTCATGCGGATCGCCGACTCGAGCGACCCGGTCAGGCGCTCGACCAGCGCACGGGCGTCGTCCCCGCCGGCTTCGGCGAGCGTGGCGAACTCGCGCCCAAGGTTGTTCACGTACGTGGTCAGGTCCATGGTGCCATAGTGGCACACAGATGGCACATCGACAAGCCATCTTGGCTCAGACCCGGGCCAGATTGATGCCACGGCCGACCTCCCTCCTGGTGTGACTACACGCTACGTGTCGTGTAGTTGGCCTGAGGCGACACGCTACGTGTCGTATTCAGAGGTGTCAACACGGCACGTACCGTTTCCTGTTAATGTGCAGGTCATGGCCGCACCCCCCAACCCGCTGCGCCGCAACGAGGCCAGCCGAAGGGCCATCCTCGACGCGTCGCTACAGCTGTGCGCCGAGCTCGGCTATCGGCGGCTCACGATCGAAGCCATCGCGGCCCGCGCCGGCGTCAGCAAGAAGACGATCTACCGGTGGTGGCCCTCCAAGGGCGCCGTTGTGCTGGAGGCCGTCGACGACGTGGCGACCACGGTCACCGAGCACCCGAACACCGGCGACCTCGCCGCCGACCTGCACACTCAGCTCACCGCCGTCATCGGCCTGCTCACACCCGCGGAGACCTCCGCGGCCGTAGGGCTCATCGCCGAGGCCCTCCACGACGAGGAGCTGGCCCGCGACCTGCGAGAACGAATCATCCGGCCGCGCATCGACGAGTTCAAGGAACGCCTGCGCCAGGCCCAGCGCGACGGTCAGCTGCCCGCCGACGCCGACCTCGACGTGGCACTCGACCTGATCTACGGACCCCTCTACCACCGGCTCGTCTTCCACCTCGGCCTGCCCGGCCCCGACGAACTGCGGACGCTCCTGGCGCACGCCCTCCGCGCGTTCGGCCCGCCGCCACGGTAGACATGATCAAGTCGGCGACATCGGGCGTTCTCCGGGTGGCCACCTCGGCGTCGTCGTCGGCCCGTAGGCAGTCACCATGCGTTCCACGACACCCCTTGGCCGTACCCGAAAGGCCGTCTCCCTGGTCGGCATCGCGGCACTGGCCGCGCTCGCGCCCCCGCCCGCGACGGCGGCCGCGCACCCGCACGGGCCCTCCGCGCCGCAGACCTGGAGGCGCCTCGCGACCGTCCCGGCATACCTGAACTCGGGCGTCGGCGACACCGCCGCCGCGGAGATCTCGACCGTCACCGACGACGGGCGCACCGTGGTCTACACCGACAGCCCGGGCGGCCGCCTCGGCTTCGTCGACATCGGCGACCCGGCCCGGCCGAGGCCGGCCGGCACCCTGGCGATGGGCGGCGAGCCCACCTCGGTCGCGCACCTCGGCGGCCTGCTGCTCGCCGCGGTGAACACCAGCGCGAGCTTCACCGAACCGTCCGGCAAGCTCGTCGTGATCGACGCACGGACCCGCGCGATCCGCCGGAGCCTCGACCTCGGCGGCCAGCCGGACTCCGTGGCCGTCGCGCCGAGCGGCCGCTACATCGCCGTCGCGATCGAGAACGAGCGCGACGAGGACGTCGCCGACGGCGCGATCCCGCAGGCGCCGGCCGGCTATCTCGCCGTGGTCGACACCCGCACCTGGACCGTCGGCCGGGTCGACCTGACGGGCCTGGCCGAGGTCGCGCCCGGTGACCCGGAGCCCGAGTACGTCAGCGTCAACTCCCGCGACGAAGCGATCGTCAGCCTCCAGGAGAACAACCACCTCGCGATCGTCTCCCTCGCCAAGCGCACGGTGATCCGGCACTTCGGCGCCGGCACGGTCACCGTGCCGGGCGTGGACACCGAGGACGACGACCGGATCTCGCTGACCGGCACGATCACCGCCAAGCGCGAGCCCGACGGCGTCGCCTGGCTCACCGACGACCTGTTCGCCACCGCCAACGAGGGCGACTACGAGGGCGGGTCGCGCGGCTGGACGATCTTCGACCGTCGCGGCCGGGTCGTCTGGGACGCCGGCAACTCGCTCGAGCACCTCGCCGTCGCGCACGGGCTCTACCCGGACAAGCGCTCCGACGCCAAGGGCATCGAGCCGGAGAACGTGGCGTTCGGCCGGTTCGACGGCGTCCCCTACGTCTTCGTGAACGCCGAGCGCGGCAACTTCACCGCCGTCTACGACGTATCCCGTCCGTGGGCGCCGAAGTTCCGGCAGCTCCTGCCCACCACGAACGGACCGGAGGGCGTCGTCGCCGTACCGTCGCGGAACCTGATCGTCGTCTCCAGCGAGGAGGAGAACCCGGACGCGGGCATCCGGGGGACCGTCCAGATCTACGGCCTCGGCCGTTCCGCCGGCGTCTTCCCGTCACTGGTCTCCCGCGACGACATCGCCTGGGGCACGCTGTCCGGGCTGTCCGCCGTGCCGGGCCGCCCCGACCGGCTGGTCGCGGTCACCGACAGCGCGTACAGCCCGACCCGGCTGCTCACCATCGACACCGCCGCGCGGCCCGCGGCCATCACCGCCGAGCTCACCCTGACCAGGAACGGCACCCCGGTCGGCTACGACGCCGAGGGCGTCGCCGCCCTCGCGTCCGGCGGTTACTGGCTGGCCGTCGAGGGTTCCGCCGGCAAACCCAACCTTCTGGTACGCACTGACGGGCGCGGCGCCGTCCAGCAGGAGATCCCGCTGCCGGCCGACGTGGCGTCCGCGGTGACCACCAACGGCCTCGAGGGCGTCGCGGTCTCGGGGTCCGACGTGTGGGTCGCGGTCCAGCGCCCGCTCAAGGGCGAGCAGAGCGTGCGCATCGGGCGCTACCGCGCCGGAACCTGGAGCTGGCTGGCGTACCCGCTGGACGCCGTGGAGACCGGCTGGACCGGGCTGTCCGAACTGGTCGCGGTCGACCGGGACACGTTCGCCGTCATCGAGCGGGACAATCAGCGCGGACCCGCCGCGGCGGTCAAGAGGATCTACCGCTTCGACGTGCCGAAGACCTGGACCGGCGTACCCGTGGTGAGCAAGCGGCTGGTCAGAGACCTCCTGCCGGCCTTGCAGGCGGACCGGGGCTGGGTGCAGGACAAGGTCGAGGGCCTCGCCGTCGCGGGCGACGGTCAGGCGTACACGGTGACCGACAACGACGCCGTCGACGACGCCACGGGGGAGACGGTCTTCCTCCGCCTCGGCCGCCTGTTCTGAACCGGTTCCATCATGGACGACGGCCGGCCACCGCGATGATGAAATAGACGGCGGACACGATGAACAGGACGACGGCCAGGCCGGCCGGGAAGACGGAGTACAGGACCAGGACGACCCATCCGGTCTCGTTGGGGTCCCTGCCGTTCGACAGGACGAACGGCAGGATCCACAACACCACCGTCACCAGGGCGCAGAGCGCGGCGGCGACGAGCGTACCCACGGCGAAACGCATGTTTGTCGGCATGGAACCGAGGGTTCTCGTCCGGACCCTCGATCGCCTGAGTCGGCGAGCCCAGGTGCCTCTGCGCCCGGGTGCTCGGACCGGGGCGCCGCGTCGTACCGGTGGGTGGCGATCCACTCCTCGACCTCGTCGACCGCCCAGACCTTGCCCTGCGCCAGGGTGGCGACGGGTCTCGGGAAGTCGGGTCGCCCGGCTATGTGGTAGACCCGCTGCCGGCTCACGCCGAGCAGATCCCGGATCTCGTGAGCGCCGACAAGGCGCGGAGGCTCACCGTCCATGCGTACGACTATAGTCGCGCGACTACCCGCGCGGGAAGGTGGCCGGGGCCGGACGGTGGCGCCCGTCGATGTTGCGGCGCCGCATCAGCGTCGCCCACCCAGCGTGGGGCACCACAGTGACACGCCGCTGCACACCGCACTCCGTACCCGGAGTTCT
This sequence comes from Amorphoplanes digitatis, assembly GCF_014205335.1. Lineage (NCBI taxonomy): Bacteria > Bacillati > Actinomycetota > Actinomycetes > Micromonosporales > Micromonosporaceae > Actinoplanes > Actinoplanes digitatis. Next base: position 7,198,311 of record NZ_JACHNH010000001.1, on the reverse strand, counting down.
GGCGGTGCTACGTGCTCGACGAGACCGACGGGTTCGACCTCGAGGCGGCGGGTGAGCGGTTCGCCGAGGAGCTGGGCGAGCCGGACCTGGACTTCCGGTCGGCACGGACTGGTTCCTGCGCCTGAAGACTACGCCTGGCGCTGGGACGCCGAGGCCGGCTGGACCTTCGGCGGGGAGTACGGCTGCTACTCCAACCGCAACGACGGCCACGACTTCCCGTTCGACGGCAGCTGCTGGGCGTCGCCGACGAGCCGGCATCCGCGCGCTGACCGGCCCGCCGCGCCTGCCGGTCAGGGCGCGGCGCGCAGGTCAAGGCCGTCGCCGTCGGCGCGGGTCAGGGTCAGCCGGTCGCCGGTGATGCGGTAGGCCAGCTTGCCGTTGAGCAGGCCGAGGACCGTGCGTTCCAGCGCCTCCAGCTCGGGCGGGCAGGCCTTGCCCCGGCTGGTCAGGCGGGAGAAGGTGATCGAGCCGTCCCCGATGGACGCTGCGCCGTCGACGTCGGTGCAGCCCGTCGAGCCGGTCACGCGCCCGTCCCGGAAGGTCAGGTGTGCATCGGCGCCGGCCGGGACCGAGGCGGCCGCGTCCCCGTCGATCAGGGACTGCACCGACCAGCGCGGGCCGGTCAGCGGCCGGTCGGGCTCGGCGGACCGGATGTCGACAAGTCGGAGCCGGGTCGTTCCGGCGCTGAGCACCAGGGTGTCGCCGTCGAGCTGCCAGCGGGGCCGCTGCTGGAGGAAGTCCGTCAGCCAGGTGTCCTGATCCATCAGCTCCGCCGAGCAGGCCATCATGGTGCCGCCGACGTCGGAGACCACCAGCCGGTCACCGTCGACCGCGGCCCGGCCGCTGAGGTGGTTGCATCCGGCCTCGGCCGTCACGGTGCCCGGCTCGAACCCCAGCCGCAGGCGGGTGCCCTCGACGAGCCGCTTGGAACCCTCGTCCGGCGCGGAGACGAACGTCCGCCCCCAGATCTCCGCGGCGCCGGGAGGCGGCGCCGCCGCGCCACCCTGGCCGCATCCCGTGATCGACAAAACCGCCACCACCGTCAGGACGTGCCACCATCTGATAGTCATGCCGCCTGAGACGGCATTCATCCGCGCATCGTTCCCTCGATCTTGTTATTGGGAACGGGGGAGACCCCGGCCTGAACACCGGGGCCTCCGCCATTCGTATGTTCGGATCAAGCCGGGGACAGGCCCTCCGCGAAATCGAAGAGGCTCTTGACGTCATTGTCGAAGTACGGGCCGTCCATCTGACTGGCGTCGCCGTGGCGATGACTGACCACGCTGTTGGTGTATCCGAGACCGTTCTGATCGTTGTATTCCTGTAGCCAGGGTCCGCCGCTGGAGCCCTGCGTCATATTGCACCACGCCCGCACCTGCTGGCCGTGACCGTTCCACGTGGTGCCCTGGCAGAAGTACTGGAGGTCGCCGGGGAAACCGCCCGCGGCCGGGTAGCCCAGGATGGTCACGGCAACGGAGTAGCCCCAGTTCCACCGCAGGCCCATGCCGCCGACGGTGTCGACCACCTTGGCGCCGTAGATGCCGCCGTTGTTCATGATCGCGATGGCGATGTCCTCGTCGCCGCTGCTGCTGTTGATCCACGCCGTACGGGCGGTGAGGTTGCCGGCGACGAAGTTGCCGACCGGCGAGACGCCCTGCCGGAAGCCGGGCACGAAGATGAAGTTCGAGTACCAGCCGCCGCCCGCGCCGGCGTGCACGCAGTGGCCCGCGGTGATGACCAGGCGGCGCTTTCCGCTGTTCAGGGCGCTTGCCGAGCACTGACCCGTGCCGCCGGGAACCGACACGTACACCTTGCCGACGATCACGGACTGGTTCACCGCGGCCATGCCGCGCGAGGGCGGCGCGGGTGCGATGCTGCCGGGCTTGCCCTGCGGCGCGGGTGCGCTCGCCGGGCCCGAGTCGGGGACCTTCAGGTCCAGGTCCACCGCGGCCGCCATGCGTTCGGGCGTCCAGAAGGCCTCCACCTCGGCGATCGCCGCCGGGCTGGTCACCGCCTTGCCGTCGGCCGTCCGGGCGACCGTGCTGACGTTGCCGGACGCCGCAGCGGACGGCTGCGCCTGTGCCGCGACGCCGCCGGCCATTATCAGCGCGAGGCCGACTCCGGTCACGGTCACCGATCTGATGATTGATCTCATTCCGGTATTCCCTTTCCCCGAGTGACGTTCGATTCTTCGATCATATAGATCAACTTGGATGAAAGGTTTCTGGACGGCTATCGACAAAAAGACGTTCCCATTAACCGATTCAAGCGATGTCGATTCAGTCCGCTAAATGGATCTCGAAAATAACGGGCGCGGTATGGGTAATCCACCCAAATTGACATCATCAATCTTGAATGGTGGGACGGGCTGGATATCTGCTCGACCTGATTGAGCGAATGCCCGGGAAATGGATCTATGCGATGGTCGGAAATAGGGGATCGGGGCCGCGCCGGCCGGCACACCGCCGGCCGTGAACGATCGCGAGTGGTCGCCAGGCGGCCCCGTTACCTTTTTGATCGTCCCCAGCCGGGGACTGCTCGGTCGCCCGGCCCGGTATGACTGACTGCCCCTGTCGTACGCATGATCCGGGGGTGTTGTCGCCGGGCCGGGTGGCGTCGGCGGACCGCTGATAGGGACACGGCCACCCGCACCGTCGGGTAGGTCTCTTCGTAACGTGGCTGCCGGCAGTCGACGCCAGACTGGCGACCGAGATGCGGGCTGCTGTCGCGGGGAGGCGATGCGGTGCACGGCGACTACCAGGTGTTCCTCGGGCTCGATGTCGGCAAGGACGGCCACCACGCCGTCGCCCTGACCCGTGACGGCGAGCGGCTGCACGACGCGCCGCTGGTCAACACCGAGGCCAAGCTGCGGCAGGTGTACGACAGCTCGCCCGCCACGGTCCGGTGTTGGTGGTGGTCGTCCAGCCCGCCGTCGCTCGGGCCTGTGGACTGCAGCAGCGTGACCAGGTGGCGGGCGAGGTCGAGGGGATGCTTGATGCACACCCTCTTGCCGAGGTCCTGACCTCATTTCCCGGCGTCGGCGTCAGGACCGCAGCGAGGATCCTGCTCGAAGTCGGTGATGGCACCGCCTTCGCCACGCCCGGGCATCTGGCCGCCTACGCCGGTCTGGCCCCGGTGACCCGCCGATCCGGCACCAGCATCCGCGGTGAGCACCCGCCCCGCGGCGGGAACAAGCAGCTCAAACGCGCGTTCTTCCTGGCCGCGTTCGCCTCCCTGGCTGACCCGGTCGGCCGCGCCTACTACGACCGCAAACGCGCCCAAGGCAAACGCCACAACGCCGCCCTCATCTGCCTCGCCCGCCGCCGCGTCGATGTTCTGTTCGCCATGCTCCGCGACAGGGTCCCCTACCAGCCGCGACCTATCACCCTCCTCTCGGAGGCGTAGCCGCTATCTCGACCACTACGGCAGTGAGGTCGTCGACCGCACTGGTGGTGTGCTCCTCACCGGCCCGCCACATCACCATCTGACCGGCGCTGACGCTCTCCCAATCACCGTCGCCGGACTGCACCACTCCACGGCCTTCCGTGACCATCAGGAGCTGATCCACCGGCGCGCAGTGGCGGCCGACCTCACCGCCAGCCGCCACGCGCAGCACAGTGACTGCGACTGCCTCACCGCGAAACAACGCCAGAGCGGTCACGCCCACACTGCCGTGGGCATCCACGGGCCGCCCTGCCGGACCAACGAACGACAAGATCTCCACGCCGGAACAGTAGATCGCACATCATCGCGCCTCTACGCCCGTCGACTTGACGGCACCAAGGGACACCCCCCGGGTGCGGTCGGGCAGGGGCGGGCCGGGTGGGTGCCGGCGGCCTAGATTTGTGGGATGGGCAGGATCGCGCTTGTCACCGGCGCCAACCAGGGCCTGGGTTTCGCGCTGGTCGAGGGACTCGCGCGGGAGCTCGGACCCGACGACGTCGTGTATCTCACCGGCCGCGACGACCGCCGCGTCGCGGCCGCGCGGGACCGGGTCTCCGGTGCCCGCGCCGACGTGCGCACCCACCTGCTCGACGTCCGTGACGGCGCCGCGGTCACCGCGTTCGCCGAGCGGCTCCGCGCCGAGCACGGCGGCGTCGACATCGTCCTGTCCAACCACTACCTGCGCACGGTGCCCGAGGACGTGCCCGCCGACGTCATCGGCGCCTACGTCGACGCCAACAACCTCGGTACGACGCGGATGCTGCGGGCGTTCCTGCCGCTGCTGCGGCCGCGCGGGCGCTTCGTCGTGGTGGCCAGCTCCCTTGGCCGGCTGCGCGAGCTGCCGGTGGCGTTGCACGCCCGCTTCGAGCAGGCGGCGACGCTCGACGACATCGACGCGATCACGGTGGCCTGGCGCGACGCGGTGATCGATGGGCGCGCGCGTGACGAGGGCTGGCCGGAGTTCATCAACATCGCGTCCAAGGTGGCCCAGGTCGCCGCGGTGCGTGTCGTCGCGCGCGGGCGGCGCGCGGACGACCTCGCGAAGGACCGGCTGGTGGTCGCGGCCTGCCCCGGCATGATCGACACCGCGTCGTCGCGGCCGTGGTTCGACATGACCGGCGCGCAGTCCGCGCCGGAGGCGGCAGTCGCGCTGCTTCGCCTGGTCCTCGATCCGGAAACCGACCCGGCTCGCTACGGCGAGCTGGTCCGCTTCGGCAAGGTGCTGCGGTGGCCCTGACGCCGATGGGCGTCGGCTGGCGCCGTCACGGATCCGGAACCGACCCGGCTCGCTACGGCGAGCTGGTCCGCTTCGGCAAGGTGCTGCGGTGGCCCTGACGCCGATGGGCGCCGGCTGGCGCCGTCACGGATCCGGAACCGACCCGGCCCGCTAGGGGTGCTGCGGTGGCCCTGATATCGATGGCTCTGGGTAGCGCCGTCAGGGATCCGGAACCGACCCGCTAAGGCGAGCTGGTCGGCAGGTGGCCCTGACGATGATGGGCGCCGGGTGGTGCCGTCAGGCGGTGAGGATCTCGAGGCCGTCGGCGACGGCCCGTCCGTGTTCGGTGTCCAGCAGCGGAAGCTCGGCCTTGACGAGGTAGCCGGCCTCGGCCATCGACCCGCAGATCAGCAGCGACCTGTAAAGGGCCGCGGCTACCGCCGGCGCGGCCTCGTCGGGCAGGTCGTCGCGGTGCGCCACGACGGTCGTGGCGCATTTGCGCAGTGTCTCCGCCGCCTGGAGGCTGTAGCAGGCATTGAGGACGATGCCGTGCAGCCGCGCCCGGCCCGGCCGGCCCTGGTAGGCGAGCAGTACCGCCGCCAGGTCCGCGGCGTGGATGGCCTGCGGCGGGCGGCCCGGCCCGGCGCCGGCGGCCGCGTCGTGGAAGGTGAGCAGGTCCCCGTTGCCGTGGCAGGCCAGGTGCAGCACGTCGTGCCCGATCTCGAGGAGCCGGCGCACGTCGGTGAACGTGGCGAACGGCCGGTAGTCCACGTTCAGGCGCGAACCGGCCGCGTCGAGGATCGCGCGGTACTCCACCTCGGGTTGCAGGCGGCCGAGCGGCGCGCCGAGCGCGTCGGCGAGCGGGCTCGCGCTGAGCAGGAGCACGCTCCGGGGCGGGCCGGACGCGGACGGGGCCGCCGCGACACGGTTCCAGAGATCGAAGACGCGGGTGTTGCCGGGCAGCAGGCGCATGACGCGCCGCAGGAGCTTGCGGTATCCCTCCGCCAGGATGCCGGCGTCGAGCTGGATCAGGACCATGTCCCACCAGTCCTCGGCCGTGGTCGAGGCCGGCCAGCCGGGGATGGCGCCGATGGGGAAGCCGAGGTCCCGGAGCAGCCGGACCGCGGGGCCCGCGGCGGGGAACGCGTCCGCGATCAGCCCGCGCAGCTCGGCGCGGTCGTCGGGGCTCAGCACGACGTCGGCGTGCGGACGGTCACCGCTCATTCGAGCCACAGTAGCCAGTCTCCGCCGGCGCGGTTCCCCCGGACCGCTCGCCGATCGCAATTCACAATAGTCACATGATCACAAGTCGCAATAATGGCAGGATGAATGAGTAGTTCGGCCGCTGCGCGGCCCTGTCGATGCGCCGATAATGACGATCCATGGATGACGTCGACGAATTCGACGCGGCCATGGCTGCTGCCATGGATCCGCAACGAGATACCCCGGGCGTCACCAACGTGGAACGCGTCGTCCAGGCGACGTCGTGGTGGCATCCGCACCGGTGCACGACGTGCGGGCACACCTTTCGGCGCGGCGACCGGGTGCGCTTCGACACCGGGAGCGGCCAGGTGTGGCACCTGGACCCGGAGCTGAGCTGCTACCGCGAGGCCGGCACCGGCGCTACCGAGCGGCGCCTCGGCGACGCCGATCTCGAGGAGCTGGCGCGCTTCCTGGACGGCATCGACGCCAACTGGCGCGTCGCCGGCGGCGTGCCGGTGGTGCCCGCCGACACCGACCCGCAGCTCGTCGCCGCGCCGATCGGCGGGCTACCGCGCAAGGAGTGCCTCGGCTGCGCGCACAGCTTCCGCCCCGGCGAGCTGGTCGTGATCTGCCCGTGCAGCCCCGGGCAGCCGGAGTGCCACTACGCGGTGCACCGTGATCCGGGGCTCGGCCTGGTCTGCTGGGAGAGCTGGCGGCCCAGCGGCATGGTGGCGATCTGCCCGGTGACCCTGCGCCGGCTGGCGGGCGGCCAGTGAGCTCAGGCGAGGGCCGGCACGCGCGGCAGTTGCTCATACCCGACTGGGACCAGTCCCGGATCTCCGCCGCCACGATCGTGCTGGCCGGGATGGGTGCGCTGGGCAACGAGGTCGCCAAGAACCTCGCGCTGCTCGGCGTCGGGCGGCTGGTCGTCTGCGACCGGGACACGGTCGCGACGTCGAACCTGAGCCGGTCGGTGCTGTTCGCGCCGGACGACGTCGGCGCGCCGAAGGCCGTGGCGGCGGCCCGGGCACTGGGCCGGCTCGCGCCGTCGACCGCGGTGTCGGCGCGGGTGGGAGAGCTGAGCAATGCCGTCGGCGTCGGCGAGCTCGCCGACGCCGACGCCGTGCTGGGCTGCCTCGACTCGCGCCACGCGCGGCTCAGCCTGCTCGGCCGCTGCGCCCGGGCCGGCGCACCGCTGATCGACGGCGGCACCCACCCGTGGGGCGGCGAGGTGCGGGTGCGGCTCTCGCCGGACGAGGCCTGCTACTGCTGTTCGCTGACACCCGGACAGCGCGCCGAGGCCGACGCGCCGCTGAGCTGTGATCCGGCCGGCGCGCCGCAGCCGGCCTCGATCATCAGCACCGCGCTCGTCGCCGGCTGGATGACGACGGCGGCCACGCAGCTGCTCCTCGGCCGGCCCGTCGGCTGGCGTTTCCTGCAGATCGAGGCGCTGAGCGGCCGGACCGCGCCGATCACGGTCCGCCGCGACGACGGGTGCCGATTCCATCAGCGACCCGATTCAGTTGATCAATTGGAATTGGGTGGCTCCGCCACCGTTCGGGAATTGCTTGACACACTTCCGGAGGACAGTGAACCCCTCGTATGGACGATGTTTCCCGTTCCGGGTATCTGCTACCACTGTGGCCACGAGTCCGTACCGGCTAACATTCGCGGCGGCAGCCTCGTCAGTTGTCCAAACTGTCGGGAAATCGTCCACCTCGACCTGACTCAGCGGCTTCGAGAAGCGCCCCCGGACGCGACGCTCTCCGAATTGGGCGTCGCACCCGAAGAGATCATTCCGGTCCGGTCGTCCTCTGGAGGGTATCGGTGGCTACGGATAGCCGCGTAAGTACATCAGCGCCCGAGCCCGAGCCCGAGCGCCCACCCGCCGATATCGTCCTCACGCCGGAGGACCGCGCCGACCTTCTCGAGCTGTTCGGCACGGTGTTCCACACCCGGGGCGACGCACGCCGGCTGCTACAGGCGATCGGATTCCCGATCGGCTCGCTGCCCGGGTGGAGCGACGCGGTGGCCGCGCTGGACTGGTGGGACGAGATCTTCACCCTCCTCGACGCCGGGCTGGTGCCGGAGGGCTACCGGCGCCTGCTCACCCGGGCGGTGCGCCAGTACCGGGGCAACACGCGGCTGTTCGACCTCTACCGCGGCTACGTCGCCGACGGCCCGGCCTCAACCGCTCCGGGCGTCTCGAACCCGTCGTGCGTGGTCTTCGTCCGCGCCTCCTCCGATGAGGAGCGGCAGGCGGCGTTCGCGCAGCTCCGGGCGCTCGATCTCGACCCGCAGGAGTGGGTGACCACCGACCTGGTTGCCGCGTACACGGTCGCCTCGACCGACCAGGCGACGGTGAGCGCCCAGATGGGACGGACGCAGCTGCCGTGGACCGTCGCGTCGCCGAACGGCGCGAGCTACCTCATACACACCCTCATCGTCGAGGGCCCGGACGGCAGCCGGTTCCGGCTGCGCGACACCCCGGCCGCGGTGCGGCTACAGACCATCGCCAGCGAGGTCGTCGCCGAGCAGTACGCCGGCAAGGATCCACAGGCGACGGCCCGGCCGACCGTGATCAATCGAGTGCTCGCCGGCGGCGAGCAGGAGCGGGCCAACCCGGAGCAGAACCTCGACGAGGCCGGCTTCTCCGACGGCGCGCAGGTCCGGATCGCGTTCGAGGGCCGAGCCGGGCACGTCGCGCCCGGCGACCGGGAGGAGGCGCTGGGCCGGGCCCGGCGCCAGATCGTCGGCTACGCCCGGAGCCGGCAGATCGAGGTGCGGGCCAACTCCGACCTGCTGCCCACCCGGTTCGACCTCAGCTTCACCCAGCCCAGCTTCGGCCCGCCCGAGCGCCCCGAGGGCCCGCCCACCCGGATCGACCGGCACCGGGTGCGCATCCTGCTGGTCACGGGCTTCCCGGCGACGGCGCCGGATGTGTACTGGCTCACCCCGTACTTCCATCCGAACGTCTTCCCGACCTACGACTGCGTCCTGACCGAGGAGCCCGGCGCGCCGCGGGGCAAGGTCTGCCTCGGACAGGTCGCCGAGTCCTGGTACCCGGCGAAGGACCTCGGCGAGCTGTGCCGGGTCATCGCCGACATAGCCGCGTACCGGAACTACGACGTCTTCGGCCTGGACCTGCCGCCGGACGACAACACGGTGCCACGGATCAACTTCTACGACCCGGAGGCGGCCAGGTGGGCGGTGTTACACCAGGAGGAGATCAGGGCTATCGGCGGCTCGCCGGTCGTGCCCGTGCAACGCGAGGTGCCGACGGTGTTCCGAACTCATCTGCGACGCATCGGCTGAGGCGCGGATGAGCCTGGGAATCGACCTCTATCGCAGTGACGACTACGTGCGTGCCGGCCGGATCGACCTGCTGGCGCTGCTCATGCCCCTCTTCGAGCGCGTGCTCGGCGAATCGCTGCGGGACACCTTGTTCACGCTCAAGTTCCACCCGATCAGCGACCTGCGGGAGCTGTACGGCGAGCCCAGCCTGCTGAACCTGCGGTCGAGCCACGGCTACGTCACCGTGCAGATCACCCGGGGCGGCCGGGTGATCTACCAGCACCCGCACGCGGTGCGGGAGATCATCGGAAGGCCGCTCCAGCGGATCCTCTCCGAGCAGGTGCCGGACGAGCGCCAGTGGGGCTTCGGGGTGTCCGGACCGGGCCTGGAGGCGATCACACTGGAGCGTCCGGCGCCGCGGCAGGTCGGCGCGGTCGACGTCGCCGTGCGCCAGGCCGGGCCGCGGGTCCTGCACATGGAGGAGATGCCCGACCCCGAGCCACCGCTCGCCGACGTTGCCGAGCTGGGCGTGGCGGAGCCGGCGACGTCCGACGACGTGATGACGGTCGTGGTCGCCCGGCCGGTGCAGGAGCTGCTGCTGAAGGACATGCCGTTGTCCGACGAGGTCGAGGAGGGCGGCTTCCTGCTCGGCCGGGTGCTGCGCGACCGTGCGCGCGGCGGTCACCTGGTGCACGTGACGGCGGCGCAGCCCGCGGAGCGCACCGGCGCCTCGCTGCTCAACTTCACCTTCACCGGCGAGAGCTTCCTGCGGATCAACCAGACGATCGGCGAGGCCAGCGGGGCGTACCGGCTGGTCGGCTGGTACCACACGCACCTGTTCCCGGCCACCGACGGCGTCGGGCTCTCGTCGATCGACGTCGACCTGCACACCACCACCTTCCGCCGGCCGTGGCATCTAGCGGCGCTGCTCAACATCGACGACACCGGCGAGCGGCTGCTGCGGACCTACCGCTGGGACGGCGAGGAGATGCGGCTCGCCCGGCACCGGATCGGGGCGCCGTGGAAGCCCTGACGACGGCCCGCGAGGTGCTGCGCTGGTCGATGCGGCCCGCGGGGCCGCCGCCGGCCGGGCGGCTGACCCGGATCGGCGGCCTGGCCCGTCCCGACGCGGCCACCGCCGACACGCTGCGCTGGGCGACGGCCACCACCGCCGCCCGGATCGGTGCGGGCCGGCCGCCGCTTGGCGACCCGGGCGCACCCGGCCCGGCCGCGGTCCTGCTGGCCGCGGCCATCGGCGGCCGGCGGCAGTGGGAGCAGAGCGCGAAGGTGCTGAGCCTGGTTCCCCGCCTGCGGCTCACCCGGCGCGACGCCGGCTGGGCCGAGGGCGTGGCGCGCCACGCCGTCGTCGGCCCGGCGGTGTCCGCGGAGCCGCCCGCCGGGGGCGCACCGGCGGAGTTCGTCGAGGCGCTGCTGGCGGCGTCGCCGCTGACGACGGTGCTGCACCGGCCGCCGGACGCCGACCGCGCGACCGCGGGTGGCGTACTGAGCCGGCTCCTCCGCCGCCCCCGGGGCATCGCGGTCCTGGTCGCCGCGTGCGCCGCGCCGTCGGCCGATCCGCTCGTGCTGGAGTGGCGCTGGACGGTGCTCGACCGGCTGCGCCAGGAGCGGGTGGCGGACATGCTCGACGTCTACATTGCCGCGCGGCTGTGGCACGGCCCGGCCTGGGACGCACACATCGAGGAGGCCCGCCGCGGCCTCACCGGGCTGCCGAGCCCCCGCACCGTCGCGACGCTCCGCTTCTGGCTGCCGCTGGCCATCCTCGACGAACAGGAGCAGCGCGAGTCCGGCCTCGCCTACCGCGTCGAGCGGGGCGGCGCCGTCCTCGCGGCGCCCGGCACCTCGATCAAGGGCCGGATCCTGCTGGATCACGCCGAGTACGGACCGGTGCTGGAGCTGGTCAACCGGCATCGGGCCAGCCTCCAGAACGGAGGCGCCTGATGGCACCGCGAACCACCGTGCGGGTGGTGCCGCTCGGTGACCGCCAGGCGTTCGCCGACCGCATCGCGGAGGCCGAACACGACGGTCGCACCACGCTCGGCGATCTGCTGCGCGAGGGGCCCGCGCTCGCGTTGCAGCCGCTCGACGGGCTGGCCGGCACGCCCGTCGTCAGCCTCAGCGTCGAGATCGTCGATCCCGGCCCGGACCAGCCGCTCTACCGGCCGCCGGGGATGGTCGTCGACGGCACGGCCGCCGCCGCGCCGCCCGCCGATCCCGGCCCGCCGGCGGAGCAGCGGCCGATGGAGGGTGCGCGGCCGGCGGCCGGGCATCCGGAGGTCATCGACGAGGCCACCACGGTCCGCATCGCCTACGACGAGCAGATCAGGCAGACCGCGGAGTACCTCGCCGCCGACCTGTCGGTGCTGGTCCGGTGCGAGAAGCTGCTCGTCGAGCACCTCGCCCTGGAGATGGCCGGGCGCTCGGGACACCACGTCAAGGTGATCCCCGCCGAGTCGGCCGGCGGGAAGCCGTCCGGCGTGCTGGCCGGCGGCGGGGCCGGGCGCCGGCAGCAGATCCTCACCGAGCTCCAGGTCGCGGTGCGGCACTGCGGCAAGCGCGACGTCATCGTCGTCGCGCACCTCGACCTGCTCGCCGGCGGCAGCGACGCGGCCCTCGGCGCCGAGGCCCGCGAGCTCATCGACGTCCTGTACGAGCGCAGCAAGGTGGTGCTGCTCGCCTTCGTCGACCCGTCCCTTGTCATACCGGAGGTCCTGGCCAACCGCTTCGCGGTGCGGGTCGACATCGACATCCTGCCGAGGGAGGTCCTCGCCGAGTCCGGTGAGCCGATCCCGATCGGGACGGCGCTCGTCACCCGGGACGAGGCGGAGCGGTTCGAGGGCTTCCAGCCCGTGCAGTTCTACAAGCACATCGCCGGCCTCAACGCGGTCCGGCTCCGGCACGCGATGATCTACGCCAGCCACGTGCACCCGCGCGGCGTCTTCCAGGATCTGCTCGACGAGCTGCGCAAGTTCAAGGCCAGGACCACCGCCAGCTCGTTCGAGGTGCCCAACGTCACGCTCGACGACATCGGCGGCTACGGCGACGTGCGCAAGGAGCTGCTCCGGGCGCTGGCGCTGCTCAACGAGCCGGAGCGGATACCGAAGAAGTTCCGCTCGGAGCTGCTGCCCAAGGGGTTCATCTTCTACGGGCCGCCGGGCACCGGAAAGACGCTCTTCGCCAAGGCCGTCGCGACCGCCATGAACGCCACGATCCTCGTCGTGTCCGGCCCCGAGGTGACCGACATGTACGTCGGCGAGAGCGAGCGGAAGGTGCGCGAGATCTTCGCCGAGGCCCGGCGCAACGCGCCGTCCATCATCGTCTTCGACGAGATCGACTCGATCGCCTCCCGCCGCTCCGGGCGCGAGGACGGCGGATCCCGCGCCGGCAACGCGATCGTCGCGCAGCTGCTCACCGAGATGGACGGCTTCCGCCCCGAGGTGCAGGTGCTCATCATCGGTACCACCAACCGGCTCGACATCATCGACGAGGCGCTGCTGCGCCCGAGCCGGTTCCGGGCCGTCGCCATCGGGCTGCCCGACCGCGACGCCCGGCGCGAGATCGCCGCGGTGCACGCCCGCCACTTCCAGGTGACCGTGCGCGACGCGGTGCTCGACCGGATGGCGCTCGTCACCAGGGACATGAACGGCGACGAGATCCGGTCGATCTTCCGGGACGCGCGGGTCGACCAGCTGCTGACCAGCCCCGACGGCGACGTCGGGCCGGACCGGCTCGGCACGGTCGTCGGCCGGCTGCGGCAGGGCAGGCATCAGCGGGACCTGAACCGGGAACAGGGAGCCTCCGACCACCCCGAGGCGGACCCGCCCGCCACCGAGACCGACGACGACGTGGTGCTTTAGCACCTGAGCCCGAGCATCGACTGGAGAAGCAACCCGTGATCACCGAGCTCGACCCGGCGGTGCGCAGGCTCGCCCTGAACTTCGGCCGTCAGCTGCGACGCATCAAGGACGACTTCGTCGAGCGCGACACCGCGGTCGACGTCATCGCGCTCGCCGCGCTCTGCCGCGAGCACGTCCTGCTGATCGGGCCGCCCGGCAGCGCGAAGACCGGCGTGCTGGAGCGCTTCAGCCTCATGCTGCACGCCCGGTACTTCCGATATCTGCTTACCAAGTTCACCGAGCCGGACGAGCTCTTCGGCACCATCGACGTGCCGAGCTTCCACGCCGGACACCTGAAGCTGAAGACCGAGGGCATGCTGCCGCAGGCGCAGATCGCCTTCCTCGACGAGGTGTTCAACGGCAGCAGCGCCATCCTCAACACGCTGCTCACGCTGATCAACGAACGCACCTTCCAGAACGGGGCGCAGCGCGAGCGGGCCGACCTCATCACGCTGCTCGGCGCCTCGAACGACATACCGGACGACCCGATGCTGCGGGCGTTCTGCGACCGGTTCCTGTTCCGCTACTCCGTCCACTACGTCTCCGACGAGGCCGTCGGTGACGTGCTGCGGCTCGGCTGGAGCCGCGAACTGGCCGCGCTCGAACCGGCCGAGCCGGCTCCGGACCTCGCCGACTTCCCGCTCGGCGACCTGTCGGAGCTGCAACGGGCGGTGGGCGGCATCGACCTCACGCCGGTGCATCACACGCTGATCTCGATCCTTCGCGCCTTCCGCGACGAGGACGTGAGCTTCTCCGACCGCCGGGCGGTCAAGGCGCAGAAGGCGATAGCCGCCATGGCGCTGCTGGACGCCCGGGGGCGCGCCGAGCCGCAGGATCTCTCAGTGCTCGCACACCTCTGGGCCGATCCGGGCGACAGGCTGACGATCCGCCAGGTGATCAAGGCGCACGACGTGCCCGAGCCGGCCCGCGACGGCGCGGTGATGGACCTCGGTGAGCTGGAGAACATGGTCCGCAAGACCGGGCTGGATCTGCCGCAGGTGGAGTCGGCCGAGGAGGTCCGGGAGATCCAGCGGCGGCTGGGCCGGTGGCTGGCCGACGTGCGCGACTTCCATCCGGAGCGGGAGGACCTGCTGGAGATGCTCGGCCGCCTCCAGGCGGAGGCGCTCGACCGGCTGGAACGGTCCCTAGCGGGCTGAACGACCGCCCGAGACAGGAGGAAAGCCGATGTGCAATCCACGGCGGGTGGAGGTCACCGCCACCCGGCAGCTCGACGAGGCCTGGGAACACGAGATCCGCCGGCTGTCGCTGGTCTCCGCCACGGCGGTGGGTGAGGCGACGGTCCGCGAGGCGCTCGACGACAGCATCGGCGAGCCGACGCTCGAGGCGCTGGTCGGCGTGCTCGAACGCACCGAGGGCTGGGAGCGCGACGGCGACGCCTTCCGGTACGCCCTGCCGGACGGCCACGTCACCTATCACGTCGAGGACCAGGAGCTGGAGATCGTCGTCCGGCTGTCGGCCGAGGTGGAGGCCGAGGCGGAGGCGGTGGCGACCGCGGGCGGGCGGATCTCCGAGACGCTCACGGTCACCGGGCAGGGCACCTACTACGACGACGGATGGGGCGACATCACCGAGGACGACGCGGCGCGCGCGGCGCAGGCCGACGCGCAGCGGCTGCTCGACGGCGGGCGCCGCGAACGCCTTCAGGCCGAGGCCGCCGCCGCCGAGCGGGAGCACGACCGGGCGCTCACGGCCGAGGCCGGTGAGCGGGCGAGGGCGCTGCTGGACGAGCGGCTGCGGCAGCGGTCCGAACGACTGCGCACGGAGGCGCTGCGCCGCCTGTCGGCGGCCGGGATCCTCGCCCGGACGACCTTCTACCAGGCGCTGGCGCAGGCACTGCGGGACACCCTTGTGGCGTACGCGCGGGCGAACAACGCCGAGGGGCTGACGCTGAGCGAGAGCGACGGCGTGCTGAACATCCAATTCGAACTGCGCGTCTGAGGCCTGAGGGGTGGGGACCATGCGGGTGCGGATCACTTTCCGGTACCGGGTGGAGACCGGCGAGGTCGAGGTCTTCCAGGTCGACGACGTGCCCGAGGGCCCGAAGTCGGCCGATCACGATGCCCGGCACGAGCGGGCGGCGCGCGGCCTCGCCCGGCTGGTCGACCCGCATGCCCGGATCGTCGAGGAGCTGCCGGCCGACGTCGAGCCGGCCGCGACGCCGGAGCCGCCCGCCGTCGAGGAGGCCACCACCAGCCGGCAGCCGCCGCTGCGTGAGGGTGGATCGCGGTGACCCTCTGGGAGAAGGCCGGTGACTGCTATCAACAGAACGGTGCGCTCGGCGACGCCGCCCGTTGTTACGCCCGGGCCGGACGCTTCCGGCTGGCCGCCGAGCTGTACGTCCAGGCGGGCGACGTGCACGCGGCCGCACCGATGTACGAGCAGGCCGGCGACCCGAGCCAGGCCGCCTGGCTGCTGGTGCACACCGCCGGCGACGTGACCGCCGCCCGCGCCTGCCTCGCCCGCGGCGGTACGCCGGAACCCACCGACACCGGATCCGGCCCGGCCTGGTCCGCGGCCTCGCTGGTGCACCGCCTGGCCGAGGCCCGCTGCGACCTCGAGGAGCGGATCCGCGAGCCGGCCACCCTGCGCCTGCTCGCCGACGTCCAGGAGGCGCTGGCCGGCGGTCACCCGGTCAACGACATCCGGATTCCGGACTGGTCGACGATCATCGCCGTCCGGCTGCGCCGGCTCGACCAGGCGGCGCTGGTGCACGCCGCGGCGGTGCGCGGGCGCCGGTCGGGCGCCCGGCAGCGCTGGATCACCTGGTCCGCCGCCGAGTTCGGCGTCCCGGTCGTGCTGCCGCCGGATCCCGTCGCCGCGCCGGCCCGCGCCGCGGAGCGTCCGGCGTGACCGGCCGGCGCCGCGACCAGCACCAGACCCGGCCGGTGGTGCCCGAGCGCCGCGCCGCGCTCGCCATCGAACGGGTCGACGACCCGGAGCCCGGTGCGGCGGGCCCGGTCGCTCCCGTGGAACCCTTCGCCCCGGCGTACCGGATCGCGGCGGCGCCGTTCGCGTCCTGGGCCGAGCTCGCCGCCGGATTTCCCGACGCCGGCGCCGCGCTCGCGTGCGCCGGCCACCTCATCGGCGTCTACGGCGGCGACTGCCTGCGCGCCCACACCCGGGCCGGCGAGTGGTGGCTCACGATGTCCGTCGAGCCCGACCACGGTCGGTCGGCGGTATACGCCGCCGGTGGTGTCCTCTACGCCCTCGTCGACGGGCGTTTCACCCGCGACCGCGGGTTCGGCCGGCTGCCCGCGACCGTCGGCCGCGACACGGTCGAGCCGGATTCGCTCGCCGATCTTCCGCTCCTGGAGCTCCTGCGGGAGGCGGGCCTGCGCCCGATCCGCGGCGTGCCCAGGACGGCGGCGACGCTCCTGCTGCCGGGCCGGGTGGCGGCCGGCGCCATGCGGCGGGCCCTCGACGTCGGCCTGGAGGTGAGCTTCCAGCCGGTGCGGCTCGCGCCGCTCTTCGGGGACGCCGGCGTACCCACCGACGGCCACCCCGTCGCCCGCGTCGATCTCACCGCGCCGGACGGGGTGATCTCGCCGACGCTGCTGGACGCGTTCGGCCGGCTTCCGTTGACCCTGGTCGCCCGGCAGGGCGGCCCGGACCGCAACGTCCTCCTACAGCACCGCCGGGCCTCGCCGATGCCGGACGCGCACCTGGCGCTGCTCGTCGAGGAGGGCGGGAGCTGGGTGCTGGCGGACGCCGCGTTCGGCTGCTGGCGCCTCATGGAGCTGGCCGGCCCGCAGGACGCCGCGGACCTGGTGATGGCCGGTCCCGGATACCGGCTCCGCGACTCGGGGTCGCCGGCCGCCGCGGGCGAGGCGCCCGCCCCGCCCGTCGTGCGCGTGGTCGCCGACCGGGCCGCCAACCGGCGCAGCGACGCGATGCTGCTGACCGACGCGGAGCTGGGCGGGCTGGCCGCGCTGCTGGAGGGCCACCCGGTCGCCGACCTCGCGGAGATCGTCTACGGGGACACCTGGCACCTCGTGATGGCGCCGGGCGGTCTGCTCGAGACCTTCCCCGTCGGTCAGCCGCTGACCTGTATCGGGCCGGGCCTGCTCTACATCGGCCGGGGCCGGCGGCTCAGCCCGGAGCTGCCCCCGGCGGCGCGCCGGCGGATCTTCGCAACGGATCCGGAGCACGCGATCGTGCTGCTCGGGGACCGCGGTCTGCGGTTCCGGCTCGGCGAGCGGCGCCCGGTCTGGTCGCTGTGGGCCGTGTCGGGCCCGCCGATGGAGACCCAGCTGCCCGGCGACACCGTTGCGGCCCTCGCGGCCCTGGATCCGCAGCCACCGGTCCGGCGCCTGCCGGCCGGCCCCTGGCGGCGCCTCGCCCGCGACGCCGGGCACGACACCCCGGACGAGCTCCTTCGCCAGGCGCTCGTGGCCGAGGCCGCGGGCGACCTGGTCGCGGCCGCCGAGCTGCACCGGCGCCGCGGCGACCCGTACCGCGCCGGCACGCTCTACGAGCGCGCCGCCGAACAGGGCCTGTGACACCTCCACCCCAACCGCTCATCGATTGCTGAGGAACCAGATGGAACACCCGGAACTTGAATGGCGATCGGTGCCGATGGGACTCGACGAGGCCGTGGTGCGCGGCGGCGACGACGACCACGGCGGCGCCGACCTGGGCGAGCGGGTCCGGATCGGCGGCCCGCTCGCCGTTCCGGTGCGGCCCGAGGACGTCGAGGGCGACCTGCGGACCTTCGTCGCCGCCGAGGCCGGGCGCCACACGTACCACCTCACCCACGTCGCGCTGTCGCTGATCTGCGACCGCGGCGATCCGAAGTTCGAGTCGGCGACGCTGAGCCTGCTGCTGTCGGCGACCGGCGGCGCCGCTCCGGAGCCGGTGGCCTGGTCGATGCTGCCGCAGCGGGTCACCGAGGAGGAGAGCGTCACGACCAACTTCCGCTTCGGACCGGAGCTCACCCTCGAACCGGTCGGGCTGTCGCTCGGCTCGGTGGAACGCTCCGGCACCAGGACCAGCGCGCGGCTGGCCGTCGAGGCACGGGGACTCCTGCGGTCGGACCCGAGCTGGCGGCTGACGGACACGCCCCGGAACCCGATCGCGGGCATCCACCGGCTGGTGCTCGTCGTGCGCGGCGCGGCCGGTGCGGTGCCACAGGCCGTCGTCGGCGTGCGCGCCACCGTCCGGGAGCGGCGCGTGCTCCGTTACCGGAGCCGGGACCTGCCGCCGGTCGTGATCGCCGGATCGCTGTGAGCGCCCCGGCCGCGGGCGGCGGCGACCAGGACGGTGAGCTGGCCGCGTGGGCGTCCGGGCACGCCGCGACCGTCGGCCGCCCCGCCCCGGCCCGGCAGGCGGGTGCGGAGATCGCGGCGGCGGAGGAGCTCGAGCCGCGGCTGCTCAGCGTGCTACAGGGCAAGGGCAATCGCCCGGAGGGCGGGGCCACCCGCAGCGGTGAGGATCGCCAGGGTGTGCGGGGACTCGCCCTCGCGAGGGTCGACGACGGCGGCTTTCTGCTCGCGACCGGTTCGCACGACGGCACGGTGAAGGTGTTCGATCCGATAACCGGAGCGCTGCTGCAGACCATCACGGACCACACGGACACCGTGCGGGGCGTGGCGCTGCACGCCCTGCGCGACGGGAGCGTGCTCCTCGCCACCTGTAGCGAGGACGGAACGGTCCGGGTCTGGGATCCGGTGGAGGCCCGGTGTCTTCAGGTGCTGGAGGACACCGGCGGCTGCTCCGACGCGGCCGCCTTCATCGAACTGGACGGCGAGCTGCTGCTTGTCACCGGGGACCGGGACGGCGCGCGGATCCGGGACCCGCACACCGGCGAGACCCTGCGCATGCTCGAGGGTCACCGCCAGAAGGTGTACTGCCTCGCGGTGACCGTGCTGCCCGACGGCACCGCCCTGCTGGCCACCGGCAGCAACGACTCGAACGTGCGCGTCTGGGACCTGCGGACCGGCGCGTGCGTGCACGTGCTCGAGGGATACTCCGCAGAGATCCACACGGTGCGTTTCGGCACCCTGCCGGACGGCACCACGTTCGTCTTCTGCGACGGCATGGGCAGCCGGCTCATCGCGTGGGACGTCGGCACCGGGGCGCAGCTCTACTCGACCGTGCATGACGCCGGTGTGGTCGAGGCGTCGTCGTTCCTGCTGCAACCGGACGGTTCGATCGTCCTGCTCCTCACCGATTCGTCGGCTCGCGGTGTGCGCCTCTGGGATCCGGTGCGCGGCCAGCCGGTACGGCAGTTGCTCACGGTGGATGACCCGCCGTGGTCGATGCTGCTCTTCACCGCGCCCGACGGCCGCCTGTTCATGGCGGCCGGCACGAGCACGGGTGACGTCTCCGTCTGGACACTGACCGGCGAGCGGGCGCTCGCCGACGGGCCACGCGGACTCACCCTCGGCGCCGAGCAGGCGAGGCTGGGTGCCGCGGGGCCGAGGGGCCCGGCTCGCCTCCTGCGGAGGGCCGGCGCGCCCCCGCTGGTCGCCGTCGCCGACGAGGGCGTCATCCGCGTCTGGGACATCGCCCTCCAGGAGACCGTGCATACCCTCCAGGAGGGCGGCGCCCTGGTCTGGCACCTGTCGTCGGCGGCGCTGGACGGCGGCACCGAGCGGGTCATCGCCTCGGAGCAGGGCGGAACCGTACGGATCTGGGATCCGGAGGCCGGCACCTGCGTCGAACGGATCGAGACGTCGTCCGCGATCGCGGCCGCCGCGACGACCATGCCGGACGGCAGATCGATCATCGCCGTCGGCGGTGTCCGGTCGACACACGGCGTTCGCCCGGACGTGCAGCAGAGCGTCGGCCTCGCCTGGCTGCCCGCCGAGGAGGAGTATCCGCCGCAGGTCACCGAGCAGCCCGAGGTCGGCTACTCCCTCGCCTTCACCAGGCTGGGCGACGGCACGACGATCCTGTCGATGGGCGGTGGCGACGGATCCCTGACGCTGTGCGACATCGCGACCGGCGACTGCCGTACCAGAATCATGAGCCAGGGTTCCGTCCGGTCGGTGGTGAGCTGCGATCTGTCGGACGGGACGGCGATCGTCGTGGCCGGCACTGAGAGCGGCACGATCATGGTGGTCGATGCCGGCACCGGGGTCCGCCTGCACGAGATCGATACGAGTGTCGCCGGCGCCGCCCGGCGCGGCGTCGAATCGCTGTCGGCCGTCGCCCTGCCGGACGGGGGCGGGCTTATCGCGGCGGTCGTGAGGTCCGCCGAGGGTCCGGAGGTCGGCATCTGGGACGTGGTGACCGGTGAACAGCTGTTGCTGCTGCCCGGGGCCTCCAGCGGCAACTGGGTCTCGACGGAGACGATCGGGCTGCTCGCCGACGACACCGGCCTGATCTGGATCGTCTACCCGCACGGGCAGGACTACGTGGTATCGACGCTCGACGTCGCGCTCGGCGGGCCGGCCGGATTCCGGCACCGCGACCGCCGGCCGTTCGCGGCCGTGCAGGCCGCGGTGGACGGGCTGCCCTGGCTGGCGAACGCGGGCATCCACGCGCCGCTGTCGCTCCTGGCCGATCTGGTCGTCCTTACCGGAGGGCGCGAACCCGCGGACCAACTCGCCGCGCTCGCCGAACACCCGGGCGCGGACCGCCTGCGATCCCTGCGGTGGCCGCCGCCCGCGCGGGTCGGCCTCGCCGCCCTGCTGCTGGAGAACGCGAACTTCGACGCCGGGTTCGTCGCGCCGCAGGCACCGGTCCCGGACCTTCGGCGCGCTCTTCTCGCCGCCATGCGGAGGACCCCGAACGCCGCGGCGCCGGTCGTGCCGCCGATGGGAGCCCTCATGGCCGGCGCCGACGAGGTGACCGAACAGGTCCTCGCCCTGCTGGCGCTGCTGGGGCCCGACGCCGTCGCGGCGGATCCGCTGTTGCCGCTGCGGGTCCGGCACGAGGCGGCCTGCCTGCCGCTGCTCGACCCGCGCGTGCGTACCGCGATCACCGAGATTCCCCGCCAGGTCAAGACCCAGATCGAGTCGCACGCCGCCTCCTCGCGCGCCAGCGCCGGCACGGTGGGTCTGCGGCGCCGCGGTACGCCGCGCAGCCTGCTCCGCACCCAGCTGGCGCTCCCTTCCGAGCTGCGGAACCTGCTGGAGGTGCGGGGCAACCTGCTGTACCGGCTGCACGACGGTGAGCCGGAGCTCCACCTCGAGCCGATGGTGCTCGTGCTGGACACCTCGCCGCCGACCTTCGGGCCGGTGGAGAGCACGCTGCGGCTCGTCGCGCACGGGCTGGCGGGAGGGCTGCTCGGGCGGCAGCGCGAGGCGGCCGTCGTCACGCTCGACCGCCCGGCCCGGGTCGTACCGTTGCGCCGGCACAGCGACCTGATGGCGCTCTGGACCAGCCGCATGCTCGATCCGCCGCAGCTGCGGACGGCCCTGCTCACGGCCGAGAGCGTGGGGTTCGCGGCGACCGCCGTCCTCACCACGCACCACGTCGCCCGGGAGTATCCGTTGCCGGGCCGGGCGAACCTGCGCGTGGTGACCGCGCACGCGCCCGGCGAGAAGCCGCCGCTGGCCACGACCAACCCGTACACCGTGCACCTCGGCCCGCGGGCGCAGGCCACCGAGATCGCGCGGGCCGTGGTCACGATCCTCGTCGGCGCGGACGGCCGGTGAGGCGCGGGCGGCCGGTGAGGCTCAGCCGCGTGCGCGCTCGATGCCGTCGAGGAGCAGGTCGACGGTGAACTCGAACTCGACCTGACTGTCGCACCAGCCGAGCGTGGGGTCGGCGGCGGCGTGCGCCTCGGCCGCCATCATCGCGGTCAGGTGCGGCAGCGCCTCGGCCATCGCCGGCAGTTGCGCCTCCACGGCGTCGACGTCCATGCTCCCGCCCGCCGACGCGGGGCTGAAGACCTCCTGGGCGAAGCCGAGGGCCAGGCTGCCGAACGCGTGCAGCGCCCGGTGCGCGATCCGGTGTGAGAACCCGGCGCCGACGAGCGTGGCCACGATCGCGTCGTAGTAGCCGTAGACCCCGAACGGGATGGTTGGGCGTGAGGCGAGGAGCCCGGGCGCCCACGGATGACGCAGCATGACCTCCCGCGCCGCGAGGAACCGCCGCCTCAGCCGCGTCCGCCAGTCCGGGTCCGGCCCGCTCGACTCGGCGGCGGCGACCGCGGCGCCGATCTCGTCGACGACGGTCTCGGCGAGGCCGTCGAGCAGCCCCTGCTTGCCGGGGAGGTGGTGGTAGATCGACATGGCCTCGACGCCGAGGTCGGCGGCGAGGCGGCGCATGGTCAGCGCCCGGAGCCCCTCCGCGTCGGCCAGCGCTACCGCCGCCGCCAGCGCGCGGTCGCGGCTGAGTGGTTCCCGCACGGACTTCGCTCCCATTTCTCTGCCGACCCTTGCCCGTACCTTACAACGTATGGTTACCTTACAACGTAAGGTGGCCGACCTCGGGCACCCGGAAGAAGGAGTGCCAGATGCCACCGCTGATCCGCCTCGCCCGCCAGACCGGCCTGCTCTATCTCGGCCTGGCCATCGCCGGCGGGCTGGGTTTCCTGCTCATCCGCCCGCGGCTGTTCGCGGCCGGCGACGCCGGTTCGACCCTGGCCCACCTGGTCGAGCACGAGGGGCTCGCGCGCGCCGGCATCGTCCTCGAGCTGCTCGTCGTGCTGACCCAGGCGCTGGCCGCCGTCTGGTTCTTCCGCCTGTTCCGCACGGTCGACTCCGTCGCCGCCGGCGGCATCGCCGCGTTCGGCCTCGTCAACGCCGTCGTGGTCCTGACCAGCGCGGCCCTGCTGGCGACCGCGACCGAGGTCGCGTTGCAGCCGGTCGGCGACGCCGCCGCGAACGTCCAGCTGCTGTACCTGGTCAGCGGCAACCTGTGGACGGTCGGTGGCCTGTTCTTCGGGCTGTGGCTCATGCCGATGGGCTGGTGCGTGCTCCGCTCGGGATGGATGCCCCGGGCGCTCGGCTGGATCCTCATCGGCGGCGGCGCCGGCTACGTGCTGAGCCCGTTTGTGGGGTACCTCATCCCGCAGGCGGGTGCCGCCGTCGACCTCCTCGCGCTGCCCGCGTCGGTCGGCGAGTTCTGGATGATCGGTTACCTGCTCCTGCGCGGCGTGCGCGCCGGTGCGCCGGACGGGGATCCGGCCCGGGGCCGCGACCTCGGCAGGCTGTCAGACCCGGCTGGTGCGCGCCCGGCCGGCGGGTGAGGCGAACCGGCCGAAGCCGTTGTTACCGCGGGCGCGCCGCAGCGCCGGCGGGGCGGGCGCCGGGGCCGGCTGCTCCGCCGGCGTCTCGATGATCTCGGCGGTGGTCCGCGCGGCCGGTGCGGCGGCCGGCTCGGCCCGCGTCGCCGGTCGCGCCGCGGAGGCCGGTCGCGGGCCGGGCGCCGGGGCTGCCGCCGGCACCGGGCTGCCGCCCAGGTCGTCCGGTGTGCCCATGGCGAATCGGGTCCATCGTGGCCGGTGGCGAAGGAAGACGGCCGCGCCGATGCAGATCATCAGGATGCTCACCAGGACCGTCGTCCGCATCACGCCGCCACGACCTCTCGCTCCAGCCCCGATTTCATTGGTTATCTAGCCAACGACGGTAGCAGCACGCGGGGTTTCCACCAATCGCCCGACGGCCGCGGAGCGCCTATCCTGGGCCTATGACCCCTTCTCGGCCGCTGATCGGCTTCGGTGGCTACCTGAAGGAAGCGATCCAGGAGGCCGGGTTCCCGACGCCCACCCACTTCGCGCGGGCGGTCGGCACCGATCCGTCCGTCGTGCTGCGCTGGCTCAGCGAGGAGCAGCGGCCCACCATCAGGTCGATCGAGCGCATCGCGCCCGTGCTGGGACGGACCATCCCCGAGATCGTCATGGCGGCGTACCCGGATCGGCTGGGTGGGCCGCCGCCGGCCGCGCCCGCCGCCCATCCGCTGGTCCGCGAGCTCGGGCGGATCCTCGGCGAGGACTCGCCGATCCCCGCCGAGGACCGCGCCGCGCTGGAAACGGTGCTCGACCGGCTGTTCGAGCCGTACCGGAAAGTGTTGCGGCGGCGAAGATCAGCATGATCGATGTCGCATCCACACCGGAACTTCCGTAATCTCGGACCATGACTGAGCGGGCCCGCGCCGATCAAGGGTCCACCATGGGTGGCCTCTCCATCCACGTGAGTAAGCTGCTGCTGGTCTGCCTCGTCGTGGCCACGGCCGCGACCGGCGCCCTCATCGTCACGATCGTGGTCGGGCTGCCGCCATCGCACCCGCCGCCCGGACCCAACGGCATGCCGCCGCCCCCGCCCAGCCTGCGGCCGCTGGCCACGTTCCCGGTCGTCACCGGGTTGTTCGTGCTGGCCTGGCTCTCGGTCGTGGTGGTGTTCTCCCGCGACCAGATCCTGCGGCGGATCCGGCAGGGGCAGGACCGGCCGGAGGCGGCCTTCGAGCGGATCGACGAGTTGTTCACCGAGCTCCGGTCCCAGCTCGCCGCCGACCGCGACCGCGAGCTGCGGATGCTCGAGGAGCGCATCGCCGAGCTGACCACCGAGTACGGCGAGCAGCGCGAGACCGACGGCTACCTCAGCGGCCTGCGCGTGGCGACCACCGAGGACCCGGCCGCGAAGGTGCACGCGATCCGCCGCGACCGCCGCCCGGGCGGCTGACGGGTTTACTTCCGATTCGGGAGCTGAAGTCCGTTTCCCCCGCCCTTCCGGGTGGGTAGTCGGTCTTCAAGAACATTCCCGAGCGAAGGGCCAGCGACCATGGTGACCGTAACTGCGTGCAATGCCCGGACCGTCTCCGTCGAGCGGGAGGTGCGGCGATGAGCCACGTCGCGAACCCCGCAACCGTCGAGGACTGCCTGCGGGTAGGTGCCGGGTTCTCCCAGGGTGACCGCAACTGGATCGCCGAGCTGTTCGCGACGCTGGACGCCCGGCTGGCCGGCTTCCACGCGGACACGACCGAACTCGAGGTGTCGGTGAAGGACCGCGAGGTCCGGGGGCAGAAGGTCACGCTGGAGTGCTGGATCGCCGGTCGGCAGAAGGTCGTGACGACCTCACAGGAGGAGGACCTGCACGCGGCGCTGAACGACGTCCGCGACGACCTGCGCCGCCGGCTCAACGACGCGAAGACCCGGCAGGAACCGCGCAACAACCGGCATCTGCGGGAGCAGGCCGTGCCGGCGGAGACCGAGGCGCCGCCCGCGGACGGCGGCTACCCGCCCGAGATGTGAGCGCGCGAGATGCACCAGACTGTTCGCCGTGGCCAGAACGATAAGGATCAGCACGCGTAACGCGACCTTCCAGCAGTGGCAGGCGCTGCTCACCAACCGGAACAAGAGGCAGCGCGCCGGCGAGTTCCTGGTGCAGGGCGTCCGCCCGATCTCCCTGGCCGTCGAGCGCGGCTGGGAGATCCGGGCGATGCTCGTCTCGGACGGCCCGGGCCTGTCCCGGTGGGGGCGCGACATCGTCGACATCGCGGGCGCGCCGCAGGCGGTCGTCGCCGGGGAACTGATGGGTGAGCTGGGCGGAAAGGACGACGAGGCGCCGGAGCTGCTGGCCGTCGTCGCGATGCCGGGCGACGACCTCGACCGCATCGCCGCCGGCCCGGGCATGCTGGTCGTGGTCTTCGACCGGCCGACCACGCCCGGCAACGTCGGCACCCTGGTGCGCTCGGCGGACGCGTTCGGCGCGGCCGGGGTGATCGTCACCGGGCACGCCGCCGACCCGTACGACCCGAAGGCGGTCCGGGCCAGCACCGGCTCGCTCTTCGCCCTCCCGGTGGTACGGGTGCCGAGCCACGTCGAGGTACTCGACTGGGTGAAAGTCGTGCGGACCGACGGCGTACCCGTGCAGATCGTGGGCACCGACGAGCGCGGCCCGGTCGGGATCGCCGAGCATGATCTCACCGGGCCGACCGTGCTCGCGATCGGAAACGAGACGCACGGCCTGAGCGCCGCCTGGCGCGACGCCTGCGACGAGACGGTCCGCATCCCCATCACGGGAGCCGCGAGTTCGCTGAACGCGGCGTCGGCCGGATCCGTCGCCCTGTACGAGGTGGCGCGCCAGCGAAGCAATTCGAAATAGTCCCTTATTCGCCGCGATCTCCGGCCGAAAGGTAAGACGTGCGGTATACCCGGTGCCGCCGTCAGAGGGAGAACCTCGTGCGCGTCAAGGACATCAGCGTCGGTAAGCGGCTCGGCGTCTCGTACTTTCTGCTCACTTCGCTGATCGTCGTCTCGGCGGCGGTCGGCTGGTGGGGGCTCCAGCAGCAGAGCGAGGCGCAGCATCGCCTGACGGCGCTCGAGCAGGTGCGTGACGATGTCCGGGCGGCCAAGTACATGGCGGCGGACGTGTCCGGCTGGCAGGGGCTGATGGTCGCGGACGTCGGCGCGTTCGGATACACGGCGGCGACCGGCCCGGACGGCTACAACCGGCAGGGCGAGCTCGAGTCGAAGAAGACCATCTACGAGGACCTCGCCTCCGCGCACACCGAAGACATGACCGACGCCGAGCGGGCCACGTACGCCCAGCTCAAGCCGGCGTGGGACGACTTCTTCAAATGGGACGACACGATCATGAAGTGGCTGGCGGCGGACACGCCGGCCAGCCGGGCCAAGGCGATGAGCACCATCAACGGCGGGCCCGCCTCCGACTCGTACGGCAAGGTCCTGGACATCACGGCGGCGCTCGACAAGTCGGTCGAGGCCCGGGCCGATCAGCTGCGCGCCGACGCGGCCGCCGTCCGCGCCACCAGCCTCAAGGTGCTCGGCGGCACGCTGCTGCTGACCGTGATCCTCGCGTGCCTCATGGGCATCGGGGTCACCCGCTCGGTGGTCCGGCCGCTCGCGGTGGTCGTCGGCGCGCTCGACCGCCTGGCCCGGCGCGACCTGACCGCCCGCGCGGGCCTCTCGCGCAAGGACGAGCTCGGCCAGCTCGGTGACGCCGTGGACCGGACGGCCGAGTCCCTCGGCGAGACCGTCACCGCCATCGCGGGGCACGCCGGCACGATCGCGGTGGCGTCCGACGACCTGTCGGCGGTGTCGGCGCGGGTCGCGGAGTCCAGCGCTCACGTCGACAGCCAGGCCGCCGCGGTGGCGCAGGCCGCCGACAGCGTCTCCGGCAACGTCCGCACGATGGCCGCGGGCAGCCAGGAGATGAGCTCCGCCATCGACGAGATCGCCCGCAACGCCGGCGCGGCCGCCTCGGTCGCGAGCGAGGCGGTGGAGGTGGCCACGCAGACCAACACGACCGTCGGCAAGCTCGGCGAGTCCTCGGCCCAGATCGGGGACGTGGTCAAGATGATCACCTCGATCGCGGAGCAGACCAACCTGCTGGCGCTGAACGCGACGATCGAGGCCGCCCGGGCCGGCGAGATGGGCAAGGGTTTCGCGGTGGTCGCCGGCGAGGTCAAGGACCTGGCACAGGAGACCGCGAAGGCGACCGAGGACATCGCCCGGCTGGTGCAGGCTATCCAGGCCGACTCCACGAACGCGACCGAGGCGATCGGACAGATCAGCTCGGTGGTCGGCCGGATCAGCGACTTCCAGACGCTGATCGCGGCGGCGGTGGAGGAGCAGACGGCCACGACCAGCGAGATGGGCCGCAGCGTCGGCGAGGCGGCGGCCAGCAGCGAGAACATCGCGTCGAACATCGCCGGCGTCTCCGCGGCGATGGGCGAGACGACAATCGCGGTGCGCCAGGCCCGGGAGTCGGCGGAGGGCCTGGCCCGGACGAGCGGCGAGCTGCGCGGCCTGGTCGACAGCTTCCAGTTGTAGGGCTTGTCCAGGGGTGCGCGTGCTCTCTTTGGACTGATCCCCAATATGGGGGGAGTTCACCTCGCGCACCCCGGTCCCCGGCCGGTGGCTCGTAGCGTCAGCCTATGACGAGTTCACCTGCGCTGGGCGACATCAAGGCACGCCAGCAGAAGACCTGGGCCAGCGGCGACTACGGCGCGGTGGCCGCGCTCATCCAGCCGGTCGCGGAGAACCTGGTGCAGGCGGCGGACCTCTCCGCCGGGTCGCGGGTGATCGACGTCGCCACCGGTACGGGCAACGCGGCGATCGCCGCGGCCCGCTGCCTCTGCTCGGTGACCGGTGTGGACTATGTGCCCGCGCTGCTGGAGCGCGGCCGGGCCCGGGCCGCGGCCGAGCATCTCCCGGTGAGCTTCGAGGTCGGTGACGCCGAGGCGTTGCCCGGCCGGGACGGCGCCTGGGACGTGGCCCTTTCGGTGTTCGGCGTCATGTTCGCTCCCGATCAGGATCGGGCCGCCGCCGAGCTGGCCCGGGTGGTCCGCTCCGGCGGCCTCATCGCCCTGGCGAACTGGGTGCCCGACGGATTCATCGGCGAGGTGTTCCGCACGGTGGGTCGCCGGGTGCCGCCGCCGCCCGGCGTGCGGGCGCCGTCGGAGTGGGGCAGCGGGCCGCGGCTGCGGGAGCTGTTCGGCGAGCAGGTGACCGACCTGCGGGTGAACCGGCGGGAATTCGTGTTCCGGTTCGCGTCCCCGGAGAACTTCGCCGACTACTTCCGGGCCAACTACGGGCCGACGCTGAAGGCGTTCGAGGCGCTCGACGACGAGCAGGGCCGGCTGCTCTACGCCGACCTGGTCGACCTGGCCACCCGCCACAATGTCGCGACGGACGGCACCGCGAAGATTCCGTCCGGGTACGTCGAGGTGCTTGCCACCCGGGCCTGACCGCCCGTCAGGCGGCCGACGTCAGCCGGTTCAGCGCGTCCGTGAGGCCGGCCGCGGTCTCGTCGCCGAGCTTCTCGAACTCCATCCGCATGACCGGGGTGGCCAGCTTGGCGAGGCCGTGCATCTCGAGCTCCACGTGATAGGTGACCTCGCTGCCGCCGCCGACCGGGCGGACGGTGATCGTGTCGGTGGAGGTCGCGCCCTCGCTGCGGCCGGCGAAGACCAGGCGGTCGCGCTCGACGACCTGGAGCGTGTAGGTGAGCTCGCTGGTCACGCCGAGGATCTTCGAGGTGTTGTGCCAGCTCGCGCCGACGGCGAGCGGCCCGTCGTCGGTGCGTACGGTGTGCCGCGTCGCCGAGTCCCAGGCGTTGGTGTTGCCGAAGTCCATCAGGTACGCGAGCACCGCCTCCACGTCGGCGGCGACGGTGAACGTACGGGAGATCGTGATCATCGTCTTCCCCTCGAGGGCCCGGCGGTGCGTTTCCACCCTAAACGCCGGTAATCCCTCCCGCCGCGCTTTCGGCCACGGCGGCGTCAGGCGCCGGTGAGCCGGGCCCGGGCCGCCGCGTACTCGGCGTCGGTGATCTCGCCGCGCTGGTGCCGCCGGGCGAGGACCGCCAGTTCGGCGTCGACCGCGTCGCTCGGGCGGGGCGCGGACCCGTCGACGGGGCGGCTCCACGGCGGGCCGGTCGGACCAACGACCGGCGGCGGCCCGGCGGGCGGCGGAGCCGTGAACGGCCCGGGCGGTGGGCCGCCGAACATGCCCTGCTGCCGAGGCTGGGTCACCGGGTGGTAGCCCGCCGGCCAGGCGACCTGCCGGGGCTGCGGCTGCGGCCGGAACCAGCGGCCGGCCGAGGGCCGGGTGAGCAGCACGATCGCGACGATCAGCGCGACCATCGCCAGGCCCGCGAAGATCCCGCTCCCGATCCGGTACGCCGCAGGGTAGGAGTCCGGCAGCGAGCCGAGCGAGGTCGTCCGCGTGACGGTCCCGTCCGAGCGTGACGTCCAGAACGCCATGTTGCCCCCGAAGTCGGGCGTTCCGCCCCGCGTGATGGCGCTGGTGCCGCAGAGCAGGAGTAGCCCCATGACGGCCCAGGCGACGATCCGGCCGGCCTGGCTGCCGGAGCGCACCGCCACCGCGGCGCCCAGCAGGAGCAGCGCCGCGACGATCGTCATCACCGCGACGATCACGACGCTGGACCCGGCGAGGCTGGGCATGAACTCGTCCTGGCCGAACTCCTGGAACTCGTCGCGAGCCCACGCCCGGGTCCGGCCGACCTGGCCGAAGAGCGCGAACCCGGTGATCAGATAGCCGAGCGCAGTGATCATCATCAGCGCGACGGCGGCGGTGACCGTCGCCGGGCGTGCTCTGTCCATGGTGCTGGTCATCCGCGGAGCCCCGTTTCCCCCGAACCGATACCGGCCAGATCAGTGAAGCAGCTCACAGCAACTCAGGTAAGTCTGAAGTGGACTGTTTATCTGATCAGGGCCGCGTCGCGGGATAGTGGCGGACGTAGCGCCGCTGCCAGGGCGTCTCGACGGCGCCCGGGTGGTAGTGCAGGCGCACCCAGGCGACGGCCTCCCGCGGCGGGACGCCGCCCAGCACGGCCAGGCACGCCAGCGCGGTGCCGGTGCGCCCGCGGCCGCCGGCGCAGGCCAGCTCGACCCGCTCGGTCGCGGCACGCCGCCACGCCTCGTGCAGGACCTCGGCCGCCCGGTCCCGGTCGGCCGGCAGCCGGAAGTCGGGCCAGCGCAGCCACCGGCTCTCCCAGGCCACCGGCGGCGGCGCGGAGCCGAGCAGGTAGACGCCGAACTCGGGGTCGGGCCCGGCCGGCGCGGGCCGCCGCAGGCCGCGCCCGCGCACCCGCCGGCCCGACGGGAACGTGACCACGCCCTGATCGTCTGCCGCCCAACCGCTCACCCGGTCGATTCTCCACGGCGCCGCGCCGGCCGGCCCGCTATCATCGGCGGCGTGCACAGTGCCAGCAGCGAGCGACGCCGGATGACCTCCCTCCGGTTGAGCTAGCACGTTCCCAGCCGGTGGGTCGATCCCGCCGGCGCCGCACCAGCACCGACCGCACAGGCACCGATCGACCCGCCTCCCCGCGTACCGTCGATTGGATTGTCAATGAATCTCGAAGCCCTGCTCGCGTCGCGGCTCGGCGCCGCGTTCTCCCAGGTCGCGGGCGCGACCGTCGATCCGGCGGTGCGGCGCTCGCGGCACGCCGACTTCCAGTCCGGCGCGGCCCTGCCGCTGGCCCGGCGGCTGGACCGGGCGCCCCGCGACCTCGCGGGGGAGGTGCTCGCGAGGGCCGACCTGGCCGGCGTCGCGACGGCCGAGGTCTCGGGCCCCGGCTTCCTCAATCTGCGGCTGGCCGACGAGGCGATCGCCGCCGCCGCGAACGAGGTCGCCGCCGACCCGCGGCTCGGTGTGCCGGCGGGCGCGCGGCCGGAGCGGATCGTGGTCGACTACTCCTCGCCGAACATCGCCAAGGAGCTGACCATCGGGCACCTGCGCTCGACCGTCATCGGCGACGCCGCCGCGCGGCTGCTCGAATGGCTGGGCCACGACGTCGTGCGCGCCAACCACCTCGGCGACTGGGGCACCGCCTTCGGCCTGCTCATCGAGCATCTCGGCACCGGCGACGCCGCCGGGATCGGCGATCTCACGGCCTTCTACCAGGCCGCGCGGCTCAGGTTCGACACCGACGAGGAGTTCCGGACCCGGGCCCGGCTGCGGGTGGTGGCGCTGCAAGCCGGCGACGAGCCGACGCTGCGGCAGTGGCGGCACCTGGTCGCCGAGTCGCAGCGCTACCTGCTGCTCGCCTACGACCGGATGGACGTCACGCTCGGGCGTGAGCACTTCATCGGCGAGAGCTTCTACAACGACCGGCTGGAGTCCGTCGTGGCCGAGCTCGCCGACAAGGGACTGCTTGTCGAGAGCGAGGGCGCGCTCTGCGCCTTCCCGCCCGGCCGGACCGGCCGGACCGGCGATCCGCTCCCGCTGATCGTGCGCAAGAGCGACGGCGGTTTCGGGTACGCGGCGACGGATCTCGCCGCGCTGCGGTACCGGGTGCGTGAGCTCGGCGCGACCCGGCTGCTCTACGTCGTCGGCGCGCCGCAGCGGACCCACTTCGAGATGGTGTTCGCGGTGGCGGCCGCCGCCGGCTGGCTGCCCGACGGCGTGACGGCGGAGCACGCCGGCTTCGGCTCGATCCTCGGCACCGACGGCAGGATGTTCCGCAGCCGGTCCGGCGAGTCCGTCCGGCTGGCCGCCGTGGTGGACGAGGCGATCGCCCGTACCTCGGCGCTCGCGCCCGAGCCGGAGGTGGCCCGGGCCGTCGGCATCGGCGCGATCAAGTACGCGGACCTGTCCGGCGACCGGATGTCCGACTACGTCTTCGACTGGGACCGGATGCTGGCGCTGACCGGCAACACCGGGCCGTACCAGCAGTACGCGTACGCCCGGATACAGGCGATCCTGCGCAAGGCGGGCGACTTCGAGGGCCGGATCAGGCTCGGCGCGGCCGCCGAACGGGCACTCGCCCTCGAACTGCTCGGCTTCGCGCCGGTGGTCGAGCAGGCGGCCCGGTCGCTGGAGTTCCACCGGCTCGCCGGCCACCTGTACGGCACGGCGCAGGCGTTCAGCGCCTTCTACGAGAGCTGCCCCGTGCTGAGCGCGCCTCCGGGCGTACGGGAGAGCCGCCTGGCCCTCTGCGCGCTCACTGCCCGGACCCTGCGGCGGGGCCTGGATCTATTGGGGATCTCCACGCCGGAGCGGATGTAGGCGAGGGGTCCGGCCGGCCCTCCTCCTTCACGACGCCGAGGAGCGGCCGGTTGCTGCCCGCCGGGTCCCAGGACGGGTCGGCGACGGCCGGCTGTGCCCAGGCGAGCCGGCCGAAGCCGGGCCAGATCCGCTGGGTCAGCGCCCGGGTCGCGTGCACCCGGGCGCCGGCCCGGCGGCGGCGCTCGGCGAGCACGGCGCTGAGGAACATCCAGTGCGGCGTGCCGGGCGGCGGCTGCTGGGCGATCTTCTCCGCGACCTCCTGCGCCAGCCGGTAGGCGAACCGCCCGTTGTGCGGCGGGCGGATCGCGGCGGCCCGGGCCAGGTAGTGCCGGGCCGCGAGCGCCAGTTCGTCGTCGAGCCCGCTCAGGTCCAGCCCGGACGCCCAGCCGGCGAGCTGCGGCGGCATGGACGGCACCCAGCCCCACGGCGCGGGCGAGCGCTCGTGGATGACGAAGGTGCCCGCCGCCTGGTCGCCGAGGCGGCGGCCCTGCGGCGAGACGAGCATCGTGGTCAGCGCCACCGCCCAGGTCAGCGGCGGGAAGAGCAGGCCGGGCCACTCCACCGCGGCGCCGACCAGGGCCCGGGTCAGCGCGTGCCGCAGCCGGATCGGGCCGCCGTCCACCCGGACCACCCGCAGGCCCATCGCCCGCTTGCCGGGGCTTCGGCCGTTGGTGAGCGTCTCGACGACGGTCGGATAGGCGATGAGGACGACGATTATCGAGATCGTGACGGCGGCGTCCATGAACGCCTCGTCGGCGACCCCGGCCGGCAGCATCGTCGACACGATCCCGCACAGGGTGATCATCAGTACCGCGAGGACGGCCTGCACCGCGATGTCGAGGATCAGCGCGAGCCCGCGCGAGCCGACCCGGGCCGGCCGCACGTCGACCTCGACCGCCTCGCCGTTGACGAGCGGATCGTCGCGCCGGCCGGTGATCGTCGCCGCCACAGTCATGCGGGTAGTTAACCCGATCGGCGTTGGCTACGCTGCGCCGGTGGACCTGGACGCGTACGTCGCCGAGCGCCGCGGTGAGTGGAACAGGCTCGAGGTGCTCGCCCGCCGCCGTCGCCTCTCGCCGGACGAGGCGGACGAACTGGTCCTGCTGTACCAGCGTGCGGCCACCCACCTCTCGGTGGTGCGCAGCCACTCGCCCGACCCGGTCCTGCT
The DNA here is from genome assembly GCF_014205335.1 of Amorphoplanes digitatis. NCBI lineage: Bacteria > Bacillati > Actinomycetota > Actinomycetes > Micromonosporales > Micromonosporaceae > Actinoplanes > Actinoplanes digitatis. Next base: position 7,164,661 of record NZ_JACHNH010000001.1, on the reverse strand, counting down.
CGCCCTGCTGTCGCAACTGGTCATCGCCGGCCGCTCGGCGGTGACCGGCGGCCGCCGCTTCTCCTGGCGGCCGGTGGCGCGGTTCTTCACCTCGTCCTTCCCGGCCCAGCTCTATGTCGCCCGGCACTGGTGGCTCAGCGTCATGGTGGTCAACGTGCTCGCCGGCTGGGCGCTGATGTGGTATTTCTCCACCAACCCGGACATCATCAGCAGCTTCGCCAGCGGCGAGGCGCTACGGGAGTACGTCGAGGACGACTTCGTCGGCTACTACAGCGAGTTCCAGGCGCAGAACTTCGCGGCGAGCGTCTGGTCGCACAACGCGCTGATCGCCGCGCAGTGCCTCGCCTCGGGCGTGCTGATCCTGCCGGTGCTGTACATCCTCGGCCAGAACCTCTTCGCCATCGGCATGACCGGCGGCATGATGATCTACGCCGGGCACGGCGGGACGTTCTTCGCCATGATCCTGCCGCACGGCCTGCTCGAGCTGACGTCGATCTTCGTGGCGGCCGGGGTCGGCCTGCGCATCGGCTGGGCCTGGATCGCACCCGGCCCGCACCGCACCCGCGGCCAGGCACTCGCCGAACGCGCGCGCGCCGCGATGCTGGTGGCGCTTGGCCTGGTCGTGATGCTCGGCGTCTCCGGGGTGCTGGAGGCGTACGTGACGCCGTCGGGCCTGCCCGACGCCGTGCGGATCGGGATCGGGGCCGCGGTCTGGCTGGCGTTCATGGTCTACGCGCTCGGCGTCGGCGGCGCGGCGCACCGCGCCGGCGAGACCGGCGCCCTGGCACCGGAGCACGACGTGACCCCTGTGCCGACGGCTTAGCGAACCTCAGAGGGAGCCCCACTGCCGTGCCCGGTCCAGCAGCCGGCCATGGACCGCCGCGATCGTCGGGTCGTGCCGCCGGCCGGCGGCCACCGCCAGGAAGATCGTGTTGAGCGGTTCGACCTCCGGGCGGTGCAGCTCCAGCACGGACCCGGCGCTCAGGGCCGCCTCGGCGAGGAACCGCGGCAGGACCGAGACCCCGGCGCCGGCGACCACCGCGGCGAGGACCGCCCGCAGATCCGGTGCGGTCAGGACCACCTCGTTGGGCGGGCGGCGGCCGAACTCGGAACGCCAGTAGCGCCGGATTATCGGCAGGTCCTCCGCGTAGGCGACGAGCGGCAGGTGTGCCAGCGCCCGCGGCGGGTCGGCCGCCAGCGCCGCCGGATCCACGGTCCGGGCCAGCGACGGCGGGCCGAGCAGCACGAACTCCTCGTCGATGAGCGGCGTCGCGAGCAGGCCGCGGGCCGTCGGCCGGATCGCGGAGACGACCAGGTCCAGCTCGCCGCGGGCGAGCGCGGCCAGCAGGTCGGCGGCGAGTCCGAAGCTCGCCCGGACCCGCAGCCCGTTCTCGATCAGCGGGGTGAGCGCGGGCAGGATGCGGGCGGTCATGCCCTCGGCCGGGCCGCCGATCCGGATCGTGCCGAGCGGCTCGGGCGCCGGCTCGCCGGTGGCCAGCGAGCGGCGCAGCGCGTCGAGGTGCGGCCCGGCGCGGCGGGCCAGGTCGTCGGCGCGCTCGGTCGGGGTGGCGCCGCGGTGTGTGCGCACGAACAGGGGCGCGCCGACCTCCCGTTCGAGGCGGGCCAGTTGGCCGCTGATCGCGGGCTGGCTGACGCCGCGCAGGCCGGCGGCCGCGGACAGCGAGCCGGTGCGGTAGATGTCCAGGAAGACCGCGAGCAGGTCAAGGTCCACGGTCGCCGCCAGTCATAAGAATCCTTATATCACCTCGCGGGGGAGGCGATAGTTTTCCTATGAGGGCCGGGCACCGGCCCGCCCGATTCGCGAAGCTTGAAGGAGACCCGATGTCCTCGGTACTCATGGTGGTCACGGCGGCGGACTCGCTCACCCTGGCCGACGGCGACAGCCACCCGACCGGCTTCTGGGCCGAGGAGGTGGCCACGTCGCACCGGATCCTGCGCGAGGCCGGCCTTGACGTGCGGATCGCGACGCCCGGCGGCCGGCCCGCGCCGGTCGACCCGATCAGCCTCGACGAGCGCGGCGGCGTCGCCGCCGAGGACGCCCGCGACCTGAGCGCCTACCTCGACTCGATCTCGGCGGAGCTGAGCCGGCCGCTCGTCCTCGCCGACGCGCGGGTCGCCGACTACGACGCGGTCTACCTGCCGGGCGGGCACGGGCCGATGGCCGACCTGGCCACCGACCCGGACCTGGCGCGGATCCTCGCCGAGGCGGACGCCCGCCGGCTGACCGTCGCGGCCCTCTGCCACGGCCCGGCCGGGCTGCTGGGCGCCGTCGGCGCGGACGGGCGGTTCCTGTTCGCCGGGCGCAGGCTCACCGTCTTCACCGACGACGAGGAGCGCCAGGGCGGACTCGGCGACCGCACCCCCTACCTGGTGGAGTCGCGGCTGCGCGAGCTGGGCGCGGTGATCGCGTCCGGACCGGCCTGGAGCAGCACGGTCGTCAGCGACGGCAACCTGATCACCGGTCAGAATCCGCAGTCGAGCGCCGATACGGCCCGCGAGGTGGTGAAAGCCGTCAGCGAATCGCGTACGCGGTGAGGACGCCCTCGTTCGCCTGATAGAGCACGCCGCCCGTCACGACGACGTCACCCTCGAACGCCGGCACGTCGTCGATCACCTTGCCCCGCTCGGCGTCCAGGGCGACGTCACCGGCGTAGACCAGGCCGCCGGCCACCAGCGGCTGACCGGCGAAGCTCGCCAGCTTCCGGCTCCACGCCTTCTTTCCCGTACGGGCGTTGAAGGCGGTGACCGTGTCGTCGGACGAGCGGTACACCCGGGCACCGTCCGTCGCGATCGGCGCGTACGACTGCCCGGGCGGCGGCGCCGTCCAGCGAACGGCACCGTCCTTGACGCTGACGGCCGCCAGCTTGTCCTTGGCGTCGGGGCCGTAGAACGTGTCGGCACCCGGACTCGCGGCGTCGGCCGACAGGTACCCCTTCCGGGTCCACCGCACGGCCCCGCTGGTGATGTCGAACGCCACCATCTCGCCGGCGCGCACACCCTCGTCGTCGGTGGTGTATGCCGGGACGGTGCCGTCGGCGGAGACCCCGGCCGCGCGACGGTTCTCCACGCTCCACAGCTTCTTGCCGTCCCGTACCCGGTAGGCGACGGTCTGCGTGTCACCGTAGATGTCGGTGTCGGAGGCCAGGATCACGCCCTTGTCCATCACCAGGCCGCCGACCAGAGGGGAGCCGCCGGCCCAGCGCCGGGCTCCGGTCGCCACGTCGAGCGCGATCACCTGTGAGTTCGGGTCGCTCATCGAGTAGCAGTCGTTGTAACCGGCGACGAGCAGGCCGCCGATGACCGCCATTCGCGGCGGATTGCCCTCCCCGAACTCGTCCCAGTCGAAGCTCCACTTCTTGGCGCCGGTCGTCGCCGAGTACGCCGAGATCCCGGCCTGGTCGCCCACGAAGATGCGCCCGCCGGCGATCACCGGCGCGCCGAATCCGGCGCAGCTGTCACCCTTGCGCAGAACCACCGACCACTTCTTGGCGAGCCGGCCCACCGTCGCCGCGGTGATCACGTTCTCGTGCGGGTTGAAGTAGGTGTTCTCGGCGTCGTAGCCGACGTGCTCCCAGCGCAGCGGCGCCGGCGCGGCGGCGGCCGGCGTCGCGCCGGCGGCCAGGATCAGCGACAGCGCGGCGGCCGGAACTCGGATCAATACATGCATAAAAGCAACTTATGTTGCATAACAGGCCTTCGATGGGCCATTGGCCAAAGATAGTGTGCAGCCGTGGAATCGCAGACGGTCCTGCTCGACCTGGACGGCACGCTCGGGGAGCTGTTCACGCCGGTGACCGCGGCGCAACGGGTGCTGGCGGCGGCGCCCGGATGCCGGGTCCTCGTCCTCGCCGACGAACCCGTGCGCGATGAGCTGGCCCGCCACGGACGGCTGGTGAGCCTCGACGAGGCGCGGTCGGCCAGCCATGTCGTCATCGGCGACTGCCGGCAGACGCTGTCATACCGGCACCTGGACGCCGCCTTCCGGGCCGTCCGGGCCGGCGCCGAGCTGATGGCCCTTCAGCGCGGCCGCTACTACCGCGCCGCGGACGGGGACCATGTGGACACCGGCGCGATCGTCGCCGCCGTCGAGTACGCCGCCGAGCGGCCGGCGCGCGTGCTGGGCAAGCCCAGCCGGGACTTCCTGCGGCTCGCCGACCAGTCGGCGGGCGGCGCCGCCGCCGGCCGGCTCTGGGTGGTGGGCGACGACCGCACCACCGACATCGAGATGGCGAACGCGGCGGACGCGATCTCCGTCCAGGTGCGCACCGGCAAATACGCCGACCAGCGGGACAACGACGCCCTGGCGCGGGCCGCGCACGTCATCGACTCCGTGGCCGACCTGCCGGAGCTGATCTCCCGCCGCCTCTCCTAGCCGGTCAGACCAGCCAGGCGCCGTCGCGCATCAGCGTGCGGCCCGGGATCTCGTTCACCTCGCGCCAGGCCTGTACGCGCGCCGGGAGCAGGACGAGGAAGACATAGCCGTCGCCCGCCGTACGCGGATCCCAGTCGCTCTGTGCCGCATAGGCCTCGCCCACCGCGCCGGCGTCGGCGACCGGGAGGGTGCGCTCCAGGGAGGCATCGATCATCACCACGTCGCGGGTGCCGCCCAGCGCCAGCCGGGCGCCGCCCCGCGCGACGAGGTTGCGAGCGGTCGGCGCGTCGCGCGCCGTGGCGAGCACGATGCGGTCGTCGAACCAGGCCATCGTGAGCGGCACCAGATACGGCCCGTCGCCGTCGGAGGTGGCCACCCACGTGTCGGCGACCTTCGCGCTCAGCAGCTCCAGCACGTCCGCCTTGCGCTGGGTTCTCGTCCGCGGTTCGTCAGCCATGCCCCATCACACCACGCAGGACCTAGAGCCGCCCGGCCGCCTTCAGCATCAGGTACACGTCGGCGACCTTGGAGGCGAAGCCGTCGCGGAGCTCGTCCACCACGATCACGCCCTGCTGCTCCAGCAGGGCGCGCACCCGGCCGCGCTCGGCCAGCGCCAGCTCGGCGGCCGCGGCGACGTGCACGGCCTCGGCGCTCGCGTCCCGCTCCGGCAGCTGGGCAAGCTGCGCGGTCTCCGGGTCGCGGACGCTGGCCAGGACGATCCGGTGGCGGGTGGTCAGTCGGGTCAGCATCGGCAGCAGGCCCTCGACGATCGGCGCGGCGTCCAGCGCCGAGAAGATCACCACCAGCGAGCGCTTGTGGTCGCGGCGCAGCAGGTCGGCCACGGCCAGGCCGAAATCCGTCTCCACGAGCGCCGGCTCCAGCGCCGCCATCGAGCCGATCAGCCGGGGCAGCTTGGTACGGTGCCCACCGCCCTCCACCTTGGCCCGCACGACGGTGTCGACCGCCAGCAGGTCGACCCGGTCGTCGGCCTTGGAGGCGAGCACCGCCAGCAGCAGCGCCGCGTCGATCGCGGCGTCCAGCCGGGGCTCGTCCCCGATCCGCGCCGCCGAGGTCCGGCCGGTGTCCAGCACGCAGACCACCCGGCGGTCGCGCTCCGGGCGCCAGGTCCGGACCACCACGTCATGGGTACGGGCGCTGGCCCGCCAGTCGATCGAGCGGACATCGTCGCCGATCACGTACTCGCGCAGCACGTCGAACTCGGTGCCCTGTCCCCGCCCGCGGGTCACCACGGCGCCGTCGAAGATGCGCAGCCGGGCCAGCTTCTCCGGCAGCAGCCGCCGGGACGGGAAGCGGGGCAGCACCCGCAGCGTCGTCTCCGGGGTGACGGCGTCGTTCCACCGCTGCCGCCGCTGCCGGTACGCGAGCCCCAGCGGACCGCACGAGCGCAGCGTCACCCGCACGGCCGGCCGGTCGCCGTGCCGGGTCGGTGTCAGCGTGGTGACCACCTCCCGCTGCTCGCCGGGCGGCAGGTCGAGCCGGTGTTCGGCGTTGCCGGCGCCCGCCGAGGGCACCCAGCGGTCGCGCAGCCGCAGCCGCATCCGCCGGTCACCGGCGTTGCCGACGGTCAGCGTCGCCGCGGTCGTCTCGCCGAGCCACACCGTCGCGGGAGCCTCGCGGCGCAGCGTCACCCCGGTCAGCGGTGCCGCGATCAGCAGATCCAGCGCGGCCGCCGCGGCGGCGAGCCCGACCACGGCGAGCACGGCGAGCCACGGCGACCCGAGCAGCGCCGGCAGCGGTACGCCGAGCGCCAGCAGCAGCGCGAAACGCCTGGTGACCACGCGCGGTCAGCGGGGTGCGGGCACGGCGCCCAGCACCGTCCGCAGCACCGAGTCGGTCGAGACGCCGTCCAGTTCGGCCTCGGCGCGCAGCCGGACCCGGTGCCGCAGCGTCGGGATGGCGAACGCCTTGACGTCGTCGGGCAGCACGTAGTCGCGCCCGCTGAGCCAGGCCCGGGCCTTCGCGACGGCCAGCAGGGCCGTGGTGCCACGCGGCGACGCGCCCAGCTCCAGCGCCGGGGACGTCCGGGTGGCCCGGCACAGGTCCACCACGTACTCCAGCACCGGCTCGGCGACCGCGACCCCGCGGGCGGCGGCCCGGCCGGCGGCCAGGTCGGCGGCGGTGGCGACCGGCCCGACGCCGGCGGCCTTGAGGTCGCGCGGGTCGAAGCCGTTGTGGTGCGCCCGCAGCACGCCCAGCTCCTCGTCGCGCTGCGGCAGCGGCACGGCGAGCTTGAGCAGGAACCGGTCGAGCTGCGCCTCCGGCAGCGGATACGTGCCCTCGTACTCGATCGGGTTCTGGGTGGCGACCACGATGAACGGCTCAGGCAGCCGGCGGGTCTCGCCGTCGGTGCTGACCGTGCGCTCCTCCATGGCCTCGAGCAGCGCCGCCTGTGTCTTCGGCGGCGTCCGGTTGATCTCGTCGGCGAGCAGGAGGTTCGTGAAGATCGGGCCGGGCCGGAAGTTGAACGCGGCGCTGCGCGCGTCGTAGACCAGCGAGCCGGTCACGTCGCCCGGCATCAGGTCCGGGGTGAACTGCACGCGCTTGGTGTCCAGGTCCAGCGCGGCGGCCAGAGCGCGGACCAGCAGCGTCTTCGCCACGCCGGGCACGCCCTCGAGCAGCACGTGGCCGCCGCAGAGCAGCGCGATGACCACGCCGCCGACCACGGCGTCCTGGCCGATGACCGCCTTGGCGACCTCGTTCCGCAGGCGCTGTAGCGCATCGCGGGCCGCGATGGCCTCCACCGGTACGGAAGACGTCACGTCACATTCCCCTCGTCAGTTCCCTGTCGCCAGTTCTGCCGCCCGGTCACGTAGCGGACCAGGTTCTGCACGGTCGTCGCGGCGCGGGCCAGCTCCTCGTCGCTGTCCTCGACGCCGCCGCCGAGCATGTGCCGCACCTCGTTGACCGGGTGGCCGGTGACGGCGGCGACGCGCTCGGCCACCTCGTCCATGCCGGCGTCGGGCGGCAGTCCGAAATGCTCGGTGAGCCGGCGACTCGCGGCCGCCTGGAGCGTCGCGAGCGAGTTGCCGCGCGCGCCGGCCCGCCGGTACAGCCCGCCGAGGCCGCGTACCGTCTCGGCGGCCCGGACCCGCACCGGCAGAGGCTCGGCGACCGGCGCGCCGAGCCGCCGGGCCGAGGCGGCGGCCAGCGCGAGCGCGGCCAGCGCGAGCAGCGCCAGGGTCGCCCAGACCACGGGCGGGAAGGCGCGGGCCAATGGGCTGTCCGTTACCGGGTTGCCGCCGCCCTGTGCCTGGCCGTCCTGCCCGCGGCCAGGGCGGGGATTTTGGTCGCCGTTCTGCGGATCGCCGGCCGGATCGCCCTGCGGGCTGCCGCCGGGCTCGTCGCCGGTGCCGTAGCCGGGCTCGCCCTCCGGATCGGTGCCAGGGTCCGGCTCCTGCTGCGGGAAGGTGTCGGTGACCGGATCGGGCTCCCGCTCGTGCAGGTCGAGCCAGATCACCCGGGGATCGCGCGCCAGCAGGCCGGCGGCGAGGGCCTGGTTGCCGTGCTCACCGGCGCGGTCGTTGCGGAAGGGGTCGGCGGCGCCGATCAGCGTGATCGCGGCGCGGGCGGTGCGGAGCTCGACGAGACCGTCCCGGTAGCACCGCACCGCGCCGTAGCCGCGCGGGTCGTAGCTGCGGCGCAGCGCCGCGGCCCGCCCGGCCGTGCCGGCGAACCCGGCCGCGCAGCCGGGCCGCGGCGCCGCGGCCATCCAGCGGGGCCCGCCGACCGCGACGTCGAGGCCCAGGAGCCCGACCTGTTGCGCGTCGGGCGCCACGAGGATCACCCGCACCTGCGGCGGCAGCGCTGCCAGCCGGCCGAGGTATACCGGATTGACCAGCTCCGGCGTCGTCACCAGTACGGTCGCGGGGCCGCCCGAGGCGGCGGAGGCCAGCGCGTCGGTGCTCGTGGTCCGCACGTCCACCTGGACGCCGCCGCCGGTCAGGCGGTCGGCCAGCAGGCGCGCGCCGTCACCGTCGTCGCTGGTCGGCGAGAGGAACGACGCGTCGGTCGGGTCCGGCTGCTGCACGACGTGCGCGATCGCGGTGATCGTCACCAGGCCGGCGACGACGGCGAACGGGAGCGCGAACCGCAGCCGGCGGCGGGACCTCACGGCGTGCCCTCGCGCATCCGCAGGCGCACGTCCCCGGTGAGGACGCGCATGCGCTCGTCGTGTGCGGGCAGGGCGGGGCGGTCGCCGTACCAGATCTCCGAGAAGAGGTCGGTCGCGCCGCCCAGCGAACCGGCCACCGCCGGGCGGTGCGCGGCCGCCGAGGCCGCGACCTCGGCGGCGGTCGTGCCGGGCAGCGGCGCGACGACGCCCGCGGCGGTCAGGTCGCCGACGATGTCACGCAGCCGCTGCCGGATGGCCTCGGCGTACCGGCCCTGCGCGGCGAGCCGGTCGGCAAGCAGGGTGCCGTCGGCGAGCACCACGGTCGGCGCGAAGACCGGCTCCGGCTCGGCTGCCGCCTTCGCGGCCTTGGATTTCCTGGTACGCCGGAAGCGGGGCAGCCGCAGCCGCGGCAGCCGGAACCGGGGCATCCGCCAGCGCGGCCACCGGCGCGGCACCCACGCGGGGAACCAGTACCAGAGCGCGCCGGTCAGCCCGGCCAGCAGCAGCATGAGCAGCAGCAGGGTCTGCGGCGGCACGACGTCGAAGACCGCGGCCGCGAACTCGTCCCAGGACCGGGTCATCTCGTGTACACCAGGGGAGCGGAGTCGTCCTCGCCCCGCGCCCGGGCCCGCCCGATGGCGATGTCGAGCCCCTCGGTGCGGATCCGCGTCTCGAGCGACACCACCGCGGCGACGCAGGCGAGCGCGGCGTAGGCCACCGTGTTGGCGATCGCCCAGGAGAGCGGGGTGACCCAGGTGAGCCAGCCCGGGTCGCCGCCGCTGACCAGCGACAACAGGGACACCCAGCCGCTGCCCAGCGCGAGCCGGATGGCGAACCAGGTGACATAGGCGGCCAGCAACGTCCAGAGGCCGCGAATGCCGCCCCGGGTGGCAAGCGCGGCGGACCGCCCGAGCGCGGTGAACGGATTGGCGGACCGGTCGATGACCAGCACCGCGGCGGCGAAGCCGAACAGCCCGAACAGGATCAGCCACGGCACGGCGCCGAACAGGAAACCGGCACCGCCGGCGATGCCGAGCAGCACCGCCGTGCAGACGGTCGCGACGGGCCGGGTCCGCGCCCAGAGCTCACGGTGCCGGACCGCCCGGCCGATCAGCGCGGGCCCGGCGGCGGCCGCGGCGAGCGCGCCGAGCAGCGTGAGGATGAACGCCTCGGTGGCGAACCCGGCCGCGGTGGCGGCCCACCACGCGCCGAAGTGGCCGTGTGCCGGCCCGTAGTAGGGCGGGGTGGCGAACGCCGCGGTACGCAGGGAGACGATCAGGACCTGCTCGAGCAGGGCGAGCACGGCCGCGGCGGCGAGCAGCGGGACGGCCCGGGCGCGCAGGAGCGAGATCGCCGCGTCCAGTGCTTCGCCGAGAGTCATGGGACGCAGCGGCAGATCCGGCTGCGCAGGCATGGCGGCGATCCTACGAGATGCCCGCTCGCGGTGGTATTCGGCGCCGAGGGCCGGGCCGACCCGGGGCTTTGTGTCGAGGTCATCGACGTCTGCCGGTTGGTATCGCCTGCCGATGCATCGGCGGTTATGGTGCCTCTTGGGCGCCCACGAGGCGCCCCGCTACCTCCCCTTCGAAAGGTTCCTGATGACCCTTCCCGCAGGCGTTTCGCGGCGCGGCGTGCTTGCCGCCGCCGCTGCCGGAGTCGCCGTTCCCCTCGTCCTCGGCGATTCCGCCGAGGCCGCGCTCGCGCACGGCCACGGACATGGGCCCGCTCCGAAGACGTACGACCTCACCGTGCTCGGCACCTCCGACACGCACGGCAATGTCTACAACTGGGACTACTACAAGGACCTGGAGTACGACGACAGCGCGCACAACGACATCGGCGTGGCCAAGCTCGCCGGGCTGGTGAACCAGATCCGGGACGAGCGGCGGGGCAAGGCGACGCTCGTGCTCGACGCCGGCGACACGATTCAGGGCACGCCGCTGGCCACGTACTACGCCAAGCAGGAGCCCATCACCACGACCGGTGAGCGGCACCCGATGGCCCGGGCCATGAACGTGTTGCACTACGACGCCGTCACCCTGGGCAACCACGAGTTCAACTACGGACTGCCGCTGCTCAACCTCTGGATCCGCCAGCTCGGTTTCCCGGCGCTCGCTGCCAACGCCGTCGACGTTCGTACGGGCCGGCCGGCCTTCACGCCGTACGTGATCAAGAAGGTCTCGCTCGGGCACGGCGCGCCGACGCTGCGGGTCGGGATCCTGGGTCTCACCAACCCGGGCGTGGCCATCTGGGACCGGGCCAACGTCGAGGGCAAGCTGCGCTTCGACGACATGATCGCGACCGCCGCGAAGTGGGTGCCGATCATGCGGGCCCGCGGCGCCGACATCGTGCTGATCTCCGCGCACGGCGGTGACAGCGGCACCTCGAGCTACGGCCCCGAGCTGCCCAACGAGAACCCGAGCGCGCTGATCGCCGAGCAGGTGCCGGGCATCGACGCGATCCTGTTCGGACACGCGCACGCCAACGTTCCGCAGCGCTTCGTGACCAACGCCGCGACCGGCGCGCAGGTGCTGCTCGCCGAGCCGTCGAAGTGGGGCCAGCGGCTCGCCCGGATGGACTTCACCCTGACCCGCGACCGTGGCCGGTGGACCATCACCGAGAAGAAGTCGGACCTGCTGAACACCAACACGGTTGCCGAGGACCCTAAGGTGCTCGCGGCGGTGCGAGCGCAGCACGCCAAGACGGTCGCCTACGTGAACCAGGTCGTCGCCACGTCCACCGAGGAGCTGTCCGCGGCGGAGTCGCGCTACAAGGACACGCCGATCCTGGACTACATCAACAAGGTGCAGACCGACACGGTGACGGCGGCGCTGGCCGGCACCGCGTACGCGGCGCTGCCGGTGCTGTCGATCGCGGCGCCGTTCAGCCGTACCGCGGTGTTCCCGAAGGGCGACGTCAAGATCAAGGACGTGGCCGGGCTCTACATCTACGACAACACCCTCGAGGCCGTCGTGATGACCGGTGCCGAGGTGCGGGCGTACCTGGAGTACTCGGCGAAGTACTTCGTGACGCTGCCGGTCGGCGCGACGCCGGACCCGGCGACGCTCAACGACCCGAAGGTGCCGGACTACAACTACGACGTGTTCTCGGGCGTCGACTACGACATCGACATCAGCCGGCCGGTCGGCGACCGGATCACCCGCCTGGAGATCGCGGGCGCGGCGGTGGCGGCGGACGCGCAGTTCGTGGTGGCCGTGAACAACTACCGGCGCAGCGGCGGCGGCAACTTCCCGGGCATCGTGAAGACCCAGGTCTACAACGCGCAGCAGGAGATCAGGCAGCTGCTGATCGACTGGGCGCAGGCCAAGGGTGAGATCAACCCGGCGGACTTCTTCGCGCCGAACTGGCGGCTGGTCCGCGAGGGCGTCCCGGTCTTCTGACCCTCAGGTAGACGGCAGGTGCCGTCGTGATGCACCCCCCGGCGCACCACGACGGCCACCCGCCCACCCCAGCAGGTCCATGCACCAGCGGGGACAATCTCGGCGGCGCCCCGGATCAGTCCGCGGTCCGGGACACCCAGTTGCCGTCGGAGTCCGCGGTTAGCGTGAGCGTCGCGGTGCGCCCATCGTTGAGGCTCAACCGGCACAGGTACTCGCGCATGCCGTCGGCGCGGCGCTCGGCGATGGCCCGGCACTCGGCCTTGGTCGCGGTGATGTTCGCCTTCTGGAGCTGGCCGTCGTGCAGGATGGCGTCCTCGACCGCCGCGAGCCGCTGACCCTCACGGATGTCGGTGAAGAGCGGCACGGCGACCACCGCGCCGACCACGAACCAGATGAACGAGGAGGCGGCGAGCGTGACCAGGAACGTGACCCAGTAGGGCGCGGTGCTGTTGCGCCCGCGCCGGGCGTCGGCGGCGCGGCGGCCCGCGGAGATCACCCCGAGGACCCAGAAGAGCAGGGTGAACACGGTGACGGGCCAGACCGCCGGCGGATGGGAGCGCGAGGCGTTGCGCATCTCGTCCGGGAACGGAACCAGCAGGCTGCCGTGCTCGGTCGCCGGCTGCGCGGGCGCCGCGGGCGCGGGGGTGGTGCTCACCTGGGCGGTGGCCGCCCATGGGGGAGAGGTCGGGTACGCCGAGGGCGGCGCGGACGCGCCGGCCTGTGCCGGAGCACCCGCCAGGGCGTAACCGGCCGGCGCACCCGCCGGGGCGTAACCGGCCGGCGCACCCGCCGGGGCGTAACCGGCCGGCGCACCCGCCGGGGCGTAACCGGCGGGAGCACCCGCCGGGGCGTAACCGGCCGGCGCGCCGGCCGCGTGCATGCCGGGCTGCGGGTGACCGGCCGCCGGGGGATACGGGCCGAGCCGGGCGGGGCCGCTCGCCGGGAGCGACGGCGCGACGGCCGGCGGGTAGGCGGCATCCCCGCCGTGGCGGTGGACGCCGTGCCGCCGCAGTCCGCTCGTCTCCGGGTAGCCGTCGTCCTCCGCGGCGTCGCCGCCGGCGGCCGGCGCCGTCACCTCGGGCGCGTAGGCGGTGGCGGCGCCGCCCTGGTGATAGCCGGCCGCCTCGAGGGTCAGTTGCGGGTACGGCACCGGCTCGGGAAAGGAAGCCGCGCCCTCCTGCGGGTACGCCACAGCCCGGTACCCGTCGGCCGGGTGGGCCGCGGGAGGGGAGGAGTCCGCCGGCGCATAGTGATCCGGTGCCGGCGGGTACTGTGCGTAGCCCGTGGCGAACTGCGGATACTCCTGTGTGCCGTAGGGATCCTGCGAGGTCATGCGGAGCCTTTCCGGTAGCGGCTCGGGAGCAATGCCGTGCCAGTGGCCCACCTCATCGGCCCGCGGCCGCTGGAGTTGAGCACTCCTGCCCCCGTAGCGCGCACCACCGGCCGATCGGCCAGTCCGGCCTGTCCGCCCCGCCCCGCTTGGCCCCGCCCGGCCCTGGCCGGGGACGCCGTCAGGTGACCGGCGCCACCGCCACCTGCATCTCGGTGATCCACTTACTCAGGTCGTCCATCGGGCAGTCCAGGTAGATCTCGCGGGCGTACCCGCTGCCGACCGTCTGGTAGCCGCTGTCGTCGATCCAGTTCGCGATCAGCTGGCCGGTGCGGAACGCCTCCGACATCGGGCCGTGGTGCAGCAGGGTGGCGGCCCGCTCGACGGCCGGCAGGTCGACGACCTGGAAGCCCGGGTCGGCCGGCACGTCGCCGGTGATCGGGAATGCGGCGTGCACCGTGATCGACTCGTCGCCCGGGCCGTGCGGGTCGGGCAGGTAGTAGGCCATCGGCGGACCGCTGATCGTCACGCCGCCGCTCTCCAGCCGCTCGATGAGCTGCGGATAAAGCGGGCTGAGCGCCGTGGTGATGTCCGGCCCGTCATAGCTGGACGCGGGCGCCGACAGCTCCGCGACGCGTACCGCCGGGATGTTCTTGAGGATGACGTCCCCGGTGTCCATGTGTCCCTCCGTCTCGATCATTCGCAGACGCGCGTCGACCAGGGCCAGCCGTGCGGTGCCGGCGGCCATCTCCTCGGCGAGCTGGGCCCGGCGCAGGCGCAGCATGCCGCGCAGCTCGCCGGGGTCGACCTTCTCGTCGATCAGCACCTGGACCTGTTGCAGGGTGAAGCCGAGGTCCTTGAGCGCGATCACCCGGTTGAGCAGGGGCAGCTGCGCGGCGGTGTAATACCGGTAGCCGCTGAACTCGTCGACGCGGGCGGGGCGGATCAGGCCGATCGCGTCGTAGTGGCGCAGCATGCGCACCGACACGCGGCCCAGGGCGGCGAAGTCTCCGATACCGAACATGTTCTCCTCACCCTCGCGCCTGACACGGTGTGAGGGTCAAGCGCTCAGTTGGCGGTGAGGTTGCCGGCGCCTTCGCCCTCGGGCGGCTTGGTCGGCTCGGTCGTCGCCGGCGTGGTGGGCGGGGTGGTCGAGGTCGGCTCGGTCGCCGGCGGGCTGGTCGGGTCCGCCGTCGGCGTCGCCGAGGTGGTCGCGGAGGCCGTGGCGGACGCGGTCTTGCTCGGCGGCGTCGTGCGGTTGGACCGCGGGTTGTTGCCGTTCGGCTGGTTCTGGTTGCGGGTCGGCGCCACGGTCGGCTCGACGGGCTCCTCGGACTCCTCCGGGTCGACGCTGGGTGCGACCGGCACGACGCCCTTGTCGGACGGGCCGGAATCGGCGCCGGTGCGCTGCATGGCGATCGCCAGGGCCAGCCCGCCGGCCACGACGAAGAGCCCGATCACGGTGAGCAGCACGGCGAGCTCGTTCCACGACCGGCCCCGCCGGCGGGGGAACGTCTCCGGCGCCGCCGGCGCGGCCTCGAGCAGGTTGCGCTGCCCCGGCAGGATGCGGCCCGGCGCGGCCGGGCTCATCGGCCGGGTGAGCGCCGTCCCGGTCATCGAGGCGCCCAGCGTGGTGCCGGCCGACGTGGGTGCCAGCATCGACGGGCGGCGCAGGGTCGTCCCGGTGATCGAGGCGCTGGTCTGGCCGCGCCAGTCGAGCGATCCGGACGCGGCGAGCGCGGCGTCGGCGAACTCGGCGGCGTTGGCGAACCGGTCGTCCGGGTGCTTGGACATCGCGCGGCTGATCAGCTCGCGCACCGCGGGCGGCACGACGTTGGCCGGCAGCGGCTCCGGATCGTCCTCGAGGTGACGCAGCGCGACCTGCAGGGCGTTGTCGCCGTCGAACGGCGGGTGCCCCGCGATGCAGTGGTATGCGACCGCGCCGAGGGCGTAAACATCGGTTGCCGGGGTGACGTTGCCCTTGGCGACCTGCTCGGGCGCCATGTAGAGCGCCGTGCCGACGATCGCGTTGAGGCCGGTCACGCTGGTCACGGCGGCGGAGCGGGCCACGCCGAAGTCGACAAGGATCACGGTGCCGTTGGGCTTGACGATCAGGTTGCCGGGCTTGACGTCGCGGTGCACCGTGCCGTTCTCGTGGGCGGCGTGCAGGGCGTCGCCCGCCTGCGCCACGATCGACATGGTCTCGGCGACGCCGAGGCGGCCCTGCTCCTTGAGCCGGGTGGAGAGCGGCTCGCCGTCCACATACGCCATCACGAGGTAAGCGCAGTTGTCCTCGTCGTGGGCGTCCCCGGCGCTGTAGTCGTAGACCTCGACGACGCCGGGGTGGCGGAAGGCGGCCATCATCCGCGCCTCGCCGTAGAAGCGGGCGGCGAACTCCGGGTCGGCGAGCATCGCGGTGCGCAGCACCTTGACGGCGATCGTGCGGCCGAGCACCACGTCGGTGCCACGCCACACGTCACCCATGCCACCGGTGGCGATGCGCTCGTCCAACCGGTAGCGGTTGTCCAGGAGACTTCCCGAACTGAGCACCAGCTGGACCTATCTACTCGGGTGTCGGGAGGGACGGAACACGACCTGCTCCGCCCGACCTGTTGGCCGGGCACAACTGTACAGATTCACGATGCTTCCCGGGGAGGTCGGTGGGTTGCGGAACGGACGCGATGATCATTCACCGGCGGGTCAGCGGCGGGACCGTCCGTCCGGCCGCGGAGTCGGTGATGAGCTGAGCCAGGCGCCGCTCCCGGGTGTCCTCCCGCTTTGCGCTGACCACCCAGTGTGTGGCCGCGCGGCGATAAGAGGCCGACTGCGCCGAGAACCACTCCCATGCCCCCTCCTCGCTCTTGAACCTCGCCGTCTGCCGTTCATCGAGAACAACGCCCGGTGGCTGCTCATATGAGTAGGCCGCCACCCGTTCGGGTTTGCGGTTCTCGAACGCCAGCAGGCCGGCCGGATGCATTTTGCCCGCCGCGGTCAACTCGGCGATCTTGGCGACGTTGATCGCGCTCCACACGCTGCCCCTGCGCCTGGGCGTGAACCGGACCTGGTGGCGGTCCTCGTCGATGCGCCGGCCGATGCTGTCGATCCAGCCGAAGCAGAGCGCCTGCTCGATGGCCTGGTGGTGCTGGACCGTCGGCCTGCCGGTGTGCTTCTTGTAGTAGCCGACGAACAGCTCGGGCGCGTCGGCGTGGTGCTCGGCGAACCAGGCGCGCAGCTCTGCCGCGTCGGCGAAGAACACAGGCTCCATGCCTGGAGCCTAGGCGCGGGGTGCGACAGGCGTTGACCGTCAGTTGTCGTACGCCGGAGTGGTGATCATGGCGGTCTCCGCCCGCTCCAGCTCCTCGTTCTCCGCCTGGCGCCGGAGCGCGGCCTGCGCCGTCGACGCGGCGGTCCAGCCCAGCGCTGCGCCGATCAGGCCGGCGCCGACGATCAGCCCCCACGGCAGGCCCGGCCGGCGCCCGGCCAGCGCGTTCGCGGCCAGGTTGGCCCGGGCCCACGCCTCGTCGCTCACCGCGTTGAGCGCGGTGCCGGCCCGGTCGGCGAGCCGGGAGGTGCGCCGGGCCGTCCGGTGTGCCAGCCTCGAGCTCCGCCGGCCGGCCCGGCCGGTGAGTCTCGACGCGTGCGCGCCCGCCGCCGACGCGCCGGTGCCGGCCAGGTCGGCGGTGTGCCGGCCGGCGTCCATCACGCCCTCGCCCGCGGTCGACATGGCCGACGACAGGTAGTCCCAGGCCTGTGCCGCGGTGCGTTCGGCGGTGTTCCTGCGAGAGAACATCTTCCCGTTACCTCCTGCGATCGCCGGACCGGCGTTGGGCGTCCTTCTGCCAGGTTGCCCCCTCCGGGCGGCGGGCAAACCCGTCGAGGCGGGAAACCGACATGCCGGTGAACGTCCGGAGACGCCCGAATCGCGGGCGCCTCGGCGGGATTAAACGGTGGACAGGGCTGGTTACGCTTTCTGCGGTTAAACACGTGGCACTCAGCCACCTGCCAGGTTCGGGCACTACGGTTCAAGGCAGTTTCACCGGACCCGACGGGGGTGGTCTCCGCTGCCCCCCGGATGAGGACGGCCCCGGTTCGGGCCGCCCTCGTTTCGAGGAGAAGACGCCTGGGGTATCCCGGGCGGGTGGAGGTATTGGCGTGACGCTGTCGATTACGACGTCGACGCTGCCCCTCGGGGTGGTGGAGATCTCACCGAGCGGCGAGATAGACGTCGAGAACGCGTACGAGATCAAGGAAGCTGTGGCGGAGCTGCTCGCCGCCGGACACCCCGAGCGCATCGAGCTCGACATGCACGCCGTGGCCTTCATCGACTCCGTGGGCATCAGTGCCCTGGTGGCCGCGTTCCAGCTCGCCAGCGTGAGCGGCGTGAAGCTGGTCGTCACCCGCCCCAGCCGGTTCGCACACCGTCAGCTGTGGGTCACCGGGCTGCTCGGCCTCTTCGGCGCCCCGGAGCCGTGCACCGATTGTCCGGATCCGTCCCGGCCGGCGCTCGCGTCCCGGCCCTGACAGTGGTCTCCGGCGGGATTGATGGTCCGGGTCCCGCCGGTCCCGGGACCGGGTTGAAAAAGGTTCGTTGTCTTAACCGTCTCTGAGGCGCTTGTCGGTACCCACGGCGGTACGGAATAGTGCCAATTCGTGGCGCTACTTCCGATGGGCACCGCCATCTTCAGGCGATATGTGCTGATCTGCGCCATCGGCCAGGGTGGCGTCTCGACCGTGTACTCCGCCGTCGACGCCCGCCGCGGCCGCAAGCTCGCGATCAAGGTGCTGGCCCCGAGCCTGGCGCACGACCGGCGGGCCCGCGACGACGTCCGCCGCGAGGCCCTGATCACCGATCGGCTGCGGCACCCGAGCGTGCCCCGCGTCTTCGAGTACGGCGAGGCGCCGCTGCCGGACGGCACGGTGGTCCCGTACGTGGTGTTCGAGCTGCTGGCCGGGGTGCCGCTGACCGAGCGGCTGGCCGGCGGCCGGCTGGACTGGCCCGAGGCCGTCCGGATCGCCGCGACGGCCGCCGACGTGCTGGCCGTGGCGCACCGCCGCGGCGTGGTGCACCGCGACCTGACCGCCCGCAACGTGATGGTCAGCGCGGGCGCCATCAAGATCATCGACTTCGGGCTGGCCACGGCCGCCCTGCGCGCCGGCGAACCCTCCGCGCCGCCGATCGTGGTGCGCGGCGACAACCGCAGGCCGCCCTCGCACCCGAAGACGGCGTTCGCCCGGCCCTCGGACGACGTCTACACGCTGGGCGTGCTGCTCTACGAGATGCTGACCGGCCGGTCGCCGTACCCGTCGGCGATCGCGGCCACGATCGTGGCCGCCGGCCGGGTCGCCCATCTGGCGCCGACCCCGGTCCTGACGATCCCGGGCCTCCCGCCGCAGCTGCGCGACCTGGTCCGCGCCTGCATGGCGAAGCGGCCCGACGACCGGCCCCGCAGCGTGGACGTCGCCCTGGCGCTCTGGCGGATCCTGGACGGCGTGCGCCTACCGGAGCCGAGCGTCAACTGATCGGGAGCCGCTAGATCGCCGGCGTCTGCACCACGATCGCCTCGAGGTTGAACGTCACGTCCGTCGCCTCGGCCGGCGACCGGATCGGTGTCACCACCGCGTAACCCTCGGCCAGCGCGGCCAGGTCCGTGCCCGGCTCGATCGGCTCGTCGGCGGCCTGCACCGCGGTGCGCACGTAGCCCTCGCCCGCCTCGGCGATGCTCATCTGCACCTGGCCGAACCGGGCCAGCCCGGCCCGGCGCAGCCCGCGGATCCCGTCCACGTGCAGGTCGGGCACGTTCAGGTTGAGCACGGTGCCGACCGGCGTGTGCGTCAGCGTGGGCAGCAGCTTGATCGCCAGGTCGGCCGCGCTGTCCCAGTGCCGCTTCTCGTCGTCGTCCTGGCCGGGTTCGCCGGCGGCCTGGCCGCCGTCCTCCGAGATGGTGTTGGCGGGGGTGAACACGTCCAGGGAGACCGCGAGCCCGTGCAGGCCCGCGTGGGACGCGGTGAGCGTGGCGCCGACCGTGCCCGAGTGCACGACGGACGCGCCCGCGTTCGCGCCCCGGTTGACCCCGGCGATCACGATCGTCGGCGGCGGCCCGAAGGCACCGCGCAGGGCCAGCAGCACGATGAAGGCGGGCGACGCGGCCACCCCGTACGCGGGGACGTTCCTGACCCCGGTCAGCTCGCGCCGCTGCACGACGATCTTGCCGTTCTGCTCGACGGCCGTGATGGCGGCGCCGCTGCCGCTCGCCTCGGTGAGCGGCGCGGCGACGACGATGTCGAGGCCCTGGCGCGCGGCGGCCCGGGCCAGGTGCCGGAGCCCGGGCGAGTCGATGCCGTCGTCGTTGGTGATCAGGATTCGTGGCGTCATGCCGGCACCTTCGTGTCGAGGGGCGTCAGTCTCACCCGTTCGGTAAGCACCTGGACCGCGTCGTAGCGTCCGGTGCCGAGCCCGTGGCGGGTGACGTTGAGGGCCCCGGCGGCGGCGCCGGTACGCACGGCGTCACACGGCGTACCACCCTGGGCCAGCACCGCCGCGATGCCGGCGGTCATCGAGTCGCCCGCGCCGCGCGGCTCGGTGGCGATCATCCTGGGCATGTCCACCTCGTACATCCGGTCCTCGATCAGGGCCAGCGCGCCCGCGTCGCCGCGCGAGACCAGCGCCATCGCGGCGCCGTCGTCGTGCAGCCCGTGCAGCGCGCCGGCCAGCGAGTCGGTGGTGTCCTCGGTGGCCCTGCCGTCGCGCAGCAGCTCCTCGTGGCTCACCTTGACGACGTACGGCCGGGCCTCGAGCGCGGCGCTGAGGTGCGCGCCCGACAGGTCCACGATGACCTTGCAGCCGTTGGCGCCGAGGTCGGTGGCGAGCCGCCGGTAGACCTCGGCGGGCACCACCGAGGGGTGCGCGGGCCCGCCGAGCACGGCGATGCCCGCCCGCAGCCCCTCGGCCAGCGCGATGCTGTACAGCTCGTCCATCTCGTGCCGCGACAGCGGCTGGCCGGGATCCTCGGCGAGCGCCGTACGCTCGCCGCCGCGCCGGTCGTGCACGTACCAGCCGGTGCCCCAGCCGCGCCTGATGGTCTTCAGCGTCACGCCCTGGAACTCCAGCAGCGGCTCCAGCACCTGCCCGACCTCGCCGCCGACGGCCGCGCAGAGGGTGACCTGCGCGCCGAGCAGCGTGATCATCCGGGCCTGCCAGACGCCCTGGCCGCCGGGGTGCACGTGCAGTTCGGCGCGGTCGTTCTGCTGCTCGAGCGTCACGGTCAGCTGGGGCGCGGGCACGAACACCATGACGCCTCTGTGGCTCATGTGACCAGTCTCGCGGACGGTACGCCCCAGCCGGGCCGGATCGGCGATTTAGCCGGCCGGGGCCGTGGTCACCGGGCGATGCCCTCGGTCAGCTCCTGCACCGCGCTGATCAGGTCGGGGCGCCGGCGCATCAGGTCCTCGAGACGGACCCGCCACCTGGCGACCTCGACGTCCTCGACGGCGTGCTCGTCGCTGTCGCTCTGCACCGTCGCCGTGAGCATCCGCTGGCGCGTGTTGGCCAGTTCGCCGTACCAGTCGGTGCCGAGCTTGCCGAGCATCTCGGTGGCGAGTGCGCCGTACTCCGAGCCGCCCGCGGCCCCGACGAACGCGCGTGCGCCGTCCCAGGCGACCTTGGGCTGATGGATGACGGTCCTAGCCATGGCGTCCCCCCGCGATTTGGCGTCATCGAGGAGTCTAGGCAGCTCACGGCCGCCCTCGTGTGGCTTCGCCGCGGTTGCTACCAGCCCGCCGGCGTGCAGGACCCGCCGGTGGTGACCGGCTCGACCTGGAGGGTCGCGTGCTCGATCTCGAACTCGTCGTGCAGCGCCTCGCGGGCGGTGGCCAGCACCGTGCCGAGTTCGGCCGTCGGCTCGAGGCGCAGGTGCGCCGAGGCCACGTCCATGCCCGAGGTGAGCGTCCAGACGTGCAGGTCGTGCACGTCGCGCACGCCGGGAACGGCCGCGAGCCGGTCGCGCACCACCGTGACGTCGAGGTGCGCGGGCGCGGCCTGGACCAGGATGCGCACCGCCGAGCGCCCGAGGGCGAACGTGCGCGGCAGGATCATCAGCGCCACGATCACGGCGACGATCGGGTCCGCGTACGACCAGCCGGTGACCGCGATGATCCCGGCCGCGATGATCACGCCGACCGAGCCGAGCAGGTCGCCGACCACCTCGAGGTACGCGCCGCGCACGTTCAGGCTCTCCTTGGCGCCCGAGCGCAGCAGCAGGAACGCGACGATGTTGACCACGAGGCCGCCGGTGGCGACCAGGAGCATCGGCCCGGCGGGCACGTGCGGGGGATCGGCGAAGCGGCGCACCGCCTCGATCAGCACATAGACCGCGACGCCGGTCAGCAGCAGGGCGTTGCCCAGGGCGGCGAGCACCTCGAGCCGGTAGAGCCCGAAGGTGCGCTGGGAGTCCACGCCGGCCCGGCCGGCGGCGGTGATCGCGGCCAGCGCCATGGCGATGCCCAGCACGTCGGTGAACATGTGCCCGGCGTCGGAGAGCAGCGCCAGCGAGCCGGTCAGCAGCGCGGCGGCGGCCTCGGCCAGCATGAACGTGGCAAGTAGTCCGGCCGCCCACCAGAGGCGGGACCGGTGCCGCTCGCCGGCGCGCAGCGCCTGGCCTCCGTGGTCGTGCCCGGCTCCCATGGGCCTGCCTTCCAACGCTCCGCCGAACCTCGGCAAATATATGTTCACATCGCTATGTATGCAAGTTGAACTCGGTTGCCATTGCCGGGGTACAGGGTGACGACAGACCGAACCCGCCTGGAAGGAATTGCTCGTGTCCAGACGTATTCTCGCGCTCGTCACCGCGGCCGCACTCGCGGTCGTGGCCGGTGCCACCCCCGCGGGTGCTACTCATCGTTCCCCGGGCCCGGCCACCATCGCGCTGCCCGACGGCTTCCAGCCCGAGGGAATCGCGATCGGCGCGGCACCGTACGCGTACTTCGGTTCCCGGGTCGACGGCGACATCTACCGGGCCGGCCTGCGCACCGGCCGCGGCGAGGTGATCAGCCAGGGTCCCGGCACGCCCTCGCTCGGCCTCAAGATCGACGGCCGCGGCCGGCTCTTCGTCGCCGGCGGCAACGGCGGCGACGCCCGCGTGCTGAACGCCGCCACCGGCGCGGTGCTCAGGTCATACACCCTGCAGACCGTCCCGGCGTTCATCAACGACGTGGTGCTCACCGGCGGCGCCGCCTGGTTCACCGACTCGAACAACCCGGTGCTCTTCCGGCTCGCGCTGGGCCGCGACGGCGGCCTACCGGCCGCGGCGACCCCGGTGCCGCTGACCGGCGCCATCGTGCACCAGGCCGGCATCAACGCGAACGGCATCACCGCGACGCCCGACGGCCGCGGCCTGATCATCGTGCAGTCCGGCACGGGCAAGCTGTTCCGGACGTCGTACGCGGGCGTGACCACCGAGATCGACCTGGGCGGCGAGTCCGTGCCGGGCGGCGACGGCATGCTGCTGCGCGGCCGCACGCTCTACGTCGTGCAGAACCGGCTCAACGTGATCACCCGGATCCAGTTGGACCGGCGCGCCACCCGGGGCGAGGTCGTCAGCCGCACGACCGACCCGCGCTTCGACGTGCCCACCACCATCGCGGAGTACGGCAAGCGCTTCTACCTGCCGAACGCCCGCTTCACCACGCCGCCGACGCCGACCACGCCGTACACGGCCGTCGCGGTGCCGCGGCCCTAACCGCCCGTCCTGGTCCAGTCGCGGGTGCCCACCGTCGTGAGGCGCTGGGTCGCCCGCGACAGGGCCACGTACAGGGTGCGGGTGCCGCTGGCGTCCGTGGCGATCTCGGCCGGCTCGACGAGCACGACCGCGTCGTACTCCATGCCCTTGGCCTCCAGCGCGGTCACCACCTGGATCCGCTCGGGCAGCCCGGCCACCCACCGCGCCATCTCGTCGCGCCGCGGCACCGGTGTGATCACGCCGATCGTGCCGTCCACATCGGAGAGGTGCTTCTCCGCGGACTCGCGCACCGCGTCCGGTAGCTGCGCGGTGCCGACGACCAGGTCGACCGGCTCGACGCCGGTGCTGCGCACCGCCGAGGGCAGCGGCAGGTCCGGCATGATTGTGCGGATCACCCGGGCGGCCACCGCGAAGATCTCCGACGAGTTCCGGTAGTTGGTCGTCAGGGAGTAGCTGTTGCGGCGCCGCGAGCCGAGCGCCCGGTCGCGCGAGCGGTCCAGCTCCTCGGGGTCGCCGGACCAGGCCGTCTGCGCCGGGTCGCCGACGATCGTCCACGACGCGTACGCGCCCCGGCGGCCGATCATGCGCCACTGCATCGGCGACACGTCCTGCGCCTCGTCGACGACCACGTGCGCGTAGTCGCGGTAGTCCTCGTCGCGGACCACCTGTGCGCGCGCCGCCGCCTGCCGGTCCGCGAACGTGCTGACCTCCTGCACCCCGTCGCGGACGTGGAACGGGTTGCCCTTCTTGCGCTGCGGCTGCCGAGGGCGGCCCATCAGCTCGTCCAGCTCGTCCAGCAGCGCCACGTCGGAGATGGTCGGGCCGTCCGCGGCCAGGCCGTCGAACGAGCCCTGCAACAGCGCGATCTCCTCGCGCGACAACAGCCCGTTCGCGTACGCCCGCAGCCGGGCCGGCTCGGCCAGCCAGCGCAGCACCCGCATCGGGGTGAACCGCGGCCACCAGGCGCGCAGGAAGTCCCGGAAGTCGCCGCGGTCGGCCAGCTCGGCCTCGAACTCCCGCTTCTCCGGCAGGTTGCGGACCGAGCCCTTGGCCTGCGCCCAGAGCGCGTCGAAGATCCGGTCGAAGCCGGTGCCGCGCACCTCGTTGCGGCGGGCGCCGCGTGGCAGCGCCTTGCGCCGGATCCGGTCCAGGTCGCCGGCGTCCAGGCGCAGCAGGGCGCCGTGGTAGAGCAGCCGCAGCTCGGTCGGGCCGCCCGGCACGGCGTCGTGCGAGGCCCGCTCGAGCACCCGGCGCATCCGCAGCGAGCCCTTGAGCGCCGCCACGTCGGTCGGGTCCGTGCGGGCGGCGTCGTAGCCCGCGACCAGCGAGCCGAGCGAGCGCAGCGTCGCGGTGTCCTCGCCGAGCGACGGCAGCACCGTGGCGATGTAGTTGACGAACACCCCGGACGGGCCGACCACCAGGATGCCGCCGCCGGCGAACCGGCTGCGGTCGGCGTAGAGCAGGTACGCCGCCCGGTGCAGCGCCACGGCGGTCTTGCCGGTGCCGGGGCCGCCGGTCACGATCGTCACGCCCGAGGCGGGCGAGCGGATCGCGTCGTCCTGCTCGCGCTGGATGGTCGCCACGATGTCGCGCATGCCGCGCCCGGTGGCCTTGGAGAGGCTGGCCAGCAGCGCGCCGTCGCCGACCACCCGCATGTCCGCGGGCGCGGCCTCGGGATCCAGCAGGTCGTCCTCGATGTTGGTGACCCGCTCACGGGTGGACTGGATCATCCGGCGCCGGACCACGCCCAGCGGGTCGGCCGGGGTGGCCCGGTAGAACGCCGCCGCGGCCGGCGCACGCCAGTCCACCACCAGCGACTGCGAGTTCTCGTCGCGGATGCCCATGCGCCCGACGTAGTGCACCGCGCCGGTGCCCAGGTCGAGGCGGCCGAAGACGAGGCCCTCGTACTCGGCGTCCAGGGCGTGCCGGCGCCGCGCGCGGTGGTAGACCATCGCGTCGCGCTCGACCAGCGCGCCGAAGGTGCCGACCCCGGCGAGCTGGTAGCCCTCCTTCTCGGCCCGGGACGCGTCCTTGCGCAGCTCGGCGAGCCGGGTGTAGACCCGGTCGACGTGCTCCTGCTCGACCGCGATCTCCTGCTGCAGAACGGTGGCGTCGCTCAAGTCGGTTGTGCTCCCCGCTGGTGTTCCGCGTGCTGACGCCGCCCGGCACCGGCGCCAGGGGGCAATCGAACTTACTCCTGCCGCGGTACCCCCGTCGACGTCGGCACGCCCGCAAACGCTTGACCTGGTAAATCGGGGCTCAGGCCGCCTGGTCGTAGCCGATACGGGGTTCCCGGCGGCGTTTCGCCGGTAGCCTCTTGGCGGCGCGTGCCGCCACGGCCAGCACCGCCGCGGAGACCTCGAAGGGGCGCTCCATCATCAGCATGTGGCCGGCGCCCGCGAAGACGGTCAGTTCGGTGCCCGGCAGGGCGTCGGCGATCGACTCCGCGCACGGCGGCGGGGTCAGCCGGTCCCGGTCACCGACCAGGGCGGCGGCGGGCACGTCGCCGAGCGCGGCGAGCGTCTCCAGCCGCTGCTGTGCGCCGACCGAGGCGCGGAACCCGCCGATCGACCGCAGCGACGCCCACCCGAACGCCGACATCGTGATGTCCAGGTCGGCGGACCGGTAGCCGTCGCCGAAGAGCAGCCAGCGCACGGCGGGGCGCAGGGCCGGCAGCATCGCGCGGTGCGGGCGCCACACGCCGAGCCGGGCGAGCAGCCCGGCGCCGGTCGTCTCGGCGGCCCGCAGGATCGAGGTGAGCGCGGTGGGCAACCCGTAGCTGGTGTGCGTCGCGCCCTCGGCCGTCGTCGACACGAAGACCAGGCCGGCCACCCGGGCCGCGAACTCGTCCGGGTGGGAGTCGGCGTACTCCATGATCGTCATGCCGCCCAGCGAGTGGCCGACCAGCACGATCGGGCCGTGCGGCGCGTACACCCGCAGCACCTCGGCCAGGTCGTCGCCGAGCTGCCCGAGGGTCGCGGCGTGCCGCCGGGTCGCCGAGGACCGTCCGTGCCCGCGGGCGTCGTACACGATCACCCGGGCATCGGTGGCCTCAAGGGCGCTGAGCTGGTAATGCCAGGTACGCCGGTCGAGGCACCAGCCGTGCAGCAGCACGACGGTCACCGGCGCGTCCGCCGGCCCGCTCGTCTCGACGTTCAACCGGACGCGGTCTGGAAGCATGAGCTTCGAGCGCTCGGGCATGGGCACCTCCGTGTTTCGCACGGCCCCCGTCGTACCCACGGGTAATAAGCATCACTCGTGATTTCCGGAATTGCCACTGGCCATCCGGATCTTGCGCTGAACGGTCGTTCGGGATAATCGTACGGCTCGGGTGATGTAGCTCGCATACGCTGTCGGTAGCCCGTCACTCGTAGAGAATCTGACGCATGACGGGTATCTCACCTGGTGACAAGGCGACCCGGGTGGCGGTTTCGACCGCCCCGGTCAGCACCGCACCGGCTCGCATCGTCCGGCCGGCGGACGCGCTGGCGGCGCTCGTCGCCGGCAACCGCCGCTTCGTCAGCGGCCGTCCCGAGCACGGCCACGACGTCGCCGCCGCCGCCGCGTCATCGGGCGGGCAGCTGCCGCACGCGGTCGTGATCGGCTGCATCGACTCGCGGGTGCCGCTCGAGGCGATCTTCGACCAGACGTTCGGGTCGATCTGCGTGGTCCGCTCCGGCGCGCACGTGGTGGATCGCGCGGTGCTCGGCTCGGTCGGTTTCGCCGTCTCCGCGCTCAAGGTGCCGCTGGTGATGGTGCTGGGCCACGTCCGCTGCGGCGCGGTGGACGCGACGATCGCGGCGCTGCGCGCGGGGGAGCGGCCGGAGGGCGACGTCGGCTACCTGGTCGACGAGATCGCACCGGCGGTGCACGCGGTCGGCCTGGACGACCCGGACGTCGCCGCCAAGGCGATGCGCGCGCACGTGACCCGCACGGTCCGGCGCATGCGCGACGTCACCGGCGTGGCGGACGCGATCGCCGAGGGCCGGGTCGCGGTGGCCGGCGCGGTCTACGACCTCGACACCGGCTGGGTCGACCTGCTGCCCTGATCAACTTGTCTTGATCTTCGGCAATTGCAAAAAGGCGCTCCCCGGGCGGTCTGCCCGGGGAGCGTCCCTGTGTCGTCTGGCTCAGCCGCCGAAGACGCCGGCGTCCTCGAGGCGCTTCTCGGTCGTGCCCCAGCCGTGAGCGGGGAACGACTCGTTGAGCGAGGCGAGCTCGGCGCGGATCTTGGCGCCGTGCCCGGCGGTCGCGAGGGTGCGGATCTCCTCGACGAAGGCGTCCGAGTCGGTGCGCAGGTGGTGGGTCTTGCCGTTGGTGAGGTTGCGCACGTAGGCGAAGCGGCCCTCGGCGAGCGGGATGAGGTACTTGAACTCGCCGAGCACGCTCAGCGCGTCGCCCTTACCGGCCTGGCCGGCGCGGACTGATGCGCGGGCGGTCTTAGAGGTGTTGCTCGCCACGGCGGTACTCCTAGCTAAATGATTCTCGGCAAAGTTTGTCGGCAGAAAATGCCGCAGCAAGCCTACACGACCCCGGCACGGCCGCACCGCCGGAGCCGGTTCGGCCGTTAGGTCAGGTGTGCCGGTACGGCACTGCACATGTCGATATTGCGGTTTCTCTGGCGCACCATCCGCACCACCCGGCATCATGGAGCACGATCAACCGCGGTCGAGGTCGTAGGGGAAGACGCACCTCGGTCTCCGGGAGGTCACCGTGCCAACGTGTGGCGTCGTATACGTCCACTCGACTCCACTCGCCGTGTGCCAGCACGTCGAGTGGGCGATCGCGCGCGTCCTGACGGCCGCGGTCAACCTGCACTGGACTGCGCAGCCGGCCGACCCCGGCATGCGGCGGTCCGAGTGCAGTTGGACCGGAAGGCCTGGGACCGGCGCGGAACTGGCTGCTGCCCTCCGGCAGTGGCCCATGGTCCGTTTCGAGGTCACCGAGGAACCGAGCCCCGGTGTCGACGGGGAGCGGTTCATGCACGTACCCGGCCGCGGCTTGTTCCGCGGCACCATCGGGGCGTCCGGCGACATCCAGATCGGCGAGGACCGGCTGCGGGCCATCATGGCCACCGCCAGGGCTCCCGAGGCGCTCTCGCACGCCCTGGAGAAGGCGCTCGGCACCGCCTGGGATGCTGAACTCGAGCCGTACCGCTACGCCGGAGACGGCGCGCCGGTAACGTTGCTGACCCGCGTGGGGTAGGCGCCGGGGCAGGCATCCGCGGCCCCGGACGACGCCGTTTGTCGAAGTTGCCGGGAGCTGATCCAATGGCGGCCGTGAATAGGGCGCTCCGCGTGGCTGTGGCCGTACCCCTGGCGATGCTTGTGGGTTGCGGCAGCGACACGCCGTCGGCGCCGGCACCGCCGCCGGCGCCCGGCCCGGCGTCCGCGCCGGCCGTCCCGCCGTCGGCGAGCGTCCCGCCGCGCCCGACCGGCGACCCCGCCACGCTGGCGCGGGCCGCGGTCGCCGCCTTCACCGATCAGGACCTGGCCGGCCAGGTCCTGATGCCCTATGCGTACGGCGACACGGCCGACCGGGTCGACAAGACCGCCGCCGCGGGCAACCAGAACATCGCCGGCGTGAACACCCCGGCCGAGATGATCACGAAGTTCCGGCTCGGCGGCCTGATCCTGGTCGGCTTCACGCCCGACGACCCGACCGGCGCCACCAACCCGGCGACGAACGTGGAGAACCCGAAGCAGGTCCGCGGCCTGACCGACGGCCTGCAACGGGCCGCGGCCCAGCTGCCCGGCGGCGCGCCGCTCCTGGTCGGCACCGACCAGGAGTACGGCGTGGTCACCCGGATCCGGCAGGGCGTGACGCTGCTGCCGTCCGCGATGGCGTTCGGCGCGGCCGGCCGGCCGGAGCTGACCGAGGGCGCCTGGCGCGCCGCGGGCGAGGAACTGGCGGCGATGGGTGTCAACCTCGACCTCGCGCCGGTCGCCGACACGCTCGGGCCCAAGGGCAGCTCGGTGATCGGCTCCCGCTCGTTCGGCGCCGACCCGAAGGCGAACTCCGCACAGGTGCAGGCGGCCGTCCGCGGCATACAGGGCGCCGGGATATCGGCGGCCCTCAAGCATTTTCCGGGGCACGGGCACACCACCGGTGACAGCCACGACGGGCTGCCGGTGGTCGCGCAGACGAAGGAGCAGCTCGCCGCCGAGGACCTGCCGCCGTTCGCCGCGGGCATCAACGCGGGCGCCGGCGTGGTGATGTCCGGGCACATCGACGTCCAGGCCCTCGACAAGGGCGTGGCCGCGACCTTCTCCCACAAGATCATGACGGACCTGCTCCGCACCGAGCTGAAGTTCACCGGCGTCGCGATCACCGACGCGATGAACATGCCACCGGCGATGAAGTGGCCGCCCGGCGAGGCGGCCGTGCGCGCCCTGAACGCGGGCAACGACCTGCTGCTCATGCCGCCGAACCTGGCCGGCGCCCGGGACGGCATCCTGGCCGCGCTCGGGAACGGCACCCTCAAGCGCGAGCGGCTCGTCGAGGCGGCCACCCGGATCCTGACGCTGAAGTTCCGGGGCGCCGCCATGCCGCGTCCGGAGCTCTCCACCGTGGGTTCGGACGCGCACCAGACGGTCGTCTACGACGCCGCCGCGGCGGCGGTCACCATCTTCCGGGGCCCCTGCACCGGCCCGCTGGTCAGCGGCCCGGTCACGGTGAGCGCCTCCGGCGGCCGGGAGGCGGCGCGGGTCGGGCTCGTCAAGGCGTTGCAGGCGGCGGGCGTCCGGGTACAGGCCGCAGGCGGCACGGTCGTGCACCTCGTCGGGTACGGCGACCGGCAGACCGACCTGAGCATGGACGCGGCGGTCACGGTCATGATGGACACCCCGTACCTGCTGGCGGGCTCGCGGTCGCCGACCCTGCTCGCCACGTACTCGTCGAGCCCGCTGTCCCTGACCGCGCTGGCGAACGTGCTGGCCGGCAAGGCCACGCCGCCCGGGAAGTCGCCGGTGCAGGTGGGCACGCTGCCGCGC
The DNA here is from genome assembly GCF_014205335.1 of Amorphoplanes digitatis. Lineage (NCBI taxonomy): Bacteria > Bacillati > Actinomycetota > Actinomycetes > Micromonosporales > Micromonosporaceae > Actinoplanes > Actinoplanes digitatis. The sequence goes on along the minus strand of NZ_JACHNH010000001.1, from coordinate 7,134,679 downwards.
AGCGCCTGCGTCAAATGATCCGGCGACAGCGCCCGGCGGCCGACGGGACGAGCGGCGTAGTCACCGCGCTGTTCCGTCAGTAGCGGGATTCTGGCTTTGGTGCAGCTCGGCGAGGGTCTTTGCCGCCGCCTCGTGTCGTGACGCAAAGGCCGCTGGTTCAGAGGCTGCCAGAGTCTCGAAGTAGCGAACCCCTTCTGCGGTCAGGGCAACGACGTCGTCGGTGACGCAACCAACTTTGAGGGCGACGAACCCCACATTCCACAACGACGTGGCGAGGTCGGGTAGGTAGGCGTCGCGGTCGAGCCTGGCCAACTCCCGGCGCAGGTCGACCGCTTCCTGGCTGGCGATCAGTGCCTCGGCCCGCCGGCCTGAGTCCGCCAACCGGTTCGCGTGGTTGTTCACCGACATGGCGAGGTCGGGTAGGTAGGCGTCGCGGTTGAGCCCGGCCAGCTCCCGGCGCAGGTCGACCGCTTCCTGGCTGGCGACCAGCGCATCGGCCCGCCTCCCCGCCTCCGCCAGGTCGACTGCCAGGTTGTTCACCGACGTGGCGAGGTTGGGTAGGTAGGCGTCGCGATTGAGCCCGGCCAGCTCCCGGTAGAGGTCGACCGCCTCCTGGCTGGCGATCAGCGCCTCGGCCCGCCGGCCCGACTCCGCCAACCTGATCGCGTGGTTGTTCACCGACGTGGCGAGGTTGGGTAGGTAGGCGTCGCGGTCGAGCCTGGCCAACTCCCGGCGCAGGTCGACCGCTTCCTGGATGGTGATCAGGGCCTCGGCCCGCCGCCCTGCGTCCGCCAACCGGTTCGCGTGGTTGTTCACCGACATGGCGAGATCGGGTAGGTAGGCGTCGCGGTTGAGCCCGGCCGACTCCCGGTAGAGGTCGACCGCTTCCTGGCTGGCGGTCAGCGCCTCGGCCCGCCGCCCCGACTCCGCCAACCTGATCGAGTGGTTGTTCATCGACAAGGCTAGGTCGGGTAGGTAGGCGTCGCGGTTGAGCCCGGCCGACTCCCGGTAGAGGTCGACCGCTTCCTGGCTGGCGGTCAGTGCCTCGGCCCGCCGCCCCGACTCCGCCAACCGCAGCGCGTGCCAGGTGGCCCAGTGCGCTCGATCGGCGAGCGAGGTGTCGGCGGGGAACCCGGTGACGATGTGCGTGGTCAATCCGAGCGCGAGCTGGCCGAGTTCCAATGAGGGGTACGGCACCCGCGCCGCCGTCTGTCGCGCCCAGCCGTGCTCGATGGTCGCGTCCGCCAGCAGAGCCACCACCCGGGACGTGAATATCCCCGGGAACTGCACGCCCACCTCGATGACTGCTTCCACCATGCCCGGCACATCCACCCCGAGCGCCGCATCGATCAATGTATCCACGCCGGCCTGGTGCACCCGCGCCCGGCCCAACACCGTCAAGACCCGCACCGCCTGAGCGGCACTCGACCCGGACAACACCCGCGCCCGTTCCTGCACGCCGCACTCGGTCAGCACCCGCGTGGCGACAGACTCCGCCAACAGATCCGGCTGTACCACGCCCAACGCGGATCCCTGCCCCGCCGGGTACAGCCCGGACAACCACGACACGTACCCGGCGATACGCGCCGCGTCCGCCTCCGCCAGCAGCGGCGCCCGCCGGACCACCTGCTCAACCTCGGCCGGACTGTCCGCACCCATCAGCGCGGCGATACCCACCACCTGCCGCACCGCGCGGTCGGCAGTCGGATCATCACCGGCGCCGAACAACCCGGCCCGCCGCGCCGTGAACCGCCAATACCGGCTCTCGTGCCCCAGCACCTCACCCAGCACGTCGTAATCACCCTGGCGGTGCGCACCGTCCAGCACCGCTACCAACGCGTCCGCGTGCAACCGCAACACCGGCGTATCCACCGGCCACGCCCGCATCCCCGCCAGTACCGGCACCGGCCGGCCCAACCTCTCCGCGAACGCCGCCGCCGCATCCGCCACGATCATTTTCGGGTCGTGTGCATCGTCCACCCGGGCCGTGACCTCGACCACCACACCGGGCGCGGTGGTCATCGCCTCCACGAGATGCGCCTGCCGGTCGAACGCCGCGGGCAGGCTCTCCCACCACAACCCCGCCGAACGCGCCAGCAACACCACCCGTACCCGATCCGCCAGGTGCACCGCCCACAACAGCTCGGCTACCGCCGCCCGGTCCCGCGCCTCCGCGTAATCCAGCACCAGCAACGACCGCGGCCCGAACCCGCCCGACGCGACCAACGCGGTCGTCTCCGCCTCCGCGTGCGGACTGATCCACTCACACCGCCACCCCGCCAACCGCGACGCCAACTCCCGCGCCAGCCGGGTCTTACCCACCCCACCCGCGCCCGTCAGCAGCCGCACCGCCACCGCATCCGGGTCACCGGCCCACATCTCCAACTGCCGCAGCACCCAGCCCCGGCCGAAGAACGGCACCACCTGCTGGTCCGGGCGCAACAACCGGGTCACCGACACCGGTAGATCCGCCACCCGCACCACGGCCACCGCGCCGGCACGCAGCTGCCGCCGCTCCCGCGCCGCCGCCACCCGATCCGCCACGGTCGGCCCGAACGCACCCGCCGCCCCCGCCAACGCCGCCGCGACCACCGTCCACCCGTGCTTGTCATCCGCCAGCGCCGCCCACCCCGCAACGGCGGCCACGAGCGCGGGCACGCCCGACCACAACCCGTACCGGCGCACCCGGCCCCAGCGGCCCACCACCATGCGCCACACCGTACCGACGGTCACCAATCCGTCACAAAGACGATCTTCGTAGCGCCAGGAACGGCGAAGGGGCGCCCCGGCCGGGGCGCCCCTTCATCGTCTGTGTGTCACAGCGGGATGTTGCCGTGTGCGCCGCGTCCGGCCGGCGCCGCCGCCAGGGCCTCGGCGATGCGGCGGCGGGTCTGCTCCGGCGTGATCACGTCGTCCACGACGCCGATCTCCAGCGCGCGGGTGACGCCGCCCGCCGTCTTCAGCTGCTCCTGGATGAGCGCCTCGCGCAGTGGCTCGCGACTCTCCTGCGGTGCCGCCGCCAGCTGCTTGCGGTGCAGGATGTTCACCGCCGCGCTCGCGCCCATGACGGCGATCTCGGCGCTCGGCCAGGCGAACACGGCTGTGGCGCCCAGGGAGCGGGAGTTCATCGCGATGTACGCGCCGCCGTACGCCTTGCGGGTCACCAGCGTCACCCGCGGCACGACCGCCTCGGCGAAGGCGTGCAGCAGCTTGGCACCGCGGCGCACCACGCCGTCCCACTCCTGGCCGACGCCGGGCAGGTAGCCGGGCACGTCCACCAGCACGATCAGCGGCACGCCCAGCGCGTCGCACATCCGCACGAACCGCGCGGCCTTCTCGGCGCTGGACGCGTCGAGACAGCCGCCGAGGCGCAGCGGGTTGTTGGCGATGACGCCCACCGTGCGACCGCCGAAGCGGCCGAGCGTGGTGGAGATGTTCGGCGCCCACTTGGCGTGCAGTTCCACGCCCGGCTCGTCGAGCAGGGCCTTGACCACCGGCTTCACGTCGTACGCCCGGTTGGCCTCGGCGGGCATCGCCTCGGTCAGGTCGTGGTTTCCGGCGCCCTCGGCGACGTCCGCCGGAGTGAGCCGGCCCTGGCGGCCGAGCAGGACGGTGAGCTTGCGGGCCTCGGCCAGCGCGCTCTCGTCGTCCTTTGTGGTGATGTGCACGACGCCCGAGCGGCGGCCGTGCGGCTCGGGACCGCCGAGGCGTTCCATGTCGACCTGTTCGCCGGTGACGCTGCGGACCACCTCGGGCCCGGTCACGAAGATCCGGCCGGCCTTGCTCATGATCACGATGTCGGTCAGCGCCGGCCCGTACGCGGCGCCGCCGGCCGCCGGGCCGAGCACCACGGAGATCTGCGGTACGCGCCCCGAGGCGCGCACCATCGCCGCGAACACCTGGCCGACGGCGTCGAGGGCGACGACACCCTCGGCCAGCCGGGCGCCGCCGGAGTGCCAGAGACCGAGCACCGGCACCCGCTCGCGGACCGCCGTGTCGATCGCGTCGACGACGTGCTGGCAGCCCTCGACGCCCATGGCGCCGCCCATCCGGGTGGCGTCGGTGGCGAAAGCGATCGCGGGCGTGCCGTCGACCTCGCCGCGTGCCCACAGCACGCCCGAGTCGTCCTTGGGTGCGAGCAGGCGCAGCGAGCCGGCGTCGAAGACCGCCCGCAGCCGGCCCTCCGGATCGCGGTGGTCGACTTCTACGGCGGGAGGATCCGAGGTCAGGGTCACGGCGTACTCCGATTCGGCCGGATGGTCACGCACGGGTGAAGACCAGGGCCACGTTGTGGCCGCCGAAGCCGAACGAGTTGTTCAGCGCGGCCGGGATGTCGAGCGGTCGCGCCTTGTGCGCCGCCACATCCATGTCGAGAGCGTCGTCCGGGTCGTCCAGGTTGATGGTCGGCGGAACGACGCTGTCCCGGATCGCCAGGATCGTGGCGATCGACTCCAGCGCCCCGGCCGCGCCGAGCAGGTGCCCGGACATCGACTTGGTCGAGGTGAGGACCGGGTGGTTGCCGATCGCGGCCCGCAGCGCGGCGATCTCGGCCATGTCACCGACTGGTGTGGAGGTGGCATGCGCGTTGACGTGCACGATGTCGGACTTGGACACGCCCGCGTCGGCGAGCGCCTTGGTGATGGCCCGGATCGCGCCCGCGCCCTGTGGGTGCGGCTGCACGATGTCGTAGCCGTCGGAGGTGATGCCGGCGCCGGCGAGCCGGGCGTAGACCCGGGCACCGCGGGCGGCGGCGTGGTCGGCGCGCTCGAGCACGACCGCGCCGGCGCCCTCGCCGAGCACGAAGCCGTCGCGGCCCTTGTCCCAGGGGCGGGAGGCCTTCTCGGGCGCGTCGTTGCGGGCGGACATGGCCCGCATCGAGGCGAAGCCGGCGATCGGCAGCGGGTGGATCACGGCCTCGGTGCCGCCGGCCATGACCACGTCGGCCCGGCCGGAGCGGATGATGTCCAGGCCGAGCGAGATCGCCTCGGCGCCGGTCGCGCAGGCGCTGGCCATCGAGTGGACGCCCGCCTGGGCGCCGAGCTCGAGGCCGACCCAGGCGGCGGGGCCGTTGGGCATCAGCATCGGCACGGTGTGCGGGCTGACCCGGCGCGGCCCGAAGGCCTCCAGGATGTCGTCCTGGGCCAGCAGGGTCTGCGCGCCGCCGATGCCGCTGCCGAAGCTGACGGCGAGCCGCTCGGGGTCGAGACCGGAGTCCTTGAGGCCGCTGTCGGCCCAGGCCTGGTGGCCGGCGATCAGCGCGATCGCCTCGGAGCGGTCGAGCCGGCGCAGCTTGACGCGTTCGATGACCTCGGAGGGGTCGACCGCGAGCTGTGCGGCGATGCGTACGGGCAACTGCGCGGCCCACTCCTGGGTGAGTACCCCCACCCCGGAGCGGCCGGCCAGCATGGCGTCCCAGGTGGACGCGACGTCCCCGCCAAGCGGGGTCGTCGCGCCGAGCCCGGTGACGACGACGTCTGTTCTGCTCATGTCAGTGGTTCGCCTCGATGAAGGAGACGGCGTCGCCGACGGTCTTGAGGTTCTGGACCTCGTTGTCGGGGATCTTGACGCCGAACTTCTCCTCGGCGGCCACCACGACCTCGACCATGGACAGCGAGTCGACGTCCAGGTCGTCGGTGAAGGACTTCTCCTCGGCGACGTCGTCCGGGTTCACCCCGGCGACCTCCTCGAGGATCTCGGCGAGGCCGGAGGTGATCTCAGCGCGGGTTGCCATTGCGGTGGGTTCCTTTCATTGTGGGGGTACTCGCGGACAGTTCTCAGCCCCGTCAGGGGCAGCGGACAACCTGTCCCGCGTAGGTGAGGCCGCCGCCGAAGCCGAAGAGCAGGACCGGGGCGCCCGAGGGCACCTCGCGCCGCTCGACGAGCTTGGACAGGGCCAGCGGCACGCTCGCCGCGGAGGTGTTGCCGGATTCGATCAGGTCCTTGGCGACGACGACGTTCGGGCCGAGGCCGAGCCGCTTCACGATGCCGTCGATGATGCGGGTGTTTGCCTGGTGCGGCACGAACGCCGCGAGCTCGTCCGGCCGGACGCCGGCGCGCTCGCAGGCCTGGAGCGCGAACGGCGCCAGCGCGGTGGTCGCCCACCGGAAGACGCTCTGGCCCTCCTGCTGGATGTAGGGCTGCCAGCCCTCGATCCGCAGCACGTCGCCCTTCTCCGGCGCCGAGCCCCACAGCACCGGGCCGACGCCGGGCGTCTCGCCGTCGGCGGACGCGGAGACCACGGCCGCGCCCGCGCCGTCGCCGAACAGCACGGCGGTGGTGCGGTCGGTCCAGTCGGTGACGTCGGACAGCTTCTCCGCGCCGATGACGATGGCGTTGCGGCTGGCGCCCGCGCGGATGGCGTGGTCGACCGTGCCCAGCGCGTACGAGAAGCCGGAGCAGGCCGTGTTCACGTCCATCGCGGCCGGCGCGGAGATGCCCAGCCGGGCGGCGACCCGGGAGGCCACGTTCGGGCAGCGGTCGATCGACGAGCAGGTCGCCACGACGACCATGTCGATGTCGGCGGCGGTGAGCCCGGAGCCGGCCAGGGCCTTCTCCGCGGCGAAGGTGGCCATGTCGGCGACGGACTCGGCGTCGGCGACGCGCCGCTCGGCGATGCCGACCCGGTCCCGGATCCACGCGTCGTTGGTCTGGACGATCTCCGCGAGGTCGTCGTTGGTGATCACGCGCGAGGGCTGGTAGTGGCCCATCGCGACGATGCGGGAACCCGCGTTCATCGTGCTGCTCCTTCGATCGCGACGGACTGGGTCAATCTCACTGGAGCAGTCCGCCGATGCGGGCGACCGGCTGGCCGGGGGCCACCGGGTCGTCGTGGTGGGCCAGCCACTCGGTGAGCACGCCGGCGCCGTGCGCGGTGATCTCGACCGGGCCCTGGCGGGTCACCACCTGGCCGACCACCTGACCGGTACGCACGTCGGCGCCCTCGTCCAGGCCGTCGGCGGGCCGGAACACACCGGCGCTTGGCGCCACCACGACCCGGAATGCGGGGGTCGGCTCGTGAGTGGAGACCGTGCCGTGCCGGGCGATCAGGTCGCGGGCGGCGGCCAGGTCGTCCGGCGTGTTCAGCGTGACGATCTCCGGGGCACCGTCGCCCTTGAGCTCGCGTTTTACCAGGCCGGCCAGGGTCCCGGCCGGCGGCAACTCGATGACGCCGGTGACGCCGAGGTCGCGCAGGGTCCGCATCACCAGGTCCCAGCGGACTCCGGCGGTGACCTGCCGCACCAGGCGCTGCAACATCTCGCGGCCGTGGATGACGGCCGCGCCGTCCAGGTTCGACAGCAGGATGCGGGCCGGGTCGGCGACGGTGACGCCGCCGGCGACCGCGCCGAGTGCCCGCTCGGCGGGCGCCATGTAGGGGGTGTGGAACGCGCCGGCGACCGACAGGCTGATGATCCGCGCCTTGGCCGGCGGCTCGGCGGCGAACTTGGCGAGGTCCTCCAGCGCGCCGGCGGCGACGATCTGGCCGGCGCCGTTGCGGTTCGCCGCGTGCAGCCCGTGCTTCTCGATCGTGGCGATCACCTCGTCGGCGTCGCCGCCGAGGACCGCGCTCATGCCGGTCGGCTTGATCGCGCAGGCGGCGGCCATCTCGCGGCCGCGGACCCCGGCGAGGGTGATCGCGGCCTCGGCCGGCAGCACGCCGGCGAGGGCGGCGGCGCCCAGCTCGCCGACGCTGTGGCCGGCGACCAGGCCGACGTCGTACATCGGCAGGTGCTCGGCCGCGAGCAGGGCGGCGGCGACGAGCAGGGGCTGGGTGCGCGCGGTGTCCTTGATCTCGTCGGCGTCGGCCTCGGTGCCGAGGTGGATCAGGTCGACGCCGGCGAGCGCCGACCACCAGCGGAGGCGGGCCTCGGCGCCGGGAAGGTCGAGCCACGAGGAGAGGAAGCCGGGCTTCTGGGAGCCCTGGCCGGGTGAGAGGACTGCGAGCACGTTGCTGACTCTTCCGGATGGGGGCGGGTTGCGGGGTTGCTGCGCGCCACCAAACCCTACGACCAACGTTGTAGGTTTCCCACAAACACTCCCGAAAAATGTCCTATTCTGGGGTGAATTAGTGGTACCTCATAGTGCTTAATGATCTTTCAGATCGGGTTCGGGCCGGCAGTGATTTAGCTCGCAGGGTCGAGCCGGCCGATGGCGAGCGCGAGCCGCAGCGCGAAGGCGTCCCGCCCGTCCAGGGGAGACAGCCCGGTCACCTCGGCGACCCGCCGGAGCCGGTACCGCACGGTGTTCGGGTGCACGAAGAGCTCGCGGGCCGCGCTCTCCAGTACCCCGCCGGCGGCGAAGAACGCGTCAAGCGTCTCCAGCAGCCCGCCGCCGGCCCGCACGACCGCGCCGTACGCGTCGTGCCGCAGCGCCCGCCGGGCCTCGGAGTCGCCGGCCAGGGCGCGCTCCGGCAGCAGGTCGTCGGCGGCGACCGGGGTCGGCGCGCCGGGCCAGGCGGGCGCGGCCCGGAAGCCGGCCAGGGCGGCCCGGGCCGACTCGGTGGCGTGGTCCAGCGACGGCACGGCGGGCCCGACCACGATCGGCCCCTCGCCGAAGCTGGCCGCGAGCTGCCCGGCGGTGGCGAGCGGATCGGCGGCCCCGCCCATGACGATGACGAGCCGGTCGCCGTGCACCCCGCCGATGACCTCGACCCGGGCGCGCCGGGCCGCCCGGTAGACGCTGTGCAGCACCGCGGTGATGTCGCCGCCGGGTGAGCGCCCCACGACCACGGCGACGGGCGGCGCGTCCGCCCAGCCGAGCGCGGCGGCCCGGCTGGCGAGCACGTCGGAGGAGTCGCCGCGCAGCAGGGCGTCGACGAGCAGCGCCTGGAGCCGGGCGTCCCAGGCGCCCCGGGACTCGGCGGCGCGGGCGTACACCCGGGCCGCGGAGAAGGCGATCTCCCGGGAGAATTTGAGGATGGCCGTCGCGAGCGCCTCCTCCTCGCCCGCGGCGGCGAGGCTGGCCACCTCGGACTCGGCGACGTCGATGGTGACCTTGACCAGCTGGACGGTCTGGGTCAGCGTGATCGCGCGGGCCAGCGCGCGCGGCGCGGCGGCGAAGACCTCGTCGGAGATCTCCTGGGTGCCGGCCGCGGTGCCGCCGGAGCGCAGCCACTCCACCAGCGAGCGCACGCCGGCCTGTGCGACGAGCATGACCCAGGAGCGCTGGTCGGCGGGCAGGTCCCGGAACCACGGCAGGGTCTCGTCCATCCGGGCGACGCTGGCGGTGGCCAGTGCGCCGGCGCGGCCCTCGACACGACGCAGCGTGGCGGCCAGGGGCGGCCGCCGGCCCGCACCCCCGGTCTTCGCTGGCTTCGCCACCGGCCCAGCCTGTCACGATCCTGTTCGCCGTGGTCGGAGCGGGCCTTGAGGTTGTACCGTTCCGCGCGGTCACGCGTACATCTCAATTCTGTACCTTTTGGGGAATTTGTCCGTAATAGCGGTGCGCCTCGGCGCCGATTTCGGTCGGTGACCTGGCAGTGTGTCGTCCTAGTGCCCCGTATCCGCCCGTTCCAGAGGTAATACCGGGCGCCGCGGTGCCGATGAGACCAGGTACCGAAAAGACCGGCAGGGAAGGAGGCAGTGATGACGGAGCGCGAGGACGGCCAACTGTGCGCCGACGCGGAGCAGGTGGCCGCGGAGGAGCCGCTCACCCCACTCGCCGTCGAACCGGCCGGTGAGATCCCGCACCGGGTCGGCTGCCGCACTGAGCTTCGCGGCTGGGCCGGCGCGCACCTGCACGGCGCGGTCCGCCCGCGCCGGCGCGCCGCGGGCCGCGGGCGCCCGCCGGGTCGCTGGTGCTGATCTCACTCGGTTGAGTGACTGCTTGCGGTGTGGCGCGCGCGTTCCGTGACGTCGGTGCCCCCGTCCCGACACCGTGAACGGGTGGACGACAAGAGACGGCTCATCCTCGACCAGGCACTGGCTCTCGTCGACGAACAGGGCCTCGGTGCCATGTCCATGCGCGCCGTCGCGGAACGGGTCGGGCTCACCTCGATGGCGCTCTATCCGTACGTCGGCGGCAAGGACGCTCTGCTCGACGGGCTGGTCGACCTGCTGCACCTGGAACTCGGCACCGAGTACGGCGAGGACCCGGCCGGCATCGACTGGCGCCAGCGGCTCCGGGCGCTGGGCCGGGCGGTGCGGGCGCTCTCCCGCGCGCATCCCGGCGCGTACCCCCTGTTGCTGAACCGGCCGTCCGCCGGCGCCTCGGCGTCCTGGCTGACCGCCGCCCTGCGGGGCTGCCTGCACGACGCGGGCGTGCCCGCGGACCAGGTGCCGCGGCAGACCCGGATGATCTGCGCGTTCCTGCTCGGGTACACCGTCGGCGAGGTGACCGGCGGCCTGCCCGTCGACGACGCGGCCGGGCACGGCGACGCCGCCGCCGAGTTCGACGCGGACCTGGACGACCTGGTCCGGCTGGTGGAGGTCACCGTAGGCGTTGGCTGAGCCGGTTCCGCGGCGACCGCGCGCGGTGGTGGCCTATAAAGAGATATGTCCGATGGGTACGTTACCCAGCGCTACGTCCATCTGCGTCGTACGGCGTTCCTGATGTGCGGCGACTGGGCGCGCGCCGACGACCTCGCCCGGACCACGCTGGCCCGGTTCCTCAACGAGCCCGATGCCGGCGACCCGGACCTCTGGGTGTACGCGGACTTGATGGGCGGCGTCAAGAAGCCGCGCGGCCGCCGCAAGCGGGTCTTCGTCGCCCCCGCGGACAGCGAGGCCGGCGGCGACGCGCACACCGTGCTGGTCCTCGACGCGCTGCACAGCCTCGCACCGCGCTGCCGGGCGGTGCTCGTCCTGCGCCACTTCTGCGGACTGGCCATCGACGAGACCGCCGGAGCCCTCGACCTCGACGATGGCCGGGTCCTGGCACTCGAGGCCGAGGGTCTTGGCGCCTTCGCGTCGCTGCTCGCGACCGCGCACCCGGCCGGCGCGCAATGAGCGCCCTGCTGACCGACGTCCTGCAGCGAGCCTGCGAGAGCGAGCCGCTGCCCGGCGACGACGCCACCGCCGACATCGTCGCGCGCGCCGATCGGCTGCGCCGCCGCAGCGCCTGGAGCCTCGTGCTCGCCGGCGTCGCCACGGTAGGCATCGTCATCCTGCTCGGGTACACCGCCACGACGGTCCTGCTGCCCGGCCCCAAGCCGCCGACGACCGCCGCGGTGGCCGTACCCCAGCCGCGCCCCTCGGGCGTCCTCGACCCGGTCCTGGCGAAGCTGGCGCCGCCGATCGACGCCAAGGGCTACACGATCGTGCCGGCGGATCCGGCGTCGGGTCCCGGCTGGCGGCGGTACGTGGTGCAGGACCGGGACGGTGCGCCGCGGGGCATGGTCGAGGTGCTCGTCTTCGACGCGGAGGCCGGGCTCTGCCTGCCCGTCAGCGCCGACCCGAGCGCCTGCGCCCTGCCGGACCGGACCGCCGCGGGCGTCGAATACGCCCGCTACTCCACCACCGACGACGTCGACTGGCAGGTGAACCAGGTGATCGCCCGCCGGCCGGTCGACGGCCGGACCGTCGCGGTCATGGCAACCGGCGAGCGCGGCACCGGCAGCGCGGAGGCGGGCGAGCCGCCGCTGACCATGGCCGAGACGGCGGAGGTCGCCACCGACCCGCACCTGCCGGACGCGTTCGGGGTGGGCGAGCGGTGCAACCGCCCCGCCCCGTCCTGCCCGATCCTGAAGTTCCCGGTCCGCCCGAGCGACTGACCGCGCGCGGGCGGGACCGGGGTCAGACCCGGCGGCGGATCAGGTAGGCGATCCCGGCCAGGCCGAGCAGGATGACGACGAGCACCGCCGTGTTGAGCAGGACGAGCCGGCGGAAGTCGGCGAGGACGTGGTTGACGTTCTCGACCGCGTCCATCTCGTCGGCGGCCTCGACGTCCTCGCCGATGCCGCCGCCGATGCCGCCGCTGACCACGTCCGGCTTAGCCTTCAGCGGCACCCCGCTCAGGCGCAGCGACTCCGACATGGTCAGGCGGCCGTAGAACCAGCCCGCCGACTTCTTGCCCGTCGGCTGCTTGGCCGGCCGATATGCCCGGGGCCCGCCGGCGGCGTTGGGGTAGAGGTCGTACACCTGGGTGGGCTTGTCCTTGGCCAGGACGGTGACGACGAACTTCGGGCCCATCTTGTCGGCCTTGGGCCGCGACGTGGTCGGCGGCGTGCTCGCCAGCCAGTTGACCTCACTCAGCAGCCGGTTGAAGAGGTCGTCCCGCTCGGCCTGCTGCACGATGATCTTCTGGCCGGGGAAGTCTCCGGCGATCTGCACCGCGGTGGGCTTGGCCTGCGCCTTGGGCGCGGTCACGGCCGAATCGGCGAGCGGGTGTGGTGCGGCCCACCCGGGTGCCGCGGCCAGCCCGGCGCTGAGTGCGACACCTGCCACGAATACACCGGCCGCCGATAGAAATCGGGCGATCACCCCTTGAACCACCGTCCGGCCTCCCCGCCCCCGATGAAAAACTGCGCGCCGGTCGTGCCGGTCCGGCCCGGTCGGGCCGTCGCCGGCGCGGCCGTCCTCACAGCTTTCCCTCAGATGGTCTCGGCCGCATCTCGGACCGGGACGAATTGGAGCTATCTGGGATCGGCTGCGATGGCGAGGACGGTCGCTGATCAGCGGGCGAATAGTACCTAGGCGTGGCAAGTTCCGGCGTGCACGGTCACCCGTGCTGCTGACGTTCATACCCCATAGGACGTCGGAGCTGGTCAAGATGTTGCTTGGTGCGGTACGCGCGCGCCGTGTGAACGGCGCGCGCGTACAGAAACGGTCAGCCCAGTTTGGCGCGGGCCGAGGCCAGCCGGGCGAGCGTCCGCTCCCGGCCCAGCACCTCGAGCGACTCGAAGAGCGGCAGGCCGACGGTGCGACCGGTCGCGGCCACGCGTACCGGTGCCTGGGTCTTGCCCAGCTTGAGCCCGCGCTCCTCGCCGACCTTCTCGAGGGCCGCCTTCAGCGGCTCGGCCGACCAGTCGGCCTGCGCGCCGAACGCCGCGGCGGCGGCGTCGAGGATGTCGGCCGCGCCCTCCTTCATCGCCTTGTTCCACGACTGCTCGTCGGAGACCGGCTCGTCGAGGAAGAGGAAGTCGACGTACTCGACGATCTCGCTGAGCACCGCGATGCGGGTCTGCGCCAGCGGCGCCACCGCGGCGAACACGTTCGGGTCGAAGGCCGCCGGGTCCCACGGCGGCGCCGGGATCGTGTCGGTGCCGCCCAGCCAGGGCGCGCACACCGCGGCGAACTCCTCGGCATCCAGGGCGCGGATGTAGTCGCCGTTGAACGCGCGCAGCTTCTTCACGTCGAAGAACGCGGGCGAGTGGCTGACCTCCGAGAGCTTGAACTCCTCCTCGACGACCGACCACGGCACGATCTCCCGGTCGCCGGAGGGCGCCCAGCCGAGCAGCATCAGGTAGTTGCGCATCGCGGCGGCGAGGTAGCCCTCGTCGCGGTAGGACTCCAGCGCCACCTTGTCGCGCCGCTTGGAGAGCTTCTGCCGCTTCTCGTTGACGATGACCGGTACGTGCGCCCAGACCGGCGGCTTGGCCCCCAGCGCCTCCCACAGCAGCTGCTGCTTCGGGGTGTTGGGCAGGTGCTCCTCGGCGCGGATCACGTGGGTGATGCCCATTGTCATGTCGTCGACGACGTTGGCCAGCAGGAAGACGGCCGAGCCGTCGCTGCGGGCGATGATGAAGTCCTCGATCAGCTTGTTCTCGAAGGTCGGCTCGCCGCGGACCATGTCGACGACCACGGTGTTGCCCTCGTCGGGCGTGCGGAAGCGCAGCGCCCGGCCCTCGCCGGGGCCGAGGGCCCGGTCGCGGCAGAAGCCGTCGTAGCCGGTGTGCTTGTTGCCCGAGCGGGCGACCGCGTCGTCGCGGGTGCAGCCGCAGTAGTAGGCGCGGCCCTCGGCGTAGAGGCGGGTCGCGGCGGCGGTGTGTTCATCGGCGTACGTCGACTGGTAGTAGGGGCCCTCGTAGGTGCCGCGCTCGATGCCGATCCAGTCGAGCGCCGAGAGGATGCCCTCGGTCCATTCGGGACGGTTACGGGCGGCATCGGTGTCCTCGATGCGCAAGACGAAGACGCCGCCCGTCTGCTGGGCGACGATCCAGTTCTGCAGCGCCGAACGGGCGCCGCCGACGTGGAACATTCCGGTCGGAGAAGGGGCGAAGCGTACGCGAACTGTCACCCGCCCAGCCTACGGCGCTCGTCGAGGTCTTTGTCAGCGACCTTTTATCACGTCGTATATTGACGACTATTAGTTAATCTTCTTAATATTTAACCGCTCGATGTCATCCCCGACGGCGTCCCCGGCGCCGGACAGAGAGGTTCCCCCATGAGACGACAACTGGCCGCAGCCGCGTTCGCGGTGCTCGTGGCCGCCACGGGCACGCTCGCACTGCAAGGCAGTTCCGAGGCGGCCGTCCTGCCCGGCAACTTCAAGAGCGTCGGCTACCAGCCGTCGTGGGCGGGCAACGTCAACAGCATCCAGTACGGCAAGCTGACACACATCAACTACGCGTTCGTGCTGCCGAACTCCAACGGCACCCTCCAGGCGGTGCCGGACCCGGGCAAGCTGACGTCGCTGGTCTCGCTCGGCCACCAGAACAACGTCAAGGTCGGGCTCGCGCTCGGCGGCTGGAACGACGGGAACGACTCCGCGTTCGAGGCGCTCGCCGGCAACTCCGGCGCACGCACCACCTTCGTCAACGCCGTGCTGGGCCTGGTCACCCAGTACAACCTCGACGGCATCGACATCGACTGGGAGTACCCCGACCCCGGCACCTCGGCCAACAACTACACGGCCCTGATGCAGCAGCTCAGCACGGCGCTGCACGGCCGGGGCAAGCTGCTCACCGCCGCGGTCGTCTCCGAGGGCGGCACCGCGAACGGCGTGCAGCCCGCGGTCTTCGCCATGGTCGACTGGCTCAACATCATGGCGTACGACGGCGGCAGCCCGCACGCCAACTACGACTGGTCGATCGCCAGCGTCAACTTCTGGAAGAGCCGCGGCCTGCCGGCCGCGAAGGCGGTGCTCGGCGTGCCGTTCTACAGCCGGCCCGGCTACCGGACGTACGCGCAGATCGTCGCCACCAACGCGGCCTTCGCCAACCAGGACTGCGCCACCATCAGCGGCGTCAACGAGTGCTACAACGGCCTGCCGACGATCCGCCGCAAGACCCAGTGGGCCATGGCGAACGCCGGCGGCATGATGAACTGGGAGCTCTCCCAGGACGCGACCGGCGCGAACTCGCTGGTCAGCGCGATCTACACGACGGCGACCGGCGGCGGGCCGACCACCCCGCCGACGAACCCGCCCTCGGGGCGCACCGGCCGGATCACCGGCATCGCCGGCAAGTGCGTCGACATCGCCGCGGCCTCGTCGGCCAACGGCGCCGCGGTGCAGCTCTACGACTGCAACGGCACCGCCGCGCAGACCTGGACGGTGGCCACCGACGGCACGCTGCGGGCGCTGGGCAAGTGCATGGACGTCGCGGCCGCGGGCACGGCGAACGGCTCGCTGGTGCAGCTGTACGACTGCAACGGCACGGGCGCACAGCAGTGGCAGGCGCAGAGCGACGGCACGCTGCGCAACCCGGCCTCCGGCCGCTGCCTGGACGCGTCGAACAACAGCTCGGCCAACGGGACCCGCCTACAGATCTGGGACTGCTTCGCCGGCGCGAACCAGCGCTGGGTGCTACCCGCCTAACCGCGTCACTCCGTGCGGTCTCCGGCTAGGGGACCGCACGGATGCGGACCACCATCACCGCGCCGAGCAGCGTCACGACCGCCGTCAGCGCGTACAGGGTCGGATAGCCACCCAGGTGGGTGACCAGCGGCGCGGCGATCGCCGGGCCGAGCACCTGCGGGGCCGCCGTCGCGATGTTGATGACTCCGAGGTCCTTGCCCCGGTCCACCGCCGTCGGCAGCACCTGCGTGATGAGCGCGTTGTCCACGGCCAGGTAGACACCGTAGCCCGCGCCGAGCAGGACCGAGCCGACCAGCGCGACCGGCCAGGTCGGCCAGATCGCCAGCAGCAGGGCCGCGATCGCGATGACCACGCCGGACCAGATCACGAAGATCTTGCGCCGCCCGGACCGGTCCGACAGCCGCCCGCCGATCACGGCGGTCGCCACCATGCCCAGCGTGTACAGCAGGATCATGATCAGCAGGCCCTCGTCCGGGTCGGCGAGCTTGACCCGGTCGGTGAGGAAGTACAGCAGGTACAGCGTGCCGAGCGCGTTGCCGAGCTGCACCAGGAACCGGGTGCCCCAGGCCCAGGCGAAGTCGGGGTTGTCGCGGAACAGGCGCCAGATGTTGGTCCGCGACGTCGGCCGCTTCACCTCCGGCGGCAGCGGGTCGTCGGGCGTCAGCAGCGCGAACGGCACGGCGAGCGCGACCAGGACCACGGCCATGGCCACGTACCCGGACGCGACGCCGGTGACGACCGCCGTGCACAGCACCGCGCCGAGCACCAGGCCGAGCGCCTGCGGCATGCCGATCCAGCCGGAGACCGCACCGCGCTGGCCGACCGGCACCCGGTCCGGAACCGCGGAGGTCAGCGTGGCCAGCATCATGTTGAGCCCGACCTGGGTGCCCGCCCAGCCGAGCGCCACGCCCGCGATGTTCTGCTGCCCGGACAGGGCAAGCAGCGACAGGCAGGAGATGGCGGCGCCGGCCAGCGTCCACACGTGCCGGCGCCCGTACACCCGGCCGCCGATCCGCAGCCGGGTCCGGTCGGAGAGCGCGCCCGCCGCCGGGTTGACGATGATCGCGACAAGCGCGCCCAGCGCGGTCACACAGCCCAGCGCCGCCTCTTTGCCGACGATGCCGATCTCGGTGATCTGCTCGGGCAGCAGCACCTGCACGGGCGTGAAGAACGCCATCCAGAGGCCGAGGTTCGCGGCGAAGAGCAGGCCGACCCAGGAGCGCCGTACCGGCACCGTCGGTTCGGCCAGCGCGGCCGGCGTGCCCTGCGTGACGCTCATGGCACCCCCGGGGAGAACGCGAAAGATCCTCGGACCCTAAGGGATGGGAACGGAAAAGGGGAGCCCACCCGGGGCTCCCCTTTTTCTCGGCCGTTCGATCAGCTGTCGCCGCCGGTCTCGCCCACCGGGGCGGCCGTGACGTCGTCGATCGCGTACTTCTTCGCGGCCTCCACCGGAACGTGCATCGGCACCTTGCCGCGCAGCGCCAGCTGGCGCAGCGTCGCCACCGTGATCGACTCCGCGTCGACGTGGAAGTGGCGGCGCAGCGCGTGCCGGGTGTCGCTCATGCCGAAGCCGTCCGTGCCCAGCGACGTGTAGTCGTTCGGCACCCAGCGGCTGATCAGGTCGGGCACGGCCCGCATCCAGTCGCTGACCGCGACGACCGGGCCCTCGGTGCCCTCGAGCTTGGTCTGGATGTACGGCCTGCGCGGCTGGTCGCCCGGGTTGAGCAGGTTGTGCTCCTCGGTCGCCATGGCGTCGCGGCGCAGCTCCGTCCAGGACGTCACCGACCACACGTCCGCGGCGACGCCCCAGTCCTGCGCCAGCAGCTGCTGCGCCTTGAGCGCCCACTGCACGCCCGTGCCGGAGGCGAGGAGCTGCGCCTTCGGGCCGGTCGCCTCGGGCGCCGGCGAGTATCGGTAGATGCCCTTGAGCAGGCCCTCGACGTCGACCTCGGCCGGCTCGGCCGGCTGGAGGATCGGCTCGTTGTAGATCGTCAGGTAGTAGAAGACGTTCTCCTGCTGCTCGCCGTACATCCGGTGCAGGCCGTTCTCGACGATGTGCGCGATCTCGAACGCGAACGCCGGGTCGTAGGCGACCACGGCCGGGTTCGTCGCCGCGATCAGCAGCGAGTGCCCGTCCTCGTGCTGAAGGCCCTCGCCGTTGAGCGTGGTCCGCCCGGCGGTCGCGCCGAGCAGGAAGCCACGGGTCATCTGGTCCGCGGCCGCCCACAGCTCGTCGGCGGTGCGCTGGAAGCCGAACATCGAGTAGAAGATGTAGAGCGGGATCATCGGCTCGTCGTGCGTCGCGTACGAGGTGCCGGCCGCGATGAAGCTGGCGGTCGAGCCGGCCTCGTTGATGCCCTCGTGCAGGATCTGGCCGTTCGTCGCTTCCTTGTAGGAGAGGAAGAGCTCCCGGTCGACCGACGTGTACGTCTGGCCGTGCGGTGAGTAGATCTTCTTCGTCGGGAAGAGCGAGTCCATGCCGAACGTGCGCGCCTCGTCCGGGATGATCGGCACCCAGCGGGAGCCGAACTCCTTGTCGCGCATCAGGTCCTTGAGCAGGCGGACGAAGGCCATCGTGGTGGCGACCTTCTGCTTGCCCGAGCCGCGCTTGACGTCGCCGAAGGTCTTCGAGTCCGGGATCGCCAGCGACTTGTGCTTGGTGCGCCGGGTCGGCACGAAGCCGCCGAGCTCCTTGCGGCGCTCCAGCATGTACTGCAGCTCGTCGGACTTCTCACCGGGGTGGAAGTACGGCGGCAGGTACGGGTTCTCCTCGAGCTTGGAGTCCGGGATGTCCAGGTAGAGCCGGTCCCGGAACTGCTTGAGGTCGTCCAGGGTCAGCTTCTTCATCTGGTGCGTGGCGTTGCGGGCCTCGAAGTGCGAGCCGAGGGTCCAGCCCTTGATCGTCTTGGCGAGGATCACGGTGGGCTGGCCGGTGTGCTCGGTGGCCGCCTTGTAGGCCGCGTACAGCTTCTTGTAGTCGTGGCCGCCGCGCTTGAGGTTCCAGATCTGGTCGTCGGTCATGCCCTCGACCAGCTTGCGGGCGCGCGGGTCCCGGCCGAAGAAGTTCTCCCGTACGTACGCGCCCGATTCGCCCTTGTATGTCTGATAGTCGCCGTCGGGCGTGACGTTCATCAGGTTGACCAGGGCGCCGTCGCTGTCGGCGGCGAGCAGCGGGTCCCACTCGCGGCCCCAGACGACCTTGATGACGTTCCAGCCGGCGCCGCGGAAGAACGCCTCCAGCTCCTGGATGACCTTGCCGTTGCCGCGCACCGGCCCGTCGAGGCGCTGGAGGTTGCAGTTGATGACGAAGGTCAGGTTGTCGAGCTCCTCGCGGGCGGCCAGGCCGATCGCGCCGAGCGACTCGACCTCGTCCATCTCGCCGTCGCCGAGGAAGGCCCAGACGTGCTGGTCGCTGGTGTCCTTGATGCCGCGGTTGTGCAGGTAGCGGTTGTAGCGGGCCTGGTAGATCGCGTTCAGCGGGCCGAGGCCCATGCTGACCGTCGGGAACTCCCAGAAGTTGCTCATCAGGCGCGGGTGCGGGTAGGACGGCAGGCCGCCGCCCGGGTGCGACAACTCCTGGCGGAAGCCGTCCAGGTCGTGCTCGCTGAGCCGGCCCTCGAGGTACGCCCGGGCGTACATGCCCGGCGAGGCGTGGCCCTGGAAGAAGATGTGGTCGCCGCCGCCGGGGTGGTCCTTGCCGCGGAAGAAGTGGTTCATGCCGACCTCGTAGAGGCTGGCGGACGACGCGTAGGTGGAGATGTGGCCGCCGACGCCGATCTCGGGCCGCTGCGCGCGGTGCACCAGCATCGCGGCGTTCCACCGGATGAAGGCACGGATGCGCCGCTCGACGAACTCGTCACCGGGGAACCAGGGCTCGCGCTCGGGCGAGATCGTGTTTATGTAGTCCGTCGACGTCAGGGGCGGGACACCCACCTGTCGCTCCCGGGCCCGTTCGAGCAGTCGCAACATCACGTAGCGTGCGCGCTTGGCGCCGCCGTCGTCGATGACTCCGTCGAGCGACTCGACCCACTCGCTGGTTTCCTCGGGGTCGATGTCCGGAAGCTGGCTCGGCAGGCCGTCGCTGATCACCGGGCGCTTGCGTTCCGTGGCCACAGGCATTCCTCTAGGTCGGTGTCGGGCCGTGCGCTCATCGTGTGAACCGCACGGGAATAGGTCCATCCTGCCCCCTGCCGGTGGCTGGCGTCACGCCTACCGCGCTCGTTCGCGACGCTCGACACAGGTACTGACCAGTAACTTCGTGCCGGTCGGTTCGTATCAGCCCGCGAGGAAGCTGAAGCGGATCTGTCGCTGCGGATTGTCGCCGTTGGGATCGACGAGACAGATCGACTGCCAGGTGCCGAGCGCGATGCGCCCGCCGATGACCGGGAGTGAGGCGTACGGCGCGATCCAGGCGGGCAGCACGTGATCGCGGCCATGCCCGCGCGACCCGTGCCGGTGCCGCCACCGGTCCTCGGCCGGCAGCAGATCGTTGACGGCGGTCAGCAGGTCCTCGTCCGATCCGGCACCGGTCTCGATGATGGCGATCCCGGCGGTGGCGTGCGGCACGAAGACGTGCAGGAGGCCGTCACCGCGCCCGCTGACGAACTGCTCGGCCTCGCCCGTGATGTCCAGGACGGCGGGCCGGTCCCCGGTCCGCACGGTGATCACGGTGGTGTCCATGACGGGACTCTAGGTGAAGAGGTCCAAAGCGAGGAAGAACACGCACACCACCACGAACCAGCAGGCGCATTGCGCGACCCGAATGACCACCGCCATATCGCCGACTCCACCACCGGGCGCGGCCGACCCGCGGCGTTTCCGGCACACCTCACCCCCGGGCCGCAGGTCTTTCGGGTGAAGCGGCACCGCCGCCGGAACCACGCGCGGTGGCGGTGCTCGCCACCGTCGGCAATGCTGGGTCGCGTGACCACCCCGCAAAACCTCGACGAGCGCTTCCGCGACGCCGTCTCGGCCCTCCAGCCGGGCGAGCCGCGGCGAACGCCCGACGAACCGGTCCGCGACGGCACCGCCCTGACCGGCGCCCGGACCAGAGAACTCTTCGACGCCCAGCTCGCCAGCCGGCACCTCGACCTCGCCGCGCGCTGGCTGCGCAGCTTCAACGAGGGCTTCTACACGATCGGGTCGTCCGGCCACGAGGGAAACGCGGCCGTCGCCGCCGCGCTGCGCCCCGACGACCCGGCGCTGCTGCACTACCGCTCCGGCGCGTTCTACTGTGCTCGCGCGTTCCAGGCCGGCCTCGAAGGCGACGAGGAGTCCGAGAAGGACCCACTCATCGAGGCCGCCCGCGACGTCCTGCGGGGCGTGGTCGCCTCGGCCGCCGAGCCGATCGCCGGCGGCCGGCACAAGGTCTTCGGCCGCGCCGACCTACAGATCATCCCGACCACCTCGACGATCGCCTCGCACCTGCCCCGGGCCGTCGGCCTCGCCTTCGGCATCGCCCGGAACCCGCGCGCACCCTGGCCGGACGACGCCCTCGCCGTCGCCTCCTTCGGCGACGCCTCGGTCAACCACGCCAGCGCGACCGCGGCCTTCAACGCGGCCGGCTGGTACGACCACGCCGGCCAGCGGCTCCCGCTGCTGCTGGTCTGCGAGGACAACGGGTACGGAATCAGCGTCCCGTCGCCCGAGGGCTGGACCGCGGCGACGCTGCGCGCCCGGCCCGGCATCCGGTACTTCGAGGCCGACGGCTGCGACGTGGCCGCCACCTACGACGCCGCCCGCGAGGCCGCCGACTGGGTCCGCGAACAGCGCCGGCCCGCCGTGCTGCACCTGAGCATGGTCCGGCTCATGGGCCACGCGGGCGCGGACGCCGAGATCGCGTACCGGTCGGCCGACGAGATCGCCCGCGACCTGGCGCGCGACCCGCTGGCCGGCACCGCACGGCTGCTCGTCGAGGGCGGGTCCGCCACCCCGGAGGAGCTGATCTCCCGCTACGACGAGGTCGGCTGGCAGGTACGCAAGGTCGCCGAGGAGGTACTGGGCGAGGCGAAACTGGCAAGCGCGGGCGAGATCGTCGCGCCACTGGCGCCGCGCCGCCCCCTGCGCGCGGCCCGCAACGTCGCCGACGCGGCCGACCGGGCCGCCGGACCGGGCTCGGCCGCCCGGCTACAGGCCTTCGGCGGCCGGCTGCCGGAGCAGGGCGGCCCGCTCACCCTCGCGCAGACCATCAACGCGACCCTCACCGACGCCCTGCTGGCCGAGCCCGGCGCGATCCTGTTCGGCGAGGACGTGGCCGCCAAGGGCGGCGTGTACGGCGTCACGAAGAACCTGTCGGACCGGTTCGGCACCGACCGGGTCTTCGACACCCTGCTCGACGAGACGTCCATCCTGGGCCTCGCCCTCGGCGCCGGCCTGTCCGGGCTGCTGCCGATCCCGGAGATCCAGTACCTGGCGTACCTGCACAACGCCGAGGACCAGCTGCGCGGCGAGGCCGCCACCATGGGATTCTTCTCCCGGGGCGCGTTCCGCAACCCGATGGTCGTCCGCGTCGCGGGCCTCGCCTACCAGCAGAGCTTCGGCGGACACTTCCACAACGACAACTCGGTGGCGGTCCTGCGCGACATACCCGGCCTGGTGCTCGCCGTACCGGCCCGCCCGGCGGACGCGGCCGCGATGCTGCGCTCCTGCCTGGCCGCGGCGGCCGTGGACGGCAGCGTCTGCGTCTTCCTCGAGCCGATCGCGCTCTACCACACCCGCGACCTGTACGAGCACGGCGACAACGAGTGGCTGGCGCCGTACGCGGGCCCGAGCGACTGGCCCGGCGGCCACATGCCCATCGGCCGGGCACGTACCTACCCGGTCGGCTCGGCGGACAACCTGACAATTCTGACGTTCGGCAACGGCGTACGGATGTCGCTGCGGGTCGCGGCCCGCCTGGCCGCGGAAGGCTACGGTTCGAGGGTGGTCGACCTGCGCTGGTTGTCGCCGCTGCCGGCTGCCGACCTGGTCAGGGAGGCCTCGGCGACCGGCCGGGTCCTGATCGTCGACGAGACCAGGCGCTCCGGCGGCGTCGGCGAGGGCATCCTCGCGGCCCTGGTCGACGGCGGATTCGTGGGCGCGGCCCGCCGGATCGCCGCCGCCGACTCCCTTGTTCCGCTGGGTCCGGCAGCGCAACATGTCCTGATCGGGGAAGATGCCATCACACAGGGTGCCCATGCCCTGCTGGCACGGTAAATTGCCTCACACTCGGTGCGCCACTTGCGCGGAGCGCCGCAACTGTGTGGACTACCCAGACCAGGTGGCCGGCATTCCGGCCCCACCACGGAACAAGGAGGCATTCGACAGTGAGCGCGACCGCTGGTCAGGCCGATGGCGTACGTAGCCCGGCGGACCGGTTCGGGATCGAACCGGGCATGGTGGTCATGGAGATGGGCTACGACGACGATGTCGACGAAGACCTCCGTGACGCCCTGGCCGAACGTTGTGGCGAGTTGGTCGACGAGGACACCGACGAGGTGGTCGACGCGGTACTGCTCTGGTACCGAGACGGCGACGGTGACCTTTTCGAGCTGCTCACCGATGCTTTGGGGCCCCTGGCCGACAGCGGAGTGGTGTGGCTGCTGACCCCGAAGGCCGGCCGCGATGGCCACGTCGAGCCGAGTGAAGTCAGCGAGTCCGCGCCGACCGCCGGCCTTCAGCAGACCTCCACGGTGAACGCGGGCCAGGACTGGACGGCCGCCAGGCTGGTCTCACCCCGCGGCGCCAAGAAGAAGTAGCCCGCGGCGCTGTTCCGGCCGGCACCCCTGCGACGGGTGACCGGCCATTCGACGTGCGCGGGGTTAGGGTGGGCTGGTGTCGATCAATGTGGGTGCCCAGGCACCGGACTTCACCCTGAAGGACCAGAACAACCAGGAGGTCAGCCTCGCTGACTTCAAGGGCCGCAAGGCGGTGCTGCTGGTCTTCTACCCGCTGGCCTTCACCGGCACCTGCCAGGGCGAGCTGGCCGAGATCCGCGACAACCTCCCCGAGTACGCGAACGAGCACGTCCAGGTGCTGACGGTGAGCGTCGACTCGGTGTACAGCCACAAGGTCTGGGCCGACCGCGAGGGCTACGAGTTCCCCCTGCTGGCGGACTTCTGGCCGCACGGGGAGGTGGCGCGGGCGTACGGGGTCTTCCACGCCCAGGCGGGCTTCGCCAACCGCGGAACCTTCGTGATCGACAAGGAGGGCGTGGTCCGCTACGCCCACATGCAGGGCCCCGGCGAGGCCCGCGACCAGAAACCCTGGCGCGAGACCCTGTCAGAGATCATCTCCTGACCCGCCGCGCCGCAAGCGAACCGGGCGCGGCACGGTAGGATGACGGCTCCGGTTTGCCACACGGAACCGGGCGCGTAGCTCAGCGGGAGAGCACTCGCCTTACAAGCGAGGGGTCGCAGGTTCGAAACCTGCCGCGCCCACCAACCCCCACCAGCACAAACAGCGGGCACCAGGATCACCGGTGCCCGCCGCCGTCTCAGTTTCCGTCTCAGTTGTCCGTCGCGAGGCCTTCCTTGGGCCTCCACAGCAGGCCCTCAACCTGTTGCGCGATGCCGGCGACCAGCTCGGCGGTGACGTGCTGGTAGCGGGTCGTCATCGACATCTGCGACCAACCCATGACCTCCATGACGGCCCGCGTCGGAACGCCCAGGACGAGCAGCATCGTGGCGGCCGTGTGCCTGGCGTCATGCAGCCGGGCGTCTCGGACCCCGGCTGCTTGCAACAGGGCCTTCCATGCGCGTTGGTCTGCTCCGCGATCGATCGGACGGCCACTCGGCTGGGTGAAGACCCAGTCGCCCCTCTCCCACAGTGGGCCGGCTGCCTCCCGCTCCTTCTCCTGCGCGGCCCGATGTTCGCGGAGTGCCTTGAGCAACGGCGCCGGAATGCCGACCGCTCGCTTGCCGGCCCGTGACTTCACGTCAACCTCGACCAGGCCGCCACCATGCCGCTTCGGGCACTTCATGGCGTGCCGCACGCAGTCCGGCTCACAGGGCGGTGGGCAGGTCCTTCCGTGCCGATTACACGGCTGCCTACAGGATTGCCTCTTGTGAAGCCTTTCGCCGCACGCCGCCGGATCGGCGCAACCGTGCTGCCACTTCTGCCGCTGTAGTTGCTTCGGAGTGCGAAGCACCCCCTTATCGAGGTCGACCCGGTTCCACCGCAACCCGAGTGCTTCCCCTTTCCGCAGCCCGAGAGCGAGGGCCAGCGCGAACCGGACGCCGTTTCGCTGAGTCGCGGCCACCGCCAAGAGACGTTGAGCCTCATCTACCGTGAACGGGTCAATATCGTGATCGTCCAGCCGGGGCGCTTTCGCCAGGCTGGCGACGTTGCGCGAGATGTGCCCGCGCCGCAAAGCCTGATTGAGCGCCGTCTTGACAGTGCGGTGTGTCTGATGCGCTGTCCCTGCGGCGGCACCCTCGCGCATCATGCGCGCGTACAGGCGTTCCAAGTGTTCCGGTTCCAGCCGGTCCAAGCGATGTGCGCCGAGGCCGGGAATCAGATGCTTGTACACGGCGGCGCGGTAACCCACCATCGTGTTGTATCGAACCGACGGAGCGGCGATGGTCTCCACCCAATGTGTAAGCCACTTCGCAACGGTCCACTTTTGTCCGGCCTTCCGAACATTGCCGGAGTCACGTTCCCGTTCCAGCTTTCTGACGGCCCGGCTGACCTCATTCTCGGTCTTTCGCTCGACGTGCCGTCGATCGGGGCTGCCATCATCCCTGATGCCCATCGTGACGCGGCCGTGCCATTTCCCGTCTTTGCCGAGATAGATCGTCGATTCGCCGTTAGCCTTCCGAGGCATCTTGACCAACTCCTCTCAGGCGGCGGCCGGAACGTCTGCGGGCTGTTCCAGCAATTGCGTCAGGTACTCGGCAATGCACTTGGCTGGAACACGGCGGGATCGGCCGATCGTGACCGAGCGGACTTGTCCGCTCATGACCAGTTCGTACATGGCGGTGCGGCCGATCTTGAGTTGCCGGGCAGCCTCGGCGACGGTGTAAACGAAGTCCTGGCTCTGGGTTTCCACTTCGGCTTCCCCATTCCGATGCGTGCGATGGTGCTGGAGCGGTTCTCATTGGCGCTGTGAGCGCCGTTCGTCGTCGCGGCGCCCTCCGGGGGTGTCGCCTGGGGGATGCGCGAGGTGGGCTCCTGCCGGCCCGCTGAGAGCGCCATGGCCGCAGGGTCCGGACTGCCTCGGTACGAAGGCCGAAGTCCCCGTGCGGCACTGAGCGGGCCGGAAGGGGCCTGACACAACTGACAGAACTGACAGAACCTCGGTCGGGATGGGGTTGTGTCAGTTGTGTCAGTTCCGTCAGGGCCATCACGCGGACCGCCGGGCAGCGTCGAGGGCGTGCACGGTCGCGACGGGCCGGTGAACGTCGGGGTGCACGAGGTAGCTCGGGGACGGCGGCCGTCCGCCGGCTCGTTTCGGTGCCGGCGGGTCAAGCTGACGCAGGTAGCCGTGGGCTTCCAGGACGGCAAGCACGGGATCGAGGTCGGCCATCGTCTTGAACTGGCTGGAATGCACGGCCCGGAACAGTTCCCGCCGGGTGAATGCGGTCGAGGCGGTGCGTTCGATCCAGGCGAGCACCTGCCGGGCGTTGCGGGTGCTCTGGTCGGCGCCCATGTCGTCGAACGCGGCCAGGGCGTGCGCGGCGTAGTACTCACCGATCATCGCCGCCCGTTCGAGCGTGTCGGCGCTGACCGGTTGTCCCCATCCGTCGCGCAGGTTCTCGGCGAGATGGATCAGGCCAGCGATCCGGACGACGGCGCCGGTGTACTTCGATCCCCAGTCCACGATGTGCGCCCACGCCCCGCCCGGCGCGAGCCGGGGCTCTACCGCGCGTTCGATATCGAGCACGAGGTTGTTGGCGTCGGGGGTGAGGACCAGCACGGCCGGGTCGGTCCACTCGGCGAGGGTGAGGACCAGGGCGTGCAGGTTGGTCAGGTAGTCCGCCGAGACCTGAGTGGGAATCGAGTCGGCGCCGATTTTGCGGCGGCCGACGGTGTTCTCCGGTAGGGCGAACAGGATCCGGGCGAGCAGGCCCAGCCCGCGGAAGCCGGGCATGCCGGCGATGTCGCGCAGGATCTCCGGCTGCACCGCAAGGCCCATGGTCAGCGCGGGTCTGTCGATGTGTTCGGTGTCGCGGGACTGGCGCCCGACCCGGAGCATGTCTCCGGCGTGGCCCTTCAGGAACACTTCCAGGTTCGGCGTGCCCGAGTATCGGCCGGCGATGGTGGCGAAGATCCCGCCCTCCGGCGACAGCACCGCCAACCGGCCGCCCTGCGCGGCAAGCCACGACGTGGCGGTCTCGCTGGTCACGTCGTCAGCGACCAGGACCGGTTTGACCGGCACCGTGATCGCTTCGGCGTTCATCGCGGCGGCGGTCGCCTCAGCGATCAGCGTGTCCCGCCCCGACGGGTCAGCGTTCGCGGCGGCGAGAGCCGTCTTCTCGGCCGCTTTCCCAGCGACCTTGGCCATCAGTTCGGCTTCGATGATCGCGGGCGCGGCCCGCTCGATCAGGGTCTTCTCGGCGGCGAGGATCGGCGCGACCATCGCGGCGAACACCGCGGACTTCCGCGAGCCGGGCGGCAGGACCACGACGGTGTAGAGGTTGGTGGGTTCACGCCATGAGCCGCGTACCTCCACCTCGGCCCGGCCTCCGGCAGCGGTGGACAGGCACGCCAGGGCGATACTCCCGGCCAGGTCGACCGGTGTCTGGGTGAATTCAGCCACCGCGAACGCCTGCTCCGCGAGCCAGCCGGGCAGCAGTTCGGCCGGGAACGGCGGAAGGTGCCGGCCACGACCGAGCGGGATCAGCGGTGACCACCCACCCGGCACGTCGGCATCGTCGAGCAGCGCCCGGCCGGTCGCCACCACCTCGGCCGCGTCGGCACCCGAGGCAGCGAGGGCGGCGAGCTGGGTGCCGAGGTCGGCGACCTTCCTCCGGTTCGCCAGGTCGGCGACGATGCCCGCGTAGTGCTGGGCGTTGGCGGCAGACGGAACCTCGGCGGTGAGGGTGTGCAGGTACGGTGCCCCGCCCACTCGGCCGAGGGCGCCGGCCTCGGCCAGGTGGGCGGTGACGGTGATCGGATCGGTGGGGGTGCCAGCGGCGTGCATGGCGCACATGGCCTCCCACAGCACGCCGTGCGCCGGGCGGCCGAAGTCGCCGGGCGCCAGCGTGGCGGCGAGGTCGGCCATCAGGTCGGGGGCGAGCAGGGCGGCACCTATGACGGCCTGCTCGGCGGCCAGGTCGTACCCGGCTTGGGTCACCAGTCGACTCCTTCAGATTGGGCGGGGGTTCAGGCGGCGCGGCGGTCGATCGCCTGTAGCGGGTCACGGTGCTGCAGCCGGGCTATGCGGGGCACGACCTCGGCGAGTAGCTCGCGCATCAGGTGGAGTGCGGTGGCGAGCTGCCAGCGGGCCACCTTTTCGTTGCTGTGCAACGGGATCCGGGCACGGATCTCGATGTAGTCGACGTCTGCGGCGCGGACGCGGGTGAGCCACGCCCGGCCACCGATGCCGTCGGCGGTCAGGTCGGCCGAGCGGTGTTCGGTGATTCCGCACCGGTGATCGCGGGCGCACCACTTGGCGTGTGGGATCTCCCGGCGGGTGAGTCGGGCCATCGTGCGGGCCATCAGCGGGTGCCCTTGTCGTGGAGCTCGCGGAAGGTGTTGATGATTCGGCGGCCGATCCGCAAGCGGCGCCCGTCGCCGCCGCAGCGGCGGCACAGGCCGAACGCGCGGCCGAACGGCGACCGGCGCTTGCCGCTGCCCTTACAACGTCGGCAGGCGCCGAACGGCCAGATCCAACAGCCGACGCCGTAACACAGCGTGGCGATCACGAGAGCGAGGCAGAGCAGGCCGGAGAGGCCGGCGGTTGGGGTTGCGGTCGCGGCGAGGGTGGACACAGGAAGCCTCCACAGGCAGGTTCAGGGGTTTGACCAGGGATGGGAGCGACCCGCGACCGGTCGGTATATGGCCTGACCAGGCCGGTCGCGGGTCGAGTCGCGTTGCCGCGACCGGTCGCGGGTGCGCCGCGACCCTCAGGCGGCCTTGCGTCGGCCGATTGCGGCGTCGATGTCGTCGGTCTTGGCACCCTTGAGGGCCTTGCCGTTCCGCTTGACATCAACGCTGCGTACACCGAACGCCCGGACCTGAGCCGAGATCGACTCGGCCGTGGTGTCCGCGTACGCCTCGGGGAGCCGCTCGGCGAGCCGGGAGGCGATCTCCTCCCACTGCGCGCCGGTCTCGCTGCGCTCGATCACGCTGCGGACATCGGCGAGCACGTCCCGGGCGATCCGGGTGACGTCTTCCCCAGCCGCCATGCCCGTGAGGGTCCCCGCGGCTTCCCGCAGGGCGCGGGCGGCGATCAGGATCTTCTCGGCGTCGTCGGCGTCAGCGAGGTACGTGCGCACGGTCGGGGTGGCATCCGACGCGCCGCGCAGGATGCCCACGCCCTTGTAGCTGGGTAGCAGCGTCGAGCTGTCGTGTCCCTCGGAGTACGCCCCCGAACCGAGCACCAGGTCGGACACTTGCCACGACCCCGTGCGCAGGGAGAAGCGGACCTGGTGGTTGTCGCGGAAGGATACGAACTGCTGGGCGACCTGCCCCGAACCGATCCCGCTCGGCCGCTGGGTGGCGTCGACGAACCCGACCCCGGCCGCCGGGGCGACCTTGACCAGGTACACCAGCAAAGAGGCGATCTCCTTGCTGATGTCGCCGAGGTCGAAGTACTCCTGGAACTCGTCCAGGAATACCAGCCGGACCGGCATCTTGTACTTCGGGTTCCGGGCGATCTCGCGGGTGAGTTTGCCTTCCGGGCAGACGTCCACTGGCAGTTTGGAGAGTCGCTCGTAGCGGTCCTGCACGTCGGCCTTGATCTCCCGCAACGCCTCCAGGACGATCTCTGCCGGGTCGCCGTCGCGGGTCATCGCCAGGCCGAACGCGCACCGGTCCGCGACCAGGGCGAACTTACGCCAGTCGGGCTTGCCGCCACCGTCGAGCACGGTGAGCTTCACGTACGGGTCAAGTGCGGCGTACAGGGCGAGGAGTCGGGCCGCGAACGTCTTGCCCTGCCGGGGCTGCGCACCGATCAGGATCGAGTTCCACAGCAGGTCAACGAAGACCTTGTTGCCGCGTTCGTCCAGGCCAAACGGGGCAGGCTGCCACACGTCGGTGGGCTTGCACCGCAGCAACGGCGTACGGCCGGCGCCTGCCGACAGCGGGTCCCGATCGGCGACCCACAGCGTGTGCCTGCGGTGCGAACTGACGTCCCGGCTGATGAACACCTGCGAGATCGCGACGTCCAGGCCGGACGCGATCGCACCGCGGGCCTTTACGGCCTCGTCGAACGTCTTGCCGTACGGCAGATCGATCGACACCTGCGACCCCGTACCCGAAGGGTCCCGCGCCATGGTCGAGCCGAAGCCGATTTGCTGGTGCGGCTTGTCCGGATGCCCGAGACCGGCCGCGTAGTAGGCGCGGAGGATGATGTCCGGGTTGACCCGCCGGAACCGGCCCGCCACCGTGGCCGGGGTGATGATCGGCCGATCGTCGGGGCGGCCGACGTGCGCCAGAAACGCCACCACGGCCGTGACGACCAGGGCGAGCACCCACCATGGGGCGGTCGCCCACAGGATCGGCCCGCCGATCACGACCGTGAGCAGCTCTGCCGACAGGACGATGAACCGCCACATCCGGGTGCCCTTGGCCTCGCGGTGCAGCTTGAGCCACATCGCGGGGTCGTTGGCGTCGGCGGCGGCCTGCCGTAGTGAGTACTGCTCGGTAACCCACCACCACTTGATCTGCCGGCCGGCGAGCCGGAACACGCCGACGAGAGCCCAGAACGCGGCGAGGATCGCGTACCACGGCGATCGGAGCGCGTGGAAGCCGCATCGGTAGGCGAACACGGCGAGGGTCTGGCGGATGCTGTGTTTGATGTTCGGCCACGTCGACCAGCCGACCGGCACGATCGGCACCCGCCGGGCCGCACCGGACGGCGGCGGCTCGACTGGCATCCCGGCCGGGGCCGGCGCTTCGTCCAGGGTCACCTCAAAGTGGGTATCTCCGGGCTCGCCGTTGCGGCGGGTACGGGCCGCGTCCAGGTCAACGACATTCTGGACGTCGGCCTCGGCGGCGGTCCAATCAAAGTTGTTGTCGTCAGGGGGCGGGTTCTGCGGGACCATCAGGTTCTCTCCTGTGGGTCGTCAGGACTTTCGGAGGGACCGGCGGCACAGCACGGTTTCTCAGGCCAGTGGGCTGTGCCGCCGGGCATCGTCAGAGCGGGCGCGGCGGAACCTCGCCGCAGATCAGGGCATCCAGCACGGCGGTCATGTGCTCGGCGACGTTCTGCCAGTCCGTGTCTGCGTCGAGCTGGCTCTCGGCCCAGGCACGCAACACCCGCAGCTCGGTGCGCAAGGTGCTCAGTTGGTTGGTCATAGCGGTCACGGTGTCCATCAGTTCTCCTCGCACGAGTCAGGCCATCAGGCAGCGGTAAGGGCCGGGGTTTGCGCAGGCTCGGGGGCGGATGGTGACGCGTTGGTGGCGCGCAGCGCGGCGAGGTGACGCCGCGCGGTCGACTCCGAGACGCCGGCCTTCTCGGCGATCTGGGCGACGCTCGCGCCCCGGTTGTTCGCGGCGACCTTGGCAACCTTGACGGCCGATGCGGGACGTGGCCTGACGCGCTTGACGGGCGCCTTCTTGACCGGCGCAGCCGGGGCAGGTTCGACGACCTGGGCGGGTGGCGGCGTGACGACCGGGGCCGTCACGGCCGGGGCGGCAGGCTTGGCCGGCCCCTGGATGCGGCGGATCCGACCGCCGATCTCCACCAGCGAAACTGAGGCGATCACGATCAGGCCGTCCACGCTGAACGGGATCAGGTACGGCGATGCGCCCGACTCGCCGTAGTGGGCAGCGACTCCCGCCATGTGCCAGTACGAAACCCATGCCGCGATGCCCGCGATGACCGCGGTTGCAGCGAGTCTGGCGACCGCGCTGGCGCCTCGGCTCACGGGGACCCGAGAGATCAGCTCGACGGCCAGCAGCAGTGACAGCGGCGACCACGCGGCGATCGCCTGACTGATCGCGTTGTTCTCGGCGTGCAGCACGTTCCCTGCCAGCGACGCGGCGATCCCGAGGGCGAACACGGCGCGGATCGCCCATCCGAGCCGCTTGAGCCGATTGAGGTCGGAGGTCATCATGCGACCGCCTTCCGCAGGGTGGGAGGCGCGGCCAGCTCGGCTGCCACGCGGGTGACCTTGGCCTCCGCCCGGCGCTTGCGGCGCCAATCCAGCGCGGTCGGGCCGCCATGGTCGGCGGCGTTGATGAGGTTGATCTCGGCGTCCAACAGGTCCAGCTCGGCGGCGATCAGCGGCCACTCGGCCTCGATCTCGGCCAGCTCGGCAGCCGACGGTCCGTCGGTGATGCGGTGAAACTTCCTCACGGGATTTCCTCCAGGGGGCAGGGCCGGCGCGGCAGCGAACGCGAGAACGTTGGCCACCGCGCCGACCTGCGGATTCATGGGAAGGTGTGCACGAGCCTGAGCCGTGCGTGGCGACCTTTTCGGCGCAAGAAATGCGCTACGGGGAGGTGCGGCCCACTGCATCCAGTTGTCAGAGAACAAGTCGGACCCAGCGGTGTCATGGCGTGCGGCAACCCGTGCCGCCGTTCCCGTCCTTGCTGGCCTCTTGGCTTACCTGGCTAGCCAGGTCGACCGAGATCAAGGTATGCCGACATGGCTAGTCAGGTCAAGACCAAAAGTAGAACTTCCCTAACTTGGCTAGTCAGAGCTACGGTGTAGTGGTGACCGAGAACCTTGACTTCCTTGGCCAGCTAGACCCCGACGACCCGAAACAGGCGTCCCAGCAGATCGCCAACAAGCTGCGCGCGGCCATCCTCACGCGACGCCTGGAACCGGGCGACAAGCTTCCGTCGCAGCCCGACCTCGCGGCCCGCTACGGCGTGGCCCGCGAGACCGTGAAACGCGCCCTTGAGCTACTGCGTGCTGAGCGGCTGATCGTCACCCGCCAGGGAAGCGGCGCGTTTGTGCGCGCTCAGACCCAACGCGCGGTGGAACTTCGTCCACACATCGAAGCCTCGTTCGAGCGCCCGCACGTCACCATCGACTTCGCGGGATTCTCCGGTGAGACGCTGAGAGACGCCCTCGCCGAAGCGCTCGACAAGGTCAGGGTCGGCCGGCTTGCGCCTGAGACGATCGCCGTGCGGGTACTGATCTCCGACATGACCGCACCGATGGCGTTGCCCGCACGCGCCGAGACACAGTCGGACGATCCGGCCGTCCGAGAACGCGCCGAGCGGATCACCCGCCGCGCCGCCGACGGCATCATTGACCAGGTCGCCGAGCTGGGCGACCTCGGCCTCATCCGCTCCACCACCGTCGAGGTCCGGATGCACCGCGCCTCACCGCTGTTCAAGCTCTACATCCTCAACGGCGAGGAGGTCTTCTACGGCTTCTATCCCGTCGTCGAGCGCACTGTTTCGATCAAGGGTGAGCCCATGGCGATCTACGACCTGATGGGCAAGGACGTGCCGCTGTTCCACTACGCCGTAACCGACGACGACGCCTCTCACGGCACCCAGTTCGTTGAGGCATCCCGCCAATGGTTCGACTCCGTATGGTCGACGATCGCCTACCGGTACGACGGATGAGCGCCGACCTCGATCGGCTGTTCGCCGATGTCGACGTCATCCTGCTCGACTTCGACGGACCTGTGTGTGGCATCTTCGCTGGCTACCCGGCACATGACGTGGCGGCCGAACTGGTGGAGCTCCTGCATCAACACCGGGTCGAGGTGCCAGGCAGTCTGGCCAGCGAGACGGATCCGCTTGAGGTGCTGCGGTGGACCGGATCGACCGGTAACCAGAGCATCATGCGCATTGTCGAAGATGCGCTGTGCGAGGCAGAGCGCCGCGCTGTCCAGACCGCGGCGCCTACGCCCTACGGCCGGGAAGTGATCGTGGCTGCCCGACAGGCAGGGCTACCGGTCGCCGTGGTGAGCAACAACTCGGCCGGCGCGGTCGCCGCGTATCTCGCAGCGCACCGACTCACTGGACACGTCACTCCAGTGATCGGCCGCGCGTATGCCGAGCCGGAACGGATGAAGCCGAACCCCGAACCGATCACGCGTGCCGTTCGCATGCTCGGCGCGGCACCAGGTCGAAGTGTTCTGGTCGGCGACTCATTGTCGGACATCGACGGAGGCAAGGCGGCCGGCGTCCGCGTCATCGGCTACGCCAACCGGCCGCCGAAGGTCGATGCCTTCCGCAAGGCCGGGGCCGATGTGGTGATCACCAGCATGGGGCCAATCGCTGAAACGCTTGTCAGGAGGTGCGAACAGGCCGACGCGCAGGAGTCACTCGGTCGGGGCGGCCGGTGAGGGTGCTACATAGGTGCCTCGCTGGGGCACGGTGAAGACCAACCCGCGTTCCCTGAGCACGGCAATCGCGCGGCGGACCGTTCCACGTGCAATGCCGAACTCTTGAACAAGCTGCAACTCACTCGGAATGGGCCGGTTTGGCGGCCACTCGCCACGTCCGATCCGCTCGACGAGGATCTCGACGAGTTGGAGATAGGACGGTACTGGCCCGTCCGGCTCAATCACCATCTCAAGCTAAACGACCGTCATTGAGCGGATACCCGCAACTACATATTTGTACGTTCAAGAACAAGCTTGTACAAGCAGATACCAGAATGAGTCATCGACCCTGGAAGGCAAGTTATGGATGAGCACGTTCCCGAACGGCCATCGTGGGACTGCGGCAAGTGCGGTGAGGCATGGCCATGCGCCAACGCGAAGTCGGCCCTCGCGCACGAATACCTCGGCGACCGGTCGTCGCTGATCGTCTACGTGGGCATATGCCACTGGGAGGCGTTCGACGATCACGCCGCCGCCGGCACGATCCCGGATGACCTGGCCGATCGCTTCTTCGGCTGGATCCGGTGATTCCCATGCAGCCAGGACGCGACGCCTTCCTCCGAGGGATCCAGCTTGCTCGGACCCCCCTCGGCGGCTACGGGGTTTACTGGAACGGCACCCTGATCGGCTGGATACACGCCAGCATCGGCAACAAGTGGAACGGTTACGTTCGCGGCCGTAATCCAGGCGACACGGGCCGGCCGATTGGCCGCTTCACCCAACAGGAAGCCGTCCGCCGGATCGCGCTGGCGGCCGGCTGGAGCGAGGCGGATTGACGCGAAGGGTGGCGCCCTCGGCGAGGGTGCCACCTATTGGCAGGCATCCTGACGCACGTAACCCCCGCACCAGGCTGGCGCTTCGACTGACACGACCTGCCACCCGTCGTCCTCACGAGCCCTGAACCGCCAGGTAAACGCCTTGCTGCGGTAACTGGTCGCTGGGCCGCCTGTGTCCCACCAGGTCGCGGAGACGTCGGCGGTAACCGCCGCCTGTCCGTCATCAAGCGGCCCGACCGCCAAGGCGCCGAAATCGAGCCGGGCCGGCGGTGGATTGGTGCTGTCCATCGCCTTCCGGTAGGCGCGCCACTCCGCCACCAGCTCGTCCTGGTGGTCATCGTCGAGGACGGGCAGCAGGCCATCCTCGGTGTCGTAGCCGAGAGCCATGAGGTATTCGTTTGCTGCGGCATCCGGCGAGGGTGCTCCGCGGCTTGCTTCGACGGTCTCACGGATCGCCCATACCACCGGTACGCCGACCACGGTCCCACCGCAGCAGAACACGAGCGTAGGTAGGAGTACGAACGTCGCCCAACGGCGGCCCGACGACCAGCTATTGAACCGGGCCGCTTTGCGGTGCTCCCAACGTACGTAGCCCGATGTAAGCCGGGTCCAACGGCTGGGCTCCTGCCCGGTCGTGATCATCCGAGCACGGTACGCAGCATGGTCAACATTGTCGATGCGGAAATGGTCTCCCGCCTCCGATGTAGGCATTGTCAGTTGACGTTCGCCGCTGGACACCTCGCGGAAGCGACGATCCGCTTGCCCGGCAACGTTTCTCCTGTTCAAGAGGCAGCACTGAGACCTCACGCATCGACGTTTGCCGCCGTCTCGGGGCGTCGTAGACATGCTCAACCTTGGTACGGTCAGGTCGGGCGACCAGGGAGAGGTAGAAGCGGCGTGACGGGGACGGCGGTTGAGCTTCGGCGGCTGGTGGGCAAGTTCGTGCTCTTCTTCGTGGGCTGTTGGCTCATCGTGCTCGTCGCCGGCGTGGCCGGCGCCCTGCGCGGCGCGTCGGTAGAGCCGCTGCGATTCGCCATCCTCTTGATTCCCGGCTGCGCGTTCGTGCCCGCGGCCTACTACGCGGTCGGGCTGCACCGCAGCGACGACCCTGGGCAGCTGGACCGAATATGGCCAAAGGCGATTGTGTATGGCCTGGCCGGCCTGGTCCTGCTCTTCGGAACGGCCTACGGCCTCTACGAGATGGGGTAGACCATGAGTTTCGGCGTCGAGCCCGCTGACCTCCGAGTCTTCGCCACCACACTCCAACAGGCGTACTCCGATGCCGACGCCGCAAAGGCGTACGTGCATGCGCACGGCAGCTTCAGCTTTCACGAGACGGGCATCATCGGAGTGCTGTCCGGAGCGCACTCGGAGTGGGTAGGCAAGCTCGACGAGATGCTGAACCATCTTCAGGCCCTGACCGACTCCTCCAGCCGTGCGCTCAACGAGATCGCCACCCAGTACGAGGCAAGTGACGAGGACTCGGCCGCGCGAGTCGATGCCACCTATCCCGTCGCGCTACGGCCATCGGTGAACCGCGACTGACCACGGGGAACAGACATGTCCGAGGCAACGCAGTATCTGGTGGCTCCGGGGGAGCCCGACGAGAGCGTGACGAACGGCTTCACCAACCCGCTCGACGTCTTCAACTACGTCAGCCCGTCTGCCTGGGTCAACGATCTGATCGAGACGACCACGGGCATCGACATCTTCGGATACGCGACAGACGCGCTCACGGGCGAATGGGTAGCGCTCTACAAGTTCGGTGACGCCATGGCCAGCCTCGCGCAGACCATGCAGCAGATCGGCATCGACATCCAGTCCGGCGTGATCAAGGTGGACCAGACCTGGGACGGCAACGCCAGCGACGCCGCCTACAACTACTTCTCGACCCTTGCCGCCACGGTCAGCGGCCAGCAAGCCGCCCTCAACGCCGCCACGAAGGGCTACCACGACGCGGCCCGCGGCGCGTGGCAACTGAGCAACCAACTCGGGAACCTGCTCCAGGCCATCGCCGACGAGGCGATCATCATGGGCATCGCGGCGGCCGCCGGAACCGTGACAGCCGAGACCGGCGTCGGCGCCGTCGCCGGCTACGGCGTAGCCGCCTACCAAGCCATCCAGATCATCAAGCTGGTCAACAAGGCGTCGCAGATCATCAACACCGCCGGAACCGTGATCCTGGCGGCCTTCGGAGGCGGGATGGCCTTCGCCGGCCAAGGCGGCGACCTGTCCGCCGTGCCACTGCCGGCAACCCCCTACTCCGCGCCGAAGGCCAACCCATGAGCGACGAGCAAGAGCCCATCGACCACCAGCTCCAGCAGATGACCACCAACCCACGTCTAGCCGAAGCGACAAAGGAAGCTCTGAAGCGATTGCGCCAAGGTGGGGCCGGACCCGAACTGGCCGAGATGGCAACCGAGGTACTCGAAGGCCGCACCGATCTACGCACGGTCGGCCGCAGCTCCGTGTACGCGGCCCAGCTCACCGAGGCTGCCGACCGCTTCCGCGACTGGCAAGCGAGCCTGACTCCAGAGGAACGTGAAGCACTCGACCGGAGCACGCACGAGTACCTCGGCGACGCCGAAAACCGCTGATCGGTCTGATCAGGGGGCCGAACCCAGTCTGCCCGACAAGTAGCCCGCCCGGCCCAGCCAGCCATAAAACCCTCGGCGTAGGGACAACGGAACTGGCGACAAGGCCAACAATCTCGGTCGATGGGGTAGTACAGACCTTGCTGGGGAAGCCTGGCCTTTCCTAAGCCTTCTATCGACCGTACGGTGAGGTGATGGTAGAGGTGCTCAACGATGATCAACTACTAGATCGATACTCGTCCGCCGAATTTAGAACGGCGCTGAGACGCCTATTGGATGTTCGGCACCTCGCTGAGCACTGCATCATCACGTCCAAATATAAGATCACGCAACCTATGTATGACCCGGTGGCTCTTACGGCCGAGGGGCAACGGATTGTCGAAAAGATGGTTAAACGTGGAATTCCTTATCCGCGTGCCCGATTCATATGTCTGCTTGAGCCATTGCAGGCCGATCTTCTAGTGGATCCGTTAGCAACCGACATTAATCGCCTTGTAGAAGTGTTATCGAAACAGGTGGCCAGTAGTAGTTCCGTCAAGCAATCCGACGAGCAGGTAATCCGGTACCCTTTTACCTACGGCCGCCTCCTCTACGACAAGTGCCACGACCTCGGCTTTAATGCAAAGAACCAGATCTCACATCGCGAAACGTTGGAGCTTCTGGAAGGAACGCCGCAAGGCGTTTTTCAGGTTGGCAATTTCGTGACTGGCCCCTATGGCATAATCGAGTCCTCCCACAAACGATTTTGTCCACCTGTCAAGTGGGTAATGTATCATTGCGCGGACGTCACGTGCACGATGCTTCATCGGCATCTATTAGAGACAGCATATGACGCCGATATAAATGAAGATCATTCCAAGGCCGCCAAGCTGCTAGATCACGAATATCCGGACATCAGTGACTGGCCAGGCTACTTTCGCAGGTCGGGTATGTATTCCGGTGATATGTACAACGACTTCGCTGGAGACGGGCTCGCCGATCTGCTCGGTGATGCGTTGTCTGAGCCCGAGCTGCGTCTCTTCTTTTCCAAACTTCTCAACAGTGGGCCTGCGCTACGGGAGACGCTACGGAAGCTTGGCGGACCGAGCGGAAAGGCTGGCGACATAGCAAGTCGGCTTGATTCTGCCCAGATGCTCCAACTAAGTCTCTGCACCTCGGATCAAGAAATGTTCGCTGCCCTCGACGCGTTAGTTCTTGCAGGTGAAATTGTTATTCCCGACGGTGAAATCCGCGTTCCAGTAGTAAACGGTCTCAAATACACGGGGGCATTCGACCTTCAAGCCGAGCTGAGTAGACACGGCGTAAGAATTCAATCGGAGGACGCCTCCCTGTCGACGCTTCGATTGCGGCGGCTCGTGCGGCAGATGTACCGATTTGATAGCGAGGACGACCGATTGGAACTCGCGTGGCACCTGGAGCTGCGGCACGAGGGCACAGACACCCTTGACGCGGTCGTCGAGCAATACTTGAGGTCAAGTACGCCCCGTCACGCTGTATCGAAATTGCTCCTGGCTCGGCGCAGCAACTTCATTGTTGCTGCTGAACGCCTCACTTTGGCCGACAAGTTGATGAAGTCAGATGACGACCGCATCAACGGAGTTCTATGGAAACTTGGATTTTCGGTGGAGGACTTCAGGGATCCCCATCAGCGATTCTGGGCGCTACACGACAATTTGATCGCGCTTACTCGGCAGACAACACTTCGAGGTCGGGTCGGCCCAGACGAAGACGACGTGCGAAGTGCGGCCGTGAACTACTTCGTCGCCTTGGAAGACATTCTGAAGGATGCACTGATGTTCACGACGTGGGCATTGACTACAGATCATTATTCGAGCGATCGTCGTTTTACTTACCGTGATGAGATCGACGCACCGCGCGCGCTCGATACTCTGAGGGCTCGGGCCGAAATTGAAGTGGATGCGGATGGCAAACCGCGTCTCACGATCGAAGACCGGATTTCGCTCTACCCAATGATGAGAGGTTTCGGACTATTGGCGAAGATCCTACGCGCCTACCAGGGCGCCGCGAGTCAGCACGTACGCGCCAATAATAGAATTCCTGAGTGGTTTAAATCACAGGAGCTGCAACGATTTCCCTTCGGTCACACAGTTCCCTTCCTTGATTTACTTCCTGATAGCCAGACAGACATCCTCCGAACCCTGGATCACATCTCCACCAGGCTAATCGGCGCAGAGGTTAGTGATGCACGGAATGATTGGCTTCATTCGCGGCGCGATCGTGTCGAGACCGAAAGGCTTCGCTCGAGCCTAGACGCGGTGAGAGATGCGGTAGAGGCGATTCAGGACAAAGGATTTTCGCGGCAGATCTTCCGCCGAGTTCGAACGCAGCGGGACGAAGCAGCGCGAGCGACGGTCGTTCTCTCAGACAATCGCGGCCAGGAACTTCTGCTACTTTGGCCATCAGGCTTAGGTTGGCTGGGCTTGCCGGGCGTCGACTTACCGCAGCACGTAATGACGTCTGCGCAATTCGCAGAGCCAAGTGAAGTTCTTCGATTTACTACTCAAGAGGAGTCTGCCTTCGCAAAGATGTGGGCCGATTACCCGAGGCGTCCTCGAAAGTCAACGGGCCCTACGTCTTCGCGGATCTATGATTCAGCCATCCCGTCGGAGTTGGGGGATTAGGCCTGAATCCGTCGCTGACAATAGGATTTGCGCGCTCTACTCCTGGACAGTCGGGGTGTGCTCCGTCTCAATCGTCGTCTCAGTTCCGCGCAATCCGATCGCCGGGCAGTCGCTCTCCTAAACCACGGCCGCCAAGCGGCTACGCGGGCTCGGCATCCTGTCCGAAGGAGGCCCGCGTCTCCGCCCTGCGGCAGCTCGTGCTGCAGGCTCCTGCGCCGGCCGTCGCTGACGCGCTCGACTTCCACCAGACCAACACCGCCCGCCAGGTCATCCACGCCGATGGCACGTGGAACCGCTACTCCGCCTCTCGCCACATCTCGTAGCGGGCGGAACCAGCCTCGCGCTGGCCGGGGCCGGATCATCGTTTTGGTAGTCCTGTGGTCACGGGATGCGACACTGAGGTTTTCGCCCGCCGACGATTGGGGTGGTGGCGATGTCGGGTGTGGAGTTGATCGTGGCGGCGTTGGCGGCTGGGGCGAGCGCTGGGATGACGAACACGGCGACTGCGGCGGTGCAGGACGCCTACACCGGGTTGAAGAAGCTGCTGGGCCGCTGGGTCGCCGGCCGGGAGCAGGCGCCGCAGGTGCTGGAGGCTGACGAGACTGACCCTGATGTGTGGCAGGCACGCCTGGGCGAGGAACTCACCTCCTCCGGTGCGGCGGCCGACGAGCAGGTGCTGGCCGCCGCCATGCGGTTGTTGGCACTGGCCGACCCGCAGAAGGCGAAGACCATCAACATCAAGGTGGATCAGAACTACGGTGCGGTCGGCGAGTTCTCCGGGCCGGTGACCTTCAACCAGGGGCAGCCGGTCCCCCCAGCACCGCCGGCAGCGAGCTGAGGTCACCCGCTCCCGGCCTTACGACCGACCCGCAGACGGTCACCGTCGGCACCAGCTACGGTCCGGCTGGTGTCTTCCACGGCCCGGTCCACATCGGCGGGCGCACAGCGATCAGATGGCCGCACCGGGTGGGTGTGGTGCCGGCGCTGGCTGACGGCTTCCAGCCCCGCACGGTCGGGCACGACCTGGACGCGGTGGTTGGCGCCAGGCAGATCGCAGTGCTCACCCAGGTACTGTCCGGGCTGGGCGGCGTCGGCAAGACCCAGCTCGCAGCCGGTCACGCCCATCACGCCTGGGCGACCGGCGAGGTGGATCTGCTGGTGTGGGTCACTGCCGCCAATCGGCCGGCCATCATCGCCGGTTACGCGCAGGCCGCAGGTGACGTCACCGGCGTCGACGACCCGGACCCTGACCTCGCCGCGGCCAGGCTACTGGCCTGGCTCGCCACCACCAGCAGGCGGTGGTTGATCGTCCTCGACGACCTGCAAACCCCGGCCGACCTAGCCCGTCTCTGGCCACCGTCCACCAGCACCGGCCGGACACTGGTGACCACCCGCCGCCGAGACAACGCCCTCACCGGCACCCACCGACAGGTAGTCGATGTCGGCCTCTACACCCCGGACGAGGCGGCCAGATACCTGGCCGACAAACTTCACCACGATCCCAGGAAGCTGCAGGAGGCCGCCGAACTGGCCGCCGACCTCGGCCATCTGCCCCTCGCTCTGGCACAGGCAGCCGCCTACCTGCTCGACCGCGGGCTGACCTGCGCCACCTATCGCACTCGCCTGGCCAACCATCGCAAGAAGCTCGCCGAGCTGTTCCCAGAAGCCCACGCTCTGCCTGACGACCATCAGGCCACCGTGGACGTCACCTGGTCACTGTCCATCACCGCCGCGGACCATCTCACCCCGACCGGGCTCGCCCGACCCGTTCTCGAACTAGCAGCCATGCTCGACCCCAACGGCATCCCCACCACCCTTTTCGCCACCGCCGCCGCCCTCGCCTACCTCGCCCGCCGCCGCACCCAAATCCACACTCCGGAAGAGAGAGGTGGCAACGACGAGGTTGAGGCCGACGATGCTGGCGACGCGCTACGCAACCTGCACCGGCTCAGCCTGATCACCCTCGACCCGAACGCCGGCACCCTGCGCATCCACGCCCTGGTTCAACGCGCTATCCGCGACCAACGCACCCGTGCTCAACGCTCTACGGCGGCGCACATCGCCGCCGACGCCCTGCTCGCCATCTGGCCCGGCATCGAACGCGACCCCACCATCAGCCAAACGCTGCGGGCCAACACCGCCGCCCTACGCCAGCACAGCGGCGACAGCCTCATCAGCCCGAACACCCACCCGATCGTGTTTCGGGCCGGAAGCAGCCTCGGACACACCGGTCAAGTCCGCGCCGCCGTCACCGCGTTCGAGCAGCTGCTCGACGACTTGCTGCGGGTGCTCGGCCCCGACCACCCCAACACCCTGGTCACCCACGGCTACCTCGCCCACAGCCGCGGCGCGGCCGGCGACCCGGCCGGCGCCGCCACCGCCTTCGAGCAGCTGCTCGACGACTTGCTGCGGGTGCTCGGCCCCGACCACCCCAACACCCTGGCCGCCCGCCACAACCTCGCCCGGTGTTGCGGCCTGGCCGGCGACCCGGCCGGCGCCGCCGCTGCCTTCGAGCAGCTGCTCGACGACGACCTTCGGGTATTCGGCCCCGACCACCCTCAAACCCTGACCGCCCACGGCGATCTCGCCCGCTGGCGGGGCGAGACCGGCGACGCCGCAGCCGCCGCCACCACCTACGAACAGCTACTCACCGACATGCTGCGGGTGCTTGGACCTGACCACCCCGACACTCTGGTCGCACGCGGCAGCCTTGTCTCCTGGCAGGGCAAGACCAGCGGCCCGGCCGCCGCCGCTACGGCCTTCGAGCAGCTGC
The DNA here is from genome assembly GCF_014205335.1 of Amorphoplanes digitatis. NCBI lineage: Bacteria > Bacillati > Actinomycetota > Actinomycetes > Micromonosporales > Micromonosporaceae > Actinoplanes > Actinoplanes digitatis. The sequence goes on along the minus strand of NZ_JACHNH010000001.1, from coordinate 7,091,761 downwards.
TCGACGATTTCATGCGGGTGCTCGGCCCAGACCATCCCGAGACCCTGCTCACCCGCAACAACCTCGCTCGGTGCCGGGGCGAGGCTGGCGATCTGGCCGGCGCCGCTACGGCCTTTGAGCAGCTGCTCGACGACTATCTTCGGGTGCTCGGCGCCGACCATCCCCACACCCTGGCCACCCGCAACAACCTCGCATCCTGGCGCAGCCAGGCCGGCGATCCGGCTGGCGCTGTCACCGCCTTCGAGCAGCTGCTCGACGACTATCTTCGGGTGCTCGGCGCCGACCATCCCCACACCCTGGCCACCCGCAACAACCTCGCATACTGGCGCAGCCAGGCCGGCGATCCGGTCGGCGCCGCTACGGCCTTCGAGCAGCTGCTCACCGACTTGCTGCGGGTGCTCGGCGCCGACCATCCCCACACCCTGATCACCCGCAACAACCTTGCTCACTTACAGCACCCCCAGCACTGATACGCGGCAACCTTTCGTACCAGCTTGAGGGACTAGGCAAACGAACAGGCCGAGGCAGCGAAGACGGAGGCCACGCAGATCCGTGTACAGCTCACCGATAGCCAGGGGCAGCTCCGGGGTCCGCCCGAGCCGTGCTCTGCTCCTGTACGGGCGGGGCGTGCTCCGTCTCAATCGCCGTCTCAGTTCCGCCCAGTCCGACCGAGGTTCACCGGTGTTCATTGAGGTCCGTCGAGGTCCGTCGTCTGTGCCCCGCCCCTGGTCGAAGGTGGTCACCGTACCGCCCCGGACGTCCCTGAATGAACGTCGATCGATCTTACAAGCGAGGGGTCGCAGGTTCGAAACCTGCCGCGCCCACCCACATCCCCACCAGCACGAATAGCTGGCCAGTACTGTGTTGCGGTGACGGATCTTCCCACCCTCGGGATGGTGCGGTACCCACCCGATGCCGGCGCGACGTGGAAGCTTGCGGACGACGGCGGCCAGGACGCGGTGGTGGACGCATTCCTCGGCGCCTGGCGGCGGCTCGACCGCCAGGGCGACCGCACCCGAGTCCGGTCCGCGCTCACCCATTACCAGGGCAGGGCGCTGTTGATCTACTGCCGGCGCCGCTGGATGGACGGCCGAGAGGGTGCCTTCGACGCGCTCAGCGTGTTCGATTTGAACCGGCTCGGCCAGATCCGTGCCGAGATCGAGTTCACCGCCACCGTCACCGTGTTCATCTCGGCCGCACGGAAGAAGGCTCCGGCTATGGCGGCGGCACCCGCCTTACTCGTCGCGCACAAGACGATGGCGGCTCTGCTGAAAGACCTGATCAGTCGACCGCCGGACATCGCTGACCTCGGCCACCGCTGGGTCTGGGTAAAGCATCCCGGCTGGGTGTTGCTGCCTGACAGACATCCCGAACGTCCGGACTCCGTCCGTGATCCGTGGCCACTGGTCAGAATGGCTCAATCGGCTGAGTCCCGGGGATACCGGGTAGAGACGGTGGCCCTGAACTACGACCTCCCCGCGGTGCTCCTCGACGCGGCGGCCGACGATCCCGCCGTTGCCATGGCGCTGGACCAGGTCCGGGAACGTAGCGGAGTACGCTGCGGGCCCGGCCCGATCCAACAGGGCGGCATGACCGCCCACCTGTTCCGCACCGTCACCGTCGGGGCAGCCACGACGATCGCCGACGCGGTTACCGGCCGGTCCACCGCGGAAACCGCTGTCTACGCCCACTCTGCGCACGGGGCATGCGTCATCTACATCGTTGAGGGCTGCGGCCTGGACTACGGCGGCCTCGACGACACCCGCGAGATCCTGTATCTCGCGGGCACCCAGGCGGGCGAGAGCGACGAAAGGGAGATACCCATGCCGGTTCCCGGACCACGCAAGCTCATCGACACATTCCTGATGATCGAGGTCCGGTATGGCGACGGGCCGCTGCACCAGTGGTGGCTGGCGGGCCCGCCACCGCACGGCACCCACCCGGACCCGGTGGGCGCCTGGCAGGCCCTGGTCACCGACGGCGACCCGTTCCGCGGCTTCCAGGCGAGTACCCAGGACTACCACGGCCCGGAATGGGCCACGGTCCGTGGCTTCTGGCGCGGCACCTGGGTAGAGCACAGCTTCGGGCGGCATGTGGGCGCCGCCGCGCACCAGTGGGAAAATCTGCGCCCGTTCCTGGAACCCACCGAGTTCCGCCCGGTCCGGGAGACCCCGGAGTGAGAAACCGCGCCACCGAGGCCGACCGCGGAGGCGCGATTTCGCAGGTTCGAAGCCTGCCGCGCCCACCCATCCCCACCAGCACGAGCAGCTGGCACCGGTGATCCTGGTGCCCGCCGTCGACTGCCTTCTACAATCGCGCGTATTCGCTGGCTAGCAGCTTTTCGGTGATCTCAGCGGTTGCCGCTTGCCGGTTGGCGGCGGCGAGGACGAACACTGCCAGGTCGCCGGCGGGTGCCGCGCTCAGGGTGACATATGTGTCGTCCAAGTCGCCTGTGTCGTCCAAGTCGCCGACGGGTTCCGTGAAGATGATTGACCGGCCACCGGGAATCCCGGTCACCGCGTTCTCCTTCACTTCGGCGTCCATAGTGTTGAGTGAAAGCAGGTCGCGCTGGTAGCGGGCGGCATTCTCGGCGCCTCGGAACTTCATGAGGCGTACGGTGATCAGAACGCCGTCTGCTCGCAGCCATCGGCGCTGGTAGCCGACGACGAATTTGTAGCGCCTCAGATATCTGTAGTCGCCGGTGACTTCGGCGGCGGCCTCCTTGTCAAGATCCTGGCTGGCCGGCTCCGAGGGCAGCGGGATCGCGTCGGTCGGCGCAGAGATCATGTATGAGCTCAGGACCTCGTCGTGCGGCTTGAACGTGCCGGTGATGACCACATCCGGCCGGGAGTCCCGGAGGCTGACGACGACGCCGGCAACGAGAGCGGCGGCGACCAGCCCTCCGCCGGCCGCGATGGCGATCCGCCGTAGGCGCCGCTTTCGGAGCTGACTCGGCGTGGTCTCGACCAGGTCGTACGCCCAGCCGCAGACGCTGCTGGGGTCGGGCGGTCCGGCGTCTGGTGGTGCCGTTCCGGCCGAGGCGGAGGAAGAGGGGGCGGCGGCAGGGGACGAAGGCGGCTGCTCGGCGGGGGCGGGGGATGGAAGATCGACACTCACGGCCGTGATTGTGACGGTAGGTGGGCGGTACGCCAACCCCGACCAGGCCCTCTGTCGCCGCGTTCTGTTCGCTTCCGCCGTGCGTGCGCGCAGAGTCGCTGCATCACTCCAATGAGCATTTTCAACCTGGCCTCGAGCCAGAGGTATCCGAGCCGTTGATCACCGCCGGGAGCTGCCGCCCCGGCCACGTTGAAAAAGGCTCAATGAGCACTCACCCCCTGGTCGCCCGCGTGCTCACCGCCGACCAACGTAGAAAGCGTTTCCACCCCTGGCGGCCGGGCGAATGGTCCGCCTCAATCGTCGTCTCAGTTCCGCACAGTCCGACCAGCGAGGGTCGCAGGTTCGAAACCTGTCGCGCCCACCCATCCCCACCAGCACAAACAGTGGGACTCCGAGATCACCGGTGCCCGTCGCTGTCTCAGTTGTCCGTCGCGCGGCCTTCCTCGGTCTTCCGCAGCAGGCCCTCAACTGCGGACGGTGGACACCGGCCATCTTGCGATGGCCGATGCGTCGCTCCGATGCGAACCCCCGCTTGCGGGTGGCGCCCGTCATAGCGATGACCGCCGCGATTGTTGCCGCCAACCGCGGGACCCGGCTGTTTGGCCTCGGGATGCTATTCGGTACGGGGATCGGCACGGTGCTTGGCCTCGTCATCGGCGAGGCGTTGGGCATGGATTTGGTTTGAGCGGCAGGATCGAAAGCCGCCGCGCCCACGATCACCTGGGCGGGCCGGGGTGATCGTCATTTCTGCTCCGGGGCCGAGTCCCGGGAGGCCCACGGTGTGGCTGGGTGCCGGCGCCCCGCTTCCCGCAGCGGGTGGGTCGATGGTGACGGGGCGACTACGGGCTGTTGCGAGAGAGTGTCATCATGCGATGGCGATGGTCGTTTCGGTGCTTGCTTTGGGCATTACATCAACCCTGACCCGGGCTCAAGTGCGGTCGATGCACAAGGCCAATGAACTCCCCGTCATGATCGAGTTGCTGATCAAGGAGTACATCAACGAGGAGTTTCAGGCGCAGCATCGTCTGGTAACCGAGACTCTGCCCACTGTGGACGCGTCCTTGGGTTTTGAGGGGCTGCCGGAACCTTTGCGAGCCGCCGCGTACCGTACCGCTTGGTACTACAACGCTACTGGTGGGCTGATTGCGCTTGGCACGGTAGAGGAGCACATGTTCGTTCGCGGTATCAATTACCGGGTGCGCAATGCGTGGAGTGCCATGGAGGCGCACATTCTTGCTGAGCGCGACCTGCGTGGACAGCCGTTCCTCGATGGTTTCGAGCACTTGGCCGCCCGTTGCTTCGCGAACGATCCGAAAGTTCTTCAGTCGAGGTTCGAGAAAGTGCCGGCCATCGCGAAGAGGGCCAGCCTCGAGCTTCGGAATTCGGGCGACGGTTGGGGATCAACGTCGTAGCATCTCGGTCGTGTCCGACGATTCAGAGCCGCCGACTGACTGGCGATATGAGGAGCTGCGGCGGCTCGGTGAGCTTGAACGCCGCATGACGGTCGAGCTGGCGGACACTCGTGACGCCATCGCGCGGCTCGTCGGTCAGGTTCTTCCGCACCATGCCCGACCGGATCGGATCGAGGGCGTCGTTCACGCCAGTGGGTACTCGCGGTGGATGATCGAACGCCTTCGTGACGGCAAGATGTGGCTCCGCTGAGTCAATCGCCGATGAACAGGAGCCGTCGGTGATGGGGGCGCCCGGGCGCGCTTTCGAGCAGCGAGGCAAGCCGTAAGACGGCCATCGCCGCCGCTCGCGTTGGCTCGTCCTGGGTTCGGTCGGCGACGGCTCTGAGTTCTGCCGCCAAGGTGGCCGTCTGACGCTGGTTGAAGCAGGTGTCGTCGTAGGGATCCACTCCGGTCAGCAACGGATACAGGCCAGGCTCCGTCGTCACGAAGGAGCAGAGGGCACCTACGTCCACCGGGCCGTTGAGCCACTCAACCACCGCACCGCTGTATTCCTCGACCCGCACACCGATACCCACCGTTCTATCGTGCCGGGTCCGCCGACGATCGCGTTGGCCTGGGCCGTCAAGCGTGAGGTGGGATGCGAGCAGTCTAGGGGCGTGGGTGACACGTCCGGCTGGAAGATGGCGGAGGTTAATGGGTGCGCTGAGTTCGTCCGCGTGCCCTACAGTCGATCGTCAGGCTTGCCCAACGCGCGGGATGCCGGGTAACCGCGCGTCACTGAACCCAAGGATGGCTGCACCGTTCGAGTCGGGCCAGGCTCCCGGATATTCATCGTCTGCCACCAGGAGATTGAGATAGGAGGTTCGGCGCTCATCCTGCCAGCTCCGGATCAATTCAGCCCGCGCAAGTGAGCGCTGCAAGCCCGCTTGGCGCCATGAACCTATCAAGACGCCAAGGAGTGCCGCAATGCCAGCCACGAAAGCTGGCACAACCGATTTCATGAGGATTCTTCCCGTTGCTAAGGCGATCGGCAGGTAACGATACATTAACCAATCCGTTTGGCTGCGGCTAGTACTCGAACAGTTGGCACCATAAGAACTCGATCAATCGGCGCAGTTCAGCGATCTTTATCGAGTACCGTCTTGGGCAAATGGGGAGGAGGTCGTTTGCGTTGACTCCGGCAGGGCAAGCGTTGCGGCGGCACCTCACCGGGCTGTTCAGTGAGGGCACCCTGTTCGCGCCGACCGCCGGACCCATTCGGACGTTGGTGCCTGACCTGCATATTCTGCGGCTGCCGCAGCAAGGGACCGGTCAGCTCTACGCCACGGCGGGTCTGTGGGACGCCACCGCACGGCATGGCCACGGTCTGGAGTTCGTGCTCGCCGCTCCCACCACCGACGACGCGATCCACGTAGAGACCCTGACCATGGTGGCGTATTACCACGCCAGCAGCGGTGACTACGTCCTCGACCACGGCCACACCGTGCCGATCGGCCGGCCCTGGCTGCCCGGGTCGCGCTGCGATCATCTGCTGGTCAGCCTGCCCTACCCCTGGGGGCCGGAGCTCGAGAACTGCGACGTCCCGGGCGGGCACGTCCGGGTGCTGTGGCTGCTCCCGATCACCGCGGCGGAGAAGAGGTTCCGGCACAGCCACGGCCTGGAGGCTCTCGAGCAGCGCTTCGAGGACGCCGGCATCATCCCGGCCGATCCGTATCGCGGGACCGTCGTCGACGATCCGAGCTGACCTTCTTCATTCGGGCGGGATGAGCCGGGGGCCGGGGCTGTGGTGGAGGCTGGCGCGGAACGGATGGCGATCAGCGTTGACCACGATCTTGCGGAGGGTTCATGAACGGCTGGCTGATGTGGGGCTTGTTCCTTCCCATTCTTCTCGTGGTCGCGGGTGTGATCACGATCCGGCGCAAGAACGGTCGACGCTGACGGAGCGCGGGACCCTGAACCGCTTCAGTCCGTGCAGCCTCCGCCGATAGGGGGCTCATGGACTGTGTAGGGGCCCGCACGGCGACCAGCGCCGAGCAGTTGTCGGCCGCCCTGCTCGAGGTCGAGGAGTCCAGCCTCTGGGACGTCGATGCCGGTCACGCCGCTGTCGAGCTCGAGCGGCAGGCCGAGGAGCTGGGCGATGAGGTGCTCATCGCGCGTGCCCGCCTGTGCCGGGCGAACTTTCTGGTGCGGACCGACGGTGTCGGGGCGGCCGCGCGGCAGGTGTACGACATCCATCGGTGGGCGCTCGAGCACGGCGACCGCCGGCTGCGGTCCCGGTCACACCTGGCGTGCGCGAACGTCGAGCGGCTGCTCGGCGACCTGACCAGGAACCTCGAGCACACCATGAGCGCGGTCGAGCTGCTCGACGAGACCGCCACCCCGTTTATGCGGGTGTGGCATCACACCAGGCTGGCCGACGCGCTCGCCGCCACCGGCGCGATCGAGGCGGCGCGGCCCCGGTACCGGCAGGCCGAGGAGTGGGCCCGCGAGCTGGGCCAGTGGCAGCGGCTCGTGAGCCTGCTCAACAACTGGGCCAACTACGAGTACGCCGCCGGCGAGTACCTGCGCGCCAGCGAGGTCGTCCGCCGGCTGATCGAGGACGCCGCCCGGTACGGCGTCGAGCTGGACCCCACGGCGCTGGACACGGTCGGCCTGATCCAGATCGGGAACGGCGAGTACGCGGCGGCCGAGCAGACGATGCGGGCCTGCATCGACCTGCACCAGGAGGGGTACCGCGACACCGCCGACGATCTCGCGGAGTTTCTGATCACCCTCGCGCAGGCGCAGCGCGGCCTCGGCGCCTTCGATCGGGCGCAGGCCAGCCTGGACGAGTCGCGCGTCCTGTGCGTCGCGCGCGACCTGCAAGAGATGCTGGTCCGGCTGCACCAGGAGCAGGCGGAGCTGCATGCCGCGCGCGGCGAGTTCGCCGAGGCGTTCGCCGGCTACAAGACCTTCCACCTCGCGCAGGAGGCACTGCGTTCGCGGCAGCGGCTGGACCAGGCGCAGACCCGGCAGGCCATGTTCGAGACCGCGGAGGCCCGCGAGGCCGCCGAGCACTTCCGGGAGCAGGCCCGCCGCGACGCCCTGACCGGGCTGCGCAACCGCCGGTACATCGACGAGGAGCTGCCCGCCCTGATCGAGGCCGACCCCGAGCTCACCGTCGCGATCGCGGACCTCGACCACTTCAAGCGGATCAACGACCAGCTCTCGCACGAGGTCGGCGACCGGGTGCTGGTGCAGGTGGCCCGGCTGCTGGAGGCCGAGCTGGCCGCCGCGGTGCCGGACGGGTTCGTGGCCCGGCTGGGCGGGGAGGAGTTCCTCATGGTCCTGCCCGCGACCGCGGTGACCGCCGCGACCGTCCGGCTCGACCGAATCCGGCGTGCCGTCCGCGGTTACGACTGGGCGGAGATCACCGGCGCGCTGCCGGTCACGATCAGCATGGGCGTGGCGGGCGCGCACGAGGCGCAGGCCACCACGCTGTCCGCCGCGGACCGCAACCTTTACATCGCCAAACGCGCGGGGCGCGACCGAGTCGTGGCCTGAACGACGCGGCCGCAGGCCAGCAGCGCCGAGGTTCGCAGGCCGTCGCCGAGGCCGGCGCTCGCGCGGTCGTAGGCCGCGCGGATCCGGGCGACCGACTCCGCCGGCAGGTCGCGCATCAGCACGCCCAGGGTGCTCAGCCCGTTGGCCGGGCCGGACCACCAGGCCTCCGGGTCGACCCGGTGTGTCCAGCTCACCGTCTCGACCCGGACCGCGTCGAGGCCCGCGCCGCGCAGCAGCGCGGCCAGCCCTTCCGGCGTGCGCGGGAAGTCGCGGCCGGCATCGAGCCGGGGCGGGCCGGCGGGCAGCGTCACGCCGGAATCGGCGACGACCTCGCCCCAGAACGCTTGCAGCGGCGGCTGCGGGAACGGCCAGATCGACGCGGCGACGTGGCCGCCGGGCGCGGTGACCCGGACCAGCTCGCGGGCCGCCGCGGCCGGGTCGCCGACGTGGTTGAGCACGAAGTTCGCGGTCACGGCCTCGAACGACCCGGCGGCGAAGGGCAGGTCCGGCAGGACCGCCGGCCGGACGTCCGCACCGGGTACGGCGAGCCGGGCGGCCTCGACCATGCTCGGCTCCGCGTCGACGGCGGTGACCAGGGCGCCGAGCCCGGCGGCGGCCGCGGCGAGGGTGCCGGGGCCGGTGCCGACGTCGAGCATCCGCTTTCCGCCGGTGACCCGGGCCAGGTCGAGGAGCTGGTCGGCGACGGCGCCGCACAGGGGCGCGAAGCTGCCCTGGTAGGCCGCGGCGCGGCCGGCCCACATCTCCCGCTCGTGCCGGTCGAAATCAGTGGATGCGTCGGTCACGCACGGAACCCTAGGTGGTGGGTACGACGAGTTCAGTGATCGTCGCCACCACCGGGCGGTAGGCCTCCTCGGGCTCCTGCGGCCAGCCCGCCGCGTCCCAGGTGCCGAGCCGGTAGATCGCCGCCCGGACCAGCATCTGCTCCCACTCCGGCAGGTGTGCCCAGCGGTCGATCACGCCGGTGCCGGCGCCGTGCCACACCATCGCGTCGACCGCCGCGACCGCCGACGCCCAGGCCGGCGGCCGCCAGTACGCCGGCCAGTCGATCACCGCGGGCGGCAGGCCGTCGGCGAACAGGACGTTGCCGAGCAGGTCGCCGTGGACGATCTGTTCGGGCAGGTCCGCCGGGCGGCGCAGGGCCAGCAGCTCGTCCAGCAGCCGCGAGGGCCGGCGCGGCCCCGGCGGCGGGACGTCGGAGAAGGCCAGGCTCTCCCCGTACGCCCAGGGGTTGTGCCGGGTGTCCAGGAACGCGGGGCGCGGCACCGCCGTGAGCAGCTCGTGGAACGCGGCACCGACCCGGATGACGTCGTCGACGCGGCGCTGGTCGGGGTGGCCGGCGACGGCCTCGGTCGCCTCCCAGCCGCCGGCCAGCCAGTCGCCGTCGGCGGCGCGCAGCGGGCGGGCGATCCGCAGGTGCGGCGACCGGGGGAGGGCGGCAAGCACCGCGGCGCGCCAGCGGACCTCGTCGTCGCCCTCGGACGGCTTCAGGACGACGTCGCCGATCCGCCAGGTGCCGCCCTTGCCGCCTGCCAGCCGTACCGGATGGCCCTCGGCGCCGAAGGCCGCACGCACCGCGCGCGGCGGTCCCAGATCATCCATGTGTGGTTGCCGTTCTCGACGTGGCGGACAGGCCAGGTTACCGGCAGCACGCCTGGTCGGACCCCCTTTTCCCGAGCGCCGAGGCGCCCGCAACCGCGCTGCAACCGAGCGCGGGCTCAGGTAGGGCGGCGCCCACCCGATTCGTGAGTCACCGGCGGACGGCTCCGCCGATGAGCGGGCCCGGGCGAACCCCCTCGGCATCCGGGCCCGCTCGGCAAACCCCGGCGGAAGGGGCGCACGTGGGTCTGCACATCGGCTTCGACGCCGAGAAGATCGTCGTATCGCCGTACCCGTTGGAGGTGCGCGGTGGGCGGGCCCGGCGCTCCCGGCTGGGGTCGGTGACCGAGGTCGTGCCCGCGCCGGCGAGCGGGCGCGGCCGCAAGGACCGCGCGCGGACCGCCTCGCAGCTCGCCCTGGTCCTGGTGCTGCTCTCCGCGGTGCTCAGCGTGTTCGGCGTCTCCGGGTGGTCGGCCGCCGCCGGGTCGGGCGTGATCGTCGCCGCCGTCGTGCTCTGGCAGGCGCGGGCCGCCCGGGTCGGCAGCATCGCGCTGCCCCGCGGCGAGGGCGCACACGTGCTGTACGCGGCCGAGGAGCGGACCGCCTTCGAGCGGGCGGTCGTGGTGGCCCGGCGGGTGCGCGGCACCTGGCCCGCGCTGCACCACATGATCGACCCGGACGACGCGGACCGGAACCTGGCCGGCGCTCTGGAGCAGCTCGCCGCGGTCATGTCCCGGCGCCAGCAGATCCGTCAGCTGCGCGAGGAGCTCGCCGGCGCCGCACCGCACGGCCTGCCCGCCGGCAGCCCGGCCGTCCGGGCTCTGGCGGAGCAGCGGTTGCGGGTCGAGGGGCTGTGGCGTTCCACGGCGGGTGAGGCCAACCGCATCCTGGCGAGCATCAACGCCGCCGCGCTCGCGGGCGAGAACCTCATCCGCGAGCAGCGGATCGGCGAGACCGCCCGGGAGGCGGAGCTGGCCATCTCCCGGCTGACGGTCGACCCGGCCGGGTCCGACGCCGGGCCGGAGCTGGCCGAGCGGACGGCCGCGGTGATCGCGGCCTACCGCGAGCTGGCCGCCGGGCACTGACCGGTACGCCCGGCCACCGCGCGGGCGGTGTCTTCCATGATCAGGTCCATGTTCAGCTGCGCCGCCACGTGCAGGCCCGCGGCGGCCGAGCTGACCACCTGGGCCATCTGGTCGGTCACGTTGCCGGCCACCCAGACGCCCGGGACCTCGGTCCTGCCGGTCGGCTCGGCGACCACGGCGCTGCCGAAGTCGTTCTCCGTCGCCGTGAGCCCCAGCGACGCGAGCGGTTCGGCGTTCGCCGTGAACCGCGGCGCCACCACCAGCACCTCGCGCGCCAACACCGTTCCGTCGCCCAGGCGTACCCCGGTGAGCCGGTCGTCCTCGACCACCACCTCCGCGACCCGGCCGGGCAGCACCGCGATACCGCGGGCCGCGAACTGCTCGCCCTGCTCGGCGTCCGGCTCCGGTGCCTCGTGCACGAACAGCGTCACGTCGTCGCTCCACTGGCGCCACATCAGCGCCTGGTGCAGCGACATCGGGCCGGAGCCGAGGACGCCGATTGCCCGCCCGCGCACCTCGTGGCCGTGGCAGTACGGGCAGTGCAGCACCTCGCGGCCCCACCGTTCGCGCAGGCCCGGCAGCTCCGGCAGCTCATCGGTGAGCCCGGTGGTGACCAGCAGGCGCCGGGCCGAGAAGGTCCGGCCGTCCGCCAGCGTCACGGTCAGCACCTCGCCGTCGCGGGCGGCCGAGGCCACGGTCGCCTCGATCAGCTCGCCGCCGTACCGCTCGACCTCCGCGCGACCGGCGGCGCGGAACTCCGCCGGCGTGATGCCGTCGCGGGTCAGGTAGTTGTGGATTCCCTCGGCCGGCGCGTTGCGCGGCGCTCCCGCGTCCACGACGAGCACCTTGCGCAGCGCCCGGCACAGGGCGACCGCGCCGCTCAGTCCTGCGGGCCCGCCGCCGATCACGATCACGTCATGAGTCATGCCTCCACCGTCGCCGGGCCTCGCTCGGGGTGGCAAAGTAATTTGCCATGACGGCAAACGAGCAGGACGTGCTCGCCGCGGTCGGGCCGCGGCTGCGGGCGCTACGGCAGGAGCGCGGCACCACCCTGACCGCGCTGTCCGAGACCACCGGGATCTCGGTGAGCACCCTCTCCCGGCTCGAGTCCGGGCAGCGCAAGGCCACCCTCGAGCTGCTGCTGCCGCTGGCCCGGGCCTACCGGGTGCCGCTCGACGAGCTGGTGGGCGCCCCGCACACCGGGGACCCGCGGATCTACGCGCGGCCGATCAAGCACAGCAGCGGGCAGACGATCCTGCCGCTCAGCCGCGGGTCGGCCGGCTTGCAGGCGTTCAAGCACCTGATCCCGGCCGGCCCCGTTCAGACGCCGGAGCCGCGGACCCACGAGGGGTACGAGTGGCTCTACGTCCTCAGCGGCCGCCTGCGCGTGGTGCTCGGCGAGCACGACATCGAGCTTCCGGCGGGCGAGGCGGCCGAGTTCGACACCCGGGTACCGCACTGGTTCGGCAGCGCGACGGGCGAGGCCGTGGAGTTCCTCAGCATCTTCGGCAGCCAGGGCGAGCGCATGCACGTCCGGGCCCGTCCCCGCCGTACCGGCCCCGCATCGGGCTGATCGGAACACGGTTGCTCCGCCGTGACAACCGGCGGGCGGGCAATCGCGTCCTATCTTGGCCACCGACGCGCGGTGGCACCGGGGGAGGACGTGTGGACAAGGGCCTTGAGGAGGCGTTCCAGGGTTTCGTCGCGGCCCGCTCCGGCGCATTGCTTCGTACGGCGTACCTGCTGGTCGGCGACCGGCACGGTGCCGAGGACCTGTTGCAGACGGCGCTGGTGAAGACGTTCGTCAGGTTCGGCGCCATCCGCGACACCGGCGCGCTCGAGGGCTACGTGCGGCGGACCATGGCGACCACCGCGACGTCGTGGTGGCGGGGCAGACCCTTCCGGGAGCGGCCGGTGGAGCGGATCCCCGACCGGCCGTGCGACGCCGGGCCGGATGCCGGGCCCGGCGCCGGGATCGAGCAGGACGCGATGTGGTCGCACCTGCGGGCGCTGCCGGCCAAGCAGCGCGCGGTGCTGGTGTTGCGCTACTACGAGGGGCTGGCGGAGGCCGAGATCGCGGAGGTGCTCGGCATCTCCCGCGGCACGGTGAAGAGCCACGCCTCGCGCGGCCTCGCGACGCTGCGCCAGCGGCTGGGCGAGGAGCGCGACGTGGCCGAGGCGGTGACATCATGATCGACAAGGAGCGACCGGTGCAGGGTGAGAAGACGGATCCGTTCACCGAACTGCTCTCGGCCACGCTGGAGCGCCGCGCCGGCGCGGTCGACGGCGGGCCCCGGTTCGCCGCGGCCGACGTGGTTCGAGCCGGAAACCGCCGGATTCGGCGGCGGCGGGTGGTGGCGGGAGCAGCGGCGGCCGCGGTGGTCGCGGCGGTGCTGACCGGGTCGCTCGTCGCCCGGCCGTCGGCCCTGCCGCCGAGCCGGCCACAGCCGAGCCCGTCGCCGTCGGTGTCCGCGGCGGTGCCGGTGGATGTGCTGGCCGGCAACACGGTGTACCGCGCGGACGGCAGCAGGGTCGCGCTCGGGCTGCCCGGCGGCCGGATCGCGCGGGAGGCCGTCCGCGTCCGCTCGGGGTGGGTGGTGACGGCGGAACCGTCACCCGACGCGCTCGACGAGGCATGGTTCGTCCCGGATGACGGCGAGCCCCGCTCGGTGGGCACGGTGTTCGGCGGGCTCGCGGTCTCCCCGGACAACGGGGTACTCGTGGTGGCGCACGACGGCGACCGCGTCGGTGCGTACGAGCTGCCGTCGCTGCGCGAGATCGGGCGGCGGACGTTCGCGGAGGGCATGGGCCCGATCGTTCTCGGCGCCACCGACGCAGCGGCCCTGCTGGACGGGGCGTCGGGGGACGGGACACCGATACCGGGCGCGGTGTGGGACTTCCGGACCGGCTCGGGCACGACGATCGGCGCGGACGTCGAAATCTGGGGGATGTCGGACGCCGGTCAGGTGCTGCGCAGGGAGGGCGACTGCGTGCGCCTCGTTCCGGTCACGGAGACCCCGCCGCGGAGCCACGCGAGCTGCGGCGGCGAGCTGGGGCCGGCACGGGTCCGGCGCGGGGAGATCTCGCCGGACGGCAGGTGGGCGTCGCTGGAGGTCGGGCCGGCCGACGCGGCGGCCGATCCGACGACGGCGCTCGCCCGGACCGCCGACCTGGCGGCCGGACGGTTACTCCCGGTACCGACCGGGGGTCCCGCCGGTGCGGGATTGTCCTGGCTGACCGGTGACACCTTCGTCCTGGAGACGCCGGCGGACGGCCGCCTGTGGTGCAGGGCGGGTGACCGTTGCCGGGCGGTGGTCGAGCCGCCCGGGCTCACCGAGTCGACCGTGGTGAGTCCGCGCGGCGACTGATGGTCGCCGCGCCTGGCTCCCGCCCGCTCGCGGGACGGGAGCCAGGTCCGCGGCGCTAGCGGACGGCGGTGTGGATGGTCGCCGCGCGGAGCATGAAGACGTCCGGGCGGCGCAGCACGCTCTCCGGGTCCTCGGGGTCGGTGAGCTGGTCCAGCCGCTCCGCGTCCCCGTCGGCCAGGTGGCCGTCCAGCATCTCCCGGGTACGCCGCAGCGTCCGCGCCAGCTGCCGGCGGGCCGCCTCGTCCAGCGGGGCGGGCAGATCCAGCATGAAGCTGCGGCTTTGCACCGCGCTCAGGCCGGCGTCGGCGAGCAGTTCCGGCCAGGACCGCGGCGGCTCGATCGCTCCCATCGGGTGCGAGTGGCTCTGTGACAGGGCGCTGTCCACCGCGTTCATCCGCGCCGTCATGCCGCCGTCCGCGTGCGACGGCAGGAATTGCAGCGGCAGGCCGCCCTCGCGCAACGCCAGCAATCCGCCGGGCCGGAGCAGCGCGGCGAAGGCCCGTATCCCTTCTGCCGGATCCGGCAGATGGTGCGCAACGCCGCTGACCCATATCAGGTCGGCGGCCGGCAGGTCCGCGAGACCGTCCGGCAGCTTGATCTCGCGGGTGGCGAACCGGTCCGTCAGGCCCAGCCGCTCCGCGCGCGACCGGGCGAGCGCCAGCAGAGGTGCCGCGCCGTCCGCGGCCAGCACCGTCGCGCCGGGAAGCAACTGTGCGAATCTGCAGGCCGCGACCCCCGGCCCGCTGCCGACATCCAGGACGAGACCGGCCCGTGGCACGCGCTCGGTGAGCCAGCGCAGGGCCTGGTCGATCATCGGCGCGTTGATCTCCGCGTCGGCGATCAGGTCGGGACCGTACTCGCCCCAGTCCACGTGATCATGCGTGTGCGTCATGCCGCCATCCTCCCCGGAGAGTGGCGGTCATGGTTACCTCGTCCGGTTCAGGTCCTTCGCGTACCAATGATCCGCGTACGGCTGGTCGCGGTGCGGCGGGATCTCGGCGTAGCCGTTGGCCGTGTACATCGACCGCGCCTCGGTCAGGTCCGTCCTGGTCTCCAGGCGCAGGGTGCCCAGGCCGCGCTCCCGGGCCGCCTGCTCCACAGCGGACAGCAGCCGGCGCCCGATGCCGAGCCGGCGGGCACGCGGGTCGACGTACATCTTGGTTATCTCGGCGGTACCCGGCTCGGCCGGGCGCAGCCCGGCGCAGCCGACCGGCACCTCATCGCGGTACGCGACGAGCAGCACCGCGATGTCGTCCGCCGGCTCGTCGGCGAGCGCCTCGTCCACCGCCGACGCGGGCATCGGCCGGCCGTGGTAGCGGTCCACGATCTCGCTCAGGTAGGACCGCACCAGGGCGACGGCATCCGGCGCGTCCGGCTCGATCGCACGGATTGTGATCATGGCTGGATCGTCCCAGTGCCCCGCGCGGCCCGCGACCGGATTCCCCCGCGGCCGTCGGCCGATCGGCGGAGCCGCCCGGTACGGCATCTGCGTAGGGTGATCACGTGTTCACCAATTCGGGTGACTCGACTACCGCAAGGTAGGCAAATACGTTGTCACCTGACATGTGCGCCGCCGAGCATGCCCGAACGCAGCACGCCAGCCGGGTCAGCGACCCGGCGGGCGATGGCCGCACGGCGCACGCAGGTTCAGGCGGCGCGGCGGGCGGTCGACATCTGCCGGGGCACGCTCACCGTGAAGGTGCGCTGTGGACGGCCGCCGACGGCGTCAAGGGCGTCGAGCAGCACCGCCTGAACGGCCGCCGACCCGGGCAGATGCCAGCCGGTCTGTTCCGGCGTGACGGCCCAGCGGACCGGGCCGTCGGGCATCCGGCTGGGTGCGGCCGGCACCCACGAGCCGCGCCCGTGCCGCAGCACGTCCAGGCAGGCGCCGAGCTCGGGCCGGAGCTCCTCGCCGGGCTGGACCAGGAACATCCAGCGCCCGGCCGGCGTCACCGCGACCGGGCCGCGGGCGTCGCCGCGCTCCGGGCCCAGCACGCCCGTCTGGAGGCGGATCGCGCCCAGCGCGCGCAGGCCGACCGCCGCCGGCACCTCCAGCACATCGAACCGCCAGCCGGTGGCCAGCAGCACCGTGTACGGCCGGCGCCGCCACCACCGCGCCACCCGGCGGGCGTCCGTGCTGGAGTTGTCCTCCCAGGACTCGATCGCGGGGTGGCACCCCGTGATCGGGCAGCCGGCCCGACCGCAGTGGAAACGGTGCCCGGACAGGTACGCACCCGGAGTCACGGCCCAGCCGCGCGCGGCGTAGCGCAGCGCCGCCCGGCGCAGACGTATCCGATCTATGTACTCCCATGGGCCGATCGGCCGTCGGTTGGTCCACTGCATGGTCGTAAAACCCCCGATTCGGGATCTGTAGCCGCAATACCAGGCACGGCCGCCGTCACCAAGCTCGACACGCTTCGTTTGTTCGGGCAGATCACGTCTTGCAACTTGCATCAGAAACTATCGAGCATCGGTGGGCAGACGATCACACAGCCTGTGCGACCTGCGCGGACGAGTGAGGTCCACACTGCAGCTGACACACCGGAATGCTCACCGGCGCTGACCGCCGGCTGAGTGGGGGAGGCACCCGTGGACGAGCTGCCGATCGGCCGCCGAGTCGCCTATTGGCGCGGCCGTCGCAAGATGTCCCAACAGGTCTTCGCGGACCGGCTGGGCAAATCCAAGAGCTGGGTCGACAAGGTGGAGCGGGGGGTCCGCCGACTCGACAAGTTCTCCGTCGTCTATGAGATCGCCGACGTGTTGCAGATCGACGTCCAGCTGCTGCTGGGCAAGGATGTCGAGCGGCGGCCCGAGACGCAGAACTGCATCGACCAGGTCGAGGTCGAGGAGATCCGCGCGGCGCTCGAGCGGTACGACCAGATGAGCGCGTTCTTCCACCCGGTGCCGCAGGCGCCGCCGCTGATGGAGATGCGCAAGGCGGTCAGCCACGCCTGGCTGACCTACCAGCACGCGAAGTACGGCGTCCTGGCCCGCAAGCTGCCGCAACTGCTGCGTGACGCGCAGGCCGCGGACAGCGCACACGCGAGCGGCGAGGAGGCCCGCGACGCGGCCCACCTGCTCGGGCAGGTGTACCAGATCGCCTCCTCGGCCCTGCGCAAGGTCGGCGAGCACGAGCTGTCCTGGCTCGCCGCCGACCGCTCGATCGCGGTCTCGCAGCGCGCCGGCGACCAGTTGCTGGCGGGGATGGCCAGCCACCGGGTCGGGCTGGCGCTGCTCTCGCTGGGCCGGATCCGCTCGGCGCTCGAGGTCAACGTCAACATCGCCAACCGGCTCGCGCCGATGACGCCGGAGGCGGCCACGCCGGAGCGGCTCTCCGTCTACGGCCTGCTGCTGCTCACCGGCGCGATGGCGGCCGCCCGGATCGGCGACAGCGCCACGGTGCGCGACCTGGTCGGCGGCGCCGAGCAGGCGGCCGGCGCGCTGGGCGGCGACTATAACTACTACTGGACCTCGTTCGGGCCGACCAACGTGGAGCTGCACCGGGCCGCGGCCGCGATCGAGCTCGGCGACGGCGGCAAGGCGATCGAGACGCACAGCAAGATCGACCCGGAGAGTTTCGCGGCGATGCTGCCGGAGCGGCGCGCGCATCACTACCTGGACATCGCCCGGGGTTACACGCAGATCGGCGACGTGGAGAAGGCCAGCGAGATGCTGCTGGAGGGCGACCGGCTCGCCCCCTCGGAGATTCGTTGCCGGCCGCTCGCCCATGAGGTCATCTCCGACGTGCTGCGACGCACGCGGGGCACACCGCCGGCACCCATCGCGGAGCTGGCTGAGCAGATGGGAGTCGGCGTATGAGGTGGGTTTTCGGGTGATGAGTGTCAACATCTCGCCCGGCGTGCTGTACGTGCTGGTGTGTGGCTCGCCGATCGCCCGCGACGTCGGGGTGCTCGTCGACCTGGCACAGCGCGACGGCTGGGAGGTCTGCGTGATCACCACGCCGGACGGGCGCAAGTTCGTCGACGCGGCCGCGTTGCAGGCACAGACCGGGCACGCGGTGCGCAGCTACTACAAGAATCCCGGCGACGACGACCTGCTGCCCCCGGCCGACGCGATGATCGTGGCTCCCGCGACGGTGAACACGATCAACAAATGGTCGGCCGGGATCACCGACACCCTCGTGCTCGGCCTGCTGGTCGAGGCGTACGGGTTTGGGGTGCCGACCGTGGTCGTGCCGTACACGAACAAGGTGATGGCCCGGCACCCGGCGCTGCACGAGAGCATGGCCAAACTCCGCAACTGGGGTGTTCAGGTGCTTTACGGCGATGACGTCGTCATTCTCGGTGGACCCGGACAGAACGACCGGTTCCGGAGCCAGTTCCCGTGGCGGCGCGCGCTTCAGGCCCTGCACAGCAGATTCGAGACCGACAACCGAGTCGAGCCCGGGGCCCGATCCTGAGCCTGGGTAGAGTTGGCGGCCGTGACCGACACCGCCGTTGCCCCACCCACCGTCCGTGACGTGGTGGCCGCCCTCGACGCGCGCTATCCGAGGGCCTGGGCCGAGCAGTGGGACAGGGTGGGCCTCGTCCTGGGGGAGTTCGACACCCCCGTCACCCGGGTGCTGTGCGTGGTCGACTGCGTGCCCGAGACCGTCGAGGAGGCGGTCTCCGAGGGCGCGAACCTGATCGTGGCTCACCACCCGCTGCTGCTCAAGGGCGTCTCCTCGGTCGCGCCGGACACCTACAAGGGCCGCATCGTGCACCGGCTGATCAAGGCCGACGTCGCGCTCTACGTCGCGCACACCAACGCCGACGTCGCGAACCCTGGCGTCTCCGACGCCCTCGCCGCCCGGCTCGACCTGGCCGACCTGCGGCCGCTGGTCCCCGCCGCACCCGGCAGCCCGGCCGCCGGCGACGGCCGGGGCGCCGGCCGGGTCGGCGAGCTGGCCACGCCGATGCCGCTGGCCGAGCTGGCCCGGTTCGCCGCCGACCGGCTGCCGCAGACCGCGGCCGGCGTGCGCGCCGCCGGCGACCCCGCACGGCTGATCCGTACGCTCGCCGTCTGCGGGGGAGCGGGCGACTCATTCCTGCGCGACGCGGCCCGGGCGGGTGCCGATGCGTACCTCTGCGCCGACCTGCGGCATCATCCCGCTAGCGAGCACCTCGCCGCCGACGGTCCGGCGCTGCTCGACGTCGCCCACTGGGCGAGCGAACGGCCGTGGCTCGACGAGGTGGCGGGCTGGCTGCGCGCCCAGTTCCCGGTCACGGCCCTCGTGTCCGATCTCGACACCGACCCCTGGACCGTGCACGCGGTCAGTGGAAATAAGGAGTACCTGACGTGAAGGCCGCCCCGGAAGCCCAGCGCCGTCTGCTCGACCTGCAGGCCATCGACACCTCCCTCGCCCAGCTCGCACACCGCCGCAAGTCGCTGCCCGAGCTGGCCGAGATCGACAAGATCTCCCGCGAGCTCTCCGCCATGGAGGACGAGCGGGTCCGCGCCCAGGTGGCCGTCGACGACCTGGACCGCGACATCGCCCGCTTCGAGAAGGACATCGAGCAGGTACGCACCCGCAAGGACCGGGACAAGGCCCGGCTCGAGGCCGGCGGCGCCCTGCGCGAGATCGAGGGCCTCCAGCACGAGCTGGCCACCCTCGACCGGCGCCAGTCGGAGCTGGAGGACGCCGAGCTCGAGCTCATGGAGCAGCGGGAGGGCGCCGAGCAGACCCTCAACGAGGTGAAGAAGCGGCTGGCCGAGGCCGGCGAGCGCCGGCGGACGGCCGAGGCCGGCCGTGACGAGGCGTACGCCGACATCGCCAAGGAGCAGGAGTTCAAGACCCAGTCGCGGGCGCCACTCGCCAGCGACCTGCCGCCGGACCTGCTCGCCCTCTACGACAAGATCCGTACGGACTCGGGCCTCGGCGCGGCGCTGGTCCGCTCCGGGCGCTGCGGCGGCTGCCGCATCGAGCTGTACGGCGCCGACCTGGCCCGGGTGAAGTCCGCGCCCGCCGACGAGGTCGTCCGCTGCGAGGAATGCCGCCGGATCATGGTCCGCACCGCCGAGTCCGGGCTGTAACCGACGTACGAGGGAGTTCGACCATCAATACAGTGACCGGCTTGCGGGTCGTGGTGGAGGCCGACGGCGGCTCGCGGGGTAACCCCGGCCCGGCCGGCTACGGTGCCGTCGTGCTCGAGGAGGCCACCGGAGAGGTGCTGCTCGAGCGGCACGGCTCGCTGGGCACCCAGACGAACAACGTCGCGGAGTACCAGGGCCTGATCGCCGGGCTGCGGGCGGCCGCCGAGCTGGGCGCCGCCCGGGTCGACGTCCGGATGGACTCGAAGCTCGTGATCGAGCAGATGTCCGGCCGCTGGCAGATCAAGAATCCCGGGCTGCGGCCGCTCGCCGCGGAGGCGGCGAAGCTCGTCGACGGCTTCGCGGCCGTGACGTTCGAATGGATACCGCGCGAGCGCAACAAGCTGGCCGACGCCCTGGCCAACCGCGCGATGGACGAGGCGGCCGGCAAGCCGGTGCGTGCCGAGTCGCCGGCCGCCGCGTCTCCGGCCTTCGAGGCGAAGGCCCCGAAGAACTGGGCGCCGCCGTCGCTCGACTCGGCCACCCGGCTCATCCTCGTGCGGCACGGCGAGACCGCGCTGACCGCGCAGGGCCGCTACTCCGGCCGCGGCGACGTCCCGCTCTCCGAGCAGGGCGAGGCGCAGGCCATGGCCGCGGCCGGGCGGGTGGCGGGCATCTCGCGCGACGTCGCGGCCGTCGTCTCGTCACCCCTGCGGAGGTGCGTGCGTACGGCGGAGTTCATCGCGGCCGAGCTGGGCAACGTGACGGTGACCGTGCTGCCGGAGCTGATCGAGTGCGACTTCGGCGACTGGGAGGGCCTGACCTTCGCCGAGGCGCGCGAGCGCTGGCCCGCCGAGCTGGACCGCTGGCTCGACTCGACCGCGGTCGCGCCGCCGAACGGCGAGTCCTTCCAGGCGGTCGCGAAGCGGGTGCGCGGCGCGCTGGAGACGCTGAAGTCGGCGTACCCGTCGGGCACGGTCGTGGTGGTTTCGCACGTCTCGCCGATCAAGTTGATCCTGCGCGACGCGCTCGCCGCCGGCGACGCCTTCCTGCACCGGCTCTTCCTGGACGCGGCCGGCGTCTCCACCGTGGACATGTGGCCGGACGGCGGCGTCGCCGTCCGATCGGTCAATGAAACGGCGCACCTGCGCTGAAGTATTGACCGCCAGGGTGCGGACGTTTAGCTTCCTCGATTAGGAAACTTTCTTCACGATTCCTCGTCGACACTTCCGTCCGCCCCTGGAGGGCTCATGCGCGGATTCTCCCGCCGCCTGCTGGCCGTCGGCGCTGCCGTACTGGTCGCAGTCACGGCCGCACCGGCCACCGCACAGGCACATCAGAGGAAGCAGTACGTCAAGGTCGGGTACTTCACCCAGTGGGGCATCTACGGCCGCGACTTCCAGCTTGCCAAGGTCCAGCAGTCCGGCGCGGCCGCCGGGCTGACCCACATCAACTACGCGTTCGGCCCGGTGACCGCGGCCGGTGTCTGCGACTCGGCCGACTCCTGGGCCGACTGGAGCGTGCCGTTCTCGGACGCGAACAGCGTCGACGGCGTCGGCGATGTCGCCGGCCAGCCGATCGCCGGCAACCTCAACCAGCTCGCCGAGCTCAAGGCGGCGAACCCGAAGCTGCGGGTGCTGATCTCGCTCGGCGGCTGGACCGGATCGGCGTACTTCTCCGACGCGGCCCTGACCGACGCCTCGCGCAAGAAGCTCGTCGGCTCCTGCGTCGACCTGTGGATCAAGGGCAACCTGCCCGGGCTCGCCGCGGGCGTCGCCGCCGGGATCTTCGACGGCATCGACCTCGACTGGGAGTGGCCCGGCTCGGAGGGCAACGCCGGCAACGTGATCCGGCCGCAGGACCGGCAGAACTTCACCCTGCTCGCCGCGGAGTTCCGCCGGCAGCTCGACTCGCTGAGCCGCACCACCAAGCGGCGCTACGAGCTGACCGCGTTCCTGCCGGCGGCCCCCGCCAAGATCGACGCCGGCTTCGAGGCGAAGAAGATCTTCAAGTACCTCGACTTCGGCACCGTGCAGGGCTACGACTTCCACGGCTCGTGGGAGTCGCGGACCAACCAGCAGTCCGCGCTGCGGGTACCGGCCGGCGCGCCCGACAACCCTGACTTCTCCGTCGAGGTCGCGATCGACACCTGGCGCCACCGCGGCGCGCCCGGCGGCAAACTCGTCCTCGGCATCCCGTACTACGGCCAGGGCTGGACCGGCGCGACCGGCGGCGGCAACGGTCTGTTCGCGACGGTCACCGGCGGCGCGCCCGGTAGGTTCGCGGTCGGCACCGAGGACTACAAGACCCTGAAGACGCTGCCGGCGCAGGGCTTCAAGCTGCACCGCGACTGGCGCTCCGGCCACTCGTGGCTCTTCGACGGCACGACCTTCTGGACGTACGACGACCCGGCGCAGGTCCTCCAGAAGACGGCGTACATCCGGGGCGAGGGCCTCGGCGGCGCGATGATGTGGTCGCTCGACGGCGACGACGAGCGCGCCTCTCTCACCCGTACGATCTCGGCGGGTCTCTGGACCCCCGGACGCTAACCGTTCGATCATGGGTGGTGCGCCGTTCGGCGCACCACCCTGGCCGTTCGGCGCAAGGTGATCTCAACCGGGCGCATCCGGCGCGAAACCTCTCGGTAACCTGCGGCCGATGGCCGTGACCACGGTCACCACCTCGTCTGCGCTCCGATGAGGAGGTACGGCATGCCCACACCACGCAGTGATCGCAGCCCATGGAACTGGCTGCTGCTGGTCCCGATCGTGATTCCGCTGCTCACGCCGCTGTACAACTTCGACTCACCGCGGCTGTTCGGGTTCCCGGCGTTCTACTGGATCCAGCTCTCGTTCATCCTCCTCGGCGTCGCCACGACCTCGGTCGTCTACCAGATGACCAGGCGCCCGGCCGCTTCCGTCTCGGAGCCGTCGGCTCCGTCCGCTTCGGAGTCCTCGGAGGCGTCGGATGAGTGAGCACATCACCGAGATCGTCATCTTCACGGTGCTGTTCCTGCTGGTCAGCGGCATGGGATTCGTGGCGGCCCGATGGCGCGCCCCCAAGGACATGGCGCACCTGGACGAGTGGGGCCTCGGCGGACGCAGCTTCGGCGGCTGGATCACCTGGTTCCTGATCGGCGGCGACCTCTACACGGCGTACACGTTCGTCGCCGTGCCGGCGCTGATGTTCGGCGCCGGGGCGGCCGGCTTCTTCGCCGTGCCGTACACCATCGTGATCTACCCGCTGTTCTTCCTGGTCCTGATCCGGCTCTGGTCGGTGTCGCACCGGCACGGCTTCGTCACCCCCGCCGACTTCGTCCGGACCCGCTTCGACTCGCCGACGCTGGCGCTGCTTATCGCCATCACCGGCATCGTCGCGACAATGCCGTACATCGCGCTCCAACTGGTCGGCATCGAGGCCGTGCTCAAGACGATGGGCGTGACCGGCGACAGCCCGCTGGCCCGGCACGCGCCGATCATCATCGCGTTCGCGATCCTGGCCGCGTACACCTATCAGTCCGGGCTGCGCGCGCCGGCGCTCATCGCGTTCGTCAAGGACACGCTGATCTACATCGTCATCATCGTGGCGATCCTCTACCTGCCCTACAAGCTGGGCGGCTGGGGCTCGATCTTCGACGCCGCGGACGCGAAGTTCCAGGCGTCACCCTCGCCGAACGACGGCATCATCCTCAACGCCAACAACCAGCTGCAATACATCACCCTGGCACTGGGCTCGGCGTTCGCCCTCTTCCTGTACCCGCACAGCATCACCGGCGTGCTGGCCAGCAAGAACCGCAACGTGATCAAGCGGAACATGTCGGCGCTGCCCGCGTACAGTCTGCTGCTCGGCCTGATCGCCCTGCTCGGCTTCATGGCGATCTCGGCCGGGGTGAAGCCGCTGCCCGGCGCCAAGGAGGGCACGGTCGACAGCAACACGGTCGTGCCGCTGCTGTTCGACCAGCAGTTCCCGTCCTGGTTCGCGGGCATCGCGTTCGCGGCCATCGGCATCGGCGCGCTGGTGCCGGCGGCGATCATGTCGATCGCGGCGGCGAACCTGTTCACCCGCAACATCTACAAGGAGTACCTCCGCAAGGACGCCACCCCGGCGCAGGAGGCCGGCGTCGCGAAGATCACGTCGCTGGTCGTGAAGATCGGCGCGGTCGCGTTCATCATCTTCCTGGACCCGCAGTTCTCCATCGACCTGCAACTCATCGGCGGCGTCATCATCCTGCAAACGGCGCCGGCCGTGGCGCTCGGCCTGTACACCCGGTGGCTGCACCGGGGCGGGCTGGTCGCCGGCTGGATCGCCGGCATGAGCATGGGCCTGTGGATGCTCTACCAGGTCCCGAACGCGGCGACGGGGCGGGCGCACTTCGGCGGCTCCGCGTTCCCGCTCAGCAAGTTCGGCTTCGACACCCCGAAGACGATCTACGTCGGCTTCATCGCGGTCGCGGTCAACCTGCTGGTCGTCGTGATCGTCACCCTGATCCTGCGGGCGGCCAAGACACCCGAGGGCGTCGACGGCACGGAGCCGGACGACTACCTCGCCGACGAGGGCGACCCGCGCCTGGAGAAGTCCCGCACCAGCCCGGACGCCATCGCCTCATCCACCTGACCCGCTACCGCGCGCACTGACCCGCTCCCGCGCGCCGGACCGCGGCCCCGGATGTCTCCGGGGCCGCGGTCTTCGGCTTTATCCGGGGCCGCGGATGTTTCCGGTCGCGGCTTTTGGTTTTATCCGGGGCCGCGGATGTTTCCGGTCGCGGTCTTTGGTGCTATCCGGGGCCGCGGCTTTTCAGGTACGCGTCCATGTCGCGGGTGAGCCGCTCGAGGGTGATGGCGAGGTCGCGGCGCTCGTCCGAGCTCCAGCCCTTCAGCACGACGTCGTACAGCTCGCGTCGGGCCACGCTGACCGCGTCGACCTGGAACAGGCCCTTGGCGGTGGCCGCGATGACGGTGCCGCGGCCGTCGTCGGGATCGGCGCTGCGCGCGACCAGCCCGTCCCGGTGCAGGGCACCGACCTGCCGGGTCACGGTGGAGCCGTCGAGGTTGAGCCGGTCGGCGACGGCGGAGACGTTCTGCGGGCCGGTCTCCTGCAACAGCCGCAGGATGACGTAGGCGGCCCGGTCCAGCGCCCGGTGCGGGCGGGGCGAGGAACGGCGAGTGGCCTCACCGAGCCGCATCAGCATGGCCACCTGGGTCTCGATAGTCCCCAGCGCCGCATCGTCGTCGGCCATGTTCCCTTCCCGGGTCGCTATGCTTTGCTGCATTTTGCCTGCCGATCCTGAAGGTTTGCTGAAAGGCGCGCTACCTGAATGCCCGCCACATCAGGATGAGCCCGACCGCCGTCCCAAACGTGACGATCAGCGCTTTCAGCACCCGGGCCGGCAGCCGCCGCGCCAGCCGCGCACCGGCGTACCCCCCGACGATCGTGGCCGGCGCCAGCGTGAGCACCGCGCTCCAGTGCACCGGCGCGAAGATCGCGAAAACCACCACGGTGACCAGCCCGACGCAGGCGGAGAGCACATTCTTGAGCGCGTTGATCCGGTTGAGGGTCTCGTCGAGCACCAGCGCGAGCGCGGCCACGTACATGACCCCGAGCGCGGCCCCGAAATACCCGCCGTAGATCGCGCCGACGAAGACGACGACCTGGAGCGTGCCCCGCTTCTCGGAGGTCGACCGCCCGACCAGCGCCTTGAGCCGATCCTGGAAGAAGAGCGTGGCGGCCGCGCCGAGCACGAGGAACGGCACGACGACCTCGAAGGCCCGCTCGGGCGTGCCGAGCAGCAACGCACACCCCAGCGCGGACCCGACCAGGCTCGCGGGGATGACCGCCCGCAGCCGCCGCCCCTGCCCGGCAAGATCGGCCCGGCTCCCGGCGACGCTGGAGACATACCCGGGAAAGACCGCGACTGAGTTCGTGACGTTGGCGTCGACCACCGGCAACCCGACCGCGATCAGGCTCGGAAACGTGATCAGCGACCCGCCGCCGGCGATCGCATTGACCACCCCGGCGGCCAGGCCGGCGGCGACGAGCAGCAGGATGTGCGCAAAATCCATGATGCCGAAGAATCTACGGGGACCGAGATCCCCCCGCCGCCCGCCGGTCCGACCCGGCACGCAAGTAAGATGACCACGCGACGGACGAGTCGACCGGGCGGTCGCGTCGGCGCTCTCACGAGCGTCACCGAGGAACGTCCGGACTCCACAGAGCAGGGTGGTTGCTAACGGCAACCCGGGGTGACCCGCGGGAAAGTGCCACAGAGAAGAGACCGCCGGCTTCGTGCCGGTAAGGGTGAAACGGTGGGGTAAGAGCCCACCAGCACCCCGGGTGACCGGGGTGGCTCGGTAAACCCCACCCGGAGCAAGGCCAAGCAAGGCCCCCGCCGCGAGGCGGTGGCCGGCGCAGGCATTCGAGGGCTGCTCGCCCGAGTCTGCGGGTAGGCCGCAAGAGCATGCCGGCAACGGCACGCCGAGATGGATGACCGCCACCGGCGACCGAGAGGCCGCCGCGTACAGAATCCGGCGTACAGGTCGACTCGTCCGTCGCCCTCAAGGTCACGACCTCACTGGCGGTCCTGGCCTGGTCTTATAGCTAGGCGTCATTGGTCAACGTTGGTGAATCTTGGGCGACCTTTAGCGCCCTGGGGACGCCCTGACGCCCTGGAGACGCCCTGCGGGCACCCGTGAAGGCTCGACCATGGCATCAGTGGAGGAGATGACAATCCTATCTCTAGGTATGTAGAGTATGGCTATGTCTAGTGGTCCACGTATGACGATGGCGACTCAGGCCGTCCTGAGGACACTGCTTGAAGACCCAACGAGACCCCGATACGGCTTCGACATCGCCGGCGAGGCTGGGATTGCGACCGGTTCGCTGTATCCGATTCTTGCCCGGCTCGAACATCTGACCTGGCTGGATTCGTATTGGGAGGACGTCGCAGACGTCCATGATGGTCGTCC
The DNA here is from genome assembly GCF_014205335.1 of Amorphoplanes digitatis. Classification (NCBI taxonomy): domain Bacteria; kingdom Bacillati; phylum Actinomycetota; class Actinomycetes; order Micromonosporales; family Micromonosporaceae; genus Actinoplanes; species Actinoplanes digitatis. The sequence goes on along the minus strand of NZ_JACHNH010000001.1, from coordinate 7,064,627 downwards.
CCGGCGCCGCTACTACCGACTCAGCGATACAGGCGCGGTGGCTGCGCGTGATGCCCTTGATCGAGCTAGCCGACGAGTTCCAAAGTCCTGGCGTCCGGCTGCGGGGCTGGCATGAGCATTCTGATCATGAGCAGCATCATTGGCGCGTTTTTCGGGGCAGTAGCCGCAGAGTTTCTGGATATCAGTGCCTGGTTGGCACCTCGTATCGTCCGCCGCGCAGCACGCAACTTCTCTTCGCCCGAACTCTCCGCTCGTTACGAGGAAGAGTGGCTGTCGGAGTTGGCGCACTACGACGGCCTTAAGATGATCAAGCTCGTTAAATCAATCGCTCTTTTGGCCGGAAGTTATCGGACTGCCGCGATCTATCGAGGGGAATATTTCATTGGCATCGGAATCTATACCTCACGCCTACGCGCGTTGGTTCCCATGCTTATCCGGTACGTGTGGCGTGGGGAAGGGCCGCTCTCTGCAACAATCATTCTTGAATTCGCGTTCACTCGCCTGATCGACGAGAATCCCGAATTAACGGTGTCGAGATTGATGGACGGCAGCGGTGTGGGACATATACATGTGAGTACCGACTACAGTTGGGCTGTAGCAGCACTGCACCGCGTCATCAAAAGATGCCTGAAACCGCCGCTCAATGCTGTGCACAACCTGCGTTCGAGAGGAAAAGATCCGCTGGCGTCGTCCGGAGTGCCGCGATCAGAAATTTCGATCGAGTGGCTTATCGATAACTGCAAAGCAATCAACCTTCCTCCCGATCTTGTGGAAGAAGTTAAAAGGCGGCGCAAGAAGATGTAGCCCCTGCCATCCCAGAGCGCCCGAGCGCCCCGCCGGAGGCATCATGTCACCGCGTAGTTGGAAGCCCCCCGATTGCCGGCTACTTCGGCGGGCCCGGGGGGCTTCTTTGTATGTCGCGCCTGCCGCCGGGCTGGAACCGCCGGCGCCGGGCCGAAGGTTTAGGCGCCGGGGGCGGGCCTCCGGCCCGGCCCCGCTGGGCGGCGCGACGGCCCGCGAAGCGGGCCGCTTGAACCCGTAAAGAAACTCATCACAAGGTCGACATCATCGACATCATCGGCAACCCGTCTTGTGTCTGACCTCAGGGCCGTTCGAACCAGTCGGGCACGGCTGCTGTCCTGGATAGTGCGGGCATCGATACCTTGATTTTCTTGCGGGCTAGTACGGTCAGCCGGAGGCGTACCTCGTGTGGCGCGCCTCCGGCCGCGATCAGCCCTAGATGCAGCTGTTGCTGCCGCTGCAGTTGCCGCAACCGCCAGAGGCACGACAGCCGCCACAGCCGCGACAACCCCGGCAGCCCCGACAACCCCGGCAGCCCCGGCAACCGCCGCAGCCGCCACATCCGCCGCTACCCAGCAGCGATGCGCTGACGACGGTCGGTAACTCCTCGGCGGTCAGATCATCTTCGAGCCAGAGGTCCAGTTCCTCGAAGACCTCAGGCTCGGATAGTTCACTCTGCATGCGCCCCACCTCCTCGATGTCGTGTACATGCAGACTCCGGTCGGCCGTTATGCGGCCGACCGGGGTCCGTCGCGTCGCGGACCCAGGCCGGACTCCCATGCTGTGCTGCCAGCCCGCGTCGGGGTCCGCCGCTGAACGCAACGCCCACCACTCTGTACCGACAGTTGCCAGGTCCGCTGGGGATATGTAGGAATTCGCACCTGACCGGCGTCGGTTTCGGCGACCAGGACAGGAGCGCTACGGGCCACCGGCCGCCCGGCTCGGCCGCCATCTGCGGTACAACGCGGCTGACGTGCGGGCCTGGGTCAAGCGCCAGGTGGCGTAGCGGTGGGCCATGTCGAGGACCGGTGGTACAAGGCGGTCAAGGGCGCGGATGGCAAGCCTCGGCGCGTGAAGTCCGCGCGCTACGGCCGGGGCATGCGCTACCGGGCACGATGTGAGGGCCCGGACGGCCGGGAGCGCTCCGAGTTCTGGGGGTGGTCGATAGTCATTGTTGGTCGTCTCTGGTTCACCTCAGACGCCCTGGCGACGCCCTGACACCCTGGAGGGCCTGATCAGACAACAGTCGGCGGGTCGTGGACCGGCGCGTTGAGCAGCGGCCGCAACGTCTCGTCGTACTGGTCGGCATCGAACGTGAATGGGCCGAGTTCTCCAAGGTTGCGTACCTGGCGGCCGATATCGGTCCAGTGCACCCGGCTGCCGTCCCGGATGAGCCGGGCAGACAGTACGCCGCAACCGCCGTTGGCGCAGTGCGGGCACATGAGTAGGGCGACATGATCGGGTGGGTCATCGCGGTGGAGGTCTGATGGCCCTTCGCCGAGCAGGGCCCGCGCGTGGATCCGGACGAGCCGACTGCCGACCCATAGTGGGGAGCGCAGCGAGAAGGTGGGCAGCCGCGCAAAGACCATGTCCATGAACGATGTCCCGTCGATGATCAGATCGAGCACCACGAGTTCAGGGACCGGTCGATCCTTCGGCCACCGGGAGGCGACTCGCGGTGACCGAAGGTCGTGCGCGCGTGACGCCAGGGTCAGTACGGAGACCGACTCCTCCACAGCAGCAGTCTCGCATCTGATCGAGGGCGGCGTACGGCCGAGCGGGGATTGAACCCATACACCTCTGAGCCCCGCAGAACACCCGTGATCTTGGTACGGGCGCAAGCGACGGAAACTCCCGGTGTCCGCCGCCCGATCGCCCGTCTGTGCAGCACCGGGATTGCAGCCGTCTACGACGGTAGGGCGCAGCGGGTCGGTCGCGCGTCGCCGGTTCGGCTTCCCTGGTGTCGCCCAAGTCGCTAAGCCGAGCATCGCCGTGAGGTGGCGGATGCTGCGCTTCGACCGGAGGGCAGCCTTGAAGACGTATAGAAGTTCCTGGTCCCATGACGTTGGCGACGGATCTGTCTCGGGACGTGGACGACACGTCCGGTTAGACGACCTTGTTGCTGGTGGGGTTAGCGGGCGGGGCCTGGGCTTGCCGGTGCTCTGGTGGAGTGGTTCTCACGCCGACCTGGCAGCGGTAGCAGTGGTAGAGGTTCTCGGCACTCTTGTACCACTCGTGGTCGCCGCAGTCGCGGCCGCCTTTGGCTGCGAAGTTCACGCACCAGGCGGGCAGGATTGAGCGGAGTTTGGTCCGCCATCGATATTTGCCCATGGTGCTTCTCCTGGAACTTGGGGAGGTGACAACTCCGGGCTAGAGCTGACCCGGTGATCCGAGCGGGTGGCTCACCCCGCCGGGGCTGCTGCGGGCGTGGGTCGCTGAGTGCCCTCCTGGCACCATCGCCGGTCACGTCGCGGTTCAGACCGTTCCCGATGCCCCGGACGGCCCTTACGCCGAGCTGTGCCGGCTCTATGTCATCCCGGCGGCTCGCCGCCGGGCCGTCGCCGGTGCTCTGGTACGCCGGGCGCGCTCATGGGCGGCCGAACACGGCTACCGGCTGACCCTGGCCGTCACGGACGAGCACCGCTCGGCCGCCGTCGCCTTCTACGAGGCCACCGGCTGGCAGTATTCGCGAACCACGAAGGCCGGCTGGACCACAGTCGACGGAAGGGCCGTGCGGCTGCTCCACTACCGGGACGACGGTACGCAAGCTCGTTGACGTTGCGGAGTGGAGCTCGCAGGCTGTTGTCATGGCTCTCTTCCGAACGCGCCGGGGTGAACAGCGGGTCGCCGCCGTCGACGCGTATCAGTTTCCGAGCAGCGTTCGGCATCGGCTCGCCACCAACTACCGGGATCTGACCGCCGACGACATCCAGACCGTCGAGGCGGGTGCGCGGCAGTGGTTCCGGCTCGCCGCCCGGCACCCGCGGGCCAAGCTCTCCATGCCCTCCGTCGTCGTCGACGATCTCTGGCATGAGCTCGTGCTGCACACGCGCGATTATGCGGCGTTCTGTGATGTCGCGTTCGGGCGATTCCTGCATCATGTGCCCGAGTCGGCGATGAGCGCGGACGGCGCCGCGGCGAACCAGTCGACCGCGCTGCGGGAGACCTTCCGCATGGCGCAGCAGGACGAGGGCTGTGAACCGGCGCAGCTGCCGCTGCTGTTCCGCGTCGACCGGGAGCTCGCCGTCGCGGGCGGCCGGCACTATCTGGCCGACTGCGGCGGCCGGGGGGTCTGTCACGAACTGAAGGGCGCCACCTGCCTTCAGCACGTCGCCGGGCCGGGCCGGCGGCCCGGTGGGAAATGGGATTTCTCGCGTAGATCGGGCGGGGACGGCATGGTGCAGGGCGACGCCGGTTGCGGCGGTGGTTGTGGCGGTGGTTGCGGCGGCAGCTGACACCCCGGGCGCGGCGATGACGATTCGACGGCGATCGTGGAGTTGTCGGGGCAATCCGTCCGATCACGGTTCCGGATGACGTTCGGTCCGGCCGCCGGTCCTGCATGTATGACTCGACGTGAACTACCCGTTGTGGGTGTTGACAACGGAGGCCTGGATCGTTTGTCGGCATATGTTTCGAACGGCTGAATGAATGGTCGGCGAGGCAGTGGACCATCGAAATCGCGGATGATCGGAATCGGGCCTGGGGTACTCGACTTCATGCGAGAGGCCCGGGCGCCGCCGCCGGGGCGGTGTGCCATCTTCGCAGGCCCGGCCGCGCGGGCACCGTCCGGTTCGGACGCGCGGAGCGCACGCGATGCCGGCGATGCCGGAGTGTCCCGGCCGGGCGGCGCCGAGACTACTCAGCGGTGCCACGTCAGCCCGGCCTGGGATTCTCTCGGGGTGGTGATATTCGCAGGTCGGCAGGCGTGTCCAGAAGGGAGTATCCGATTGAGTACACTGCGTGGCCGACCTGCCGTCGCCGGGGGGCAAACTGTGAGTATCCGCTCCGAGCTGTTCGGTTGACGTGCAAGTTGCACACTCATAGTGTCTGAAGAGTGACGGCTAGTGTTTACTGGGCGCGATGCCACCACGCTCGCGTCACGGTACGTCTGTCGACCATCCGGCCATAGGGAGATCTTGGTGAGTGTCGTGATCGGCATCAACGGTTTCGGTCGGATCGGGCGAAGTGTTATGCGCATCCTGGGCGCCGATTCGGATGTCGGAATCACGGTTGCCGCCATTAACGACATTGCTCCGGTGGACAGATTGGCGTACGCGCTGAAACGCGACAGTCTGCGTGGTCGATTCAGTGGAACGGTCGCCGCGGGTGCCGGTCAGTTGATTGTTAACAGCCGTCCGATATGGGCGTTCAACGAGTCGCAACCGGGTCGCATTCCATGGGCGGACGCGGGCGTCGACGTGGTCATCGAGGCCACCGGCCGGTTCCGCGACGGCGGCAGTGCGCGCGGCCACATCACCGGTGGCGGCGCCCGCAAGGTCGTCATCAGCGCCTCGGCGGACAACCCCGACGCCGTGCTGGTCTACGGCGCCAACCACGAGCGGTACGACCCGCTCCTGCATCACGTCATATCGCCGGCCTCCTGCGGGGTGAACGCGCTGTCGGTCCTGGCGAAGGTACTGCTCGAACGGTTCGGCCTGCGCTCGGTGCACACGTCGGTGGTGCTGGCGGTCCAGGGCTGGCAGAAGGCGCAGGACGCGATGATCGGCTCGTCGCGCGAGGATCCCCGGCTGGGCCGGGCCACCGCCGAGAGCATCATCCCGCACAATCACGTCGCCGGTGACCTGCTCAGCGTCGCGTTACCGGAGCTCGGGAAGGTGCGCTACAGCTACTACTGCGTGCCGACGCCGATCGGCTCGCTCGCCGAGCTGACAGGTTTCACCGACCGCGCGGTCAGCCGCGAGGAGGTCAACCGGGCGATGGCCGAGGCCGCGGCCGGCCGCCTCGCCGGGGTCCTCGACTACGACCCGGATCCCACGGTCTCGATAGACGTCCGCGACAACCCGGCGTCCTGCCTGTTCGACCCGTCCGGCACCCAGACCAGCGCCGACGGCGGCGTGCAGGTGCGCGGTTGGTTCGACAACGAGTGGGGGTTCTCGCACCGCCTGCTGGATCTGGCGCGTCTGGTGGGGGAACGTGAGGCCGTACCGGTGGGAGCCCCGTACCGGTTCGGCGTCGTGTAGAACGGAACGGGTGACACCCACCAGCGAAGTCGAGGCGGCGGCGCGACGGATCGCCGGCCGGGTCCGGCGCACACCGTTGCTCCGGGACTCGCCGACCCTCCTGAAGCTTGAGTTCCTGCAACACGCGGGCTCCTTCAAGACCCGCGGCATGTTCAACAAGATCCTCGTCGCGGCGGAGCGGGGCCTGCCGGCCGCGGGAGTGATCGCCGCGTCCGGCGGCAACGCCGGCCTCGCGGCGGCCTACGCCGCCCGGGAACTGAGCGTGCCGGCCGAGATCTACGTGCCGGTCACGGCCCCGTCGGTCAAGGTCGCGAAGCTGGGCAAGCTCGGCGCGCGGGTCGTCCAGGTCGGCGACGAGTACGCGGAGGCGTACGCGGCCGCGGTCGTGCAGGCGGAGGTCACCGGCGCGCTGTTCTGCCACGCGTACGACGATCCGGACATGGTCGCGGGCAACGGCACCCTGGGGCTGGAGCTGCTGGAGCAGGCGCCGGACGGTTTCGACACCGTGCTGGTCGCGGTCGGCGGCGGCGGCCTGATCGCCGGCCTCGCGGCCGCCCTGCGCGGGCGGGCCCGCGTCGTCGCGGTCGAGCCGTACGCCTCGTCGGCGCTGCATGCGGCGCTGGCGGCGGGCGGGCCCGTGGACGTCGGGGTCTCGGGCGTCGCGGCCGATTCGCTCGGTGCGCGGCGGGTGGGGACGATCGCGTACGAGACGGTGGTCGCCGAGCGGATCCAGTCCGTGCTCGTGGACGACCGGGCGATCGTCGAGGCTCGTCGTCAGCTGTGGGAGGAGTACCGGGTCGCCGTCGAGCACGGCACCGCCGCCGCGCAGGCCGCGCTGAACTCGGGCGCCTACGTGCCGGATGAGGGTGAGCGGGTCGTCGTGCTGCTCTGCGGTGCGAACACGGATCCCACCGATCTGGCTTGAGCGGCCGGCCCGGTCGGCCGGGTCCGCCGGTCCGGACGGCCGTTCGTGCTGGTCGCGGGCCTGTTCCGGCCCGCGCCGCCCGGGCCCGCGAGGCCGGCCCGGGCCCCGGCGGCGCCAACCGTCACGATCTTTGTCGGCTGTTCCTTGATCCGTTGTGACGTTTGGCTCGTGGTTCCTTTAACAAGGGCGGCGTATGGTGGATCACGCGCTTGAAGCGTCAAGTGCTTAGGGAGCTCTCATGTCTTTGGGTATTCGCAGCCGGGTCACCGTGCCGCTGAAGTTCGCGGACGGATACCGCACGACCGCCGAGGTCATCACCTTCGACGGCCTCACGGACGGCAAGGAGCACCTGGCGCTCGCCCTGGGTGACGCGTTCGGTGCCGAGGTGCCGCTGGTGCGCCCGCACTCCGAGTGCCTCACCGGGGACGTGCTCGGCTCCGAGCGCTGCGACTGCGGCCCTCAGCTGCGCGAGGCAGTCGAGCGGATCGCCGCCACCGGCGGCTTCCTGCTCTACCTGCGCCAGGAGGGCCGGGGGATCGGGCTCTACGCCAAGCTCGACGCGTACGCGCTCCAGGACCTCGGCATGGACACGTACGAGGCGAACCGGGCACTCGGGCACGCCGACGACGAACGGGACTACACCGCGGCCGCCCAGATGCTGGCCGCCCTCGGCGTCGGCACCGTCGACCTGCTCACCAACAACCCGGACAAGCCGGCGCAGCTGCGCGACTCCGGCGTCGACGTGCGGACCGTGGTGCCGACCAAGGTGCACGCCTCGGACGCCAACGTGCGCTACCTGCAGGCCAAGGTGTCGCACACCGCGCACACCATCGACCTGCCGTTGGCCGTCTGACTCCGGTTTCCGCTCAGTCATCTCCGCACCGGGCCGATCGGTACTTCGACAAGCCGTCGAGTACGGAGGTTGTGCGTGGGGATCGAGGCCGTCAACAGCCGGATCGCTCAGATTCAGACCCGGATCATCTCGCTTCAGACCCAGCAGGTCACAGCGCCCCGGCAGGCGTCGCCGACCACCTCCACGTCCGGCACGTCCGGCTCGGGCAGCGCCTTCGCGACGGCGCTCGCGGACGCAATGGGTACCCAGTCGTCCGCGGGCGTCGCGAAGGCGTACTCGCTGAACAGCAAGGGGATCCCGAACGAGCTCGCCGGGTACGGCAACGGCAAGATCCCGGCGAACGCCCTGGAGAAGGTCGGCAACACCGGCCACAAGCTCTGGGCGCCGGCGGCCGAGTCGCTGAACCGGATGATCACCGACGCCAAGGCTCAGGGAGTGACGATCGGGATCACCGACTCGTACCGCTCCTACGACGAGCAGGTCGACGTCGCCCGGCGCAAGGGCCTCTACTCGCAGGGCGGGCTGGCGGCCAAGCCCGGCACCAGCGAGCACGGCTGGGGCATGGCCACCGACCTGGACCTCAACAACAAGGCCCAGGCCTGGATGCGGGCCAACGGCGAGAAGTACGGCTTCGTGGAGAACACCCCGCGCGAGCCGTGGCACTGGGCCTTCAAGCCGAAGTCGCTCTAGGGTCTCGCCTACACCCGGCAGATCAGCTCGCCGTGCAGCAGGGACATCCAGCCGTCGTCCTCCTCGGCCCAGTCCCGCCAGGCCCGGGAGATCCGTTCCAGATCCTGCCTCGTCGCGGCGTTCGTCCCGAGCGCGGTGCGGGCCATGTCGGATTCGAGGATGCGCTCCGCCCACATGCCGCCCCACCATCGCCGGTCCGCAGGCGTCGCGAAGCACCAGGTGCTCGACGTGGCGGTCACGCCGGTCAGGCCGGCCGCGTGTGCCCAGGCCAGCAGGCGCCGGCCGGCGTCGGGCTCGCCGCCGTTGCCGCGCGCGACCCGCTGGTACAGGTCCAGCCACTCGTCCAGTTCCGGCCGCGGCGGGAACCAGGTGAAGGCCGCGTAGTCGCTGTCGCGTACCGCGATCAGGCCGCCGGGCCTCGTCACGCGGCGCATCTCGCGCAGCGCGGCGACCGGATCGCCGACATGTTGCAGCACCTGATGGGCGTGCACCACGTCGAAGGTGTCGTCCGGGAAGTCGAGCGTGTGCACGTCGCCGACGACGAAGTCGACGTTGCCCAGCCCGCGGCGCTCGATCTCCGCGCGGGCCAGGTCTAGGGCCGCCGCGGTGACCTCCAGCGCGGTGACGCGCCCGGGTGTGACGAGAGTCGCCAGATCCGCCGTGATGGTGCCGGGGCCGCAGCCGACGTCCAGGAGGGTGTCGCCGGATTTCAGCCGCGGCAGCAGATGCGCCGCCGAATTTTCTGCGGTCCGCCAGCGGTGTGAGCGCAGGACCGATTCGTGATGCCCGTGGGTGTACACAGCAGCCATGTCCCGACGCTACGCCCGCCTCCCGAATATCGGGAGAGAAATCTCGTTATATAAGACGCTGGGCTATCGGTGCTGGTCCGAGCCTTGGGATACCGAGTTTGTCGACTGGAAGTCAGGCCGTAGTTTTATCCGCATGAGGATCGGCATCGTAGGCGCGACGGGACAGGTCGGCGGCGTCATGCGCCGGATCCTGGCCGAGCGCCGGTTTCCCCTTGACCAGCTCCGGCTCTTCGCCTCCGCCCGTTCCGCGGGCCGCACCCTCCCCTGGGGGGACGGCGAGGTGACCGTCGAGGACGCCGCAACGGCCGACTACCGCGGACTGGACATCGTCCTGTTCTCGGCGGGCGGGGCCAGCTCCAAGGAGTACGCGCCAAGGGTCGCCGAGGCCGGCGCCGTCGTCATCGACAACTCGTCGGCGTTCCGGATGGACCCGGACGTCCCGCTGGTCGTGGCGGAGGTGAACCCGGATGCCATAGCGCGGCGCCCCAAGGGCATCATCGCCAACCCGAACTGCACGACGATGGCCGCGATGCCGGTGCTGCGCCCGCTGCACGACGAGGCCGGACTCGTCGCGCTCGTCGCCACCACCTACCAGGCGGTCTCCGGTGCCGGGCTGGCCGGCGTCGCCGAACTCGACGAGCAGGTGAAGAAGGTCGCCGACCGCGCCACCGAGCTCGTGCACGATGGCGCCGCCGTGGAGTTCCCCGCGCCGCGCTCGTTCGCCCGCACCATCGCGTTCAACGTCCTGCCGCTGGCCGGCTCGATCGTCGACGACGGGCTCGGCGAGACCGACGAGGAGCAGAAGCTGCGCAACGAGAGCCGGAAGATCCTCGGCATCCCGGGCCTCAAGGTCTCCGGCACCTGCGTGCGCGTGCCGGTCTTCACCGGTCACTCGCTCCAGGTGAACGCGCGCTTCGCCCGGGCGATCACGCCGGACCGCGCGCGGGAGTTGCTGGCGTCCGCGCCCGGCGTCGAGCTCTCCGACATCCCGACCCCGTTGCAGGCGGCCGGCCGCGACCCGACGTTCGTCGGCCGGATCCGCGCCGACGAGACCGTGGACAACGGGCTCGCGCTCTTCCTCTCCAACGACAATCTGCGCAAGGGCGCGGCCCTCAACGCGGTCCAGGTGGCGGAACTGGTCGCCGCGGCGCTCTGACGCGAGGTTCGATGACCCGCTCCACCCCGATGGGGGGAGCGGGTTTGTCGTTCCTTCGGGGGGTATTTCCGACACTCCACTATGGAAAAAAGGGGCTTTTTGCCTGAATCGGTAGCGCATGGTCGATTTCAGGTGCACAGTGATTGCATGAACGACAGTGGGCCCGGCGGCGGCTACTTCTGGTGCCTCCGCCACAAGCGGGTCGAGTCCGGGGACGACGTGTGTCCCGCGCAGTTCCGGCTCGGACCGTACGCCTCCGCTGACGACGCCACGCGGGCGCTCGAGACCGTCGAGAAGCGCAACGCGGCGTGGGAAGCCGAGGATGTCCGCTGGACCGGGGAGGTCAGCTAGCTAGGCCGGCTCGACCCCTGTGTCCAAGCCGGAATCCTGCAGTCTCCAGGCGGAGACGACCCGCAGTCATTCGCAAGGAGGAACTTCCCCATGGCCGTGACCAAGAAGGCCCCGACCCGGGCAGCCGCGACTCGCGCAACATCCGCGCGGGCCGTCGCGTCCCCGGCCGTCGCCGAGCCGGCCCTCGCGTCCCCGGCGGCCGCGTCCCCGGCCGTCGCCGAGCCGGAGGCCGACCGGATGCCGGCCACCACCAGGACCGTCGCGGCGGCTTCGCCGAACCCGGTCGCCATCCTGCAGGCGATCGTCCAGCCCTTCGAGAGCGTGCCGACGGACACCGGGCCCGCCGACATCGAGCCCGCCGCCCCGGCTGCTCCCGTTGCTCCCGCCGCTCCGGTGGCCAAGCGCACCGCGGCCGCGTCGTCGACCGCGATCAAGTCGGTGACGGCGCGGCCGGCCGCCAAGAAGACGCCGGCCCGGTCCGGTGCGGCCGGGAAGGCGCCCGCGACCAAGATGGCGACCCGGTCGACGTCCGCGCGATCCGCCGCCGCGAAGTCGACGGCTGCCAAGTCGACGGCCGCCAAGTCGACCGCCGCCAAGTCGACCGCGAAGTCGACGGCCGCGGCGAAGGCCGCGGTCGCCAAGGCCGGCACCGCGAAGCGCGCGGTGGCGAAGCCGGCGTCCGCGGTGAAGAGCGCGGCCGCGAAGGCCAGGTCGGCGACCGCCGCCCGTTCCACCGCCACGAAGACGGCGGCGGCCAAGACCGCCGCGGTGAAGAAGGCGGCTGCGGCCAAGGTGGCAGCGGCGAAGAAGGCTGCTGCCGCGAAGACGGCCGCGGCGAAGAAGGCGACCGTCGCCAAGGCCACCACGGCGAAGAAGGCGACCGCGGCGAAGACGACCGCCGCGAGGACGGCCGCGGCGAAGAAGGCGACCGCCGCGAAGACAGCCGCCGCGAAGAAGGCGACCGCGGCGAGGAAGGCCACGGCCACCAAGGCGACCGCCGCGAGGAAGGCCACGGCCACCAAGGCGACCGCCGCACGCAAGGCGACCGCCACCAAGACGGCCGCGGCGAAGAAGGCGACCGCCGCGAAGACAGCCGCCGCGAAGAAGGCGACCGCGGCGAAGAAGGCCACGGCCACCAAGGCGACCGCCGCCAAGGCGACCGCCGCGCGAAAGGCGACCGCTGCCAAGTCGACCGCGGTGAAGTCGACCGCGGCAAGGAAGGCGACCGCGGCGAAGAAGGCCACCGCCACCAAGGCGACCGCCGCAAGGAAGGCCACCGCGGCGAAGAAGGCCACGGCCACCAAGGCGACCGCCGCACGAAAGACGACCGCCGCGCGAAAGGCGACCGCCGCCAAGTCGACCGCGGCGAAGAGGGCGACGGTCGCGAGGAAGGCCACGGCCGCGAAGAAGGCGACCGCGGCCAGGCCGGTGGCACGCAAGACGACGGCCAGGAGCACCACCGCGAGGTCGACGACCGCGAGGTCGACGGCCACGCGGGCCAAGGCCGCGAAGTCCACCACCGCGAGGTCCACGGCCGCGAAGTCGGCCGCGGCGGCGGTCGCGGCCCGGGCCGCGGCCGTGACGGCGGCCAAGATCGCGGCCGCCAAGAAGGCCACGGCCCGCAGCGCCGCCAACGTGGCCAAGGCCAGGGCGGCCGGCGCCGGCAAGACCACCAACGCCCGGCCGGCCGCGATGACCAAGACCTCCGCCACCAACGCGGGCCGGGTCAGGAAGGCGGCGACGCCCGCCGCGGCCCGGAAGGCCGCCGCCGGCAACAGCCGCACCGCCGGGGCCGCCCCGGCGCGCAAGGCGGCCGCGAAACGCTGATCCGCACCACCGCACCGGCAAGGGCCGCGCCGACCTCGGCGCGGCCCTTTGCGTGCCGGCGCCTGGTAGGAATGAGCCGTGCCGATCAACAGGGTGTTGGCTCCGAGCATCGACTTCTCCGTGCTGCGACGAGAACTCGAGCTACCCGGCGAGTTTCCGTCCGACGCGATGCGGGAGGCGCGGGAGGCCGCGTCCGCCACCGCGCTGCCGCCGACGGATCGCACCGATATCCCGTTCGTCACCGTCGACCCGGCCACCTCCCGCGACCTCGACCAGGCGATGGCCCTGAGCCGGACCGCCGCCGGCGGTTACCGGGTGCGCTACGCCATCGCCGACGTGGCGTCCTATGTGCGGCCGGGCGGCCCGCTCGAGGCGGAGACCTGGGCGCGCGGGCAGACGATCTACCTGCCGGACGGGAAGATCCCGCTGCACCCGCCGCTGCTCAGCGAGGACGCCGTCAGCCTGCTGCCCGGCGTCGACCGCGCCGCCGTGCTCTGGACCATCGACGTGGACTCGGACGGCGCGATCACCGGGATCGCCCTGGAACGGGCGCGGGTGCGCAGCCGGGCCAAGCTCGACTACGCCGGGCTACAGGCCACCGTCGACGCCGGCACCGCTCCCGAGTCGATCGCGCTGCTGCCCGAGCTCGGTTCGCTGCTGGCGCGCCGGGCGGCGGACCGGGGCGCCGTCAGCCTGCCGCTGCCCGAGCAGGATGTCGAGCCGGACGGCGACGGCTGGCGGCTCGTGCTGCGTGCGCCGTTCGACGTCGAGGAGCACAACGCCCAGATCTCGCTGCTCACCGGCATGGCCGCGGCCCAGCTCATGATCGAGGGCGGGATCGGCCTGCTGCGGACCATGCCCGCGCCCAGGCCCGAGGCGGTCGTCAGGCTGCGCGCCGCGGCCGGGTCGCTCGGCGTCGCCTGGCCGGAGGGCGACTCCGTCGGCGCGGTTGTGGCGTCGGTCGACCCGGCGAGCCCGCGCGGGGCCGCGTTCCTCAACCAGGCCGCGGACCTGCTCCGCGGCGCGGCGTACACCGCGTTCGACGGTGAGCGGCCGGCGGAGACGGGCCACGGCGGCGTCGGCGCGCCCTACGCACACGTCACCGCGCCGCTGCGCCGCCTCGCGGACCGGTACGCGGCCGAGGTCTGCCTGGCCCTGCACGAGGAGCGGCCGGTGCCGCAGTGGGCCCGCGAGGCGCTGCCCCGCCTGCCGAGGAGCATGGCCACCACCGACCGGCTCGCCTCGGCGGCCGACCGGGCGGCTGTCGCGCTGGCCGAGGCGGTGCTGCTCGCCCACCGGGTCGGCGAGACCTTCGAGGCCGGCGTGCTGGACATCGACGCACCGCCGAAACCCGCCGCACAGCCCGAGACCGCACAGCCCGAGGCCGGTGAGCGGCAGAACCGCAGACCCCGTGGCGGCACGGTGGCGATCGACGACCCGGCGGTGCAGGCACGCTGCCTCGGCGAGCTGCCGCTCGGCGAGCGCATCCGGGTACGCCTGACCGAGGCCGACCCGATCACCCGCAGCGTCCTCTTCGAGCGGGTCTGACCGTTACCGGCGCCGTCAGGGCAGGCGCGGGACGCCCGCCTCGTCCAGCGGCCAGCCCGGGTTGTAGGTGATCTCCCAGAGGTGCCCGTCCGGGTCGGTGAAGTAGCCGAGATAGCCGCCCCACTCGGCGCCGCCGCCCGTCTTCACCAGGGTCGCGCCCGCCTGCACCACGGCGCGCAGCGCCTCGTCGACCGCCGCCGGGCTCTCCACGTTGATCGCCAGCATGGTCCCGCGGAAGTCCGCGGCCGGGTTCGGCGGCGTGGGGCGTGTGGGCAGGCCGGCGTCGGCCGCGATGTCGTCGGTGGCCACCAGCGACAGCAGGCCGCCGGCGGTGTGGAAGAAGCTGACGAGTCCGGGGACCGAGGCGGGGGAGAGGCGCCAGCCCAGGGACTCGTAGAACTCGGTCGCGCGGGCCACGTCGGTCACGCCGAGGGTCGCCAGGCTGACTCGGGCAGGAACGGACATAGACGAAGTGTGCCACTGATCCGATCTTGCCCGAGCCGGACCCTACCTCAGAACGTGTGTTCCTCCGCCGGGAACTCGCCGCCGCGGACCTCGTCCGCGAACGCCTTCGTCGCCTCGGTGAGCACCCCGGACAGGTCGGCGTAGCGCTTCACGAAGCGCGGCGCCTTTCCGGTACGCAGGCCCGCCATGTCCTGCCAGACGAGCACCTGTGCGTCCGTGTCCGGACCCGCGCCGATGCCGACCGTCGGGATGACGAGCTCCTTGGTGACCTGCTTGGCCACGTCGCCCGGCACCATCTCCAGCACCACCGAGAACGCGCCCGCGTCCTCGACGGCACGGGCGTCGGCGATGACCTCCTCCGCGCCGGTGCCGCGGCCCTGCACCCGGTAGCCGCCGAGGGTGTGCTCGCTCTGCGGCGTGAAGCCGATGTGCGCCATCACCGGGATGCCCGCACCGGTGATCGCCTTGATCTGCTCGGCGACGCGGCGGCCGCCCTCGAGCTTGATCGCGTGCGCGCCGCCCTCCTTCATGAACCGGACGGCCGTGCGCAGCGCCTGTGTCGGGCCCTCCTCGTACGAGCCGAACGGGAGGTCGGCGACGACCAGCGCGGTCTTGGTCGCGCGCACCACCGCGCGTACCAGGGAGAGCATCTCCTCGACGGTGACCGGGAGGGTCGTCTCGTAGCCGAAGACGTTGTTGGCCGCGGAGTCGCCCACCAGCAGGACCGGGATGCCGGCCTGGTCGAAGATCGCCGCCGTGTACTGGTCGTAGGAGGTCAGCATCGGCCAGCGGTCGCCGCGCTCCTTGGCCGCGATCAGGTCGCGGGTGCGGACGCGGCGGGTGGCGGGGCCCCCGTAGAGCGTGGGGATCTCGGACATCTTTGTCTCCTTCCCTCGAGGCCGCGGCGCGCGGTCCCCGGGTGTCCCATGAATCGTCGCACCCGGGATGCGGTGCGGGTGAGAGTTGAGTGGAGCCCGTCACACCCCCGTCGGCAGGCCCTCGCGGAAGCGGTTGGTGATCGGCAGGCGGCGGTCGCGGCCGAACGCCTTGATCGAGATCTTGGTGCCCGGCGCGGACTGCCGGCGCTTGTACTCGGCGAGGTCGACAAGGCGCAGCACCCGGTCGACGAGCGCGACGTCGTGGCCCGCCGCGATGAGGTCGTCGCGGCCCTGGTCGCCGTCGACGTAGCCGGCCAGGATCGCGTCAAGCAGGTCGTAGTCCGGCAGCGAGTCGCTGTCGACCTGGCCCGGGCGCAGCTCCGCGCTCGGCGGCTTGACGATCGAGTTCTCCGGGATCGGCGGCTCACCGCCGCGGTGCGCGGCGTCGGCGTTGCGCCACTTCGCCAGGCGCCACACCAGCGTCTTCGGCACGTCCTTGAGCGGGTTGAAGCCGCCGACCGAGTCGCCGTAGAGCGTCGAGTAGCCGACCGCGAGCTCGCTCTTGTTGCCGGTGGTCAGCACCAGGTGGCCCTCCTGGTTCGACAGCGCCATCAGGATGACGCCGCGGACCCGGGCTTGCAGGTTCTCCACCGCGAGGCCGGACAGCGACATGTTCGCCAGGAACGCGTCGACCATCGGCTGGATCGGCTCGCTGCGGTAGTCCAGGCCGGTCCGCTTGGCCAGGTCGGCGGCGTCGTCCCTGGAGTGTTCGGACGAGTAGCCGCTGGGCATCGAGACGCCGACGACGCGCCGCGGGCCGAGGGCGTCCACCGCGATCGCGGCCACCACGGCCGAGTCGATGCCGCCGGAGAGGCCGAGCACGACCGAGCGGAAGCCGTTCTTCTCCACGTAGTCGTGCAGGCCGAGGGTGAGCGCCGACCAGATCTCGGCCTCGTCGGTGACCCGGTCGGCGATGCCGCCGACCGCGGGGTCGCCGGCGAGCGGCCGCAGCGCGGTGCCGGCGGTGATCCGCTCGATGCCCATGCCGTCGTCGGCCCGCCGCTGGCCCGGCGGTGTGTCGCAGGGGTTGGGCGTGTGGTGCGCGGCCGGCAGGTCGAGGTCGTGAATCAGCAGCTCGGAGGTGAACTGCCCGGCCCGGGCGACCAGCTCGCCCGCGGCGGTCACGATCATCGAGTCGCCGTCGAACACCAGCTCGTCCTGGCCGCCGACCATGTTCACGTACGCGACCGTCGCCCCGGCCTCGGCGGCACGGCGCTTGACCAGAGGAAGCCGGACATCGTCCTTGTTCAGCTCGTACGGGGAGGCGTTGATGTTGATCACCAGCCCGACCCCCGCCCGGCCGGCGGCGGCGAACGGCCCGCCTGCCTGCCACACGTCCTCGCAGACGGTGAGCGCGACGTCGACGCCGCCGAGCCGGACCACCGTGAGGGAGTCGCCGGGCTCGAAGTAGCGGTTCTCGTCGAAGACGCCGTAGTTGGGCAGGTGGTGCTTGAAGTAGGTGGCGACGACGTCGCCGCCGAGCAGCAGCGCCGAGGCGTCGCGCAGCCGGGTCTGCGGCGCGGTGCCGTCGTCGTCGACGTAGCCCACGATCACGGCGACGTCGCCCAGGCCGTCGGCGGCCAGGTCGGCCGCGAGGGTGCGCAGGGCGGCCTGCGAGGACGCGACGAACGAGCGCCGGAAGACCAGGTCCTCGATGGGGTAGCCGGTGATCATCATCTCGGGGAACGCGATGAGTTGCGCGCCGGCCGCGGCGGCCCTGCGGGACCATTGCCGCACGGCGGCGGCGTTGCCGGGGATGTCCCCGACGGTGGAGTTCACCTGGGCGAGAGCGACACGCAGCGAAGGCATGGCTTCATTCTTCCCCAGCGCCGGCGCCGTGTGCGGCCCGTACCCGGTCGGGCTGTGTGATCCACATCAGGGCTCACCCGGGCGACCTGCCGGGGCCTAGTCAGCGTAATCTCGGCGTAATGGGACCGGGAGACACTGATCGCCGGGCAAGCACGAGGGGTTGACGTGGACCGACAGCAGGAGTTCGTGCTTCGTACGCTCGAAGAGCGCGACATCCGTTTTGTCCGGCTTTGGTTCACGGACGTGCTGGGCACGCTCAAGAGTGTCTCGGTCGCACCCGCCGAGCTCGAGTCCGCCTTCGAGGAGGGCGTCGGCATCGACGGCTCGGCGATCGAGGGCTTCGCCCGGGTCTCCGAGTCCGACATGGTCGCGATGCCGGACCCGACAACGTTCCAGGTCTTCCCGTTCGAGGGCGGCGTCAGCGGCGAGAGCGCCCGGATCTTCTGCGACATCCTGCTCCCCGACGGCAGCGCCGCCTGGGCCGACCCGCGGCACGTGCTGCGCCGCATGCTGGCCAAGGCGGCGGAGAAGGGCTTCACCTTCTACACCCACCCCGAGGTCGAGTTCTTCCTGGTGCAGGACGGCCCGCTGGACGGAAGCGTGCCGGTCCCGGTCGACGGCGGCGGCTACTTCGACCACACCACCCACTCGATCGCCCGCGACTTCCGCCGCCAGGCCGTGCTCGCCCTCGAGCGGATCGGCATCTCGGTGGAGTTCAGCCACCACGAGGTCGCGCCCGGCCAGCAGGAGATCGACCTGCGCTACGCCGACGCGCTGACCACGGCGGACAACATCATGACGTTCCGGCACGTGGTCAAGGAGGTGGCGCTGACACAGGGCGTGCGCGCCACGTTCATGCCCAAGCCGTTCACCGACCAGCCCGGCAGCGGCATGCACACCCACCTGTCGCTGTTCGAGGGCGAGCGCAACGCCTTCTACGACGGCGACGACCCGCAGAAGCTGTCCAAGACGGCGCGCGCGTTCATCGCCGGCCTGCTTGTGCACGCCCGGGAGTACACCGCGGTCACCAACCAGTGGGTCAACTCGTACAAGCGGCTGTTCCCGATGCAGCTTCCGGACCGGATCACCGAGTCGCCCGCGTTCGTCAGCTGGGGCCACCTCAACCGCTCCGCGCTGGTCCGGGTGCCCGCGTTCGGCAAGCCGAACTCGGCGCGGGTCGAGGTCCGCTCGATCGACTCGGCGACCAACCCGTACCTGGCCTTCGCGGTCATGCTCGGTGCCGGCCTCAAGGGCATCGAGGAGGGCTACGAGCTGCCGCCGGGCGCCGAGGACGACGTCTGGTCGCTCTCGCCGAACGAGCGCAAGGCGATGGGCTACGACGCCCTGCCGGAGAACCTCGCCGAGGCGATCGACGTGATGGCCAAGTCCGAGCTGATCCCCGAGGTGCTCGGCGAGCACGTCTTCGACTTCTTCCTGCGCAACAAGCGCCAGGAGTGGGAGCAGTACCGGCGCGAGGTCACCCCGTACGAGCGGCAGCGTTACCTCGGCGCGCTCTGACCTTTCATCCGGCCGGTGGATCACGCGCGTGCGCAGGTCCGATACGGTGCCCTCTGACGTCGTCAAGAGGGAGTTGCCGTGCTACAGGATTTGCTTGAGGGTGCCGGGCGCAGCGTCGTCTTCGGCGGTGTCGGTATCGGGCTCATGGCGCTCGGCTACCTGCTGGTCGACCTCCTGACCCCGGGCAAGCTGCGCGACCTGATCTGGGTGGAGAAGAACCAGAACGCGTCCCTGCTGCTGGCCGCCAACCAGATCGGCATCGCGCTGATCGTCTTCACCGCGATCTTCACCAGCTACTCGAACTTCGTCGAGGGCCTGGCGTCGACGGTCATCTTCGGCCTCATCGGCATCGCGGTCATGGGCACGGCGTTCCTGGTCCTCGACTGGATGACGCCGGGCAAGCTGGGCGAGGTCATCTGCACGCCGGAGAAGCACCCGGGCGCGCTTGTCAGCGCGGCGTCGCACCTCGGCGCGGCCCTGATCGTCTGCGCCTGCATCTCCTGACCCCGCCCGAGGCGGCATGATGCCTGGATGATCATCAGCCTGGAGCCCGTGACCAAGGACAACTGGCGGGCCTGCGCGGCGCTGGCCGTGCGGCCCGACCAGCGGGACTTCGTCAACGACGTCTCCTACTACCTCTGCCTGTGCCACTACGGCGACCTCTGGCGGCCGCTCGCCGTCGTGCACGACGGCGAGGTCGTCGGCTTCTGCATGTGGGCCGTCGACGACGACCGGAGCCGGTGGATCGGCGGGGTCGTCGTCGACGCCGCCCGTCAGCGCGCCGGCATCGGCCGCGCGCTGGTGACCGCGCTGCGTGAACGGCTCGCCGCCGAGCCGGACTGCCCGAACGTCGCCCTGAGCTACGCGCCGGAGAACGGCGCCGCCCGGGCGCTCTACGCCTCGCTCGGCTTCGTCGAGACCGGCGAGGTGGACGACGGCGAGGTCGTCGCCCGGTGGACCGCACCATGAACGGGTAGGCGGGGTGGGATGTCGGTGGCACCCGATAGCCTCGAACCCGTGGGAACAGCGCTGGTAATCGAGAACGACCCGTCCGACGACCTCCGCAGGCTCGGCGACTGGTTCGCCGAGGCGGGTCTCGAGCTGACCGTGCTGCGCCCGCATACGGGCGATCCGCTGCCCGAGACGCTCGACGACCACCTGGCCCTGATCGTGCTCGGCGGCGACCAGAGCGCCTACCCGGGTGCCGCCGGCGAGCCGGGCGCGCCCTGGTTCCCGGCGCTCGAAGCTCTGCTGCGCAAGGCCGTGCGCTACCGCGTGCCGACGCTCGGCGTCTGCCTCGGCGCTCAGCTGCTCGCCTCGGCGCACGGCGGCCTCGTGGAGCGCAGCACCTCGGGGCCCGAGATCGGCCCGGGGCTGGTCGCGCGCCGGGACGCGTCCGACAACGACCCCCTGTTCAAGTGGGTGCCGCTGTTGCCCGACGTGGTGCAGTGGCACAACGACGAGATCACCGAGCTGCCGATCGGTGCGGTGCTGCTCGCCGCCTCGTCGCGCTATCCGCACCAGGCGTTCCGGCTCGGCGACCGGGCCTGGGGCCTGCAATTCCACATCGAGTGCGACGCCGAGATGATCGCCGGCTGGGCCCGCTCCGACGTCGCGGTCCTCGACGAGCTCGGCTACGACGGCGAGGCGGTCGTGGCGGCCACCGCCGACGTGCTCGCCGATGTCGAGGAGGCCTGGCAGCCGCTCGCGGCACGGTTCGCGGCGCTGGCCCTCGGCACCCTGCCGGACGCGGACATCCCCAACCCCGGCACCGCCCGCACCCTCCCGCTGCTGGGCCAGTAGGTGACCAGGCCCAGCCGGCTGGCCCGGTACGGCTTCGCCGACAACGGCACCCGCGCGGCCGACCTGCTCGGCCCGGGCGGGCTGCGGCTGTGGGACGCCGAGGCGCAGGGCCCGGTCGGCACCGACGCCGGCGAGCTCATCCACGCGCTGTCGCTCGCCGCCGACCCCAACCTGGCGCTGCGCCAGCTGCACCGGCTGATCGACGCGGTCGCCCGCGCCGCCCGGCGCGCCGACGGCGGCCCGGTGACCGGACCCGGCGAGGAGATCGCCGAGAGCCCGGCGGCCGACGCGGTCCTGGCCTCGCTCTACGGCGATCCCGGCCTGCGCCGCCGCCTGATCGCGGTGCTCGGCGCGTCGTCGGCGCTCGGCGACCACCTGGTGGCCAACCACGACGAGTGGCGGGTGCTCGCCACCGGCAAGACCGGCCTGCCGCCGAACGCCGAGGGCCACCTGGAGTTCGGCGAGTCGACGGGTTCGGGCCCGCCGACCGTCCCGGAGCTGCGGACGGCATACCGGATCTCCCTGCTGCGGATCGTGGCCGCCGACCTGACCGGCGGCCGCGGCCTGGAGCCGACGATGGCCGCGCTCTCCCGGCTGGCCGACGAGACCCTGGCGGCGGCCTACGCGATCGCCGTCGCCGGCCTGCCGCCCGGCACGCCCGAGCCGCGGCTCGCGGTCGTCGCGATGGGCAAGTGCGGCGGCTACGAGCTCAACTACGTGTCCGACGTGGACGTCATCTTCGTGGCCGCCGGCGACGAGGACCTCAGCGCCGGCACCACCGTCGCCGCCCGGCTCATCGAGGTGTGCGGCCACGTCGCCTGGCCGGTCGACGCGGCGCTGCGCCCGGAGGGCAACCGTGGCCCGCTGGTGCGCACGCTCGCCAGCCACCAGGCCTACTACCGCCGCTGGGCGCGCACCTGGGAGTTCCAGGCGCTGCTCAAGGCGCGGCCGGCCGCCGGCGACCTGGCCCTCGCGGCCGAGTGGATCGACGATCTGGCGCCGCTGGTGTGGCACGCGGCCGAGCGTCCCGAGGCGGTCGCCGACGTACGCGACATGCGTCGGAAGATCATCGACAACGTCCCGCCGCGGGAGTTGGAACGCGAGATCAAGCGGGGCCCGGGCGGGCTGCGCGACATCGAGTTCGCGGTGCAGCTGTTGCAGCTCGTGCACGGCCGGATCGACGAGTCGCTGCGCGAGCCCGGCACGCTGCCCGCGCTGCGCGCCCTGGTGGCGGGCGGCTACGTGGGGCGCGACGACGGCGAGACGCTGCTGCGGGGCTACCGGTTCCTGCGCGGTGTCGAGCACCGCCTCCAGATGCAGAGCCTGCGGCGCACACACACCGTGCCCGACGACCCGAAGGCGCTGCGCTGGCTCGCCGCGGCCCTCGGCTACCGGGCGCTGCCCGGCCGCGACGCGGTCGAGGCGTTCCGCTCCGACTGGGTCGGCCACGCCTCGCACGTGCGCCGCCTGCACGTCAAGCTGCTCTACCAGCCGCTGCTCGAGGCCGTGGCGCGGGTGCCCGCGGAGGCACTGCGGATGACGCCCGAGTCGGCCGGTCGCCGGCTCGAGATCCTCGGCTTCGCCGACCCGGCCGGCGCGCTGCGGCACCTCCAGGCGCTCACCGGCGGGGTCAGCCGCACGGCGGCGATCCAGCGCACGCTGCTGCCGATGCTGCTCCAGGAGTTCGCGGACGCGCCCGAGCCGGACCGCGGCCTGCTCAACTACCGGCACGTCTCGGACAAGCTGGGCAGCACCCCGTGGTACCTGCGGCTGCTGCGCGACGGCGGCCCGGTCGCCCGCCGGCTGGCCCGCGTGCTCAGCCTCTCCCGGTACGCGACGGACCTGCTCACCCGCGACCCGGAGGCGCTGCGGCTGCTCGCCGACGACGCCGAGCTTCAGCCGCGGCCGCGTGAGGTGCTGCGCGACGGCTTCATCGCGGCCGCCGACCGCTATCTGCGCGACGGCGTCACCGACCCGGCCCAGGCCATCGCCGCGGTCCGCGCGGTGCGCCGCCGCGAGCTGTTCCGGCTCGCCTGCGCCGACATCCTCAGCCAGGCCGGCGACCTCGCCCCGGCGCAGCCGCTCGACGTGCACGCCGTCGGCGTCGCGCTCTCCGACGTCACCGACGCGACGCTGGGCGCGGCGTTGCACGCCGCCCGGCGGGTGCGCCCCGGCCCGGAGGGGCTGCGCTTCGCGGTCATCGGCATGGGCCGCCTCGGCGGCTACGAGATGAGCTATCCGTCCGACGCCGACGTGCTCTTCGTCTACTCGCCGCCGGAGGGCATGTCCGACGGCGAGGCCAGCTCGGCGGCGCACGCGATCGCCGAGGAGCTGCGCCGCACGCTGAGCGCGCCGGCACCGGACCCGCCGCTGGGCGTCGACGCCGACCTGCGCCCGGAGGGCCGGCAGGGCCCGCTCGTGCGCAGCCTGAACGCGTACGCGCAGTACTACGCGCGCTGGTCGAAGGTCTGGGAGTCGCAGGCGTTGCTGCGGGCCCGATTCGTCTGCGGCGACGAGGAGCTGGGCCGCGAGTTCGAGGCCCTCGCCGACGGGATGCGCTATCCGAGCGGCGGCCTCACCCGCGAGCAGGTCACCGAGATCCGCCGGATCAAGGCCCGGGTGGAGACCGAGCGCCTGCCCCGCGGTGCCGACCCGAACACGCACACCAAGCTGGGCCGCGGCGGGCTGGCCGACGTGGAGTGGGCGGTGCAGCTGGTCCAGCTGCGCCACGGATACGCCCTGCCCGCGCTGCGGATGACCTGCACGCTCGAGGCGCTGGCCGCGGAGTTGCAGGCCAAGCTCGTCGGCCGGGTCGACGCGGCGGCGATGACGGCGGGCTGGACCCTGGCGGCCCAGGTGCGCAACGCGCTGACCCTGGTGCGCGGGCGCCCGACCGACCAGCTGCCGCGGCACGGCGTCGAGCTGGCCGGTGTCGTGCGCCTGCTCGGCGGCGGCGACCCGGGCGAGTTCGTCGACCGCTACCTGCGCATCACCCGGCGCTCCCGCGCGGCGATGGAGCGGGTGCTGGATGCTTGATGCCGCTCGCCGGCCGATCCTGGCTGCGGCGGTGCTGGCCGTGCTGCTGCGCCTGCCGTTCCTGTTCACCGGGCTGTCGACCGACGAGGGCGGCTACGCCTACGTGGCGCAGCAATGGTCGCGGGGCGCCCGCCTCTACGACACCGCCTGGCTGGACCGGCCGCAGGGCCTGCTGCTGACCTACCGGGCGCTGCTGGCGATCGACGACTCGGGCTGGGCGATCCGGCTCGGCATGGTCCTGGCCGGGGCGATCATCACGGTGGCGCTCGGCGCGATCGGCTGGCTGCTGGCGGGCCGCGCGGTCGGCAACGCGGCGGCGTGGATCTACGCGGTGGTGGGCATCGCGCCGCACCTCGAGGGCATCACGCTCAACGGCGAGCTGCTGGCGGCGGTGCCGTCGACGGTGGCGATCGCGCTCGCGGTCTTCTGGTGGCGCCGGGACGCCTCGCTGTGGTGGCTGGCCGGCGCGGGCCTGCTGGCCGGCACCGCGCTGACGATGAAGCAGTCGGGCATCGACGGCATCGTCGTCGGCGTCGTGATCGTGCTGCTCGCCCGGCGCGGCACCGGCCTGCTCGCCGCGGCCGGGGTGTTCGCCGCCGGCGTCGCGGCGCCGCTGGTGGCCTCCGCGCTGCACGGTCTCGCCGTCGGCTGGTCCTACTACTGGACCGCGCTGATCGGCTACCAGCTGTCCGCGATGGGCGGCTCGGGGTCGAACACCGGCACGCGGCTGACCGACCTCGGCCGGCACGCCGGCGACATCGCGCTGGACCTGACGGTGCTCGTCGTCGTCTCGCTCTTCGGCTGGCGGACGTTCGACCGGGGCGGCCGGTGGCTGCTCGGCGCCTGGCTGTTCGCCGGGTTCGCCGGCATCAACCTCGGCGGCTCCTACTGGCCGCACTACTTCGTTCAGCCGCTGCCCGCCCTCGTGCTGCTGGTGGCGGCCGCGGTCGTCGCGGTCCCCTCGGTGCGGTGGCGGCGGGCGCTGGCCGCGGTGGTCGTGCTGCCCACGCTCGGGTGGCTGGTCGCGCTGGCCGTGATGTCGCCGTCCCGGCGGGCCGACACCGTCCCGTACGATGCGCTGGCCGCCCGCGACGACCGGATAGCGGCCGTGATCAGGGACTCCACGACGCCGGACGACCGGATCTACGTCCTGGAGTCCGAGGCGTACCTGTACTTCGCGGCGCAGCGTCAGGCGTCGTATCCATATCTTTGGGGCAAACCGATCGACAAGATCCCGGACGCGCTGCCGCGCCTGCGTGCGATGCTCAACTCGCCGCAGCGCCCGGCCCTCGTCGTCCTCGACACGCCGCCCGACGCGGTCGACCCGAGCGGCGGGATCGCGGCCGACCTGGCCGCGAACTACCACCTCGAGACGGTCGTCGAGGGCGTGCCGATCCTGAGGGCCAACTGATGGCCGCGGTGGTGCTCGCCGGGCGGCGAGCCGTCGCGGGGTGGCTGTCCCGGCCCGCGGTGCTGCGCTGGCTGGGGCTGTTCGGCGCGGTCTGCTGCGCGGTCGACGGCGTCCTGTTCGGCGCGCCGACCTGGATCCGCCGGGGCGTGTCCGTGATGAGCATCCTGCGCGGCCCGAACGGCCCGCTGATCATGCTGCTCTGGATCGCCGGGCTGACCGCGCTCTGCACCGCGTGGTGGTGTGGCCGCAGGCTCGTCGCCGACGGCCTGCTGAGCCGGCGGTGGATCGTCGTCACCGGGCTGCTCTGGTTGCTGCCGATGCTCGTGATCCCGCCGCTGGCCAGCCGCGACATGTACGCGTACGCCTGCCAGGGTTCCCTGTTCGACGCGGGCTTCAACCCGTCCGTCGTCGGGATCTCCGCGCAGCCGTGCCCCTGGCTCGACTCGGTCTCGCTGGTGTGGCGGGACACGCCGACGCCGTACGGGCCGCTCTGGATCATGCTCACCGGCCTGGCCGCCGCGTTCGGGTCGCAGGCCGTCGCGCTCGCGGTCTTCCGGGTCTACGCGGTGCTCGCGGTGCTCGCGCTGGCCGCCGTCGTGCCGGTGCTGGCCCGCCTGCGGGGCGCGCAGCCGGAGCGGGCGCTGTGGCTCGTGCTGTGCTGCCCGGTCGTCGCCGTGCACGTCGTCGGCGGCGGGCACAACGACGCGCTGACCATGGCGCTGCTGCTCGCCGGGCTCGCGCTGATCGCCGGCCGGGCCCGCTCGATCGCCCTGCTGGTCGCGGGCGGCGCCGTCGTCGGTGCCGCGATCGCGGTCAAGACGACCGTCGGGGTGGTGCTGCCGTTCGCGGCGCTGCTCGCCTCCGGCGGCCTGCGGCCGGGCCGCGACGGGTGGCTGCGCTTCCTGCGCCGCGGCGGCGCGGTCGTCGGCGGCGCGATCGCCGGGCTGCTGCTGCTCTCGGCCGTCTCCGGGCTCGGGCTGGGCTGGGCCACCGCGCTGTCCGGCGCCGGCGAGTCCCGCAGCTGGACCTCGCCGTCGACGGCCGTCGGCATCGCGATCAACGCGGCCGCGAAGTGGTTCGGCCTCCAGATCGACACGGTGCCCGCGACCCGGTTGATCGCGCTGGTCCTGATGCTGATCGGGCTCGTGGTGCTCTGGTGGCGCTTCCGGCGCGGCGACCCGCTGCACGGCGCAGCCCTGGCCTGCCTCGTCGTCATCTTCTGCGCGCCGATCACCCAGCCCTGGTACCTGTACTGGGCGCTGGCGCTGTTCGCCGTCACCACGGTCCGCTTCCGGTGGCTGGAGATCGCGGTCATCGCCGGGATGTTCCTGATCCTGCCCAACGGGGACGGCGCCTGGAAGCCGCTCCAGGTGCCGTTCGCGTTCCTGATGACCGGGCTGGTCGTGTGGGTCGGCCGGCGCGCGGTCCGGTGGCTGCGCGAGCCCGCCCCGGCCGAGGCGACCGTCAGTTGACGCCGGCGGTCATCCGGTGGGGCGGCCTCGCCGGCAGCGTCGCGACCGCGGCGAGCGCGTACCTCGGCGGCTCCGGGTTCGAGCGGGTGCCCAGCGTCAACCCGCTCACGCTGCTCAGCGGGCAGCGCGGCGTCCTGCTGCCGATCTGCTGGGTCGTCGGCACCGCGGTCCTGATCGGTGCCTGGTGGTGGGGCCGGCACGTGGTGCCCTCAACCCGGTGGGCGCTGGTCACCGCCGGGCTGTGGCTGCTGCCGGTGCTGCCGTTCCTGCCGCTGGGCAGCGCGGACGTCTACTCGTACGCCTGCCAGGGTTATGTGCAGCACGCCGGCGGCGACCCGTACGCGATGGGGGTGCAGGAATTCGGCTGCCCCTGGCTGGATTCGGTGGCGACCTCCTGGCGCGACTCGCCGGCGCCGTACGGCCCGCTGTTCCTCATCCTGGCCGGCTGGGCCGTCGGGCTCGCCGGCGGCTCCCTCGCCGTGGTCATCGCCGGGCTGCGGGTCATCGCCCTTGCCGGGCTGGCGCTGACCGCGGTGGCCCTGCCGGTGCTGGCCCGGCGCGCGGGCCGGGAGCCCTCGCGGGCCGTCTGGCTGGTGCTGGCCTGCCCGCTCGTGCTGGTGCACCTGGTGTCCGGCGCGCACAACGACGCGCTGATGATCGGGCTCATCGTCTCCGGCCTGGCCCTGGCCGCGACCGCGGCACCGTCGCCGACCGTCGCCGGGCGGCCGGCGCTTCCGGCGGCCGCGCTGCCGGTCGCCGCCGGCCTGCTGCTCGGGCTAGCGGTCGCGGTCAAGGCGACGGCCGTCGTGGTGCTGCCGTTCGCGGTCCTCGCCGTTGCGCCGCCCGGCCGTCGCGGCTCGCCGGTGCCGCTGAGGGATCTGTGGCGCCCGGCGCTGGGCATCGGCGCCGGAGCACTGTTCGCCACGGCGGCGTTGTCGCTGGCCTCGGGGCGCGGCTTCGGCTGGGTGGCCGGCCTCGCGCGCAGCGGCGACAGCGTCACCTGGGGCTCGCCGTCCACCGCGGCCGGGCTGTCCGTCGACTTCGTCGTGCGGCTACTCGGCGGCGAGACCGACGCCGTGCCGGTGACCCGAGCCCTGGGCATCGCGCTGCTCGCGGTGATCCTGGTGGTGCTCTGGTGGCGGGCCCGGTCGGGCGGCGCGTTGCCCGGCGCCGGGCTGGCGCTGGCGGCGACGGTGCTCTGCGCCCCGGTCTTCCACCCCTGGTACGCCACGTGGCCGCTCGCGGTCCTGGCCGCCACCGGCACCCGGCTGGACGGCGCCGAGCGCGAGGACCGGTGGCTGATCGGCCTCTGCGCGTTCGCCGCCACCCTCACCCTGCCGGCCGGCTACAACTGGGCGCTGTACACCCGCATACCCGGGGCGCTCGTCGTCACCGCCGTGCTGATCGCGCTGGCGGTCGTGCGGGTGCGCCGGCGCCGGGATCGTAAGGTGTTCGCGTGACGCGCCGGGCCTCGATCATCGCCGCCCTGGTGGCACTCACCGCCGCGGTCCTCGCCTGGTCCAGCTTCTACCACCGCTTCTTCGACTCGCGGGTGTACTCCGGCGCCGTCCGGTACTGGTTCCGCGAGGACGGCATGGTCTACGACTGGCTCCAGCCGGGCACGCCGTACGGATTCACCTATCCGCCCTTCGCCGGGATCGTCATGTCCCCGATGGCGTACCTGCCGTACCCGCTCATCCTGGTGATCGCCAGCCTGGCGACGGTCGCCAGCACCGCGCTGGTGACCTGGTGGCTGGTCCGGGGAATGGTGCACCGGGCGGGCTGGACGCCGTGGTTCGCCGGCACCGTCGCCGTGGCCCTCGCCCTCTGTTTCGAGCCGGTCCGCGAGACGTTCAGCTTCGGCCAGGTCAACACGCTGCTGCTCGCCCTGGTCGTCGGCGACGTGCTCTTCGGGGTCGCGCGCGGCCGCCGGTGGGCCGGCGTGGGCATCGGCCTGGCCACCGCGATCAAGCTGACCCCGGCCGTGTTCATCCTCTACCTGCTCGTCACCCGGCAGTGGCGGGCCGCCGGCACCGCCATCGGTACGGCCGCCGCCGCGACACTGGTGGCGGCGGGCCTCTTCCCGGCGGCGTCCCGGGAGTTCTGGACCGCCGCGCTGTGGGACACCAACCGGGTCGGCAACCTCGAGTACCTCTCCAACCAGTCGCTGCGCGGGATGCTGGCGCGGCTGCCGGTGGACACCGTCGAGGCGCGGCTCTGGGTCGCGTGCGTGCTTGTCGCGCTCGGCCTCTGGTTCGTCCGGGTGCGCGCCGCCGCCCGGCTCGGCGATCACCTGGGCGGGCTCGCGCTCACCGGCGTCGTCGGCTGCCTGATCAGCCCGGTCTCCTGGGTGCACCACTGCGTCTGGCTGCTTCCGGCGATCGTCCGCTGCGTCGACGCCGGGCTGTCGTCCGGCCGGGACCGCAGGCAGCTGTGGCTGGGCGGCGCGGCGTACCTGGTGCTGTCCTCGCGGCTCACCTGGCTGTGGGAGAACGGGCCCCGGCCGCCGCTCGCGGTCGTCGGCAGCAACCTCTACGTCTGGTTCGGCATCGCGCTGCTGATCTGGATGCCGCTGGGCGAGCCGACGGGTACGCCGAGGATCAGGCGTGCGGCGGCGGAGCCGGCCCTCGGTTCCGGCTCAGGTCCGCCGCAGTAGCCCGGTCGCCGCCAGCACGGTCTCCGGCGTAACCGCGTCGCCCGAGCGGTACGCCCGCTCGTAGCCCTCCTCGCCCAGCTCGGCGCGGGCCGCGGCCTGGATCCGGTCGGTGTCCGGAACCGAGCGGTCCACCGACCCGCGCACCGCGTCGGCGGCGCCCAGCAGCATCGCCGCCCGCGCCGGCTCCCCGGCGCGCAGCGCGTAGTCGGCGACCCCGACCAGGACGTACCCGATCACCGGCGAGTCCATCGAGTCCACGGCGACCTCGACCGCGCTCAGGTGCAGGTCGTGCGCCGCGGCCAGATCGCCGCCCGCGCCCTCGATCAGCGCCAGCGCCGAACGGGTCAGCGCCCGGAACTGCGGCGCGTGGCCGGACATCTCGGTCGCCTGCTCGGCCCGGGCGATCCGCCCCCGCGCCTCGTCGAGCGAGCCCTCCTGGCGGGCGATCGTCGCGTAGCCGTACTCCACCGCGGCCAGCACCTCGGGCAGGCCGATGTCGACCGCCGTCTCGTGTGCCTGCTTGAGCAGGCGGTGCGCCTCGGCGTGGTCGCCGGCCAGCCACAGCTGATGCGCCAGCTTCGTCTCGAGCTGCGGCAGGTCCTCGCGGATGCCGACCTCGCGGACCAGCGCGATCGCCTCCCGCTGCCAGGTCACCGCGTCCTGGAAGTCGCCGCGCGACGCGGCCATGTCGCCGAGCGCGCTGAGCGAGAAGCCGATGCCCCAGCGCTCCCCGGTGGCCCGGAACCCGTCCAGCGCCTCGCGCAGCTCGGCCCGGGCGAGGTCCGCGCTCTGCCCGAAGTTGAGCCGCACGTGCGCCACGATCATCTTGGCGATCGCCCGCAGCCACGGGTCCGGATCCTCGAAGAGCGGCTCGATCTCCGCGAAGACGGGCGGACGCCCCGCCGACTGGAACAGGGTCGCCATCGGGCGCAGCAGCCGCAGCACCGGATGCCGGGAGTCCGGCCCGGCGCCCGCGCGCTCGGCCGCCAGGAACCACTCCTGCACCTCGTCGAAGGGCGCCGCGCCCTCGAGCCCGTTCAGCGCCGCGGACGCGTACGTCAGCGCGCGGTCCTCGGGGTCGGTGTCGCCGGTCATGGCCACGACGTCGCGGGCCAGCGCGCAGCCCTCGGCGCGATGCCCGCGCAGCCACCAGTACCAGCCCAGCCGGGCGGTCAGCGCCGTCGCGGTGCGCGTGTCGCCGGCCTCGATCGCCGCGCGTACGGCCGCGTGCAGGTTGTCGTGTTCGGCGCCGAGGCGGCGCAGCCAGGTGAGCTGGTCCGCCCGGCGCAGCTCGGGCTCGGCGGTGCCGGCCAGCTCCAGCAGGTAGCGGGCGTGCGCGACGCGCATCCGCTCGGCCTCGCCGGCCTCGGCGAGGCGCTCCAGGCCGTACTCCCGGATGGTCTCCAGCATCCGGTAGCGGTCGCCCGCGAGGACCAGCAGGGACTTGTCGACGAGCGCGCCGACGAGGTCGAGCTCCACGCCGCAGACCTGCTCGACCGCGGTCACGTCGGCGCCGCCGTGGAACACCGAGAACCGCCGCCACAGCGCCCGCTCGTCGTCGCTGAGCAGGTCCCAGCTCCAGTCGACGACCGCACGCAGCGTCTGATGCCGGGGGAGCGCGGTGCGGCTGCCGCTGGTGAGCAGCCGGAACCGGTCGGTGAGCCGGTCGGCCAGCACGTCGACGGGCAGCGTACGCAGCCGGGCCGCGGCAAGCTCGATGGCGAGCGGCATCCCGTCCAGGGCGCGACAGATCCGGACCACCGGGCCGGTCGTGTGCGGATCAAGCCGGAACCCCGGCCGCGCGGCCGCCGCCCGGTCCAGCAGCAGCCGTACGGCGGGGTAGCCGGCGGCCTGCGACTCCGACGGCGCGACGGCGAGCGGCTCGACGGGCCAGAGCCGCTCGCCGGGTATGCCGAGCGGCTCTCGGCTGGTCGCCAGCAGCCGCAGGCCCGGCGCGGCCCGGAGCATGGCGTCGGCGACCGCGGCCGCGGCGTCGATGAGATGCTCGCAGTTGTCGAGGATGAGCAGCAGTTCCTTGCCGGCGAGCGCCTCGGTCAGCCGGGTCAGCGGGTCCACCGA
The DNA here is from genome assembly GCF_014205335.1 of Amorphoplanes digitatis. Lineage (NCBI taxonomy): Bacteria > Bacillati > Actinomycetota > Actinomycetes > Micromonosporales > Micromonosporaceae > Actinoplanes > Actinoplanes digitatis. The sequence continues at coordinate 7,033,279 of NZ_JACHNH010000001.1, read as the reverse complement.
CTCGCTGACCACCGTGCCGAGCCCCGGCCGGGCGACCAGCACCTGGCCGCGCAGATTCAGCGCGGTCAGGATCGTGTGCGGCACCTCGGCGGGGTCGGTGACCGGCGCCAGCTCGACCTGCCAGACGCCGTCCGGGCGGCTGTCGGCCAGCGCCTGCCCGGCCTCCACCGACAGCCGGGTCTTGCCGCTGCCGCCCGGCCCGATGAGGGTCACCAGCCGGTGCGCGTCGATCAGCTCGCTGACCGCACGCAGGTCGTCCTCGCGGCCGATGAAGCTGCTCACGTCCGCGGGCAGGTTGCCCCGGGACCGCCGCTGGCGCCCGCGCAGCGTCGCCACGTGCAGCGCGGACAGCTCGGGCGAGGGGTCGGCACCGAGGGTGTCGGCCAGCTCGGCGCGGATCCCCTCGAAGACGGTGAGCGCGCGCCCGGGATGCCCGGCCGCGACCAGGGCCCGCATGAGCAGGCCGGCCAGCGGCTCGTGCAGCGGATGCGCCGCGACGAGCGCCTCCAGCTCTGGCACCAGCTCGGCGCCGCCGCCGGCCCGCAGCCGCGCCTCGATCCGGTCCTGCCGGGCGGCCAGCCGCAGCTCGTCGAGGCGCACCGCCTCGGCCCGCGCCACGTCGGGGAACTCGGTCGGGCCGCGCCAGAGCGCCAGTGCCTCCTCGCACCGGCCCTCCGCGACCAGCCGGGTGAAGCGGTGCGCGTCCACCCGGTCGCGGTCAAGGTCGAGCCGGTATCCGGCGGGCGTCGCCGCCACCGCCAGGCCCGGCGCGGCGCGGCGCAGCCGGGACACCAGCGCTTGCAGCGCGTTACCGGCGCTGGCCGGCTGATCATCACCCCAGACCCCGTCGGCCAGCCGGCCGGTGGAGACGGCGCGGCCCGCGTCGAGGGCGAGCAGGATCAGGAGGGTACGCAGACGCGCGCCCGCGACCGGCACCGGCTCGCCGGTGTCGGCACGCAGCTCGACCGGGCCGAGCATCGCGATGTCCACAGGTCGATTCTGCTCTCTCCCCGCTCGGCGCCCGGGACGCCCTACCTGCCGCGGGGCGGCAGGCCGACGACTATCGATCCGGCGGCGCGGTCGTGCAGGCCGCGGCGGTCCTCGTCCATGATGACCGCCGGCACCAGCAGCGCCAGCAGCACGCCGCGCAACAGCCCCTTGAGTACGCCGATGCCGCCGCCATCGGCCGCCGACACGCAGCGGATCCGGGCCAGCGACATGCCCGGCGTCTGTCCGAAGGGGCCGATGAAGAGGGCGTTGAACAGAATCAGCACGACCACCGGCGGCCAGGCGACGACCCGCGGATCGGCGTAGAAACTGGCGATCACCAGGCACAAAGCCCAGTCGATCAGCAGCGCGGCGAACCGGCGGCCGAAATGGGCCGGCCCCAGCCGGGTCAGGTCGAGTGCGGCCGCTCGTTCGGGCGGGTTCGGAGAGCCGTTCGCGGGTGTCGCCACGGGATGCGAGAGTAATGGCGACCGGCTGAGACGAAGCTGTGGGGGCGTTTCGGCGCGAAAAGTGTGACATGTGGCGGTAGGGTCCGGGTGTCGCGGGGCTCCGTAACACGCCGGTAACAATAGGGATACGCCTGGGCAACCGCGGACCCATAGCGTCGCGACCAGCCTAGCCACGTGGCGGCTCACGCCGCCCGGTTCGACAAATCCTGTGCCAGGAGGACGTGTGTTCGCCAATCCCGAGGAACTCCTGCGATACCTCAAGGACGAGGACGTCAAATTCGTCGACGTGCGGTTCTGTGACCTGCCCGGTGTGATGCAGCACTTCAACATGCCGGTCGAGTCGTTCGACGACAGTGTGGTCACCGACGGTCTCGCCTTCGACGGATCCTCGATCCGCGGGTTCCAGGCCATCCACGAGTCCGACATGATGCTGCTGCCGGACGTCACGACCGCCTTCGTCGACCCGTTCCGGATCCAGAAGACGCTCGCGCTGAACTTCTTCATCCACGACCCGTTCACCCGCGAGGCCTACTCCCGCGACCCGCGCAACGTGGCCAAGAAGGCCGAGACCTACCTCGCGTCGAGCGGCATCGCCGACACGGCGTACTTCGGCGCCGAGGCCGAGTTCTACATCTTCGACTCGATCCGCCACGAGACCTCGGCACACCAGGCGTTCTACTACATCGACTCGATCGAGGGCGCCTGGAACACCGGCAAGGACGAGGAGGGTGGCAACCGGGGCTACAAGACCGCGTACAAGGGCGGCTACTTCCCCGTCTCGCCGCTCGACCACTACTCCGACCTGCGCGACTCGATGGTGCGCCGCCTGATCGACGTCGGCTTCACCGTCGAGCGCTCGCACCACGAGGTCGGCACCGCGGGCCAGGCCGAGATCAACTACAAGTTCTCGACGCTGCTGCACGCCGGCGACCAGATGCAGATGTTCAAGTACATCATCAAGAACACCGCCTGGGAGCACGGCAAGACCGCCACCTTCATGCCGAAGCCGCTCTTCGGCGACAACGGCTCCGGCATGCACACCCACCAGAGCCTCTGGCTGGGCGGCGAGCCGCTGTTCTACGACGAGACCGGCTACGCCGGCCTGTCGGACACGGCCCGCTGGTACATCGGCGGCCTGCTGCACCACGCGCCGTCGCTGCTCGCGTTCACCAACCCGACCGTCAACTCGTACCGGCGCCTGGTGCCCGGCTACGAGGCACCGGTCAACCTGGTCTACTCGCAGCGCAACCGCTCCGCCTGCACCCGCATCCCGGTGACGGGCAGCAACCCGAAGGCGAAGCGCGTCGAGTTCCGCGTGCCGGACCCGTCGAGCAACCCGTACCTGTCCTTCTCGGCCCAGATGATGGCCGGCCTGGACGGCATCAAGAACAAGATCGAGCCCCCGGCCCCGATCGACAAGGACCTGTACGACCTGCCGCCGGAGGAGTGGGGCAACGTCAAGCAGGTGCCGGGCTCCCTGGACGCGGTCCTCGAGTCCCTCGAGAACGACCACGAGTTCCTGACCGCAGGCGGCGTCTTCACCGACGACCTGATCTCGACCTGGATCGACTACAAGCGCACCAACGAAATCGACCCGGTCCGGCTCCGCCCGACCCCGCACGAGTTCGAGATGTACTACAACGTCTAGCCGATTTTGAGCCCCTGACCAGGGTGTTTGCGAACGACCTTGGTCGCGGGCAAAAGTCCGGCACAAGCGTAGAAGCGGCGGTCACGAACGGCTCCCAGCCGGAGTGGCCGCCGTTTCGCGTGTCCCGAGCGCACCGTCGACCAACGAGCGCGTGCGTTTGGTGACAGCGGGTGACGGGAGCTGGGAGGTGGGTGGCGGCGCCCGAGCGGGTCGAGTCCTGATGTCAGCCGTTGGCGAGTCGGTTTGCAAAGCTAGGCTGCCGCGGTGCTCGATGATCTGAGGCTGGAACCGCTGCTGTTTCCTTCCCGGTTCACGTCGCACCGTATGCGGATCCTCGTCAACGGCCTGGACGTGGTTGCGGCGGCGTATCCGCCGGACGGCTTTCACGGGCAGCCGGTGGCCGGATTCATGCCGTCGTTCTTGCTCGGGCCGAATGGGCTCGCTGCCTCAGCGGAAGCCCGAGAGGTCGCGGTAGGCGGATCCGACATGTCCGAGGACCGACTTACCGTCCGCATTCATCAAGCCGGCCTCGAGGTGATCTGGGACTGCTGGCGTCTGATCGACATCCGCACGGTGCTCAAGGAGGGAGCGGAGCTCGGGCTGGGTACCTTCCGGTTCGACCCGCTGACTTACGCCCAGGAGATTGCCCAAGCGACCGAGCGGGCCAACCGGATGTGGCCGGCACGATCGGTTGCCGAGAATTTCCAGGCCATGTTGCTCCCCGGGAGCTACCAGCAGGGCCAGGACTACGGATCCTGGATACGCGGTTACCCAACGATCCGCGCGCCGCGGGACCGCCCGGACGTGGTCGAGATCGGCTACTACGCCCGGGACCCGACCGGGCAGCGATACACCATGCCGGGCCGATACCACATCACCTTTCCTGTCGACGGTACTGATCCGGCTGTTCAGGCCCAGGCCATCGCAGACCGACTGTGCCATGAGGACCTGAAACCGTTATCCGTCCACCAGCCCCGTCGACGACGCTGACGACACTCGTCAGCCACACGCGAAGCGCTCCACCGTGTAAGCATCAGCCGGGACAGATCTTAGATCCGGGAATGGTGCAACTCGGCAGCCGAGGTGGTTGCCTTGGGCAATCGGGCATGTGTCATGTGGTCGCTCAAGGTCTGCCACCACAGCCCGCTCCCGGCACATTCCGGATGACTCGCGGGTCGGTAAACCCCTACAGTGCGTCGATGCGGATGAAGCTCGATCACGTTACTGACGCCCTGGACGTGCTTTTCGAACTCGACACGGCGGCCCCGGATGCCGCAATGAGCAGACATGTGCCGCAGGTGTACGACGAGGTGGGAGTTGATTGGCGGCGACATACGCAACGGATCACCTGAGCACGACACCTGGGCCGAAGGTTTCGTTCCGATCGCGACAGCACATCTGCAGGCCATCACCGCCCGGCAGCTGTCAATGTATGCCTGTCATGCCCCGATGGACATCTCGGTGAAGGTCGGTACTGCTGCGGCCATTGTCGAGGCGCTGGACGGCACCCTCGTGGATCACTTCTGGCCCTACGGAGACGGCTACGCCGGACACATCGCTGACGTTGCACCCACGACGAGTGACATGCTCGTGGACCAGGTGCGGGGCCTGTTCGGGGTGGACATCGTCGAGGTGGAGGGCACATTGCGCGAGGATGTAACCCGCATTGCGGTTGTCGGCGGCATCGGTGACCACGTCGATGAGATGGCTGCTGCGGAAAAGCTCGGTGCGCAGGTCTACCTGACCGGCGAACTGCACGTACGCATCGAGGGCGACTACGGCCGCCGCAAGTTCGCAGAGGTGGAGAGTTTCGCAGCCGCCACACGCATGACGCTCGTCGGGGTGTCGCATGCGGCCAGCGAACATCTTGTCATGGAGACACAGCTGGCTCGATGGTTCGCGGAGACGTTCGACATCACGCTGCGCCCAATCCGCGAAACCGACTGGTGGCGGTAGACAGCTACCAGGCTGCGTACTCTCATCGGCCAGTTCCGCGTGTTGAGTGATCACGTGCCGGATGCCATATAGGCGGCGAGGATGTAGTTGGGGTGCCGGTCGAGGTTCTTGCGGGCCCGGTCGTAGCGCATGGTGGTACGCGGGTCGGCGTGGCGGGCGGCGATCTGAACGTCGCGCAGGCTGACTGCGGCGTTGGGCGAGAGCCGGGCGGTGGTGATCAGGGCTTCGAACTGCAGCATTCGGGCCTACCGTCATCAGCACGACGGACGACGGCTCCTCTTGGCCCACGGAGAAGGTGCCTGCTTCGTGGTTCGTTGAGGTCCCGGCTTCGGATTTCGCGCAGCGGGGGTTCGTGAGCGTTGCCCGCACATCTCGATGACTCATATGGCGCATCCTCTGTCGCCATGACGACATTCGCGCCAGACAACACTCCAATGCGGACGATTGCAGTAAAGTGATGTCCGTCGATCGCAATCATGCGGCGACAGAAACGGGGGACAGTATGAAAATAGCGATTGTGCGACTCATGTCAGCGGTGCTGCTGCTGGGTGCCATGCTCACCACCGGGTCCGCAGCGCACGCGGACGTCACAGCAGCGGATCCGAGGCCGGCGTCCGGGGCCGCGGCCCCGCACGTCACCAAGGTTCCGGTATCCGGAGGTGTCGGCACCCTGAGCTATGACGCCGTCTGCTTCGGCTACACCGGCACGTTCAAGGACGGTTCTTACCTCCTGCTTGTCGACTGGGAGGACGCCGGCACGAGCACCGATGAGTGCTTCGGCATTGCCCCCGGCCGGACCATCTGGCACGCCTGGCCGGGATCCGGCGGGTGGAAGCAGATGCCGAACAATGGTCGGGCCGACGATACCTGGACCGCGTACTACTCCAACGACGGCCGGCGCGGCGTAAGCGTCTACGTCGCGGGCTCGAACAGCATCTGGTGCTCGACCCGCAACGCCGGCCCGGGCTGGGGCTCCTGGTTCCGGTGCTGACCGACGGGTAAACCCGACCGCGGCGGGACTGCTGTCCCGCCGCGGTTCCCGCGGCGGCCGGCCATTCTTAGTTCGTTTCCCGGCTGTTCAATGAACACGCCTTTTAGGTAATGACCGCGTGCACTCAATTCGGCAGAAGCGGAAACTCGCACACCAGCGTTAGGCGATCTCTCATGAGTTGGAAGCGGGGCCGGCAGACGTACGGTTCGTGGTAGACCGCACTGGTGAGGACGACGTGATGCACGCGACAGCCTCGGAGGGATAGGGATGCCTGAACCGCGCGCCTTCTGGCTCGACGAGCATTTCGACCGGGAGCACGGCACCGCCGGGCGCGGCCGCTACGAGGCCGAGGTGCTCGCGCGTATCGATGTCTTTGCCGACACCTGGGGCGACATCGCGCCGGTCGGCTTCGCCGCGACAGCGTGGCGATTGGCCACCGAGCTGTCACCGGGCTACGTCCGCTGGCACCGGCGAATCGTCTCGGCGACCTGTACGCGGAACGCGTGGGACGGGGGCATGGCCTGTGCGGTGACGGTGATCTCCCGGTGGCCGGCTGAACTGACCTGGACCAAGCAATGGCAGCGTGACCGAGGTTGGCGAGACTGGCCGCAGCTGTTCGGTCAGTACACGACACCGACGCAACAGGACCTGACGCGGAGCCCGCATCTACGAGCGATGCTGCAAGTGGAAGCGCCGGTCCCCCTTGACGATCTGCCTCCGGCCCCAGACGGTCCGAACAGTTCGGTGGTGCCCGCGGCGCGCAGAGCAGTCGCCGTGCTCGTTCGGGAACTCAACGAACTCCTGACCCCGATGATCGGCCAACTGGAAGCCGGGGTACGAGGCTGACCGGGCGTGTGGTCCGCTCGGGCACGGGCCGATGTGGTCCGATAGCCGGGTGTCGGATGACGTGAGGATTCCCATCGGCGAGGCGCTTCCGGGTTTTGCGCTCCACCCGCTGGAGGCGGGATGGACGCCGCTCGAAGCTTTCGTCCTGATCAAATGCCTGGATGAGGACGGGGGCCACTCTTGGTCATTCAGAACGACGAACCCTCTCAACCTGGAGGAACTCCTGGGTGCGCTCACCGTTCAGGTGGAGGTACTGAGGCAGAAGTTGGTGTCGCAATGGGACGACGAAGAATGACCTCGCACCTCCTGCGAGCCCCCGATGTGGGCCGGTAGCGGTCATCAGTCGTCGCCTATATGCTCCCCGGCGGACTTGACGACCGATCATGGGGAGAAAAAGCGATGGTTCTGCGGAAAGCAGCGAGGGCAGCACTCGCGGTAAGTGCCGGTCTCGGGTTGGTCGCGCTCGGCGCGCCCGCCTACGCGGACGAAGCGAAGTCCGATCTGAGGACGGCGATCGCTTTCAGCACCGACCTCGGCAAGGTCGGCGAGTCCATCACGGTCACCGTCACGGTGACGAACAACGGCACGGCCACCGCCACGGACGCATCCGTCGTCCGGGAATGGGACGACGCTCTCGACTGGACCTCGCCCCCGATCGCGGACAACGCGAAGTTCGACGTGGCGCCGGGCGAGTCGAAGGTCTTCACCCGCACCGGCGTGGTGCCGCAGCGGGCGTTCGACGACGGCTACGTCCAGGTCCTCTACTTCCTCCGCGCCACGAACGAGGGCGGGAACAGCAACGACAACGTCGCGTACCGCAGCATTCGCGTGCCGGGCCGGCTGGGCGATCTGACCGTGTACGCGCGTGACGAGTCCACCGGCGCCGGCGTCGCGGGCGCGAAGATCACCGTCGACGAGAAGACCAGCAGCCCGGGGAACCTCTCCACCGAGCTGACCACGGACGCCAACGGCGTCGCCACGTTGAAGGCGGTCCCGGCGGGCATCTACGCGCTGCGGATCAAGACGCCGCAGGGGTGGACGGCCGAGGTGACGGGCGCGCAGACGAACATCAGCGCGAAGCCGGCGACGGTCACGTTCAAGCTCAAGCGAAACGGCGAGCCCACCGCCGCACCCACGACCCCCAGTGCCAGTGCCAGCGCCACGCCGGTACCGACGGCAACCGCCGCGCCCGCACCGGGAGAGGGCGGTGGCCTGCCGGTCACCGGCTCCAACGCGGCGCTGGTCGTCGGCACGGGCCTCGGCCTGGTGGTCATCGGCGGCGCCGCGTTCCTGACGGCACGGCGGCGGCGCACCCGCTTCGTCAGCTCCAACTGACCGGACGCACCGGCGGCCCACTTCGCTCGGCGAGGTGGGCCGCCTTTTCAATCCCGGCTCGCTCGCCCGGCGCCGCGCCGGAACGTGTTCGCGATGATGAGCAGGCCGGGGACGCTGCCCAGCAGCATGATCACCATGACTGGCCAGTGGATCAGCGTGGCGACCGCGCCGCGGATACGCGGTACCTCGCCGACGGTGTATTCCCCCTGGTCATGGCAGGTCATCGTGTAGGTGCCCGGCCCGGGTACCTCGAAGGTGGCGACCCAGGCGAATGTCGCGGCGTCGCCACCGTAATCACCGGGCGGGATGCTGACCCGCTCGACCGGCCGCCGGGCCTGCCCGCCGTCGAGGACCACGCAGTCCGGCACCTTCGGCGTGGGACCCACGGCCATGATCGCGTAGCGGCCGGCCGCGGGCAGCTCCAGGACCCCCGGCTTGCCGCCGGGCTGAGTCGCGAACTGCCCCGTCCCGCCGTACCCGCCCTCGTCGTACCGGATGGTGCTGTCCTCCGCGCCCAGCCGCACGGTCATCGGGGCCAGCAGCGCGCCCGCCACGGCGACGATCGCGCCGACGGCGTAGCCCCGCCGCGCCGGCGGGTCGGCGCGGGTCGCGTGCTTCAGGCCGATCGGATAGCCGATCACGGCGCCGGCGACCGCCAGCAGCAGTCCGGTCCACCAGAAGTTCGACCAGTCGACGGGAGGCCGGCCGCGCTCGGGCAGGCCGGCCCCGTCGAGCGGGACGATCCACCGGTACCAGGCCATGGTCCCGGCCAGGAACACCGCGGTGATCAACGCGCCGACTGCGGTCGCGGTAAGGAAAGCCGGGACGGACCGGCGCCGGGTCCAGCGCGCGGACACCAAGGCGGCGAGCACCGGCACCGCCGCCAGGGTCCAGCCCAGGGCGTTCGAGGCCGCCTGGTTCTCCTCCCACCGCTGCGTGGCGTCGTAGAACAGCAGCGGGGCGGTCACGGTCACCGCGATCCACGCCGCTACCGCGACCGGGCCGGGAAGCGCCGTCATGGGACTCCACATCGGAACGGAGATGTCGAAGGGCGGGACATCGACGATGTCCCGCCCTTGTCGGCGTGCTGAGGCGCCCGGTCAGCGGGGGCGCTGCTGGCGCATGCCCTTGCCGCCCGGCCGCATGTTCTTGGGGATCGCGCCCTTGGGCATCTGCGGGCGGGCCATCAGGGCGCCCAGGCGCTTGTCCAGCGCGTTGACGTCCTTGCCCGTCAGGTTCCGGGGCAGCTTCATCACCGTCGTGCGGAGCTTGCGGATCGACAGCTCGCCCTCGCCCTGGCCGATCAGGTAGTCGTACATCGGGGCGTTGCCGATGACCTTGGACAGGCGGCGCTTCTCCTGGCCCATCAGGCTGCGGACGCGCTGGGGCTGCCCCTCGCCCAGCAGGATCACGCCGGGGCGGCCGATCACCACGTGCACCATGTCGAACTGGGTGGTCGAGCTCGCCGCCGGGCGGACCCGCCAGTCGCCGCGCATGTTCTCGACGATCGAGGCCGCCGCGCCGGGCTGGCCCTCCGCCGCGTTCATCATCGCCGTGTTCGAGCGCAGGTTGAGCACGATCAGGGCCGCCAGCAGCGCGACCATGACGCCGATCGGGATCCAGATCCAGCCGAGAAGGAGGACAGCCACCACGGTCAGCGCCGCCGGGATCAGGACCGCCGCGATGATCAGCGGGACGAACCATCTGTCCTGCTTCGCGGTGAACGCGAACACCTGGCCGATCTGCTTCAGGCGCTCGACGAACGAGACCTTCTCCTGGGGTTTTGCCATACCCGAAAGTGTAATGGTCACCGAGGTGCCTTACTCGCCCAGGACCCGCACGTAAGGCACCCCCGGCCCGGATATGAGGCACCTTCCCCATGCGGGGGCGCCACCTTCGCGCGAAGAGTCGATGACAGCAAGGACGACCGATCGCGAGGAGTTGCCATGTTCGAGCCCAACGACCCCCAGTACCTGCTCGACCTGTACCACCAGCGCGCCGCCGAGTGGCAGCGTGAGGCGCACGCCGACCACCTCGCGCGGGCGGCGTCCGGCGCCGGCCGGCACCGCCACGCGTGGTGGCACCGGCCCGCACGCAGGCCACGCCCGGTACGGGCGCCCGCGGCGTCGTGACCGTGCTGATCGGGGCAGGCGCGCCATGGCTGTGGCGTGACATGCTCGACGGCGTGACGGCGCGGGCAGGCAGCGAGGTTCTCGTCGGCCGGGAGGCTGACCTCTCCGCGCTGCGCGACGCGCTGAAACGCACCCGCGGTGCCGAGCCGTCGACCGTTCTGGTCGGCGGCGAGGCCGGCGTGGGCAAGACCCGCCTGGTGGAGGAGTTCTCCCGCGCGGCGGCCGAGGACGGCGCCCGGGTACTCACCGGGCAATGCCTGGAGCTCGGCGAGGAGGGCCTGCCGTTCGCGCCGTTCGGGGCCGCGCTGCGCCGGCTCGTGCACGCCGACGGGCCGGCGGTCCTGGACGGGCGCGAGGACGAGTTCGCCCGGCTGCTGCCCGAGCTCGGTCCGCCGCCGATCGACGTCGTCGGGGACGCCCGCCGCGGCGTCCTGTTCGAGCTGGTCGCCGCCCTGTTCGACCGGCTCTCCCGGCAGCAGCCGCTGGTGCTGGTGATCGAGGATCTGCACTGGGCCGACCGGTCGACGCGCGACCTGATCGGCTTCCTGGTCCGCGCGGCGCGCCTGCCGTACGTGCTCCTGCTGGCCACCTACCGGACCGACGAACTGCACCGCGGCCATCCGCTGCGGCCGTTCCTGGCCGAGCTTGACCGCGTACGCGGGGTGCAGCGGGTCGAGCTCGAGCGCCTCGACCGGGACGGCACCGCCGAGATGGTGGCCCACCTGCTCGGCGGCGAGCCGGAGCCGCGGACCGTCGACACGATCCACGAGCGCGCGCAGGGCAACCCGTTCTTCATCGAGCAGTTCGCCGCCTCAGGGGACCCGGGCTGCGCCGACATCCCGCACAGCCTGCGCGACCTCCTGCTGGCCCGGGCCGACCAGCTGCCGGATGCCTCACAGCAGCTGCTGCGGGTGGCCGCGGTCGGCGGCACCCGGTTCGGCCACGAACTGCTGCGCCGCGTGGCCGGCGTCGAGGACGCCGAGCTGGAGCCGGCGCTGCGCGCGGTCGTGGCGGCGCAACTTATCGTCGTCGACGCCGACGACGGGTTCGAGTTCCGGCACGCGCTGGTCCGTGAGGCCGTACACGATGATCTGCTGCCGGGGGAGCACACCCGCCTGCACGCCCGGTACGCCGAGGCCGTCGAGGCCGAGCCGCAGCTCGTCGCGGCGGGCCGCGCCCCGGCGGAGATCGCCCACCACTGGTACGCGGCGCACAACTACGCGCGCGCCCTGACCTCGGCCCGGCTCGCGGCCGACGCGGCCGGCCGCCGCTACGCGTACGCGGAGCAGGCCCGCCTCCTGGAACGGGTCCTCGAGCTCTGGGAGCTGGTGCCGGACGCGGCGAGGCTGCTCGGCGCCAGCCACCTGGACCTGCTGGAGCAGACCGGCCTGGTGGCGATCGACGCCGGCGACCACCAGCGGGCGCTGAAGCTGACAAAGGCCGCGCTGACGGACCTGGACGCCGAGGCCGAACCGGTGCGGGCCGCGAGGCTGCTGGTGCGGCGCAGCAAGCTGCTCTTCAACGCCGGCAAGAGCGACGGCGCGGCCGAGGTCCGCGCGGCGCACGCGCTGCTGCGGTCCGCGGCGCCGTCGCCGGAGCGCGTCATGCTGCTCGCCGACGTCGCCTACGCGCTCCACGGCGCCGACGACGGCGAGGAGGCCGGCCGGGTCGCGGAGGAGGCCATTGCGGCCGCCGCCGAGATCGGCGACGCGAGCACGCAGGTCTCGGCCACCATCACGTTCGGCCAGGTCTGCGGCGGCCGGATGTCGCCCGACGAGGGCCTGCCCTCGATGACGGCCGCGGCGGCGCTCGCCCGCGAGAACGGCGATCTGCCGAACCTGGCCCGCGCCCTGGTCAACGTGTCCGACGCCCTCTTCGAACTCGGCCGCTACGAGGAGTCGGCGGCCGCGGCGGCGGAGGGCATCCCATACGCGGACCGGGTCGGCGTACACCGGACCACCGGGGTGTTCCTGCTGGCCAACCACGCCGAGGCGCTGATCGCACTCGGCCGCTGGGACGAGGCCGACGCGCGGTGCGCGGAGGCGGCCCGGCTGGACCCGCCCGGCACGCTGGCGCTGCCGTGGCTGCGCATGCGGGCCCGCCTGCGCCTGGCCCGGGGGCACGAGGGTGCCGAGCCGACCGCGCACCGGGCGATCGCGTTCCTCAGCCGCCCGTTCCTGCACCGGGAGAACCGGCTGGCCCTGCTGGAGCTGCGCATCCTCGTCGCCCAGCACGCCGACGACGCCACGGAGGCACTGACGGCGGCCCGGCAGGCGGTGACCGAGCCGGCCATCGCCGACCGCCCCCGCTACGGGTGGCCGGTCCTCGCCGCGGCGGCGACGACCGCCGCGGAATCGAGGGACGAGGACCTGACCGCCCGGATCCGGCAGGTCGCGGCGGACCTGCCCCGGCGCTACGGCGCCGACCGCGCCTACGCGGCACAGGTGGACGCGGCGCTGGAGGGCCGGCCGGAGCTGTGGCGCGACGCCGTGACGGCCTGGCGCGCCGACGGCCAGCGCCACCCGCTGGCGGTGGCCCTGCTCGGACTGGCGAACGCCGCGGCCGGCGCCGGCGACCGCGTAGCCGCGGGCGAGGCGCTGGAGGAGGTGGCGGCCATCGCGGCCGCACTCGGCGCCGTTCCCCTCACCACGGCCGCCGACACCCTGGCGCGGCGCATCGGACTGCGCTCGGCGGCCCAACCGGCGCCGGCCGGCACACAGGCGCTGACCGACCGCGAACGCGAGGTGCTGCGGCTGGTGGCCGAGGGACGCAGCAACAGCCGGATCGCACAACAGCTCTACATCTCACCGAAGACGGCGAGCGTGCACGTCTCCCGCATCATCGCGAAACTGGAAGTAGCAAACCGCGGCGAAGCAGCAGCCGTAGCCCACCGCCTAGGCCTAATCGATTAATTCGCCACTTCCCCAAACCCTTCTTCTTTTACGCAGGGCGGCGTCATCAACCGCACCAGCGACGCCCTCGACCTACTCACGGTTCGAACTTCCCCCCGCGCTGCGCGAGGGTCCAGGCCGCATAGGGGTGGCGACCCCAGCGGGTCGACACGCTCTCTGCCGCACTCACGCCGGTCGCGGCGGCGGTGGCGTTGTGTCGGCCCGATTGCGCCGACCAGCCTGGACGGCCCACCGGCTGGGAAGGCCGTGGCGGGTCTTCCGAGCTAAATTCGGCCTCGCCATCGGTGATCGGCACCAACCACGTCAAGACCACTGGCACCGAATCCTCGACGCGGACAAAAGCAGAGGCGTCGGGCAGATACAACGGGCTGATCGCGACCATGGCCGTCATCTGACTGCCCGGAAACAGGGGACCATGCGGGCCGATGACCTGAGCATGCTGCAATGCGGATCCCCGGCGCACCATCTCACCGGCCACCTGGAACAACAGCCCCGCAGCTCTGGCCGGATAGTCGCTCTTTGGAACATGCATCATCAACTCTTGGTGCAAAGCCCCACCATTCGGCATAGCGAGATGACGCCGTGACAGGTCGACGGTGACCGGCGTCGTCACCCCGGGGAACGGCGAGTCAGGGAACCACGCCAACTGCACCCCTTCTGGCGTCGTTTCATCACCTCGGCTGCCGCCAGACATATGCCCAAGAAACGACTCCAGATGCTCGATCACATCAGCCACCCGCCGATCATGGTGGCGGTGATGTGTCGGCGCCGAGTGTGCTGACCAGCCTGGATGGTGACCGGCTGGGAGGTTACGGCGGTCTTTCGGAGGCGTGGAGTCGAAGGCCTGGCGATCGGGGTCGGCGATCCGGAGCTGAGTGGGCGGACCGACGCTCTGCGGGTCGAGAGGGTCTGGGGTTGGCGGTGGGCGTGAGTGCGGCAGAAAGGGTTCCGATCGCCGGGGGCGCTGCCGGTGCTCGGCCTGGACCCTCGCGCAGCGTGGGCAGGGGTTCGGCCGTGAGCGGGGCGAGGACGTCGCTGCTGCGGTTGTTGACCCCGCCCCGCGTAAGGGAAAAGGGTTGGGAAGTCGAGGGGTCCTTTTTGATCTGACAGGGGGCGAGGCGGTCACCTGCTGTTTATTGCGAGGGTGGCGGCGACTGCGGAGATCCAGAGGGACGCTGTGATTGCGCCGACGGCCAGCGTGAGGGTGCCGGCTGTTCCGCCGCTCATCGCCCACAGGTTTCCGGCCAGCAGGGCTGTCCCGGCGATGATCGAGGCTGTCGCGGCTCGGGGGTTTCCCGCGCGAGTGAATCGGTGGGCCAGGACGTAGCAGGCCGCGATCGCGGCGGTGAAGGCGAGCGTGCCCGCGGCCATGTGGCCGTAGCTGTGCCAGCTCATGGACGAGGGCATTCCGTATGGCGTGCCGATCGGGAAGCCGTCGGCGGGGTCCATGACGAGTAGGCCGGCGGCGAGCATTCCCACCCCGTATGCGGCGACCAGTCTCGGCAGCCAGCCTCGGGCCAGGGCGCGGTGCAGGCCGACGGCGCCGGCCAGGGTCAGCGCTCCGGCGATCATGAAGTTGGCGATCTGTAGCCAGCCGAGCGTGCCGTTGCTCAGTGCGCTGAGCGGGTGCCGGGTGAGGTCGAAGCCCGCGCGGGTGGCCGCCTGGGCGAGTGCGACGGCCGCCCAGAGCGGGCCGGCGACGGCGAGGCAGGCGAGCAGGGTGCGGGTGCCGGTGGTGGAGGACGCGGTGCGGGTGGCGAGCGTGGTCATTGCGGGCCCTTCTCGAGTTCGTATCCTGCGGTTCTGCCCCTGCGTCGGATTCGGGATGTGACAGGGAATGATGTGATTACCTGTCACATGAGTCGTTCGACGTTGGGGCATGGCAAACACCGAGAACGGAGCACCCATGCGCTTCCTGATGATGTCCAAGCCCACCGACGAGCCCGCCGACGAGAAGCTGTATGCCGAGATGGGCAAGTTCGTCGAGGAGCTGACCGCGGCGGGCATCCTGCTCGCGACCGGCGGTCTTGAGCCCGGCGGCGTTCGGGTCACCTCCGCCGGCGACGAGATCACGGTCATCGACGGGCCGTTCACCGAGGCGAAGGAGGCCGTGGCCGGCTTCGCCCTGGTCGAGGTTCGCTCGCGGGAGGAGGCGATCGAGCTGACCCGGCGCTTCCGGCGGATCGTCGGCGACGGCGAGAGCGTGATCCAGCAGGTCTTCGGGCCATGATCCGGACGACCCGAACCCCCGGCCCGGGAACGGGCCGGGGGTGACGGACATCCACCGCACGATCGACGCGGTCTGGAAGCTCGAGTCGGCCCGGATCATCGCCGGGCTGATGCGGATCGTGCGGGACGTCGGCCTGGCCGAGGAGCTGGCGCAGGACGCGCTGGTCGCCGCCCTTGAGCAGTGGCCGGCCGAGGGTGTTCCGGACAATCCCGGTGCCTGGCTGACGGCGATCGCCAAGCGCCGGGCCGTCGACCACGTCCGCCGCGCCCGGCTGCACGAGCGCAAGGCCGAGGCGTACGCCCGGGAGCACGACCAGCCGCCGGAGCCGGAGCGGGACGACGTCCTGCGCCTGATGTTCATCTCCTGCCACCCGGTGCTGTCCACCGAGTCCCGGGTCGCGCTGACCCTTCGGGTGGTCGGCGGGCTCACCACCAGGGAGATCGCGCGCGCGTTCCTGGTGACCGAGCCGGTCGTCGCCGGGCGGATCGCGGCGGCGAAGCGCGCGCTGGCCGAGGCGGGGGTGCCGTTCGCCCTGCCGGAGGCGGGTGAGCTGGCCGGCCGGCTCTCCTCGGTGCTCGAGGTCGTCTACCTGATCTTCAACGAGGGCTACTCGGCGACCTCCGGCGACGACCTGATCCGCCCCGCGCTCTGCCTCGAGGCGCTCCGGCTCGGCCGGATGCTCGCCGAGCTGGCGCCGGGCCAGGCCGAGGTGCACGGCCTGGTCGCGCTCATGGAGATCCAGTCGTCGCGCGCGGCCGCGCGGACCGGGCCGGACGGCGAGCCGATCCAGCTCCACGACCAGAACCGCGGCCGCTGGGACCAGCTGCTCATCCGGCGCGGCTTCACGGCGCTGCTCCGGGCCCGCGAGATCGGCGGTACGCCGGGACCGTACGTGTTGCAGGCGGCGATCGCGGTGTGTCACGCACAGGCCCGTACGGCCGAGGAGACGGACTGGGTCCAGATCGCCGCCCTCTACGACGCGCTGGCCAGGCTGATGCCGACGCCGATCGTGCGGCTCAACCGGGCGGTGGCGGTCGGCCAGGCCCGCGGCCCGCAGGCAGGCCTTGATCTGGTCGACGCCCTGCGCGGGGACCCGGCGCTGCGGGACTACCACCTGCTGCCGGGTGTGCGGGGTGATCTGCTGCTGCGGCTGGGCCGGGAACCTGAGGCGCGCGCCGAGTTCGAGCGGGCCGCGGCGCTGACCGGCAACGCCGCGGAGAGCGCGTTCCTGCGCCGCCGAGCGGAGCGGATCGCCGTTCCCGAGGCGGTCGCCGTCACGCTGGGTGAGTCGGTTCGCGCCTTCCTGGGCCGCGAGGACCTGGGCGCCGAGACGTTGCGCTCCTACGGGCAGACCCTCGGGCGGCTGAGCCTCGCCCTGGGCGAGCGAGTGCCGCTGGCGTCGGTGACCGGGGAGCAGGTGGCCCTGGCCTGCACGACGCAGTGGGGCGGCACGGCCGCCGGGACCTGGAACCGTCATCTGTCCGCGATCCGCTCGTTCGCCGCCTGGGCTTCGGCGGACGACCTCACGGCGGGCCTGGCCCGGCGCGCCGAGGCCCGCACCCGCGCCGCCGAGCCGATCGGCGCGGGGGAGCTGGACCGGCTCTGGGCGCGCGCGGACCTGCCGCTGCGCGAACGAACCCTGTGGCGCCTGCTGCACGAGTCGGCGGCGGGTATCCGGGCGGTGCTGTCGCTAAACATCGAGGACCTGGACCTCGATGACCGCCGGGCCCGTTCGGGGTCCGCCTGGGTGACCTGGCGGGCCGCAACGGCCGGCCTGCTGGAGACCCTGGTGGCCGGCCGGTCCCAGGGCCCGGTCTTCCTCACCGACCGTCGACCAGGCCCGGCCCGGATGCCCGCCGCCGCCGATCGCTGCCCGGACACCGGCCGCGGCCGCCTCTCGTACGAGCGCGCCGAGTACCTCTTCAAACAGGCCACCACCGACCTGGACCCCACCGGCCGCGGCTACACGCTGCACCGCCTAAAGCCCCGCTAACCCAACCCAGCCCAACCCGCCCCGCGCCTCCCACGTCCGCCCCGCGCCGCACGCCCCGGCCGGCGCCGCCTACATCCCGGCTTGCACTGCACGTCCCGGCTTGCGCCGCCCACGTTCCGACCCGCGCTGCCTACGTCCCGGATTGCGCTGCTCGTCTCGGCTTGCGCCGCCCAGGTTTCGACCCGCGCTGCTCGTCTCAGCTTGCGCCGCCCACGTCTCGGCCCGCGCTGCCCACGTCTCGGCCCGCGCTGCTCGTCTCGGCCCGCGCTGCCTACATCCCGGCTTGCGCTGCTCGTGTCGGCTTGCGCCGCCCACGTCCCGGCCCGCGCTGCTCGTCCCAGCCCGCTCTGCTTACGTCCTGGCCTGCGCTGCGGGTCTGTACAACGAACGGCACCTCTCTGTGTCAAGGCGTCGGCAACAGAGAGGCTTCCAACTTGTTTGATTGGTGGCGGTGATCGCGGTCTGCAGCCATGATCACCGAGGCCGTGGCAGGGGTCGCTCGAGTTACACCTGCCGCCTGTGGGCTGGCTGCCGAACGGCATGCGTCCCGGCCACGGCCGCCGGCGAGAGTGGCTCGAGAGAGGTCTGTGAAACCTGAAGTTGGTCTGCCCTCCTCGCCGGATCCACCCCGTTCCGGCTCTCATGAGGAGACTGCGTGCCCTCCGCACCTGCATTGACGTCGAGCCAAGTGGTCATCGCGATCGATCCGCACAAGGCCTCCTGGACGGCGGTCGTGGTCGACGCCCGCCTGCAGGCCGTGGCTTCGATCCGCGTGCCGGTCAACCGCGATGGCTACCGGCAACTGCGGCGATTCTCCCGCCGCTGGCCGGATGCGAGCTGGGCGATCGAAGGCGCCGCAGGACTCGGCGCCCCGCTGACCACCCGGCTAGCCGCCGACGACGTCCACGTAGTCAACGTGCCCGCCAAGCTCGCCCGGCGGGTCCGGTTGCTGTCCACGGGCCACGGCCGCAAGACCGATGAAGCCGACGCCCTGTCGGTTGGCATCGCCGCACTGACCGCCACCCGCTTGAACACCGCGGTGATCGACGAAGCCCTGGCAGCGCTGCGAGCAGTGACCGAACACCGCGATGACCTGGTCCGCACCCGCACCCAAACCGTCAACCGCCTGCACGTCCTCCTGGCCCATCTCATCGCATCCGGCCTACCACGCAAGCTCACCGCCGAGGCCGCAGCCGCAGCGCTGCGCACCATCCGGCCCCGAACCCTGCTGGCCCGCACCGTGCGAAGGCTGGCAGTCGAACTGCTGGCCGAGCTGCGCCGGCTCGACCGGCGCATCACCGACGCCACCGCCGCCCTCGGCGCCGCGGTCGCCGCCAGCGGCACAACCCTGACCGAGCTACACGGCATCGGTGACGTCATGGCCGCCAAAATCCTTGCCCGGACCGGTCCCGTCAGCCGGTTCCGATCCGAGTCCGCGTTCGCGTCATTCTGCGGCGTGGCGCCGATAGAAGTCTCCTCCGGCGACGTCCAGCGGCATCGCCTCTCGCGAGCTGGCGACCGCCAGCTCAACTACGCGCTGCATGTCATGGCCATGACCCAACCCAGCGACCCACTCCGGGCAGGGACTACTACCAGCGCAAACGAGCCGCCGGGAAGACTCACAAGGAAGCCATGCGCTGCCTCAAGCGGCGGCTCGCCGACGTCGTCTTCCGAACCATGATCAAGGACACGGAAGCCTCTCTGTTGCCGACGCCTTGACACAGAGAGGTGCCGTTCGTTTGACAGTCCCTGCGCTGCTTACGTCCTGGCTTGCGTTGCTGCGGGGTGGGCTGATCGCCGCCGGAGTTCCCGCCCTGCACTGCCGTGAGTGCTGCACGAAGCGTGTGGATCGCCGGGGCCATCACCTCTGCCCCGGCCTCAGGCGCCGCCCGCGTGGGGGGAGTTCGGACCGTGAGCAGGTCGAGGACGCCACTGTTGCGGTTGATGACCCCGCCCTGCGTAAGGGGAGGGTCCGTGAATTGACCCCGCCCTCTGCGTGAGGGAAGCGCCCTCTGGGTGAGGGAAGCGCCCTCTGCGTGAGGGAAGTGGGTCCGTTCGGCTGTGGGTGTTAGCTGCGGGCGGCGAGGGCCTGCTGGTAGAGGCGGCCGGCGCGGTAGGAGGAGCGAACCAGCGGCCCGCTCATCACGCCTGCGAAGCCGATCTCCTCGGCCTCGTCGCGGAGCTCGACGAACTCCTCCGGCTTCACCCAGCGTTCCACCGGGTGGTGGCGCGGGGTCGGACGCAGGTACTGCGTGATCGTGATGAGTTCGCAGCCGGCCTCGTGCAGGTCGCGCAGGGCCTGGGAGACCTCGGTGCGCTCCTCGCCCATGCCGAGGATCAGGTTGCTCTTCGTCACCAGGCCGGCGGCGCGGGCCTGCGTGATTACGTCGAGGGAGCGCTCGTAGCGGAAGCCGGGGCGGATGCGCTTGAAGATGCGGGGGACGGTCTCCACGTTGTGGGCGAGCACCTCGGGTGCCGCGCCGAAGACCTCGGCGAGCTGCTCCGGTTCGGCGTTGAAGTCGGGGATGAGCAACTCGACGCCGCAGCCGGGCTGGAGCTTGTGGATCTGGCGGACCGTCTCCGCGTAGAGCCAGGCGCCGCCGTCGGGGAGGTCGTCGCGGGCC
The DNA here is from genome assembly GCF_014205335.1 of Amorphoplanes digitatis. NCBI lineage: Bacteria > Bacillati > Actinomycetota > Actinomycetes > Micromonosporales > Micromonosporaceae > Actinoplanes > Actinoplanes digitatis. Next base: position 7,013,155 of record NZ_JACHNH010000001.1, on the reverse strand, counting down.
ACGCCGGTGACCGTCGCGTATTTCAGGCCCATGGTCGCGACCGATTCGCCGACGCGGCGGGGCTCGTCGGCGTCGAACTCGGCCGGCTTGCCCGTGTCGATCTGGCAGAAGTCGCAGCGGCGGGTGCATTGATCGCCGCCGATCAGGAACGTCGCCTCGCGGTCTTCCCAGCATTCGTAGATGTTGGGGCAGCCGGCCTCCTGGCAGACCGTGTGGAGGCCCTCTTTCTGCACCAAACCACGCATATGCGTGTATTCGGGACCCATCTTGGCTTTGACTTTGATCCACGGCGGCTTGCGCTCGATAGGAGTCTCGGCGTTGCGCGCCTCGATGCGCAGCAGGCGGCGGCCCTCGGGAGCAATAGTCACAAGGCTGAGGTTACGCCGGTGACAAGATCAACCGTTGCAGGGGCGACGAGGCTCACGCGATGGATCCTGTGAGGGCCCTCACGCCACGGCGTAAATTTCGTTTGCGGGCCGATCCGGCGCTGTTAAGGTCGCGGCCACGGTGACGACGGAACCGAGTAACGCCCCGGTCCACCGGCCGAGAGAGCCATCGGCAGCTGTGAAGATGGCCCGGAGCCGGGGCGCGAAGACACTCCCGAGCCGAGTATGACAAGAGGCGCCCAGTAACTCGGGCGCGAAGGTGTGGTGGTACCGCGAGGATCCCGCTCGCCCACGCCTCCCTGGGGCCGCGTTGCAGTCACCGAGGAGGTAAAAGCCATGCAACGCATCCTCTCCACCCAACTGGCCCGGCACGCCGGCGAGACCGTCACGGTCGCCGGCTGGGTTCACCGCCGCCGGCTGCTCAAGTCGGTGGCCTTCCTGATCGTCCGGGACGCCGCCGGGCTCACCCAGGTCGTCGTGACCGAGCCCGAGTTGCGGGCCCGGATCGAGGAGCTGCCTGAGGAGTCGGTCGTCGAGCTGACCGGCACGGTCACCGCGAACGAGGCGGCGCCCGCCGGGGTCGAGCTGACCGGCGCGGAGCTCCGGGTGCTCAGCGCGGTCGGCGTACCGCTCCCCTTCGAGCTGCACCGGCCGGCGCTGACCGCGAGCATGCCCACCCAGCTCGACCATGCCGCGCTCGCGCTGCGGCACCCGGTGCGCGCCGCGGCGCTGCGGGTCGCGGCGGCCGCGTCCGCCGGCTTCCGGGCCGCGCTGGAGGAGCGCCGGTTCGTCGAGATCCACACGCCGAAGATCGTCGCGTCGGCGACGGAGTCCGGCGCGAACGTGTTCGCGCTCGACTACTTCGGCCGGCCCGCCTACCTGGCCCAGTCGCCGCAGTTCTACAAGCAGCTCATGGTCGGGGTCTTCGAGCGGGTCTACGAGGTCGGGCCGGTGTTCCGGGCCGAGCCGCACGACACGGCCCGGCACCTGGCGCAGTACACGTCGCTCGACGCCGAGCTGGGGTTCATCGCCGACCACCGGGACGTGATGGCCGTGCTCACCGACGTCGTCGCGGTCATGACGGCAACGGTCGCCGAGCGGACCGGCGTCGCGGTGCCCGAGGTGCCCGCGGAGATCCCGGCGCTGCACTTCGCGGAGGCGCTGCGGATCGCGGGGGCGCCGGCCGACGAGCCGGACCTGGCGCCGGCGCACGAGCGGGCGCTGGGTGAGTGGGCGCTGCGCGAGCACGGCTCGGAGTTCGTCTTCGTGACCGGGTACCCGATGCGCAAGCGGCCGTTCTACACGCACCCGCAGCCGTCCGACCCGGCCTGGTCGAACAGCTTCGACCTGCTCTTCCGCGGGCTCGAGCTGGTCACCGGCGGGCAGCGGCTGCACCGCTACGAGGACTACCGGGCGGCGCTGGCCGCGCGGGGCGAGACGACGGCGGCCTACGAGGGCTACCTCGACGCCTTCCGGTACGGCATGCCGCCGCACGGCGGCTTCGCCATCGGGCTGGAGCGTTTCGTGGCCCGGCTGACCGGCGTGGGCAACGTCCGCGAGGTCACGGCGTTCCCCCGCGACCTGCACAGAGTGACGCCGTGACGGCTCAGGCGATGACCGCGATGGTCACGCCGACCACGATGATCAGCGGGATGATCGTCGTGCTGATCAGGATCCACCACGCGACGGGGTGGCCGAAGTTCAGCACCAGCCCGCCGCCCTTCTTGGGCACGAAGACCCGCTTGTCGCGCGGGTCGCGGTAGAGGCTCACAGCAGCGTCGGCAGGTGGCGCTCGACGACCGGCATCAGGTCGGCGACCGTCACCTGCCGGCCCAGCTCGGCGGTCAGGGAGGTCACGCCCGCGTCGCGGATGCCGCAGGGCACGAAGCGGTCGAAGTTCGTCAGGTCGCAGTCGGCGTTGACGGCGAAGCCGTGCTGGGTGACGCCGCGGGCCACCCGGATCCCGATGGCCGCGACCTTGCGGTCGGGCCCGCGGTCGTCGGCGCGCACCCAGGCGCCGCTGCGGCCCTCGACCCGCCCGACGGTGACGCCGAAGTCCCCGCACACGTCGATGAGCAGCTGCTCGACGCGGCGCACGTAGGCGACCACGTCGATCGGGTCGGCGAGCTTGACGATCGGGTAGCCGACGAGCTGGCCCGGGCCGTGCCAGGTGATCTTGCCGCCGCGGTCGACGTCGACGACGGGCGTGCCGTCGAGCGGCCGGTCCAGCGGCTCGGTGCGCTTGCCGGCGGTGAAGACGCTGGGGTGCTCGAGCAGCAGGATGGTGTCCGGCTGGGTGCCCGCCACCACGGCCTCGTGCAGCCGGCGCTGCTCGTCCCAGGCCTCGCGGTAGTCGACCAGGCCCGGACGCAGGACCTGCAACGTGGAAGTCGTCACCGCTCCAGCCTATCCCTGGCGACCGGGTCGATCCCCGGGCGGATTCGCCACAGCAGCACGCCGCCGACGTGTTCCGGCTCGCCGAGCAGGTCGGTCGCGGTCATCTCCACCGCGGCCCGGAACAGCGGGCTGTGCGAGCCGGTGATCCGCTCCGGCAGGAAGACGGCCTGGACGTTCCAGTCCGCCAGGTCGGCGCGGGCCTGCGCGCGGTCGTGGTCGTCGAGCGGGGCGACGTAGCCGTACAGGGCCGCGCGGAAGAACAGCCAGTCGGTGTGCCGCTGGGTGGCGCCGATCTGGCCGGTGCCCTCCGGCCCACCGGGCCCGAGGAAGTAGCCGTCGGGGATGCGGAACTGCGCACCGCGCCGGGCCATCGTGTACGCCTGCCAGCGCTGCCCGTCCGCGGTGTCGGTGGTCGCGAACGGCAGGGTGGTCATCGTGCCGCCGTCGGTGACGTAGTCCTTCCAGATCCCGTCGGCGATGAACGGCGGCTCCGGCACCCGCTCGGTGGTGAGCAGCGGGAGCGGGACCAGGGGCACCAGCGCCACCGCGAAGCCGGCCGCCCAGAGCGTGTGCGAGCGCACCGTCTGCGCCGGATCGCTGAGCAGCCGGTCGGCGCTGAGCGCGAGGATGATGCCGACCACGCCGACCACCACGAGGGCGAAACGCCCGGGCAGCGCCGAGTCGAAGAGCGGCAGGTGTTGCAGGGCCGCGTACGGGAGCTTGATGCTCGTCGTGCCGGTGAAGAACTTGAGCTGCGGGCCGAGGGACAGCACCAGGAAGACCGCGCCGACGGTGTAGAGCGCGGCAAGGGTCTCGAACCGGCCCGGCGCCGCGTGCCGGCGCAACGTCACCAGCGACACGACGACCAGGATCAGCAGCGGGAGGCCGAAGTAGGACGTCTCCTCGGTCGGGTTCGGCGCCAGTTCGCTGCCCAGCCCCAGCCAGCCGGCGACCGAGCGGGTCGGATATTCGAAGTAGGCGCCGATGTCCTCGGCGTAGTGCGCCTGGTTGAAGCCGGTGCCGCTGAACGACTGCGGCCCGGCGAAGTGCATGAACAGCGGGTACGCGAGCAGCGCACCGGCGACCACCGCGGTGACGCCGAGCCCGGCGAGCACCGTCGGCAGCGCCCGGCGCGCCTCGGCGCGGCACTCCGGCTGCACCGAGCGGGTGATCAGGAAGAGGCCGCTGGCCAGGGCCGTGAAGAACAGGCCCTCAGCGGCGATGGAGAAGCCGACGGCCACCAGCAGGCCCAGGATGATGCCGTGCCGCAGCCAGCGCCCGCGCTCGGGCAGCTTGAGGACCCACCAGAGCACCAGCGGCGCGACCCAGCCCGCCGTCCAGTTCAGGTGGCCGTTGGCGTGCGAGATGAAGCCGGGCGCGAACCCGCAGAAGAACCCGCCGGCCGCCGCCGCGACCGCGTGCCGGACCAGGTAGCGGCGCAGGAAGAGGTACCAGGCGAACGCCGACCCGGCCAGGTTGAGCGTGAGGATCGCCGCGAAGCTGACCTGTGGCCCGGCCAGCACGGTCAGCGGCGAGAACAGCACGATGAAGACGGTGATGGACGTGTTGGCGGCCAGGTTGACGCCGAGCGGCGCGTTCATCATGTCGGTGAAGAACGGATCGGCGCCGTGCCCCAGCAGGTAGACGCCGTAGCCCAGCAGCCACTCGAAGAAGGCCTGGTCGCCGACGTTCTTGGTGAGCACGTGCCCGGCCGGGTCGCGCCACAGGCCGTTCGTCACCCAGGCCGCGAGGCCCAGCGCGGCGACGGCGACGACCAGGTGCTGGCGCCACGACCGGCGGCCGCCGGCGCGGGTCGTGGAGACGACCGGCGGATCGGCGGACTCTGAGGGGGCTGCGGCGACGACGGACACCAGCCGCAGGTTAGCAAAGCCCGGTTCCCGGCTCAGGCCACGGCGTTCGATTCCCGGTCGATCGCCGCGCGCAGCGCCACCTCGAGGGTCGGCTGGGCGAACACGAAGCCGGTCCGCTGGAGGACACCGGGCAGCACCCGTTGACTGCGCAGCGCCTCGTGCGCGAACTCGCCGAGCGCCACCTGGAGCGCGATACCCGGCACCTGGAGCACGGCCGGGCGGTTCAGCACCCGGCCCAGCACCCGGGTGAACGTGGCGTTGGTCACCGGCTCCGGGCCGACCATGTTGACCGGGCCGGCCAGGTCGTCGCGATCGAGCAGGAAGTCGGTGGCGCTGAGCCAGTCGTTCAGGCCGATCCAGGGCACCCACTGCCGGCCGCCGCCGAGCCGGGCGCCGACGCCCAGCCGGAAGGGCACCATCTGCGGCTTGAGCAGGCCGCCGCGGGAGTCCAGCGGCAGCCCGGTGCGCAGCAGCGCGACCCGGATGCCCGCGTCCTCGGCGGGCCGCACGGCCGCCTCCCAGACCCGGCACACGTCGGCGAGGAAGCCGCTGCCGGCCGGGGAGTCCTCGGTGACCTGGCGGTCCCCGGTGTCGCCGTACCAGCCGACGGCGGAGGACTGGAGCAGGACCCGCGGGCGGTCGGCGGCGGGCAGGCTCCGGACCGTCTGGGCGATCGTGCCGGCCGTGTCCACCCGGCTGCTCCGGATCAGGCCCTTGTAGCGGGCGTTCCAGCGCCGGTCGCCGACGCCCGCGCCGGCCAGGTTGATCACCGCGTCGGCGCCGGCGACGACGGCCGGGTCGAGCTGACCCGCCGACGGCTGCCAGGTCGCCTCACCGGGCTCCTGCGCGGGACGGCGGACGAGCAGGGTGAGGTCGTGGCCGGCGGCGCGCAGCCGGCCGGTGAGCCGGGTGCCGAGAAAACCGGACGCGCCGGCCAGGATGATCCGCATGCTTCCATCATTGCCCGAAGCTGATCCCGGTCAAAACAAAAACAGGGGGCGCTGGGCGCCCCCTGTCTCACGTTCCGTCCCGGATCAGGAGGACAGGCCGAGGTCTCCCTCGAACTGGCCGGCCTCCAGCCGGTCCTTCATCGTCACCAGGAAGCGGGCGGCGTCCGCGCCGTCCACGATCCGGTGGTCGTAGCTGAGCGCCAGGTAGATCATCGAGCGCGGCACGATCAGCTCGCCCAGGTTCGGGTCGTCGACGACCACCGCGCGCTTGACCACCGCGCCGGTGCCGAGGATGCCGACCTGCGGCTGGTTGATGATCGGGGTGTCGAAGAGCGCGCCCCGGCTGCCCGTGTTGGTCAGCGTGAAGGTGCCGCCGGACAGCTCGTCCGGGCTGATCTTGTTGTTGCGGGTGCGCTCCGCGACGTCGGCGATCCGCTTGGCCAGGCCGGCCAGGTTGAGGTCGCCGGCGTCCCGGATGACCGGGACGACCAGGCCCTTCGGGGTGTCCACCGCGATGCCGAGGTGCTCGCCGTCGTGGTAGGTGACCGTGCCGGCCTCCTGGTCGATCGACGAGTTGACCACCGGGTGCTCGCGCAGCGCCTCGACCGCGGCCAGCGCCAGGAACGGCAGGAACGTCAGCTTCGCGCCGTGCTTGGCCTGGAAGGCGACCTTGGCCTTGCCCCGCAGGGTGGCGACCTTGGTGATGTCGACCTCGACCACCGTGGTGAGCTGCGCCGAGACGTGCAGCGACTCCACCATGCGGCGGGCGATCGTCGCGCGGATCCGGGTCAGCTTCTCGGTGCGTCCCCGCAGCGGGCTCGGGGCCGCCTTGGCGGCGGGCGCCGGGGCCTCCTGGCGGGCCGGGGCGGCCTTCGCGGCGGCGGCCTTCTCGGCGGCCTCGATGACGTCCTGCTTGCGGATCCGGCCGCCGACGCCGGTGCCGGTGACCGACGAGAGGTCGACGCCCTTCTCGGCGGCGAGCTTGCGGACCAGCGGCGTCACGTAGCCGGCGTCGCCGGCGCCGTTGGAGCTGACCTTCTCGGCGGCCGGGGCGGCGGCCTGCGCCGGCGCCGGTGCCTCGGGCTCCGGCGCGGGCTTCGACTCGACCAGCGGCGCGGACTGCTGCTGCGGTGCCGGCTTCGGCGCGGGCTTCGGCTCGGCCTTCGGCTCGGGCTTGGCGGCCTGCTGCGGTGCCGGTGCGGCGGGCTTCGGCGCCTCGGCGGGCGCGCTGCCGGCGCTGCCGATGATGGCCAGGTCGGCGCCGACCTCGACGGTCTCGTCCTCGGGGACCTTGATCTCCAGGACGGTGCCGGCGACCGGCGACGGGATCTCGGTGTCGACCTTGTCGGTGGAGACCTCGAGCAGCGGCTCGTCGGCCTCGACCGTGTCACCGACCTGCTTGAGCCAGCGGGTGACGGTGCCCTCGGTGACGCTCTCGCCCAGCGCGGGCATCTTGACGGCGGTGCCCCCGCCGCCGCCCGTCTGCGCGGCGGCCTGCGGCGCCGGTGCCTCCTGCGCGACCGGCTGCTCGGTCGAGGGTGCCTCCTGCGCGGCCGGCTCGGGCTCGGCCTCCTCCTGCGCGGCCGCGGCGGGCGCGGGCGCGGCGGAGTCCTCGTCCTCGCCGTCGCCGGCGATGACCGCGAGCTCGCTGCCGACGTCCGCGGTCTCGTCCTCGGCCACGACGATGCGCGTGAGCACACCGGCGGCCGGCGACGGGATCTCGGTGTCGACCTTGTCAGTGGAGACCTCGAGCAGCGGCTCGTCGGCCTCGACCCGCTCGCCCTCCTGCTTGAGCCAGCGCGTGACGGTGCCCTCGGTGACGCTCTCACCCAGCCGGGGCATGGTGACCGATACCGGCATGTCTCAGAACTCCTTAACCGCTCTAACGGGTCGGATCAGTATCGAAATCAGGCGTGTGCGTGCAGCGGCTTGCCGGCCAGTGCGAGGAACGCCTCACCGAGCGCCTCGTTCTGGGTCGGGTGTGCGTGCACCAGCTGGGCGACCTCTTCCGGGAACGCCTCCCAGTTGTAGATCAGCTGAGCCTCGCCGACGAGCTCGCCCATCCGGGCACCGACCATGTGCACGCCGACGACCGGGCCGTCGTTGACCCGGACCAGCTTCACGAAGCCCTGCGTCTTGAGGATCTGGCTCTTGCCGTTGCCGCCGAGGTTGTAGCTGTACGACGTGACCTTGTCGGCGCCGTACTGCTCCTTGGCCTTGGCCTCGGTCAGGCCGACCGAGGCGACCTCGGGGTCCGAGTAGGTGACGCGGGGGATGCCGTTCTCGTCGATGACGGCCGGGTTCTTGCCCGCGATCTCCTCGGCCACGAAGATGCCCTGCTGGAAGCCGCGGTGCGCCAGCTGGAGGCCGGGCACGATGTCGCCGACCGCGTAGATGTTGCCGACGCCGGTGTGCATGCGCTCGTTGGTGATCACGAAGCCCCGGTCGAGGGTGATGCCCTGCTGCTCGTAGCCCAGGTCGCTGGTGGTCGGGCCGCGGCCGACCGCGACCAGCAGGATCTCGGCCTCGACGCTCTCGCCGCCGGCGAGGTAGGCCTTGACGCCGTTCTCGGTGTACTCGACCTTCTCGAACGGCTTGCCGACCTTGAAGTTGATCTTCCGCTTGCGGAAGGCGCGCTCGACCGCCTTCGAGATCTCCTCGTCCTCGGCGGCGACCAGCCGGGGCAGCGCCTCGAGAATCGTCACGTCGGCGCCGAAGGACTTCCAGACGCTGGCGAACTCGACGCCGATGACGCCGCCGCCGAGCACGATCGCGGAGGCCGGCACCCGGTCGAGGCGCAGGGCGTGCTCGCTGGTCAGCACGCGCTTGCCGTCGACCTCGAGGCCGGGCAGCGAGCGGGAATAGGAGCCGGTGGCGAGGATGATGTTGCGTCCGGTGTAGCGCGCGCCGTCGACCTCGACCGTGTCACGGGAGATCAGCTTGCCGGCGCCCTGGACCATTGTGATGTTCGGCTGCTTCATCAGGCCCTGCAGGCCCTTGTAGAGGCGGCCGACGACACCGTCCTTATAGGCGTTCACACCGGCCATGTCGATGCCGACCAGGTCGGCCTTGATGCCGAACTGCTCGCTCTCGCGGGTCTGGTCGGCGAGCTCGGCCGCGTGCAGCAGGGCCTTTGTCGGAATGCAGCCGCGGTGCAGGCAGGTTCCGCCCAGCTCCGCCTTGTCGATCAGGGCCACCGACAGGTTCAGCTCGGCCGCGCGCAGCGCGGCGGCATAGCCGCCGCTGCCGGCGCCGAGGATCACGATGTCGAAGGTTCCGCCCGGCTGGCTCACGTCTACTCCCGGATCGCGTTCGTCGCCACATGGGTCGCATGGTGGAAACGGTCACAGCTGTCCTGGCCATCTTGTCACTTACCGCGCCTGTCTATGTATCCAGGTGCCCAACGAGAGGGGCGCAGGACGTACCCTTGCGGCAATTGACGGTAAGGAGTGGGGCGTGGCGTGGTTCCGGCGACGCAAGGAGCCGATCCGTGGGGGCGGCCGTCCGGCGGATCGTGCCGATCTTGAGCATCTTGCGGAGTTTGTCCGATCCCGGCGTGGCGTCGAGGGCTACATCGAGCCCCGTACGACGGTGACCGAGACCACCGTGTTGCTCGTGGCACACGACGGCGAGTGGACCCGGCGGCGCGTGGACTCCCCGGAGACCGCCCGGCGCTTCGCGCACCAGCTCGCCATGCCCATCTACGACATCCGGCTGATGGGCTACCCCCAGCGGATGCGCGACTACAACGCACGCCAGAAACGCCGCCCGGCCTCCTGAGAGGGCACGGGCGGCGTTCCGGGGTTCAGCCGTTGGCGGCGATGTCGTCGATCAGGGTCAGCAGGGTGCGCACCGGCACGCCGGTGCCGCCCTTCGTCCAGTAACCGCTGGGCTCGCCCACGTGGTACGAGGGCCCGGCGATGTCGATGTGCGCCCACTCCACGCCGTCCGCCACGAACTCGCGCAGGAACACGCCGCCCTGCAACATGTGCCCGGCCCGGTCCATGCTCGCGTTGACCTGGCTGATGTCGGCGACCTCGGACTCCATGCCCTTGCGCACGTCGTCCGGCAGCGGCATCGGCCAGGCCGGCTCGCCGACCGAGTCGCCGGCCGCCTTGACCCGCTCGCAGGTCTCCGGCGAGCCCATCACGCCGGCGATGCGCTTGCCCAGCGCGACCACCTGGCCACCGGTCAGAGTGGACGTCTCGAAGACGTAGTCGGTGCCGTCGGCGCAGGCGCGGGCGATCGCGTCGGCGAGCACCATGCGGCCCTCGGCGTCGGTGTTGAGCACCTCGACCCGCTTGCCGTTGAACATCGTGATGACGTCGCCCGGCCGGTACGCCGTACCGGAGGGCATGTTCTCCGCCATGGCCAGGTACCCGGTGACCGCGACCGGCGGCCGGAGCGCGGCGACCGCCAGCATCGTGGCGCCGACGGCGGCGGCGCCGGCCATGTCGGACTTCATCTCCCACATGCCCGCGGCCGGCTTGATGCTGATGCCGCCGGTGTCGAAGGTGATGCCCTTGCCGACCAGCGCGACCCGCTTCGGGTTCGCCACGCCCTGCGGGGTGTATGTGAGCTTGACCAGCCGCGGCGGCGCCTCGGAGCCCTGGCCGACCGCGACGATGCCGCCGTAGCCGCCCGCCTTGAGCGCGTCGAAGTCCAGCACCTCGACCTCGAGGCCGGTGCCGTCCGCGGCGGCCGCGACGGCGTCGGCGAAGTCCGGCGGGCGCAGCTTGTTGGGCGCGGTGTTCACCCAGTCCCGGGTCTGCCGCACGACCTTGGAGACCACCTCGGCGCGCTCGACCTCGGCCCGGGCGGCCGAGTCGGCCGCGTCGGGCACGGTCACCTGGAGCGCCTTGACCGGGTCGCGCCGGGTCGGCTGCGGCTTGGTCTTGTAGCCGGCGAACCGGTACGACCCGAGCAGCGCACCCTCGAGGATCGCGCGCAGCACGCCGGGCGCGTCGGTGTCGTCGGGCACCGGCAGCGCCAGCGCGACGGTGGCGCTGCCGGCCAGCGCGCGCACCGCGGCGCCGGTGCCGCGGCGCAGGGTCTCCGTGGCGGGCGCCGAGCCGGTGGGCTCGTCGCCGAGGCCGACGGCGACGATCAGCGGCGCCGCGACCGTGCCGAGCGTGGCGAGCTTGATCACCTCGCCGGCGGTACCGGTCGCGCCGAGCAGGGTCAGCGTCGAGATCAGCTTTCCGTCGAACGCGGCGGCGATGCTCTCCGCGCCGGCGGCCGGCAGGACCGCGCCGCCCTCATCGGGCTGACTGTGCAGCCCGATGACGATCGCGTCGACGGCCAGTTCGGCCGGGTCGCTGTCGACCAGGCTGAGGGTGGGTGCGGGGTGGGTCACTCGGGCTCTCCGCGACGACTGGGGCCGGGAGCTCCCTCGTGGGACGCCCCGACGGGTGTGGTCACCCCGGCGCGGTTCGCGCCGGACGGTGTTGTCCCGCCGATGCTAACCAAGGTTAAGGCTGCGTGATCCTTCCGGCGCCCCCTCGTCGGCCTAATTCGCCTTCACGCCTGCGTCAACCGTCCGCGCACGGAGGGTAATCGGCGTTGCGAGATCATCCACCGGGGCTCACAATCCGGACGGCCCTCACATTTCGAAGGACGGCGATGACCAACCCCGACCCCGTACCGCCCACCGATTCCGGCCCGCCGCCCTGGCAGCCGCCACCCGCACCGCAGGGTTTCCCCCCGCCCAGCTTCGCCCCGGCCCCGCCGCCGCGGCAGAAGAAGTCCTTCCTGCCCTGGCTGATCGCGGGCGGTGTCGCCGTGGTGCTCCTGCTCTGCGGTGGCCTCGGCGTCGCGGTTACCGTCGCGGCCGACCGGATCGAGGCACAGGCGGATAAGCCCCTCTCCGCCTGGGAGGAGGAGCAGGCGCGCCGGGGAGAGCAGGACCCGATTCCCGGCTTCCCCCTGGAGCCGACCGAGGAGGCCGCACCGGCCGTGCCGCCGGTCGCGGCGGACTTCAAGCTCACGCCGAAGATCACCGGCCGGCAGTGCTTCGGCTCGGCCGGCTGCAACATCAAGTTCAAGGTGAAGATGGCCTACACCGGCCCGGCGCTGTCGGAGGACGACACTTGGGCCGTCACCTACGAGGTCTCCGGCGTCGAGGACGGGCCGATGATCGGCACGTTCGAGGTCAGCGGCGAGCGGTACAACGCGGACGAGGAGCTCACCCACACCTCCGGCCCGAAGAAGAAGCTCACGATCAAGGTGACCGACATCGAGCGGGTCGGGTTCTAGTGCGGATCTGCCGGTAGCTGTCGGCGGCGGCCGAGGCCACGGGTAAGTTGCCACTCATGTCTGCCGAGGCCGCCGCCCTGCTCCGTTCGCCCCTGCACGAGCGCCACGTCGCGCTCGGGGCCAAGTTCGCCGCCTTCGGCGGCTGGGAGATGCCGCTCGAGTACGCGGGCGGGGGTGTCCTGCGCGAGCACGCCGCCGTACGCGAGGCCGTCGGCGTCTTCGACGTGTCCCACCTCGGCAAGGCCCGGGTCACCGGTCCGGGCGCCGCGGACTTCGTCAACTCCTGCCTCAGCAACGACCTGGGCCGCATCGCCGCCGGCAAGGCGCAGTACACGCTCTGCTGCGACGACGCCTCCGGTGGCGTGGTCGACGACCTGATCGCGTACCTGATCGGGCCGGACGAGGTCTTCCTGATCCCGAACGCCGCCAACACCGCCGAGGTCGTGCGCCGGCTGGCCGCCGCCGCGCCCGAGGGCATCACCGTCACCGACGAGCACCGCAGCTTCGCCGTCCTCGCGGTGCAGGGCCCGCTGTCGGCCGAGACCGTCACCGGGCTGGGGCTGCCCACCGAGCACGACTACATGTCGTTCAACCCGGCGCGGATCGGCGGCGTCGACCTGATCGTCTGCCGCACCGGCTACACCGGGGAGCACGGCTACGAGCTGGTCGTGCCGTGGGACGACGCCGTCACCGTCTGGGACACGCTCGTCGCGGCCGGCGTCCGCCCGTGCGGGCTCGGCGCGCGCGACACGCTGCGCACCGAGATGGGCTACCCGCTGCACGGCCAGGAGCTCTCCCTGGAGATCACCCCGGTGCAGGCCCGCTCCGGCTGGGCGGTCGGCTGGTCAAAGCCCGCGTTCTGGGGCCGCGACGCGCTGCTCGCCGAGAAGGCGGCCGGCCCGCGGCGGCTGCTGCGCGGCCTCGAGCTCACCGGTCGCGGCATCCCGCGCTGTCACATGCCCGTGTACGCGGGGGAGACGCAGGTCGGCGAGATCACCAGTGGCACCTTTTCGCCGACGAAGAAGGTGGGCATCGCGCTGGCCCTGCTCGACAGCGCCGCCGGGCTCGGCGACGGCGACCTCGTCGAGATCGACATCCGGGGCCGCCGCACCGAGGCGCGGATCGTCAAGCCGCCGTTCGTCGAGACCTCGGTGCGCTGATGCCCGTCACCTGGCAGGAGGTGCGGGAATGGGTCCTCGCGCTGCCCGGCGGCCGCGAGTCCTTCGTGGAGCAGTGGGGCGACTGGACCCTGCGGTACGGCGAGAAGATGTTCGTCGTCGGCGGCCCCGACTACGACACCGTCTCGGTGAAGGCGTCCAAGGAGGAGCAGGCCGAGCTGGTCTCCGGTGCGCCGGAGACGTACTCGCCGGCGCCGTACGTCGGCCGGTACGGCTGGGTGCGGGTGGTGCTCGCCGAGGCCGACGCGGGCGAGCTGCGCCAGGTCGTCACCGAGGCGTGGCGCCGGACCGCGCCGAAGAAGGTAGTCCGGGATTACGACTCAGCCCAGGGCCAGGCCGACCAGGGCTAGCGTCGTGGTCGTCTCGACGCAGGCGCCCAGCACGTCGCCCGTGATGCCGCCGAACCGGCGTACCGCGTGGCGCAGCAGCAGGAACACGACGAGCAGGGCGGCGGCGACGGCGGCCGGACCCTGCCAGGGACGGCCCGGCACCGCGAACACCGCCGCGGCCGCCACCAGGGCCGCGGCCCCGGCGACCACCGGCACCGGCACTGTCGACGCGACGAGCGCGCCGAGGCCCTCCGGGCGCGCGGCGCCGACGCCCCGCCGGCAGGCGACCGTGACGCCGAGCCGCCCGGTCGCGTAGGCCACCACGATCGCCACCGGCCCGACCTCGGTCAGCGCGGCGGCCTGGATCAGCAGGGCCAGGGCGATCGCGGCGACGCCGAACGGCCCGATGTCGGGCTTCTTCATGATCTCGAGGGCCCGCTCGCGGTCGCGGTAGGAGCCGAGGGCGTCGACCGTGTCCGCGAGGCCGTCCAGGTGCAGGCCCCGGGTGAGCAGCGCGCCCGCGGCGACGGTGACCGTCGCGGCGACCGGTCCCTGGCCGAGCAGCACGAAGACGCCGGCCAGCACCGCGCCGAGCAGCGCGCCGACGAGCGGCGCGAGGCTCATCGCGACGGCGGCCGTGCGACGGTCGATCCGGCCGGCCCGGACCGGCAGGACCGTCAGCGTGGTGAGCGCCAGGCGCAGACCGTCAAACAACGGCCGCGCCGGGCTCGGCCTCGTCCGGCTCGAGGCCCGCGTCGCCGTGCCCGGCCAGCAGCGCCGGATGCACCGGCAGCGCGCCGGCGAGGGCGATCGCGGCGCGCAGCAGCGGCAGCGCGGCCAGAGCGTTCGCGCCCTCGCCGAGGTCGAGGCGCAGCTCCATGACCGGGGTCAGGCCCAGCACGTCGGCGCCCTGCCGGACGAGCTGATGGGTGCCCGCGTCGGCGAGCAGGCACCAGTGCCGGGCCTGGCTGGCGATGTCCCGGGCGATCAGCCCGGCCGCGATGCCCAGCGGGCCGTCCACCAGCACCGGCATCCGCCGGGACGCCGCGCCGAGCAGCGCGCCCGTCGCGACGGCCAGGTCGGCGCCGCCGAGCTGGGCCAGGATGTCCTTCGCGCCGCGCGGGTCCTGCCGGATGCGGTGCATGGCGTCGCGCACCGCGGCGCACCGCAGCATCCAGGCGTCGTCGTCGTAGCGGCCGCCGGGCGCCAGCACCCGGGGCAGCAGCGCGACCGGCTCGGCGCCGGTGGTCGCGGCGAGCACGGCCGTCGCGGCGGCCTCCGTCCCGGTGCCGCAGGAGCCGAGGATCAGCACGTCCCGGCCCTCGTCGGCGGCGGCGTCGGCGAGCTCCCAGCCCTGCCGCAGCGCATCGTCGACGGCCTCGGCGTCGAGCACCGGGCCGTCCTCCATGGCGCCCGCCGCCGCGGTGCGCACCACCACGATGTCGGCGCCGGCGGTCGTGGCAAGTGCGGCGAGGGCGCCCTCGCCGGCCTCGGCCTGCGCGGCCCGGCGCTCGGAATCCGGCACGTCGGCGCCCGCGGCCGCGCCGCCGGCGCGCCGGCCGTCGATCAGCAGGACGCGGGCCGGTCCCCACGGGCGCGGCACGGCGCTCGCCTGGGTCGCGGCGGCGAACTCGACCGCCTCGACCAGCGCGCCGAGGCCCGCGCCGGGCAGGTCCACGCGTTCGAGGCGGTCGCGCGCGTCGGGGCCGGCGTCACCGTCCGGCAGGGGCATGTCCATGCCGGGCGCGATGACCACGCCGTCACCGGTGCGGGGGTGCGCCGCGGCGGGCGTCGACGGCGGCGGCGCGGCCGGTGCCATCGCGGCGTGCATCGCCGCCGCGTCGAGCCCCGGCGCCTCAACGACGACCGTCTGCCGCGGCGCGGGCGGGGCCGTCACCGGCGTGTCCGCCCGCTCCGCCGCGCCGTTCTCGGCCTCCAGGTCCGTGGTGATCCCCGGCGCGTCCGGCCCGGACTTCAGCCACGTCGGGCGGCCCGCCACCACGAACGCCACCCGGTCGCACGCGCCGGCGAGCTCCTGGTTGGCCGTGCCGAGCGCGTCCGCGAACGCCCGCCCGACCGGCGTGGCCGGCACCAGCGACAGGCCGACCTCCGGGCTGACCAGCACCACGCGGGCGGCGCACGCCCGGACCGCGTCGGCGAGCGCGGTCACCGTCGCCAGGTCGTCGTTCGGCTGCCGGGCCGGGTCGAGCAGCGCCGCGACCCAGCCGCCCAGGTCGTCAACGAGCAGGGTGTCGTCGGGCTTGGCCTCGGCGAGCACGGCGGTCAGGCCCGCGGGGTCCGCGCCGGTCTCCTCGGTGGTCCAGGACTGCGGCCGGCGGCGCTGATGCGCCTCGATCCGGGCGCGCCACTCCGGGTCGTCCTCGCCGCCGACGGCCGTCGCGACATAGCGGACCGACGCGGCACCCGCGACCAGCGCCTCGGCGAACGCGGACTTGCCGGACCGGATCCCGCCGAGTACCAGGATCGAACGCCACCCGTCAGCAGACATGCCCCGTACTTTAGGGCGGGGCGCCACGATCATGGGGGCCGACCCGGCCCCGGCGGGGCCCGGGCGTTCCGGGTGCACCGGCGGGCACACCGTAGGGTGGCCACAGGACCTTAGTTCGACACCTGAGGAGGCGGCGGAATGCCGTGGAGTTGGCGGTACGAGGGCGTCGACGGGCAGCCGGTGGCCGGCCCTGCCGAGTCGTTCAGCAGCCAGGCGGACGCCGAGTCATGGATCGGCCAGGCATGGCGTGAGCTCGCGGCCGCCGGAGTCACCCAGGTCACCCTCGTCGAGGACGACCGGGTCGACTACCAGATGAGTCTGCTGCCGACCGAGTGAACTACCAGGTCTCGCGGGGCTCCCCGAAGAGCGCCTTCGTGCCGAGTCCCGTCTTCGTCGGGATTCTCGCCATCACGGGGGTCACCGGCTGGATGACCTGGACCGCGTACGGCAACCCGCGGGTCGACGTCTTCCTGCTGGTCATCTCCGGCTGGATTCTCTCGCTCTGCCTGCACGAGTACGCGCACGCGATCGTCGCGTACTTCTCCGGCGACCGGGGCGTCGCGGACCGGGGCTACCTGCGGCTCGACCCGCTCAAGTACACGCACCCGGTGCTGTCGATCGTGCTGCCGCTGGTCGCGGTGGTGCTGGGCGGCATCGGCCTGCCCGGCGGCGCGGTCTGGGTCGACCACGCGCACATCCGGAGCAGGGTCAAGCAGTCGCTGATCAGCGCGGCCGGCCCGGCGACGAACGTGGTGTTCGCGCTGCTGCTGGCGGTGCCGTTCGCGCTCGGCGCGGGCGACGACGTGGTGCTCATGCGGGACGGCTCCGGCGGGGTCGTGGTCGGCGGCAGCCACGGCGACTTCTGGGTCGCCCTGGGTGCGCTCGCGTTCCTCCAGGTCACGGCGAGCCTGCTCAACCTGGTGCCGATGCCGGGCCTGGACGGTGGCAACATCCTCCAGCCGTGGCTGAGCGAGCCGTACCAGCGGGCATACAACATGTTCGCCCCGTACGGCTTCATGCTGCTCTTCGTGCTGCTCTGGCAGTCGCGGATCAACCAGTTGTTCTTCGCGGTGGTCGGCTGGTTCGCGAGCCTGATCGGCATACCGGACGTGCAGGGGATCGGGCTGGGCGAGGTCGGGCTCTTCTACATGCGGTTCTGGTCGTCCCTGTGACCCCGGCGCACCCCTGAGGGTGCGCCGGGTGCACTGTCAGGGACGCTTCGCCGGACTGACCGTCTGCGCCGGGTCGCGCTCGATGACACCGGAGAGCGCCTCGTCGATCGCCTTCATCAGGTCGTCCTCGAGCCGCACGCCGGCCGCCTTGGCGTTGTCGTAGACCTGCTCCGGGCGCGACGCGCCGATGATCGCCGCGGAGACGTTGGGGTTCTGCAACACCCAGGCCACCGCGAGCTGGGCCATCGACAGGCCCGCCTGCTCGGCGAGCGGCTTGAGCCGCTGCACGGCGGTGAGCACCTCATCGCTGAGCCAGCGCGAGATGAAGTCGGCACCCGACTTGTCGTCGGTGGCCCGCGAGCCGGCCGGCGGCTGCTTGCCCGGCTCGTACTTGCCGGTCAGCACGCCCTGCGCGATCGGCGACCAGACGATCTGGCCGACGCCGAGCTCGATCGAGGTCGGCACCACCTCGGGCTCGATGACCCGCCACAACGCCGAGTACTGCGGCTGGCTGGAGACGAGCTGGATCTTCAGGTCCCGGGCCAGCTCCCAGCCGGCCCGGATCTCGGTGGCGGACCACTCGGAGACCCCGATGTAGTGGGCCTTGCCGGAGTGCACGACGTCGGCGAACGCCTGCATGGTCTCCTCGAGCGGCGTCGCGTAGTCGTAGCGGTGCGCCTGGTACAGGTCGACGTAGTCGAGCTGCAACCGGCGCAGCGAGCCGTTGATCGACTCCATGATGTGCTTGCGGGACAGCCCGCGGTCGTTGGGCCCCGGGCCGGTCGGCCAGTAGACCTTGGTGAAGATCTCGAGACCCTCGCGGCGCTCGCCCTTGAGCGCGCGGCCGAGGACCTCCTCCGCGCGGGTGCCCGCGTAGACGTCCGCGGTGTCGAATGTGGTGATGCCCACGTCGAGGGCCGCCTTGACGCACTTGGCGGCGGCCTCCTCCTCGACCTGGGAGCCGTGGGTGATCCAGTTGCCGTAAGCGATCTCGCTGACCATGAGGCCGGAACGGCCGAGGTGACGGAACTCCATGTCCCGGACCCTACCCGGCCCTTACAGAACCGGCCGGGTGTCGGTGAGCAGTCGTTCTATCTCGTCCGCCACATCGGCGACCCGGGAATGCACGACGTCGACGATCATGTCGCCGCGCCGGTCGAGCGCGCCCCACCGGCCCTCGCGGTCGCCGATGATGAACGCCACCGGGTGGATCACCATCCGCGGGTGCACCGGCGCCACCAGGAACTGCCCGGTCCGGTCCACCACGCCGAGCCGGTCACCGGCGTCGACGACGGCCAGGCCGTCCGCGGTGAAGCCCTCCACCGGGCCGCCGGCGATCAGCTCGGTCGCGAAGCGCCGGAACTTCGGCTGCACCACGATCCGGCCGTGCCGGTCGATGGCGCCCCAGCCGCCGCGCCGCACCGCGGCCAGACCCTGCCGGAACGGCCGCACGTCGTCGAAGCCGCCGGGCACGATGACCCGGTTGTGCCAGTCGACGGCGAACCAGCCGCCGTCCGGGTCGCGCGACACCCAGGCCAGGCCGTCCCCGAACGGGCCGGCCTGCACGTACCCGCTGGAGGCGTCGATCAGCAGCGTGCCGGTCTCGTCGATCAGCTCCCAGGCGTCGTTGCCGGGCCGGCGTACCCAGGCGGCACCCTCGTGGAACGGCTGCGCGTCGGCGTACCGCTCGGCGATGACGACGTCGCCGTTGGCGTCGGCGTACCCCTGCCAGCCCGACTCGTAGTCGACCGCCGGGTGCGGCGGCCGGCTCTGCTGGAGGATCTCCTCGCGCGAGCGCGGATAGGGACCCCAGCCGGCCTCCTGCACCCGCGCCATGACGGCGTCGAGGGCGATCTCGGTGCGGGCGATCAGGTCCGGGTCATCGGCACGGCGCAGCTCGACCGCGGCCTCGAAATGATTGCAGGCCTCCAGGTAGCGGCCCTGCTCGTAGCAGCACTTGCCGGCCTGCACGTGCATCTCGGCCCGCAGCCGGTCGGGCAGCTCGACGGAGTTGGCCTCCTCGAACAGCCGGTCGGCCTCGGCGAAGTCGCCACGCCACTGCTGCACGTGCGCGAGCCGGGCCTGCACGATCGCGGTCCGCCGCAGCTCGCCGGTCGCCTCGGCGTGCCGCAGCGCCTCCCGGCCGTCGGCGAGGGCCAGGCCGAGGTCGCCGAGCACGCGGGAGACCACGGCGCGCAGGCTGAGCAGGCGGGCGCGGATGGTGTCGCGCTCGGCGTATTCGAGCTTGTCGCTGAGCCGGTCCCGCACGTCCAGGAGCCGGTCCGGGTCGCCGATCACCTCACGCAGGGTGAGCGGATCAAACTTCCAGGGGTACGTGGCCAGCACCTGCTCGGGGTCGGCGCGGCGGCGCACGGGCTCGAGTTCGGGCTCGGGCGGCGGGGCGACCGAGAGCGCCGGAAGCTGCATGCTCGGTGCCGCTATCGCGTCGTCGCCGGTGGTCGCCTCGGCGGGCGTGTCCTCCGCGACGGCCTCGTCGCCCGCCTCGGCCTGGTCCGGACCGGGTTCGGCGGATTCGTCCGTGGCAGTGGCGGGCTCGCTCGTGGCCTGGACGGGCTCGCTTGTGGTCTGGACGGGCTCGCTCGAGGTCTGGACGGGCTCGCTCGAGGTCTGGACGGGCTCGCTCGAGGTCTGGACGGGCTCGTCAGCGAACGGGCCGGCGGCGGCGGGCGCGGCCGAGACGGGTTCGGCCGGGGTCGGGGCGGGTTCGTCGGTGGCCGGTTCGTCGTCGGCTTCCGGCTCGTCGGCGGTCGGCTCGCTCTGGAGGGTCTCGGCCGTGCTTGGGGGCGTCTCGTCGGCCGGTTCGTCGGCGGTGGGCTCGACCACCGCGGGTTCCACAATGGTCGCGTCGGCCGTCGAAGGCTCGGCTTCGACCGGTTCCTCGGCGAGCAGGTCGAGCGGTTCGTCGACGGTGGACTGAGGCGCCGCGGGTTCGTCGGCGGCTTCCTCGACGACGACGGCCTCGACCGCCGGGGCATCGACTTCGGTGGCCTCGACCTTCGCGGAGGAGTCCTCCGGGGCGATCGGTCCGCCGGGGAGCGCCGCCTCGGGCGCGTCCGCGTCGGCGTGCTCCTCCGGGGCCGCCGGCTCGGCGGGCGTTTCGATGTCGGTCGCCGGCTCGGCGGGCGCCTCGACGTCGGCCACCGGCTCGGTCTCCGGACCGTCGCCGGTCTCGACCGGTGCCGGTTCGACGGCGGGCGGGGCGCTCTCCGTGGTCGCGAGGTCGGCGGGCACGGCCTTCGGCTCCTCGGTCTCCGCCGGGGCGACCAGGTCGGTCTCGGCGGGTGGCGAGAACCAGTCCGGCTTCGGGGGCTCGTCGCCGGCGGGCGCCGGGTCGTCCGCGGGCGTCTCGTCCGCGGCCGCGACGTGGTCGGCCGGCGCGCCACTGATCGGGGCGTCCGTCGTCGCGGCGACCGGCTCCGGCGCGGGTTCGGGCTCGGTGCTGGTCGCGCCGAGGCCGCTCAGCGAGAGGAGCCAGCCGAGGCCGTGCGGCTCGTCGGCGGCCGTCTCCGGCGCCTCGGCGGCCGGTTCGGCGCTCGCCGGAGCCGCGTTCCAGCCGTCCGGTGCGGTGCTCGCCGGGACCGGGCTCGTCGCGCTGGGCGCGGTCAGATCGGACACGGCCGCGCCGGCCGCCGGATCCTCGCCGGTGAACCAGCTCGACGCCGGGGCGGGCGCCGCCGGGGCGGGTGTCGGCGGGGCGGGCGAGACCGGTGCCGGCGTCGCCGCCGGGGCGGGCGTCGGCGGGGCGGGCGAGACCGGTGTCGGCGTCGCCGCCGGAACCGGAGTCGCCGTGACGGGCGGCGCGGGCGGAGCGCTGGCCGGCGAGACGGGCACGGGCGGGACGCCGGCGCCGTACGACGGCCGCGGCGCCGGCCGCTCGTCCGGCGCGTGACGCGGCTGCGGCTCGTAGGGGTGCGCCGGCGGGGCCGGGCGGTAGTGGGCGGGCTGGGCCGACGTCGGCCGGACCACCGGCGGCGGCGCCTGCTGCCGCGAAACCACCGGCGGCACTGGGTCCGGACCGGACCGCACCGGCGGCATGGACCCGGGCTGCGCGGAAACGGGGCGGACCGGTGCCGCGGGCGGCGCGGAGTAGGCCGCGGGAGCCAACGGCGCGGGCGGCGCGGAGTGCGCGGGCGGCGCGGAGTGCGCGGGCGGCGCGGAGTGCGCGGGCGGTGCCGAGTGCACCGGCGGTGCCGAGTGCGTGGCCGGCGGGGGTGCGTAGGCGGCCGGGCGCGCCGCGGGTGGCGGGGTCCGCGGCTGCTGCGGTTCGACCGGCGGGATCGCGCGCAGCGGCGCGGCGAAGCGCGGGTCCGTCGGCGGTTCCGCGCTGTGCCGGGAGGCACGCCTCGGCTGCGGCTCGGCCGCCGGCGGCGCGGAGCGGGGCCCGAGCGGCGTGGCGGGCCGGGGGTCGACCGGCGGCGCCCACGATGGGTCCGGCGGCGTCGGCCGCGGTGCCTGATAGGGCGCGACCGGCGTCGCCTGCCCCGGACCCTGATAGGCCGGAGTGTCGTGGCTGACCGGCCGGGCCGGCTGGTAGGCCGGCGAGGAGACCGGTCGCGCTCCGTAACGCTGGTCGTCCTGTGCCGCCGGGCGGGGCGCGGGCCGCGATTCCGGACCGGGCCGCGGCGCGGCCTGCGGTTCCGCGCCGGGCCGGGTGCCCGGGCGCTGGTCCTGCTGCTGGCGCGGTCCGGCGTGGCGGGGGTCGGCGAATCGCGGATCCGCCTCGGGCCTCGGCGCGCCGGGCCGGGCGTCGTGCGGCGGCGACTGCGGGTACCGCGGGTCGGCGCCCTGCGGAGGCCGGGTGTCCTGGAACCGCGGGTCCTGCGGTGGCTGCTGCTGCGCGGGCCCCGGGCGGGCGGTGCCGTACATCGGCGGGGCCGACTGCGGGCGCTCCGCCATCGGCCTCGGGTGGCGGTGCTCGGCGTCGGGCAGCCGCTCGGGCAGCGGCACCGGGCGGTTCCACGACGGCCCCGGCCGCGACGCCTGCTGAGCCTGCGGTGACGCGGGTCCGGCCACGTACGGCGTACGCGGTGCGGAGGTGGGTTGATCCGGGCCGGACCAGGACGGCGGCGGCAGGGGCGGGCGGCCGACGGAGGCGCGGCCCGCGGCGGGCGAGATCGGCCGGGCCGGCGACGGCCCGCCGGAGGACGGTGCCGGCGGCCCGGAGGCCTGCGCGATCTGGCGGAAGTCGGCGTCCCACTGCGATGCGGCCTCGGCCGCCCGTGACGCGTCGTAGACGGGGTGGTGCACGGCGCGGCGGCGGCCCGGGTCGCCGGGGTAGCGCTGCCCGGGCAGCGGCTCCCATTCCCAGGTGATCTCGTACACCCAGGCCGGCTCGTCGTCCCACCGGTTCGCACCGGAATGCGAGCTCCAACCGTTCATCGGGCAGCCTTCTGGGCGCCGGATGTCTGGCTACGCTCCGTCACGACGAAAATCCACCTTGTCGGAAATTGCTCGGTGGCAGGGCGGGGCACCGGGTACAGTCGCCCGGCTCCGCTGCGGGGGTTGTGAGAGGAGATTAACGGCGTGGACGGGCTCGACGCCAGGGTGCCTCAGATCTCTCCACGCCGTCCGTTCCGGGATACCTGCACTACTTTCGGCGCTCTCTCATGGTCGGGTTTCCGGAGGTACGCCACCTACCGGCAGGCGACGATAGCCGGATCGTTCACCAACATCGTCTTCGGGTTCCTCCGTTGTTACGTCCTGCTCGCCGTTGCGGCGGGCGCGGTGGGCGGGACGCCCGCAGGTTACCGCCCGGACCAACTGGCCACTTTCGTCTGGGTCGGGCAGGGGTTGCTCACCGTAGTTTCACTCTGGGGCTGGACAGAGTTGTCCGACCGGATCCGAACGGGTGAGGTGACCGCGGATCTGTTGCGCCCGATCCATCCGGTGACCGGCTACCTCGCCCCCGACCTGGGTCGTGCCCTGCACGGCATGGTCTTCCGGTTCGTGCCGCCGCTCGTCGTCGGCCTGATCTTCTTCGACCTCTACCTGCCGGGCCGCTGGTTCACCGTGCCGCTGTTCGGGCTCTCGGTGCTGCTCGCCGTCGTGGGCAGCCTGGGCCTGCGGTTCCTGGTCAACGCCACCGCGTACTGGCTGCACGACGCCCGGGGGCCGATCATGCTGTGGACGCTCGCCGCGGGCGTGCTCGCCGGCCTCTACTTCCCGCTGCGCTTCCTGCCCGGTTGGCTGGCCGTAACGTTGTGGGTCGCCACGCCGTTTCCAGGTTTGATGCAGACGCCGCTCGACGTGCTCGTCGAGCGGGATCCGGTGCCTCTGCAGTTCGGGCTCGTCGGGTTGCAGGCGGTCTGGGCCGCGCTGCTGCTCGCGCTCTGCGTGCTGGTGCAGCGCCGCGCCGAGCGCCGGCTGGTGGCGCAGGGTGGCTGAGCTGCGGGCGTACGCCGCGCTGCTGGGCGGGCAGTGGCGCTCCGTCACCTCGTACCGGGCGTCGTTCGCCGTGGAGATGGTGACCAACATCGGGGGTACGGCGCTCGACGTGTTCGCGGTCGTGGTGATCTTCCAGGCCACGACGACCGTCGCCGGCTTCTCCCTGCCCGAGGGCGTGCTGATCGTCAGCCTGTCGTCCTGCGCGTTCGCCCTCGCCGACTTCGCCGTCGGCAACATCGACCGGCTCAAGACCTACGTGCGCACCGGCACGATGGACGCGGTCCTGGTCCGGCCGCTGAGCGCGCTGGTCCAGCTGATCCTGATGGATCTGCCGGTGCGCAAGGCCCTGCGGCTGCCGTTCAGCTTCGCGGTGCTCGCCGTCGCGCTGCGGATCAACCACGTGGACTGGACACCGGCGCGGGTGGCGCTGCTGGTGGTGGCGCCGCTGGCCGGCGCGGTCTTCTTCTCCTCGATCTTCGTGCTCAGCGCCAGCCTGGCGTTCTGGTGGGTCGACTCCGGCGAGGTCGGCAGCGCGTTCACCTACGGCGGGCGGGACTTCACCGCGTACCCGACGCCGGTGTACTCGGGGTGGTTCCGGGCCGTCTTCGCGTACGGGCTGGGGTTCGGATTCGTGGCGTACCAGCCGGCGCTGGCGCTGCTGGGCCGGGCCGACCCGCTCGGGCTGCCGACCTGGGCGGGTTTCGCCTCCCCGGTGGTCGCGCTGCTCGCCGCCGGGCTCGCCGCGGCCGTCTGGCGCACCGGCATCCGGCACTACCGCAGCACCGGATCGTGAGGGGGAACATGGCCGTCATCGAGATGCGTGAGCTGCGCAAGGACTTCGTCGTGCGGGTCAAGGCGGGCCGGGTACGCCGGGAGAAACGCACCGTCGCCGCCGTCGACGGCATCGACCTGCGCATCGAGCGCGGCGAGATGGTCGGCTACATCGGCCCCAACGGCGCGGGCAAGTCGACGACGCTGAAGATGCTGACCGGCGTGCTCACCCCGTCCTCGGGCGACGTGTCGGTCTGCGGGCTGCGGCCGGTGCCGCAGCGCACGCGGCTGGCGCTGCGCATCGGGGTGGTCTTCGGGCAGCGTTCTCAGCTCTGGTGGGATCTGCCGCTGCGCGAGTCGTTCCGCCTGCTCCGGCACATCTACCGGGTGCCGGCGGTCGAGCACGCGGACCGGCTGCGCCGCTGCGTGGCGCTGCTGGACCTGGACGGCTTCCTGGACACGCCGGTCCGGCAGCTCTCCCTGGGCCAGCGGATGCGCGGCGAGCTCACCGCGGCGCTGCTGCACGGGCCGGAGGTGCTGTTCCTGGACGAGCCGACGATCGGGCTGGACGTGGTGAGCAAGCAGGCGGTCCGCTCGTTCCTGGCCGAGCTGGGCGCCGCCGGCGACGTCACGCTGGTGCTGACCACGCACGACCTGGCCGACATCGAGCGGCTCTGCCGGCGGCTGGTGGTCATCGACCACGGCCGGGTCGTGCACGACGGCACGATCGAGGCCCTGCACGCCCGGTACGGCTCCCGCCGCCGCCTCGTCGCGGACCTGGACGCGCCGCTGCCGCCGGGCTTCACGGTCGAGGGCGCGACGCTCGTCTCGCTGGAGGCGGACGGCCACCGGGCGTCGTTCGACCTGGTGGCCGACACCGCGGGGCCGGTGGTCGGCCGGCTGGCGGCGCTGTCCTCGCTGCGGGATCTGTCCCTTGTCGAACCGGACATCGAGGACGTGGTGGCCCGCCTGTACGCGTCCTAACGGTGCTCCATCACGAGTACCGCCCAGGTGCCGGGTTCGAGGGCCTCGTAGCGGTGCGGGATGTCGCCGGGGAAGGTCACGTAGTCGCCCGGCCCGAGGTCGATCTCCTCGCCCTCCGGGCCGGTCCGCAGCCGCCCGGCCGCGACGACCAGGTGCTCGATGCTGCCGGCCAGGTGCGCGTCGGCCTGCCGCGAGGCGCCCGGCTCGAGCTCCATCACGTACAGGTCGCGGCGGGCGTGCGTGCTGCCGGCGGCGAGCAGGGTGGCGAAGAAGTCGGCGTGGTCCGACTGGAGCCGCGGACCCTCGCCGGCCCGGACCACCCGGATCAGCGGCTCGGGCGGCTCGACCAGGCGGCTGAACGGCACGCCCAGCGCGACCCCGAGCGACCACAGCGTCTCCACGCTGGGGTTGCCGGTGCCGGACTCCAGCTGGGAGAGCGTCGACTTGGCCAGGCCCGCCCGCCGGGCCAGCTCGGCCAGGGAGATGCCGACGCGCTCGCGCTCGCGGCGCAGTGCCGCGGCGATGGTGGCCAGCGGGGGAGCGGGCTGCGACATGTTCACTCCGTCGATCGAGTCGTTCGGTTTGACGAACGGTACGCCTGTCGTCCATTATTTTGAACCATGCGTACGCCAAGTCGAACACCGGATCGGGCCCTGCTGCGGGACGCCGCCGCGATCGCGGCGGCGATGGTCGCGGTTGGCGCGTCGTTCGGGGCCATCACGATCGCGTACGGGCTGCCGGCCTGGGTCCCGTTCCTGATGTCGACGGCGGTGTTCGCGGGCGGCGCGCAGTTCCTCGCGGTGGGGCTGATCGCGGCGGGCAACCCGCTCGCCGCCGTCCTCGCGGGCCTGCTGCTGAACGCCCGCCACCTGCCGTTCGGCCTGGCGGTGTCGGCCACCGTCGGCCCACGCCTACGTGACCGGCTGATCGGCAGCCACCTGATGACCGACGAGGTGGTGGCGTTCACGCTCGCCGAGCAGGACCCGGCCCGGCGCCGCCGCACGTACTGGCTGATCGGCGGCACGCTGTTCACGTCGTGGAACCTCGGCACCGCGCTGGGCGTCTGGCTCGGCGGTGCGGCGGGCGACCCGGCGTCGCTCGGCCTGGACGCGGCGTTCCCGGCGGGGCTGATCGCGCTGATCCTGCCGTCGCTGCGCGACCGCGACACCCGGGTGGCGGCGCTGGCCGGCGCGGCGGTGGCGGTGGCGCTGACACCGGTGCTGCCGGCGGGGCTGCCCGTGCTGTGCGCGCTGCTGGGCCTCGGCGCGGTGTTCCTACCGCGCCGCCGCGCCGTGCCTGCGCAGGCCGGGGCGGCCGGGCTGCCCGGCGAGGCTGAGCTGCCCGGGGAGGCTGAGCTGCCCGGGGAGGCTGGGCTGCCTGGGCAGGCCGGGCGGCGCGTCGAGACCGAGGAGGCGTCGTGCTGATCGCCGCGATCCTGACCCTGGCCGTTGGCACCTACACGATGCGGCTCAGCGGCGTCCTGCTGCGCGACCGGCTCGAACTCTCCGACCACCTCCAGCGCCTGCTCCCGATGGCGGCGGCCTCGCTGCTGGCGGCGCTGGCGGCGACGGCGGCCCTGACGGAGGGTGCGGCGTTCGCGGGCATCGCCCGCCCGGCGGGGGTCGCCGCCGGGGCGCTGCTCGCCTGGCGCCGCGCGCCGTTCGTCGTGGTGGTGCTCGCCGCCGCGGCAACGGCCGCGCTGCTGCGCCTCGCCGGCGTGGAGTGACCGGCGCGCGCGGATCAGATCTTGGCGCCCAGCTCCACCTGAGGCTTCGGCACGCGCATGCGGCGGAACGTCAGCCCGCGCATGATGCCGTAGAGGTAGAGCGAGCCCATCCGCTGTGTGGAGTCCGGGAAGCGGGTCGAGACCAGGCTCTTGACCTTGCGGGAGATCAGCACGCTGTCGACGACCACCGCGATGGCCAGGATCGCCCAGAGCAGGTTGGCGCCGAGCCGGACCTGCTGCGGCATGGCCGCGGTCGAGCCGACGAAGACGACGATCGCGCCGGCGAAGAACCAGGTGCCCGCCGTGCGCTTGGAGTCGACGATGTTGCGGACCAGCGCGCGCTCCGGGCCGCGGTCGCGGGCCAGCAGGTAGCGCTCGTCACCGGCCCGCATGCCGGCCGAGGCCTCGGCGCGCTCCACCTTCTGGCGCTCGCGCATCTGCTTGTAGGCCTCGCGCCGGTTGGCCGGGGCCGCCGCCGTGTCGTGCCGTCGCTGGGCGCTGGTGCGCTTCGGCGTGGCGACGCCCAGCTCCTTCTTCGAAGGGGTGTAGGCCTTGGGCTTGGACGCGGCCGACTGCTCGGACTCGGAGGTCACCGTGGCGGTGGCGTCGGAGACGAGGTCGGCGGACTTTCGGCGAAACAGCGAGGGCACCTCAGCAGAGTAGCCAAGAGCCCCGACAAAGCCGAAACCGCGCCGACGTTTGTCGGCGCGGTTCCGGTGAGAAGCAGACGAAAGGACTAGATCCGTTCGACGAGCGCGCCGAGGGCGGCGAGCTTGCCCTCGAAGTCCTCGTAGCCGCGGTTGATCAGATCGACCCCGTAGACCCGGGAGGTGCCCTCGGCCGCCAGCGCCGCGATCAGGTGGCTGAAGCCGGCCCGCAGGTCCGGGATCACCAGGTCGGCGGCGTGCAGCTTGCTCGGGCCCGCGATGACCGCGGAGTGCTTGAAGTTGCGCCGGCCGAAGCGGCACGGGGTGCCGCCGAGGCAGTCGCGGTAGACCTGGATCGTGGCGCCCATGGTGTTCAGCGCCTCGGTGTAGCCAAGCCGCTGCTCGTACACGGTCTCGTGCATGATCGACAGGCCGCGGGCCTGCGTCAGCGCGACCACCAGCGGCTGCTGCCAGTCGGTCATGAAGCCGGGGTGCACGTCCGTCTCCAGCGCGACGGCGTTGAGCTCGCCGCCCGGGTGCCAGAACTTGATGCCGCCCTCGACGCCGGTCACGCCGGTGCGGGCCACCCGGGCGTCGGTGATCTCGAACTCGCCGCCGATCGAGCGGAAGACGTTCAGGAACGTCATCATGTCGGCCTGCTGCGCGCCGAGCACCTCGATCTCGCCGCGGGTGGCGAGCGCGGCCGCCGCCCAGCTCGCGGCCTCGATCCGGTCCGGGATCGGCTTGTGGTTGTAGCCGTGCAGCTTCGGCACGCCGAGGATCTCGATGACCCGGTCGGTGTGCACGGTGATGATGGCGCCCATCTTCTGGAGCACGCAGATCAGGTCCATGATCTCCGGCTCGATGGCCGCGTTGCGCAGCTCGGTGACGCCCTCGGCGCGCACCGCCGTGAGCAGCACCTGCTCGGTGGCGCCCACGCTCGGGTACGGCAGCTCGAGCTTGGTGCCGTGCAGCCCGTTCGGCGCGGTGAGGTGCATGCCCTCGGGCGTCTTGTCCACGACGGCGCCGAACTGGCGCAGCGCCTGGATGTGGAAGTCGATCGGGCGCGGCCCGATGTGGCAGCCGCCCAGATCCGGGATGAACGCGTGGCCGAGCCGGTGCAGCAGCGGGCCGCAGAACAGGATCGGGATCCGGCTCGAGCCGGCGTGCACGTTGATCTCGTCGCTGCTGGCGCTCTCCACGTTCGTGGGGTCCATGACGAGCTCGCCGTCGTCGGCGCCGTCGCTGACCTTGACGCCGTGCAGCCCGAGCAGGCCGCGGACGACCTCCACGTCCCGGATGCGCGGCACGTCGAAGAGCCGGCTCGGCGACTCGCCCAGCAGGGCGGCCACCATGGCCTTGGAAACCAGGTTCTTGGCGCCACGGACCCGGATCTGCCCGTGCAGCGGCGCTCCGCCGTGTACGGCCAGGACGTCGTCGGTCAACGCAACCTCCAGAGGCGGGCGAGTGACACGCCCGATGCGGATAGGGACGCAGCCGACGGTGGGGGACCAGCGGCTGCCGCCCGGGCAGCATAGCCCTGAGTGACCAGTGCAGAAATCGCGACAACGCCTAGGACGGCACGAATTGCTGATGATTAAGGCAACAGAAAGGTACAGGCGTGCGCACGGCTCATCGCCGATTACGCAGAGTTAGTTTGTTACGGGAGGGCGAGCATCTGGTCGAGGGCCGACCGGGCGTGCTTCGCGGTGTCGGCGTCGACGGTGATCTGGTTCGGCACCCGGCCCGCCACGAGCTCTTCGAGCGCCCACACGAGGTGCGGGAGATCGATGCGGTTCATGGTGGAGCAGTAGCACACCGTCCGGTCGAGGAACATGATCTGTTTGTCCGGATGTGCGAGCGCCATTCGGCGTACGAGATTGAGTTCGGTGCCGATTGCCCAGGCCGAACCGGCAGGAGCCGCTTCGAGGGCCTTGATGATGTATTCGGTGGAGCCCACCTCGTCGGCGGCGCGCACGACCTCGTGCTTGCACTCGGGGTGCACCAGCACGCGGACGCCGGGCACCCGCTCGCGGACCTCGCGGACGCTGTCGATGGTGAAGCGGCCGTGCACCGAGCAGTGCCCGCGCCAGAGGATCATCTTGGCGTCGCGCAGCTGCTCGGGGGTGAGCCCGCCGTGCGGCTTGTGCGGGTCGTAGAGCACGCAGTCGTCGAGGTCGAAGCCCATCTCCCGGACCGCCGTGTTGCGGCCGAGGTGCTGGTCGGGCAGGAAGAAGACCTTCTGGCCCCGCTCGAAGGCCCAGGTCAGTGCGCGCTCGGCGTTGGAGGAGGTGCAGACGACGCCGTTGTTGCGCCCGACGAAGCCCTTGATGTCGGCCGAGGAGTTCATGTAGGTCACCGGGACCACGTCGCCCACGATGCCCAGGTCGGTGAACTCGTCCCAGGCCGCCTCGACCTGGCCGAGCACGGCCATGTCCGCCATCGAGCAGCCCGCCGCGAGGTCGGGCAGCACGACGCGCTGGTCGGGACCGGTGAGGATGTCCGCGCTCTCGGCCATGAAGTGCACGCCGCAGAAGACGATGAACTCCGCCTCCGGCCGGGCCGCGGCCTCGCGGGCCAGCTTGAACGAGTCGCCCGTGACGTCGGCGAACTGGATGACCTCGTCGCGCTGGTAGTGGTGGCCGAGCACGAAGACCCGGTCGCCGAGCGCGGCCTTGGCCGCGGTGGCGCGGGCGACGAGATCGGGGTCGCTCGGCGCCGGCAGCTCGCCGGGGCAGTCGACGCCGCGCTCGCTGGCGGGGTCGGTGCCGCGGCCGAGGAGCAGCAGCGCCGTTGCGGTGTTTCCGGGTTCGGTCCAGGTCGACGTCACGGCAACCATGTTTCCATACCGTTGCCGCGCCGTCGGGGGTCGAAAGGGTGTCCTATGGCACTCGGCCGCGGCGGCCCGTACCGTCTCAGCGTGCGCGTACTGATCTGCCCGGACAAGTTCGCCGGCACGCTGTCGGCCGCCGAGGCCGCCGCCGCCGTCGCCGCGGGCTGGCACGAGACGGCGCCGGGCGACGAGACGGTGCTGCGCCCGCTCTCCGACGGCGGGCCGGGATTCGTCGAGGTGCTCGCCGCCGCGCTCGACGGCCGACGGCTGCCGGTCACGATCGTCGACCCACTCGGCCGCCCGGCGACCGGCGAGGTCCTGCTGGCCGGCACCACGGCATACGTGGAGAGCGCGCAGGCCTGCGGCCTGCACCTGCTGACCCCGGCGGAGCGCGACGTCAACGCCGCCACCTCGTACGGCCTGGGCCTGCTGCTCGCCGCGGCGGTCGAGGCCGGCGCCGCGGAGATCGTGGTGGGGCTGGGCGGCTCGGCGGTCAACGACGCCGGCGCCGGGATGCTCGCCGCGCTCGGCGCGGCCCCGGTCGACGAGAGCGGCTACGCCCTGCCGTACGGCGGCGCGCCGCTGATCACCGCGGCCAGGCTCGGCGGCCGGCCCCGGCTGCGCCAGGTGCGCCTGGTGGCCGCGACCGACGTCGACAACCCGCTGACCGGGCTGCACGGCGCCAGCAACGTCTACGGACCGCAGAAGGGCGCCACCAGGGAGGACGTGCTCCGGCTCGACGCCGCGCTCGATCACTTCGCGGGCGTACTGGAGCGGGCCTTGGACGTCCGGGATCTCCGCACGCTGCCCGGCGGGGGCGCGGCCGGCGGGATCGGCGCCGCCCTGCTCGCCCTCGGCGCCCGGGTGACCTCCGGCATCGCCCTGGTCACCACCCTGATCGGCCTCGAGGCCCAGCTCGACGCCGCCGACCTGGTGATCACCGGCGAGGGGTCCTTCGACCATCAGTCGCTGCGCGGCAAGGTGGCGGCCGGCATCGCGGGCGGTGCCCGCGACCGGGGCCTGCCGTGCGTGGTCGTCGCGGGGCGTAACGAGACCGGCCACCGCGAGGCGGCCGCCGCCGGCGTGACCGAGACATACGCCCTCGTGGATCATTTCGGCTCCGAGGAGCGTGCGCTGGCCGAGCCCGCCCGGGGCCTGCGCGAGATCGGCGCGAGGCTCGCCCGGCAATGGAGCCGCTGAGCAGGTGTTAGACATCTCGGCCAGAGCGATTGGGAATACACCCGAACAGGGTTAGCGTTGGCCGGTACGGCACATACCCGGACCGGCAGGGAGAACCGCAACGTGACCACTGAAGCGCACACCGAGTCGACCGAGGCCACCACGGCCGCGCCGACCGGCGTCATTTTGACCGACGTCGCGGCTGTCAAGGTCAAGGCCCTCATCGAGCAGGAAGGTCGCGACGACCTGCGCCTGCGCATCGCCGTGCAGCCCGGCGGCTGCTCGGGCCTGCGTTACCAGCTCTTCTTCGACGAGCGGTCGCTGGACGGCGACGTCGTCGCCGACTTCGACGGCGTCGAGGTGGTCGTCGACCGGATGAGCGCGCCGTACCTGGCGGGTGCCACGATCGACTTCGCCGACCGCATCGACGCGCAGGGTTTCACGATCGACAACCCGAACGCGCAGAACTCGTGCGCCTGCGGCGACTCGTTCCACTGATTGTCACCGACAGGGCCGGACCCGGTTACGGGGCCGGCCCTGTCGCATGTCCGCCAGATGACGCGCGGATGTCGTCCGAGCCGGGTGCCGGTAGGCTCACCCGGTAATCGCACCCGACCTCGAGGGCCGACATGAAGATCGCCGTTACCGGCTCGATCGCCACAGACCACCTGATGCACTTCCCCGGCAGGTTCGCCGAACAGCTCATCGCCGATCAGCTGCACAAGGTCTCGCTCTCCTTCCTGGTCGACGACCTGGTCGTGCGGCGCGGCGGCGTGGCGTCGAACATCGCCTACGGGATGGGCAAGCTCGGCCTCAGCCCGATCCTGGTCGGGGCGGTCGGCGCGGACTTCGCCGACTACCGGTCCTGGCTCGAGCGCCACGGCGTCGACTGCGACTCTGTGCACGTCAGTGAGATCGCGCACACGGCACGCTTCGTCTGCACCACCGACGACGACCTCAACCAGATCGCGTCGTTCTACGCCGGCGCGATGAGCGAGGCCCGCAACATCGAGCTCGCGCCGGTCGCCGCGCGCGCCGGCGGGCTCGACCTGGTGCTGGTCAGCGCCAACGACCCGGCCGCCATGATCCGCCACTCGCAGGAGTGCCGGGCCCGCGGCTACTCGTTCGCCGCCGACCCGTCGCAGCAGCTCGCCCGCATGGACGGCAGCGACGTGATGACGCTGATCAGCGGCGCGGACTACCTGATGACGAACGACTACGAGCGCTCGCTGCTGGAGACCAAGGCCGGTCTGACCGGCGAGCAGGTCCTCGAGCAGGTCAAGATCCGGGTCACCACGCTGGGCAAGGACGGCGTCGAGATCACCGGCCGCGACATCGAGCGCATCCACGTGCCGGTCGCCCGCGACGTCATCCCCGAGGACCCGACCGGCGTCGGCGACGGCTTCCGGGCCGGCTTCTTCGCCGCCCTGGGCTGGGGCGTCGGCCTCGAGCGTGCCGCGCAGGTCGGTTCGCTGGTCGCGGCCCTGGTCCTCGAGACCGTCGGCCCGCAGGAATACGACGTGAAGCCGGACTTCTTCCTGAAGCGCCTCGCCGACTCCTACGGCGACGCGGCGGCCGCGGAGATCCAGCCGCACCTGCCGGCCGCGGTCTAGCCCCCGATGGTCCTCGCCGTCTTCGCCGGTCTGCCGGGAGTGGGAAAGAGCACACTCGCCCAGCAGGTGGGGGCGGTTCTGCCGGCCACGGTGCTCGCGGTCGACACCGTCGACTTCACGATGCAGGCCTACGACGTCACCGAGCCCCGTCCCGGCCATGCCGCGTACGGGGTGGTGGCGGCGCTGGCCGAGACCCAGCTCAGGATGGGTCACCACGTGATCATCGACGCGGTCAACCCGGTGAAGGCGGCCCGGCAGCTCTGGACCGAGCTCGCGGAGCACCTCGGCGTCCCGCTCCGGGTCGTCGAGGTGGTCTGCGGCGACGACGCCGAGCACCGCCGCCGGGTCGAGGCCCGCTACGCGGCCCGCGCACACGACGGCATCCCCGACTGGGTGCGGGTGCTGGAGCGCCAGTCCGAGTACGAGCCCTATCCCGGACCCCGGCTGGTCGTGGACACGTTCCTGGCCGACAAGCCGGTGGAACCGGTCGTCGACTACCTGACCCTGCGCACCTCGTAGGCGTCCGGCTCCGGGCTGCCCAGGTAGTCGTGGCCCTTCATCCGGCACCAGGCCGGGATGTCGTTGGCCGCCGCCGGGTCGTCCGCCAGCACCCGGATCACCGCGCCGACCTCGACGGACGGCATCCGCTTCGCGAGGTCGATGATCGGCAGCGGGCAGCGCCGGCCGCGGGAGTCCACCTCGATCACATCCCCGCCTCCTTCCGGATCCCGGCGACCACCCCGGGGAGCACCGCCAGGAAGCGGTCGACGTCGTCCTCGGTGGTGTCCCGGTGCAGCGACACCCGCACGTTGCCGTGGCTGAGCACGCCCATCGCCTCCAGCACGTGACTGGGCCGCAGCGTCGAGGCCGTGCACGACGAGCCCGAGGAGACCGCGAAGCCGTGCCGGTCCAGCGCGTGCAGCAGCGCCTCGCCGTCGACGTACAGACAGGAGAAGGTGACCAGGTGCGGCAGCCGATCGACGGGGTCGCCGACCACCTCCACATCGGGCACGGTCGCGGCGACGGTCGCCCTGATCTTCTCTACCAGCCCGGAAAGCCGCGCGGCCTGGTCGCGCGCCTCGGCCAGCACGGCCCGCAGGGACGCCGCGGCCGCGACGACGGCCGGCAGATCGAGCGCGCCGACCGGCCGCGGCCGGTGATGATCATCACCCGGGTACGGCGAGCGCCATCTCACACCCTTGCGCACCACGAGTACGCCGACGCCCGGCGGGCCGCCCCACTTGTGCGCGCTGGCCGTCAGCAGCGACCAGCCCGGCGGCACCGGGTGGCGCCCGATCGACTGTGCGGCGTCGACGTAGAGCGGTACCCCGGCGTCCGCGCAGGCCCGCGCCGCGTCCGCGACGGGCTGCGCGGTGCCGACCTCGTGACTGGCGCTGATCAGGGCGGCGAGCGCCACCCCGGGCACCGCGACCGCGGCGCGCCAGGCGTCCAGGTCGATCCGCCCGAGGATGTCGACGCCGACCGGCACGGCCTCGCCCAGCGCCGCGGCGTGCAGCACCGCGGAGTGCTCGACGGCCGAATGCACGAGCGTGCGGCCCGCCCGCGCGCGTCCCGCGAGCCCGCCCAGCACCGCGGCGTGTGCCGCGGCGGTGCCGGAGGAGAGGAACGTGAGCTCGTCCGGGCGTACGCCGAGGCACTCGGCGACGGTGGCCTGCGCCGCCTCCCGCAGCTGTTGGGCACGCCGGCCCGCGGCGTAGAGCCGGTCGGGGTCGGCCCAGCCGTCCTCGAGGGCGGCGAGCAGAGCCTGCCTGGCCACGGGGTGCAGGGGTGCCGCGGTCGCCGCGTCGAGGTAGGTAGGCGCACCGGCATGAACAGCCCTGAATTCCATCTTCAGGACGGTATCGTCCACATGATCAGTGGTTGCGCGGGTACCTCGATGATCGGACCCCCGGTAAACGGGTGGCCGGGCCAGGTCGAGTAGTGTGCGACCGTCGGTGACACCTTGCCGCCGGTGTCCGGATTTCGCACCGGGCGGTGCTCTAGGGAGGCAGGAGCAGGTGGTCTCAAGGAGTTCGGTCGCACGGCCGCGCGTCGTACGGCTAGCCGGGCTCGGTGTCGGTGGTGCCATGCTGCTGGCCCTGCTGTCGGGCTGTTCGTTGACCGGGATCGGAAGCGCTTTCGACGGCTTCGGATGGCCGCAGGGCGGCATCACCCCGCAGGCGCACAGGATGTATGACCTGTGGATCGCCTCGGTGATCGCGGCGCTGGTCGTCGGGTTCTTCGTCTGGGGCCTGATCTTCTGGTGCATCGTGCGGTACCGCAAGCGCGGCGACACCCTGCCCGTGCAGACCCGGTTCAACATGCCGTTGGAGATCCTCTACACGGTCACGCCGGTGCTGATCGTCGCGGTGCTCTTCTACTACACGGCGATCGTGCAGACCGACGTCGACAGGCTGTCGGCCAAGCCGGACATCACCGTCGAGGTCGTCGGGTTCAAGTGGAACTGGCAGTTCAACTACCGGAACGCGCCCGGCATCGAGGCGAAGACGGTGGCGTCGACGCTCGGCTCGACCGACGTCATCCCGCTGCTGGTGCTGCCCGTCGGCAAGAAGATCCGCTTCGAGGAGACCAGCAAGGACGTCATCCACTCGTTCTGGGTGCCGGAGATGCTCTTCAAGCGTGACGTGTTCCCGGGCAACGTGCGCAACGTCTTCGAGGTGACCCTCGACAAGGAGGGCCGCTACATCGGCCGCTGCGCCGAGCTCTGCGGCACCTACCACGCCTTCATGCAGTTCGAGCTCGTGGTGGTCTCGCCGGAGCGTTACGACCGGTTCCTTGCCGCCAAGGTGGCCGGCGCCTCCACCGAGGAGGCCATGGGAGTCATCGGCTTCGTCGGCGACGAGCGCTTCGCCATCAGGACGTCGCCGATCGACACCCGCCGGCACGGCAAGTCCTGGTACCAAGACGACGCACCCGCAGCGGTAGGGAAGTAGGGACCCGAGTTGAAGACCGAATACAAGATCTTCGCCGGCGTCGCCGTCTTCCTCTTCGGCGCGGCCGCCGTCTACGGCGTGTGGACGCACGGCGTGAGCCCGACCCACGATGTGGAGTGGATCGGCTTCGTCGCCCTGATCCTCTCCGGCCTGCTCTGCGCGATGTGCGGCGGCTTCTTCTGGTTCGTCGCCCGCCGCATCGACCTGCGCCCCGAGGACCGCGAGGACGGCGAGATCGCGGAGGGCGCCGGCGAGATCGGCTTCTTCAGCCCGGGCAGCTACTGGCCGTTCGGCATCGCGCTGGCGGCCGCGATCACCGGCATGGGCCTGGTGTACTGGATGTGGTGGCTGATCCTGGTTGGCCTGATCATGGTGATCTTCGGTGCCTGCGGCATGCTGTTCGAGTACTACTCGGGCACCCGGCACCCGGCCGAGCACTGACCGGCTGAGACAGTCACGAACGGCCCGCCTCCTCGAGGAGGCGGGCCGTTGCTGTTGTGTGTGGTCGCGGCCGGTGGCCGCGGGATGGTGGGTCAGGCAGCGCGGCGTTGCTGCGGTGCCACCCGGGATCCGCCCGCGGACAACAGCACGCGGATGGTGACCGGTGCCAGGATCTCCGCGGCGCCGCACCGGGTGCAGATGAGCTCCGGGCAGTCTTTTTCGTGGCCGTCGGCGCAGGGCGGTGTCTCGAATGGCATTTCGGTGTCGCACATGACGCAACGCAGTTCGCGTTCTCCCACGGGTGGCTCCTCTTCGCCGGAAGGTGGATATACCCGAATGTCACTAAAACGTTGTCATGTTGGGGGAGCCGGTGCGGGAACCCCGCCCGGCGTGTCAGAAAAAAATTGAGATCAGACCGATTCCGCGGCCTTGGCCGCTCGTGCGGCACCGACCCAGCGGTCCAGCAGCGTCGTCGCCGCGCCCGAATCCACCGTCTCCGCGGCCCGGGCGATGCCGGCGCGCATGGTGTCGGCGAACCCGCCCGGGAAGCCGGCGTGGGCCGCGAACGCCGCGGCCGCGTTGACCAGGACGGCGTCGCGGACCGGGCCCGGCTCGCCGGCGAACACCCGCAGCGCCGCGCCGGCGTTGAACGCCGCGTCGCCGCCGCGCAGGTCGCCCACCTTGCTGCGAGGCAGGCCGAGGTCGACGGCGTCCACCACGGATTCGGTCACCGTGCCCTCGCGGACCAGCCACACCCGGGTGGGTGCCGCCGTGGTGAACTCGTCAAGGCCGTCCTCGCCGCGCATCACCAGCGCCGAGTCGCCCCGGGCCGCGAACACCTCGGCCATCACCGGCGCCATCCGCTGGTCGAAGCAGCCCACCGCCGCCGCGCGGGGCCGGGCCGGGTTGGTCAGCGGGCCCAGCACGTTGAAGAACGTCGGGTGGCCCAGCTCGCGCCGGGTCACCGCGGCGTGCCGCATGCCCGGGTGGTAGCGGGCCGCGAAGCAGAAGCCGATCCCGGCCTCGGCGACCGTGCTCGCGACGCCCTGCGGGCCGAGGTCGAGCGGGATGCCGAAGAACTCGAGCAGGTCGGCGGTGCCGCAGGCCGAGGAGGCGGCCCGGTTGCCGTGCTTGACCACGGTCACACCGGCGGCGGCCACGACGATGGCGGCCATCGTGGAGATGTTGACGGTGTGTGCCCGGTCGCCGCCGGTGCCGACCACGTCGATCGCGTCCGCGCGCACGGTCTCCGGCAGGTCGACGGGCGTCGCGTTGGCCAGCATCGCCTCGACCAGGCCGGCCAGCTCGGTCGGCGTCTCGCCCTTGGCCCGCAGTGCGATGGCGAAGCCGGCGACCTGCACCGGTGTGGCGTTGCCGGCCATGATCTCGCCCATGGCCCAGGCGGTGTCCTGCGCCGACAACTCCTCGGCCCGCAGCAGGGCGCTCAGCAGGTTCGGCCAGGTACGTGCGCCCATGGTGGGCACTCCTTCGGGGGGAGAGGGGTGTGTCAGCCCAGCTTGCCCATGGTGCCCAGCGGGATCACGCCGTTGCGGCGGCCACGGAGCATGCCGGCGATGGTCTGACCGGTGGTCACCGGGTCGAGCGGGTGCACCAGGGTCGCGTCGACCTGTGCGAAGGCGGCCAGCCAGCGGTCGGCCGCGCGGGCGATCACCACGCAGGTCGGCGGCGGGTCCGCGTATTCGTCCTTGGTCTGGCGGGCGATGCCCAGGCCGCCGGCCGGTGCCGCCTCGCCGTCGAGGACCATCAGGTCGACCTCGAAGGTGTCCAGCAGGTTCCGGCACTCCTCCCAGGTGGAGGCCTCCACGAACTCCACGGCGAGGTCTGCGGCGGGGCGGACGCCGATCGCCAGCCTGATCCGGTCACGGACCGCGGGATCGTCGCTGTACAGCAGGACCGTGTACTCGTCCGGCTGCGGCTTGTTGTCGTCGCTCATGTGTGCCCCGGTTCCCACGCTCGTAGGTGCGCGCTGATCGTACCGAACCGGCTATTCGGTGTCCGGCTGTGGTCGTACCGGCGCGGTCTGGTTTGTGATCTTGGTCGCGCCCGCCGCGTCCGCCCGCTCGGCCGCCTCGGCGCGGTCCAGGGCGCGGTCGATCCGTTTCGCCTCACGCTCGGACTGCCTGATCCACTGCATGACCAGGATGCCGAGCATCGTGACGCTGACGATCTCGCCGCCGGCCCACAGGATCCCGCCGGCCACGACCTGATCGTTCCACGGGTCCGACCAGGTCAGGCCGAGGTTCGGGTACCAGTCGCCGCCGAGCAGGGTCCGGCTCTGCATGATGGTCAGGCCCAGCACCGTGTGGAACGGCACGGACAGCACCATGAGCAGGGCACGGGCCGGGTACGGCCAGCGGTTCGGCAGCGGGTCCAGGCCGAGCAGCGGCCAGAAGAACAGGCAGCCCACGACGATGAAGTGCACGTGGACGAACTCGTGCAGCCAGGCGTGCTCGAGGGTGGCTCGGTAGAGCCCGGTGAAGTAGAGGACGAACGGGTTCGCGATGAACAGCCCGAACGCGACCAGCGGGAACGTCAGCACCCCGACGAAGCGGCTGTGCAGCACCCGCAGCAGCGCCTTGCGGTTGGCGGTGGGCAGCGTGCGCAGGGCGAGGGTCACCGGCGCGCCGAGGGCCAGGAAGATCGGACCCACCATGGACAGCACCATGTGCTGGACCATGTGCACGCTGAGCAGGGTTGTGTCGTACGCCTCGATGCCGGTCACCGACACCGCCGCGATCGAGCCCAGCCCGCCGCCGACGAACGCGACGGTGCGCCCCGGCGGCCAGTGGTCGCCGCGCCGCCGCATGCGGTGCACGCCGTACAGGTAAACGGCGGCCGCGACGAGCAGGAAGAGCGCGATGAGGCTGGTCAGCCGGATCTGGGTGAAGATCTCGCCGACGCTGAAAGGCGGGGGGAGAGTATCCCCGCCGGCGAGCGCGGGCGTGGGCATTTCGACGTGCTGCACCACCTGAGGCTAGGCCTATCAGGGTGATCGCCGGATCACGGGGCGGTGACACGTGCCGGATTGGGCCCCCCGCGACATGTTGCAGTGATCGCGGGGCAATAATGAGCCCGTGACAGCGGCAGCCATCGACAAGAGCCGGATCCACTCGCTGACCCGACCCAACATGGTCAGCGTGGGGACCATCGTGTGGCTCTCCAGCGAACTCATGTTCTTCGCGGCATTGTTCGCCATGTACTTCTCGATCCGCGCGGCGGACTACAGCATGTGGGAGAAGCACACCGAGGTTCTCAACATCCCGTACGCGACGACCTTCACGGTCATCCTGGTGCTCTCCTCGGTCACCTGCCAGCTCGGCGTCTTCGCGGCGGAGAAGGGTGACGTGTTCGCGCTGCGGCGCTGGTTCACCCTCACCTTCGTCATGGGCCTGATCTTCGTGCTCGGCCAGGCGAACGAGTACCGCAACCTCGTGCACGAGGGCATCAAGCTCAACGGCGACGGTTACGGCTCGATGTTCTACCTGACGACCGGGTTCCACGGTCTGCACGTCACGGGCGGTCTGATCGCCTTCATCGTCTACATGATCCGCACCACCATGGGTCGGTTCACGCCGGCGCAGGCGACCTCGGCGATCGTCGTGTCGTACTACTGGCACTTCGTCGACATCGTGTGGATCGCACTGTTTGCCATGATCTATTGGCTGCAGTAGCCGCCCGTCCGTGAGAGTTTCAAGGTCAAAACCCAGAGGGACAAAACCCATGACTTCTGACACCCCCGCCGGACGGCGTTTCCGGGTGTTCAACCGGCGGCGGTCCGCGCCGAGCCGGGCGCGTCGGCGCCTCGGCGCCGCGGCCCGCATGCTAGCCGCCCTCGCGCTGGCCGGCGGCGTTTACACCGCATTCGCCCCGGGCGCGTTCGCCGAGGACACGCGGCAGCTCTCCGCCTCGGCGCAGGAGGGCAAGGCGCTCTTCGACACCAGCTGCATCAGCTGCCATGGCCGCAATGCCGAGGGTGTGGTCGGCCGCGGACCGAGCCTGATCGGCGTCGGCTCGGCCTCCGTCG
Organism: Amorphoplanes digitatis; assembly: GCF_014205335.1. Classification (NCBI taxonomy): domain Bacteria; kingdom Bacillati; phylum Actinomycetota; class Actinomycetes; order Micromonosporales; family Micromonosporaceae; genus Actinoplanes; species Actinoplanes digitatis. Next base: position 6,972,510 of record NZ_JACHNH010000001.1, on the reverse strand, counting down.
AGTTCCAGGTCGGCACCGGCCGCATGCCGATGGCCCGCCAGGAGGCGCAGGCCGAGCAGAAGCAGCCGGCGTTCGACAAGGCACAGACCAAGCAGCTCGGCCAGTACATCCAGGAGCTGGGCGGCGGCCCGCAGCTCCCCGGCGGCCCGCTGACGGTGGACCTGAAGGACAACCCCGAGGCGCTGGCCGCGGGCGGCGCGCTGTTCCGGCTCAACTGCACGTCCTGCCACGGCTTCGGCGGCGGCGGCGGTGCGCTCTCGTCCGGCAAGTTCGCGCCCGGCCTGCACGACGCGACCGAGGAGGAGATCTACGCGGCGATGCTGACCGGCCCGCAGAACATGCCGGTGTTCGGCGACAACGAACTGACGCCGGACGAGAAGCGGGAGATCATCACGTACATCAAGCTGCAGCTGCAGCAGGAGAAGGACCCGGGCGGCCTGTTCAACCTCGGCCGGTACGGCCCGGTCACCGAGGGCCTGGCGATCTTCATCGTCGGCATCACGATCCTGGTCTTCGCGGCGCTGTGGATTGCGGGGAAGTCATGAGCGTTGTGAAGGACGGGGCGCACGGCCCCGGCACCGAGCCGGTCGACGTCAACGACCCGCGGCTGTCCCGGTTCGACATCGTCCGCGAGGGCGCCCGGCGCGACGACATCGAGATCGTCACGTACGAGTCGCAGTTCCCGGGCCCGAACTCCAAGGCGGAGAAGCGCGTCGTTCGCAACATCGCGCTGCTGTTCCTGCTCTGCGGCGCGGGCGCGCTGGTCTTCCTCGGCTTCTACATCTTCTGGCCGTGGGAGTTCGAGCTCGGCCACGCGCGGAGCGACTACTACACCCCGATCCTGGGCATCTCGCTCGGCGTCTCGCTGCTGGCGCTCGGCTTCGCGATCCTGGCCTGGGCCAAGAAGCTGCTGCCGCACGAGGTCTCGATCCAGGACCGGCACAACCAGCCGTCCAGCGACGAGGACCGCCTGATCACCGGGCAGACCATCGCGTACCTGGGCGAGGAGATGGGCGTTCAGCGGCGCCCGCTGCTCAAGGGCGCGATCGGCCTCGGCCTCGCGCCGCTCGGCCTGGTCGCGGCCGCGCCGCTGGTCGGCGGCCTGATCGAGAACCCGCACAAGGACGCGCAGCCGAGCCTGTTCCACACCGGGTTCGACCCGGTGCCGAACGACGGCGAGCTGGTGCGGCTCACCCGCGCCGACGGCACCCCGATCCGGCCCGAGGACGTCAGCGTCGGCGGCCAGCTCACGGTGTTCCCCGGCATTCCGCACGGCGCCACCAACCAGTACGCGGACTCGCCGACCCTGCTCATCCACCTGCGGGCGGAGGACGCGGCGCAGGCCCGGGCGGCGAGTGACGGCGATGCGACGAACGACGGCTCGATGTGGGGCAACTTCATCGCGTACTCGAAGATCTGCACCCACGCCGGCTGCCCGGCCAGCCTGTACGAGCAGCAGACCAACCGGCTGCTCTGCCCGTGCCACCAGTCGCAGTTCCTGATCACCGACAATGCGCGCCCGATCTTCGGTCCGGCCAGCCGTCGTCTGCCACAGCTGCCCATCGAGCTAGACGATGAGGGGTTCTTCGTGGCAGCGTCGGACTACAAGGAAACCGTCGGGCCGGACTTCTGGGAGCGGCCGTGAAGCGTCGAAAGCTTGACCTGGCTCAGGTCCCCGCAGCCGTCGGCAAGGGGCTCGACGACCGTTACAAGGCGGCCACGCCGCTGCGCGGCCTGCTGAACAAGGTATTCCCTGACCACTGGTCGTTCCTTCTGGGCGAAATCGCCCTGTTCTCGTTCATCGTCCTGTTGCTGACCGGTGTCTTCCTGACCCTCTTCTTCGACCCGACGATGACCGAGGTCGTCTACGACGGCGCCTACCCGGCGCTGCGCGGCGTGGAGATGTCCGGTGCGTACGCGTCGTCGCTGCACCTGTCGTTCGAGGTGCGCGGCGGTCTGTTCATGCGCCAGATGCACCACTGGGCGGCGCTGCTGTTCATGGCGTCGATCGTCGTGCACATGGCCCGCATCTTCTTCACCGGCGCGTTCCGCAAGCCGCGCGAGGCGAACTGGGCGATCGGCGTCGCGCTGTTCCTGCTCGGCTTCCTCGCCGGCTTCACCGGCTACTCGCTGCCGGACGACGGCCTCTCCGGCACCGGCCTGCGGATCGCCTCGGCGATCATGCTGTCCATCCCGGTCATCGGCACCTGGCTCTCGGCGTCCGTCTTCGGCGGCGAGTTCCCGGGCGAGTTCATCATCGGCCGCTTCTACATCGCGCACGTGCTGCTCATCCCGGGCGGCCTGCTCGCGCTGATCAGCGTGCACCTGGGCCTGGTCTTCGCGCAGAAGCACACCCAGTGGCCCGGCCCCGGCCGGACCAACGACAACGTCGTGGGCGAGCGCATGTTCCCGCGGTACGCGCTCAAGCAGGGCGGCTTCTTCATGGCCGTCTTCGGCGTGATCGCGCTGATGGCCGGCATGTTCCAGATCAACCCGATCTGGCTGTTCGGACCGTACCGGGCGTCCGAGGTCTCCTCGGCGAGCCAGCCCGACTGGTACGTCATGTTCATGGACGGCCTGGTGCGACTGATGCCGGCCTGGCAGATCGACATCCCGATCGGCGACGGCTACGTGATCCCGCCGCTGTTCTGGCCGGCGGTCGTCGGCCTGGGCGCGCTGACCACGGTTCCGATGTTCTACCCCTTCATCGAGGCGCGGCGCCTGAAGGACAAGAGCATCCATCACCTGCTCCAGCGTCCCCGGGACAACCCGGAGCGCACCGGCCTCGGCGCGATGGCGTTTACGTTCTTCATCGTCGCGACCCTGTCCGGCGGCAACGACGTGATCGCCGACAAGTTCAACATCAGCCTGAACGCGATGACCTGGGCCGGCCGCATCGGCCTGGTGATCCTGCCGCCGCTGGCGTACTTCATCTCGGCCCGGATCTGCCTGGGTCTGCAACAGCACGACCGTGAGGTCCTGGCACACGGCACGGAGACGGGCATCATCAAGCGCCTGCCCGACGGCCGGTTCGTGGAGGTGCACCAGCCGCTCGGCCCGGTGGACGACCACGGCCACCCGCTGCCGCTGGACTACGCGGGCTGGGTCATCCCGAAGAAGATGAACCGCCTGGGCGCCCTGGCGCCGGCGGTGAAGGGCTTCTTCTACCCGGTGGAGAAGCCGGCCGAGGCGCCGGTCTCGCCGGGGATGCCGCCGGTGACCGCGCGCGAGGAGCGCGAGGAGATCACCTCGGGTCAGCAGCAGTAGCGAACGCACGACGAAGGGGGCCCCTCGGGGCCCCCTTTTTCGCATCCTGGCGGTGGGGACGCTCAGTCGGCGTCGGGCAGGCCGATCGCGAACGCGTCCTCGAGGTCGTGCTTCGAGTAGGCGCGGAAGGCGATGTGCGACTCGGTGTTGAGCACGCCGGGCGTCTTGGAGATCCGGCCCGCGATGACCTCGGCGATGTCATCGAAGCGCGGAACGCGCACGATGGCGATCAGGTCGACGTTTCCGGCGACCGAATAGACCTCGCTCACGCCGGGCAGCGCGGCGAGCGCCTCCGCGACCTCCGGAATCGAGTCGGTGGCGCAGTCGATGTGCACGATCGCGGTGTTCACGCGGTCTCCTCGGCTATGAGGGCGGATGATTCGCTTCATGCTATCCACGCGCAGGCAGGGCGGTGCGGGTCAGGCGGTGACCGTCAGGCCGCTCCCGGCCCGGATCGCGCCCGTGAGGGACTCGTGCGACGCCACCGTCGCGCCCGGCCAGATCACGCAGTCGGTCACCGAGCCGTGCACCCGCGCGCCCGCGCCGACCACCGACCGCTCCGCCCGCCCGTCGACCGTTGCCGACGGGTCGCTCAGGCCGGCCGCGGCGTGCAGGTTCGCCCGCAGGTAGTCCGCCGGCGTGCCGGTGTCGATGTACGCGCCGTCGTAGGTGACCAGCTCCAGGTCGCCGGCCGCCTCCGCCGGGCGCCAGACCGTGCGTACGAGGTCGGCGGGCCGGTCCGCCAGGACGTGCAGGTAGCTCCAGGGGATCAGGGAGAAACCGGCGAAGCGCTGCCCGCTGAAGCCGCCCGTCGCGCCCGGCGGCAGGGGCCGGGTGAGCATGCGCACGGTCCGGCCGGTCCAGCCGTCGAGCAGGGCCGCGATGTCCTTGCCGGGCTCGCGGTGCGGGTCGGACAGGTAGGCGTCCGCGTTGCCGACCAGGGCGCCGCGGCCGTCGATCCAGGGAAGCAGGCGGCCGACGCCACCCGAGGTGCCCAGCGGGCCGTCCGGCTCCACCGAGAGGTGTGCCCGGTCGCCGACGTGCGTGACCACCTGGTCGGCCAGGTAGGCCGCGTTGACCGCCACGTCGGACGGGCCGGTGAGGCCGAGGCCGGCGATCCGGGCGAGCGCCCGGTCCAGCAGGGCCACGTTGCCCACCGGGCAGAGCGCCTTGGGGAGCAGCTCGGTGAGCGGGCGCAGCCGCCGGCCCTCCCCGGCGGCGAGCACCACGGCGCAGATGCTCACGAGGCCTGCTGCACGGCCAGCGGGCCCAAGCCGTAGACACCCAGCAGGAGCGCCGTGTTCGGGGTCAATGGCGGCAGGTCGTCCAGGTGGAACCAGTCCGCCTCCAGGACCTCGCCGCCGTCCACCACCAGCGGGGTCGTCGACGCCGGCACCTCGGCCAGGAAGACGGTGTCCACCCAGCCCTTGGGGTGGATGATCGCGTTCGGGACCGCCGGGGTCAGTGCGTCCGGGTCGAGCAGCACGCCGGACTCCTCGGCGAGCTCGCGGGCCGCGCCGACGGCCGGGGCCTCGGCCTTCTTGAGCAGGCCGGCCGGCAGGCCCCAGCGCCGTCCCGGCGGCTGGCGCAGCAGGAGCAGGCGGCCGGGCTCGGCGGCCTCGGAATCGCGGACGATGGTCACCGCGCCGACCAGGTATTTGGGGACGATCAGGCGCACGAGGCGACGGCGCACGGGGTGCGGCAGCCGGTAGAACGTCTGGTACGCGACGCCACGCAACCGCCGAGGGAGTTTCACACCGCAAGGCTAGCGGCTTGGCGCACCGGTCTCAGTCCGGGTGGTCCACCAGGGCGATGAGCTGCTCGACCACCTGGTCGGGCTCCAGATTGCGCTCGGTCACCGCGACCAGCATGGTCTCCAGGTCGGGGTAGCCCAGCTCCTCGGCGAGGCGGCGCAGCGGCACCTCGCTCGCCAGGCCGCGGTCGTGCTTGCGCAGCGTCAGGCCGATCGTCGCGCGGCCCAGGCGTACCTTGTCGACGATGCTGATGCCGGGTGCGTTCTCCTCCGCGAAGAAGCGGTTGATCTGCATCTGGGCCTGCGTCGACTTGACGAAGCCGAGCCACTCCTTGCGCGGTCCCCGCGGCGCGGCACCCGGCTCGACGTCGACGTGGCCGTCGGTCTCGGTGAAGATCTCCACCACGTCGCCGTCGCGCAGCGGGGAGCTCAGCGGCGCGAGGCGGCCGTTGATCGTCGCGGCGAGGGTCCCGTCGCCCTTGTCGGCGCTCAGCTCGTAGGCCAGGTCGACCGGGGTCGAGCCGGCCGGCAGGTCGTAGGTGTTGCCGTGCGCGAACACCTGGATCTGGCCCTCGGCGAGGTCGCAGCGCAGCGACGCGAGGAACTGGCCGGCGTCGGTGGTGTCCTGCTCCCAGTCGAGCACCCGCTTGAGCCAGGTGAGCTGGTCGGCGCCCGGTGTCTCGGCCGCCTCGGCGGACTTGGGGTAGCGGTAGCCGGTCGCCACGCCGTATTCCGCGCAGCGGTGCATCGAGACCGTCCTGATGAGCACCTCCACCAGGCGGCCGTCGGGCCCGGTGACGGTGGTGTGCAGGGAGCGGTAGAGGTTGTTCTTCGGGGAGGCGATGAAGTCCTTGAACCGGCCGGCCACGGGGCGCCACTGGCCGTGGATCGCGCCGAGCGCGGCGTAACAGTCGGTCTCGGGGCCGTCGACGATCACCGCGATGCGGGGCAGGTCGAGCGGCACCGGGTGGCCGCCCGCGACCGTGTCCTTCCAGATCGAGTAGTAGTGCCGGGGCCGGGGTGCCACCTTGGCGTCCACCCGGGAGCGGCGCAGCGCCGTCGACGCCTTCGTCTTGACATCCTCGAGGTACTCGGACCAGCCCGGGCGGTTCTTCACATGCTCGTCGATGCGGGCGTAGGAGTCCGGCTCCAGGTGGTAGAGCACCACGTCGTCGAGGTCGCGCTTGAGTGCCTGGATGCCGAGGCGGTCGCAGAGCGGCACCAGCACGTCGAGGGTGGCCGTGGCGATGCGGGCCCGGGAGGCGGGTGAGCGGGCGTCGAGCGTGCGCATGTTGTGCAGGCGGTCGGCCAGCTTGATCACCAGGACCCGGACGTCCTTGCCGGCGGCGACGATCATCTTGCGGATCGTCTCGGCCTCGGCGACCTTGCCGTAGAACGCCTTGTCGAACTTGGTCACGCCGTCGACCAGGTGCGTCACCTCGGGGCCGAAGTCGCCGTGCAGCGTCTCCAGCGTGTAGCTGGTGTCCTCGACCGTGTCGTGCAGCAGCGCCGCGACCAGCGTCGTCGTGTCCATGCCCAGCTCGGCGCAGATCTGCGCGACCGCGAGCGGGTGGGTGATGTAGGGGTCGCCGCTCTTGCGGAACTGTCCCCGGTGCATGTTCTCCGCGACGGCGTAGCTGCGGCGCAGCACGCCCGCGTCGGCGGAGGGATGGATGTGACGGTGGGTGCGGGTGAGGGTGGTGACTGGATCGTCCTCGTTGCCCTGAAAGCTGAGGAACGAGCGCAACCGGCGGGAGAGCGGGATATCGCCGGGAGTGGAGGGCAGGGCGCGTCCAAGGGCGGCGCCGTGGCCGGCGTCGACGTCCACTCGGACACCCCCTCACCGATCGACCGTGACCACGCACGGATCCCACCGATTTTCACGGCTTCGTGCGCCGTGCCCTACAGCCTAAGCGAGCGAGCGTCATCCGAATGGCCAGTTACCGATGAGCGAACGGACGAGTCTCTTATCGACGCCGCCGCCTCGGCCCTGGTGAGCAGGGTAGTGAACCGCGCTGCGCCACGAGCCGGTGACACCCAGTCGCCAGAAGTTTCCACCAGCCGGGTGTCGGGTCGCTCCAGCCAGGCGAGAATCCGCTCCGTCTCCTCGGCCGACGCCGCCGGCACCGGGCCCGGTCCGGGTAGGACCGTCTCGGCCGTGGCGCGCGCCATGTCGAGCGTCGGACGCGGGTGCAGCCGGGGCGGCGACGTCGCCGCGGCGGCCAGCCGCCCGTGCCGCACCACGATGATCTCCCATCCGTATGCGTCGTTGCGCCGGGCGGCGACCAGCTCGCCCAGGCTGGTCAGCGCGCCCAGCCGTTGCATGCGGACGGTGGCGCGCAACAGCGCCACGAGCCGGGATCTGATCACCGCCGCCTCCTCGTAGCGCTGCCGCTGCGACAGCGCCTCTATCCGGGCCAGCAGGGCGTCGACCAGCGGCTGCGGGTCGCCGTAGGTCGCCGTGCGAAAGGGCAGGGCGGCCCGCGCGCCGTATTCCTCCGGGGTGATCTCGTGCTCGCAGGGCGCCGGGCATCTGCCCAGCTCGGCCAGCGCGCACGCCGGCGTGATCGTCTTCGTCGAGAGCTTGTGGGTGCACTGGCGCAGGGGCACGGCGTCGTAGACCCCGGCCGCGGCCAGCTCGGCCGTGCGGCGCGAGGAGAACGGGCCGAGATAGGCCGCGTCGTCGTCGGCCAGCTGGCGGACCACCGACAGCCGCGGGAACACCTCCGCGGTCAGCTTCAGCCAGACCACCCGGTCCGGGTATTTCGACCTGCGGTTGTAGGGCGGGGCGTGCGCCGCGATCAGCCGCAGCTCGCGCACCTCGGCCTCGAGGGAGTGCGCGCACTCGACGGCCTCCACCCGGGTCGCGGCGCCGATCATCTCCGACATCCGGGCCCGCTTCTCGCTCGCCGTGAAGTAGCTGCGCACCCGGGTGGCGATGTCGACCGACGTGCCGACATAGAGCGGGCGCTCGTCAGCGGCACGGAACACGTAGACGCCCGGGACGTGCGGGAGGTTGTCGGCGAGGTGGCGCTGGCGGCGCTGGGTCGGCGTGACCGCCTTGGCGAACTCGATCGCGTCGCCCAGGGTGTGGACCTTGAAGCTGCCCAGCCGCTCGATCAGGCCGTGCAGCACGTCGACGGTGGCCCGGGCGTCGTCGAGGGCCCGGTGGGTCGGCTGGACGGCCGCGCGGAAGAACTGCGCGAGCGTGCCGAGCTTGCGGTTGGGCACCTCGTCGCGGGTCAGCGCCCGTCGGGCCAGCGCCGCGGTGTCCAGCACCCGCAGCTGCGGCCAGGTGTGGCCGTGCCGGGCGCAGGCCGCCTTGAGGAAGCCGACGTCGTAGGGCGCATTGTGCGCGACGAGCACCGCTCCTCGCAGGAATTCCAGCAGGCTGGGCAGCACCGCCTCGATCGGCGGCGCCGGCGCGAGCATCGCCTCGGTGATGCCGGTCAGCACCGTGATGAACGGCGGCACGCGCTCACCGGGGTTGACCAGGGTGCCGAGCACACCCAGCTCCTCGCCCGCGCGGACCTTGACCGCACCGATCTCGGTGATGCCGCCGCCGTCGGGTGCGCCGCCCGTCGTCTCCAGGTCGAGGACCACGAACGTCGTGTCTCGCAGGGACAGCGCCGCCGGGTCGACGGAGCCGTCGGCGCTCAGGAGGGTGTCCAGAGTGCCCTGCACGTATGCGGGTTGTGCCACGACGGGCAATTTAAAGAGGGGGTATGACAAACTTCAGGGCGGCGGGGGAAAAGATCATTTGCTACCGCAAGCTTTTCCGCAGCCCACGGTGGGAGAATAGAGAAATGCCCGCGCCGTCGCCCTCCGACGACCGCCCCATCGAGGAGGCGGTACCCGCGGACGACCCTGCCCGCGCCGGGGGACCCGACAACGATCCCGATTCCGCCCGCGTACTCGATATCGATTCCGGCCTCACCGCTTCAGCGGAGGCCGATCCAGATCCCGGTCCGGCGCCCACCGCGGCGGAGACCGATCCCGGTCCCGGTCCGCTGCCCTCCGTGGCGGAGGTCGATCCCGATTCCGGTCCGCTGCCCTCCGTGGCGGAGACCGTGCTCGATCTTGATGCTGCCCTCGCCGCGGCGGCGGAGGCCGCGCCGGAGCCCACGCTGCCCGAGCCCGTGCGGCAGCGGATCACCGCGCTGACCGCCGCCGCGCTGCCCGGCCTGCCCGCCGACGAGATTCCGGTGCCGTTGCGGCGGGTCGCCCGGTTCGCCCCGAATCGCCGGGCCCGGTTGGGCGGGCCGGCGATCGCCGCCCAGCTCGCCGCGGACCCGCTGTTCCGTCAGCGCGTCAGCGGTCGCATCGTGAGCGAGGCCGGCGACCTGGGCGCGGCGGTCGCGGGCGGCCTCGCGCCGGCGGCGGCCGACCCGGTGGAGGTCGCCGCGCTGGCCTATCTGGTCAGGCCGGACGGCTGGCGGGACCTGATCGAGGCGGTCGGCGAGTCGGTGCGTGCCGACGCCGACAGCGCCGCGGTCGCGGGCCAGGTCCGCGAGGCCGAGCAGCGGGCGGCCCGCGCCGAGCACGATCGGGCGGTCGCCAGGGTCGAGGCCGACAAGCTCCGCGACGAGCTGGCCCGGGTCCGCGAGGAACTGGGCCAGATCCGCGAGGAGGCACGGACCGCGTCCCGCGCGCTGCGCGAGACGCAGGCGGCGCACAAGCGCGCCGCCGACCTGCTGGCCACCGAGAAGGGCCGCGCGGCGAAGGTCACCGCGGACCACGACGCGGAGCTGCGCCGGCTGCGCACCCGGCTGGCGGAGGCGGAGTCGGCGGCCGCCTCCGGCAAGCAGAGCGCCAAAGACGCCCGGTCCGCCGACGACGCCCGCCTCTGGCTGCTGCTCGAGACGATCGGGCAGGCCGCCTCCGGCCTGCGCCGGGAGCTGGCGCTCGGGCCGACCGACAAGCGGCCGGCCGACTTCGTTGCGGATACGGCGGCCGACCGGCCCGGCGCACTGGAGCGGTCGCGCCCGCGGGCACAGGACACCGACGATCCGGGCCGCCTCGACCAGCTGCTCGCCCTGCCCCGGGCGCACCTGATCGTCGACGGCTACAACGTCACCAAGCGCGGCTTCGCCGAGATGTCGCTCGAGCAGCAGCGCAAGCGGCTGATCACCGGCCTCGGCGGCATCGCCGCGCAGACCGGCGACGAGATCACCGTGGTCTTCGACGGCGCCGAGCGGGTGCACGGGCTGCCGCCCGCGCCGCGCGGCGTACGGGTGCTCTTCTCGCGCAAGGGCGACACCGCCGACGAGCTGATCCGCCAGCTCGTGCGCGCCGAGCCGCCGGGCCGCCCGCTGGTGGTGATCTCGTCGGACCGCGAGGTCGCGGACGGGGTGCGCCGGCACGGCGCGTACCCGATGGGTGCCGATTCCCTGCTGCGCCGGCTGGCCCGGTCCTGATTTTTGTCGTACCCCCTCCATAGCGTGACTGTCACCGATGGTGGTCGGTCCGCGACAGCTTTCCTCTCCCCCCGCGCGGGCCGCACCGCCAGGCCGAGGAGGGAAACGATGATCATCGACTGCGGGCGTTGTGCCGAGCGGCGCGATGAGTGCAACGGATGCCTGGTCAGCACGCTTTATGACACCCCGGACGGCATCGCCGACCTGACACCCGGCGAGCTGCGCGTGCTCGAGACGTTCGAGCTGGCCGGCTTCGAGGTCGAGCTGCTCGAGACGCCCCCGCCGCCCGTCGAGGTCCCGTTCTACCAACGCCGCCACCACGTGGCGTGATCACCGCTCTAGGATGTTCGGTCATGACAGGCGGACCGGACCGATGACACCGCGCCAGTGGGCGGCGTGCGCGCTCGGCGTGCTCGTCGTGGCGCTCGTCGTCTACGCCGCGGTGGTGATTCCGTGGCACCGGCCGCCCGCGCCGCGCGCCGACCAGCTCGACGCCCTCGGCCGGCTGCCCGGCGACCAGGTGCGGCGGGCCCGGGCGTTCCACGCCGACCTGCGCCCGGCGTCCTACGGCGCGCTCGCGGCGGGGCTCATCGGCGCGCTGGTGCTGGGGCTCACGCCGCTGGGCGCGCGCCTGGTGTCGTTCGCCGGGCGCCCGTTCGGCGACCGCTGGGTCGCGCAGGCCGTGCTCGGCGGGCTCCTCGTGGTGCTGGTCATCGAGGTGATCACCCTGCCGTTCGCGGCGTGGCGCCACACGATCGTGGTCCGCTACGGCATCTCCACCCAGAGCTGGGGCGCGTGGGCGGCCGACGTGGCCAAGTCCTATGCGGTCGGTGCGGTCATCGGCGGGCTCGCCCTGCTCGGCTTCTACACGGTGACCCGGCTCGCGCCGCGCTGGTGGTGGGCGTTCGGCGCGGCGGGCGCGGCCGGGCTGGTCGTGCTGCTGTCGTTCGTGCTGCCCGTGGTCGTCGAGCCGATCTTCAACCGGTTCACGCCGATGGCCGAGGGCCCGCTGCGCACCCAGCTGATGAGCCTGGCGGCGCGCGACGGCGTGCCGGTGCGCGACGTGCTGGTCGCCGACGCCTCGCGCCGCACCCGGGCCGTGAACGCGTACGTGTCCGGGTTCGGGCCGACCCGGCGCATCGTGGTCTACGACACGATGCTGACCGAGGCGACGCCCGACGAGGTCGTCTCGGTCACCGCACACGAGCTGGGCCACGCCAAGCGCGGCGACGTGGTCACCGGCACGATCATCGGCGCGCTTGGCGCGGCCGCGGCGGTGATCGTGCTGTTCCTGCTCGGCTCGCTGGGCTGGCTGCTGCGGCTGGCCGGCACCGACTCGATGGGCGAGCCGCGCACGATCGCGCTGCTGCTGGCGCTGGTCACCGTCGCCGGCCTGATCGGCGGCCCGATACAGGCGCTGGTCTCCCGGCGCGTCGAGGCCCGGGCCGACGCGCACGCCCTCGACCTGACCGGCGACGCGGCGACGTTCGAGGCCATGCAGCGCCGCCTCGGCTCCGTGAACCTCTCCGATCCCGACCCGCCGACCTGGGAGTACCTGATGTTTGCCTCACACCCGTCCACGGTGGAGCGGATGGCCGCCGCGCGCGCGTACGCCCGCGGGGAGCGCTGATGGGCCGGACCCTGCTGGTCACCAACGACTTCCCGCCGCGGCCGGGCGGCATCCAGCAGTTCGTGCACAACCTCGCGGTGCGCCGGCCGCCGGGCTCGGTCGTCGCGTACGCGTCCACGTGGAAGGGCGCGGAGAAGTTCGACGCGGAGCAGCCGTTCGAGGTCGTCCGCGAGGACACCGGCGTGCTGCTGCCGACGCCCGCCGTCGCCCGGCGGGCCGCCGAGATCGCCCGGTCGCACGGCTGCGACAGCGTCTGGTTCGGCGCGGCGGCGCCGCTCGGGCTGCTTGCCGACGGGCTGCGGCGGCGCTCGGGCATCGAGCGCGCGGTGTCGCTGACGCACGGGCACGAGATCGGCTGGGCGGCCCTGCCGGGCGCCAGGCAGCTGCTGCGCCGGACCGCACGCGGCAACGACGTGGTGACCTACCTGACGGAGTTCCAGCGGGTACGCCTCGACCGGGCGCTGCACGGCCTCACCGACCTGGAGCGGCTGACGCCGGGTGTCGACGTTGACGCCTACCACCCGGGCGTCGACGGCTCGGCGGTGCGGGCGAAGCACGGCCTGAGCGACCGTCCGGTGATCGTCTGCGTCTCCCGGCTGGTGCCGCGCAAGGGACAGGACATGCTGATCCGCGCCCTGCCGACGATCCGCCGCCGGGTGCCAGGCGCGGCCCTGCTCATCGTCGGCGGAGGCCCGTACCGGAAGAAGCTGCGGAAGCTGGCGCAGGCCGAGGGCGTCGAGTCCGACGTGGTCTTCACCGGCTCTGTCCCGTGGGAGGAGCTGCCGGCGCACTACGCCGCCGGCGACGTCTACGCGATGCCGTGCCGCACGCGCGGCGGCGGCCTCGACGTGGAGGGCCTGGGGATCGTCTACCTGGAGGCCTCGGCGACCGGGCTGCCGGTGGTGGCGGGCGACTCGGGCGGGGCGCCCGACGCGGTGCGCGAGGGCGAGACCGGCTACGTGGTCGGCGGCCGCGACGTGCCGGCGATCGCGGGACGGCTCGCCGACCTGCTGGCCGACCCGCTGCGCGCCAAGGAGATGGGCGCGGCCGGCCGGTCCTGGGTGGAGCGCGAGTGGCGCTGGGAGACCAAGGCGGCCCGGCTGACGGAGCTGCTGCGCGTGACCTGACGCCGGGGGTGAATGAGTAATCACTCCTCGTATATGGATGGACACGTCACGTGAGTGGGGCGTAGGAACGGCTCAGAGCCCACGGGACGGGAGCCGCCGATGCCGGACGCCATCCGCCAGGACGCCACCCACGAGCAGGACTCGAAACAGCAGGCCGACGAGCCGGACGGGGGCAGGGAACCGGAGGGCGGAGCAGGCCCACCCGGCAACCCACCCGGGCCCGCTCCCGGTAACCCACCCGGGCCCGCTCCCGGCAACCCACCCGGGCCCGCTCCCGGCGAGACGATGGGCGCCGGCGGTGAGGGCGAGTGGTCCGATGGTGAGGAGCTCGCCCTCCCGTACTGGCTGACCAGCACCGAGGAGGCCGCCAACACCACCTTCCTGCGGATGTTCCGGCGGCTGCCGCGGCTGCTGGTGTCCGCCTGGTCGCTCGCCTGGCAGGCCAGCCGGCGGACCACCGTCGCCGTCGCCACGCTGCAACTCGCCGCCGGGGTCGCCAGCGCGGTCGGGATCATCAGCGTCGTCGGCGTGTTCGACGGGCTGCTCCGCGACGGCGCAACGCCCGAACGCGTGCGTGCGGCCGTACCCTCGCTGCTCCTGCTCATCGGTGCCGTTTCCGTGCGGGGCCTGCTCAACTCCGCCGCCGCGGCGGCCAACGGCCGCCTGTCGCCCAAGGTCTACGAGGCGGCGGAGATGCGCCTGCTCGAGCTGACCACCCGGGTCGACCTGTCCACGTTCGACGATCCCGGCTGGCGCGACGCCATGGAACGCGCCCGCGACCGCGGGATCTCCGCCGCGCAGCAGCTCGTCGACCGGGCCATCGAGCTCGGCACCAACCTGATCGGCCTGGCCGCCGCCGCGGGCGTGCTGGCCGTGCTGCACCCCGTGCTGCTGCCGCTGCTCGTGCTCGCCGTGCTGCCCATCGGCTGGGCCGCGGTGCGGTCGGCGCGGCTCGGCTACCGGCGGGTGCTGCGGCTCATCGCCGTCTGGCGGCGGCAGCGGATGCTCGCCGAACTGCTCGCCGCGCGGGAGCCCGCGCCCGAGCTGCGGGCCTTCACCCTGCGCGAATACCTGCTCGCCGAGGTGCGGCGGCTGCTCGCCGTCTCGACCGGCGAGGAGATCCGCATCTCCGGCCGCCAGGTGCGCACCACCCTCGTCGGCACCGCGCTGAGCGGCGTCGCCACCGGCTTCACCTATGCCACGCTGCTCTGGCTGCTCTGGACCGGCCGCATGGAGCTCGCGGTCGGCGGCGCTGCCGCGTACGCGATAAGCATGGGCATCGGGAAGCTCACCGAGCTTGCCTTCACCGCCAACCGGGTCTTCGAACAGGGTCTGTACTTCGCCGACTTCCAGGGGTTCTGCGACCTGTCGCGGGCACGCACCGAGCCGGCGCCCGGCCGGGCGGCGCCGGCGCTGCCCCGGGAGATCCGCCTGGACGGCGTCACGTTCAGCTATCCCGACGCCGAACGGCCCGCCGTGCGGGACGTCAGCATGACGCTGCGGCGCGGAGAGATCATCGCGCTGGTCGGCGAGAACGGCTCCGGCAAGTCCACCCTGGCCAGCCTGCTCGCCGGCCTCTACTGGCCGCAGGGCGGCACGATCCGCTGGGACGGCGTCGACGTCACGGCCTGCGACCCGGACACGGTCCGCGGCCAGGTCGCGGTCGTGATGCAGGAACCGACCCGGTGGCCGCTCTCCGCGCGATCCAACATCACCATCGGACGGTACGAGCGCGGCGTCGACGCCGCGGTCGTGCTCGAGGCGGCCCGGGCCGGCGACGCGCACGACTTCGTCATGGAACTCGCCCGGCAGTACGACACGCTGCTCTCCCGGCACTTCACCGACGGCGCGGACCTATCCGGCGGGCAGTGGCAACGACTCGCGGTCAGCCGGGCGTTCTACCGCGACGCGCCGCTGCTGATCTGCGACGAACCGACCGCGAACCTCGACGCCCGCGCCGAACACGAGGTCTACCGCCGGCTGCGCCTCCTCGCCGCCGGCCGCACGGTCGTGCTGATCACGCACCGGATGGCGAGCGTGCGCGAAGCCGACCGGATCTACGTGCTGGACCACGGCACGGTGGTCGAGGAGGGCGACCACGGGTCGTTGATGGCCGAGGGCGGCATCTACGCGCAGCTGTTCGGGCTGCAGGCCAGCGCCTATCACTCGGCGTCGTAGGTCACATCGCGGCGCGGCCCGATCGCGTGCCAGAGTGGGCGGATGGACACCACCGGCCTGATCGTCGTCGCGGCGGTCCTGCTGCTGGGCACCGCCGCGGGACTGTGGCGGCGCCGCGCCGACGGGCGCCTGCGCTCCGTAAAGGCCCCGGGCCGGGCTCCGTCCGCTGCGCCGCCGCCTCCCGTCGCGGCCTCGCCTGCTGGCACGGTCTCGCCCGGTGGTGCGGTGCCGACTGGTGGTGCGGTGTCGGCTGGTGGCACGGTCTCGCCCGGTGGTGCGGTGTCGGCTGGTGGTGCGGTCTCGCCTGGTGGCACGGTCTCGCCCGGTGGTGCGGTGCCGGCTGGGGACGCGGTGTCGCCTGGTGGTGCGGTCTCGCCCGGCGGCGCGGTGTCGGCTGGTGGTGCGGTGTCGGCTGGTGGTGCGGTCTCGTCTGGGGACGTGGTGTCGCCTCTCGGGATGGTTTCGTCGCTGGGCGTTGCGGAGCCGGTGGATGCGACGGTCGGACGGCCGGATGCCGCGGGCGGCGCGGACCCGAGCGCGGCGGGGGAGCGGATCGACCCCGACCTGCTACAGGCGCTCGGTGTGCGGGCCGCGCCCGCCACCTTGCTGCAATTCTCCTCGGCGTTCTGTGCGCCGTGCCGGTCGGTGCGGCGGATCAGTTCCGAGGTCGCCGGCATGCTGCCGGGCGTGCAGCACGTCGAGGTCGACGCAGAGAGCCACCTGGCGGCGGTGCGGGCGCTGGGCATCTGGCGCACCCCGACCCTGCTGGTGCTGGACGCCGAGGGCCGGGTAACCAAGCGCGCGACCGGCGTGCCCGGAAAGCCGCAGCTCATCGCGGCCCTGGCCGACCTGCTGCCGGAACGCTAGGTCCCTGGCCGTTCGGAGGCGTGGGAGATCCACTTCATGGCCGAACTTTCCGCGCTGGTTCCCCCAAGGATTCATTGAAGGCGGATGCATGCGTCGTGGGTTGTCTCATGGATGCGCGGGCGACTTCTAGGCGTGGTGGTGACGTTTAGGCGCGGTGGTGACGTTAGGCGCGCTTGGCATCGTCGGGGCGGCGCCGCGCCCGGATCCGGGATCGGCCCTGGCCTGCGAATCTGCACCCGCGCGCCGGTGATGGGACTCACCACGACGGCGGGGCCTCGGCGTGCCACGCTCACAGAATGCAGCTTGATCCGCGTGGGCCGCGGTTCGCCGCGGTGCTGACCACCGTCGTCCTCGCCGTCGTTCTGGTGACCGGCTGGGGTTGGCTCGCGCTCGCGCAGACGATCGTCTTCGCGATCACGGCCGCCGACCCGCGCCGCGGACCCTACGCACTCGTCTACCGCGCCCTGATCGCACCGCGGCTCGGTCCGGCGACGGAGCGGGAGGACGCCGCCCCGGTGCGCTTCGCGCAGCTCGTGGGCTTCACCTTCCTCGCGGTCGCGTCGATCGGCTATCTCAGCGGCGCGACGGCGCTCGGCGTGGTGTTCACCGCTTTCGGTCTCCTAGCGGCGTTCCTGAACGCGGCTTTCGGCCTCTGCCTCGGCTGCGAGGCCTACCTCGCCGCCCGCCGCCTGACGGCCCGCCGCGCCTGACACCAAGTCACCCGACCCGAGGGCGGTACTGCCGGGCCGCCGGCCGCGCTCGACGGCAGGCCGCGCTTGCTGCGCTTAGCGGCGGAGGCGACCGCTTCGAGGTTGAGCGGTCGGCGGCGGCAGGTCGCGCTGAGGGGAGATCGCCCGGCCCGAGATGGGCGGTCGCATGCCGGCAGGTCGACCGATTCGACGCTGGACGTTGGGGACGCGGCAGGTCGCGGCTGGCGGCAGGCCGCGTTTGTTGTGCCTGGCGATGGGCGACAGCTCTGGGGCTGGTCGATCGGACGTGGTCGGCTGCGCTTGATGAGGGGCCTGGCGCGTTGGCGGTGGGCGACCCCGGTGCGGGCCGGGCGGGAGTGGTGTGGCGGGTGATCTGGGTGGCGGGTGGGTGAGTAGTGGGGCGTGTGGTGGGTGGGGGCGGTGGTGTTTCGACGGGTCTGGAATTGAGTAGGTCCAGAATCGCCCAGGATGCCGGGAGCGTGCCTGGAAAAGCGGATCCGCCCGCCGCCCCGGGTGGGGGTGACGGGCGGATGCGGGGTGGAGATCAGAACTTCGGGGCGTCCGGTGCTTCGAGGAGGCCGAGACGGAGTGCGGTCATCAGCGCCTGTGCGCGGTTGGCCGCGCCCAGCTTCTCGTAGAGCTTCGAGATGTGGGTCTTGGCCGTGGACTCGCTGACGAACAGCTGCTTGGCGATGCCGGCGACGCTCATGCCGTCCGCCAGCAGGCGCAGGACCTGGCCCTCGCGCGGCGACAACTGCGGGCCGGAGGGTGCCAGGCGTCGCTTCATCGCCTCGGCGAGGTCGGCGGCGGTGAAGGCGCTCGGTGCCGAGGCGGCGTGCCGGGCCGCGGCGACCACCTCGTCGGCGGGGGCGGTCTTGGGCACGAATGCGCTGGCCCCGGCCTCGAGGGCGCCGAAGAGCTGGTCGTCGCCCGCGTACATGGTGAGCACCACGATGCCCATGTTGGCGTTGTTCTTGCGCAGGGCGCGTGTTGCCTCGAGGCCGCTGCCGTCGGGCAGGCGCAGGTCCATGATGACCACGTCGGGCTGGAGTGCGCCGGCCTGCCGGACGGCCTCGGCGGCCGTGGCGGCTTCCCCGACGACCTCGAACTGCCGGTCCCGCTCGAACGCGTGCCGCAGCCCCTTACGAATCAGGTCGTGATCGTCGACGAGCAGCACCTTGGTGCGGGTCGTCGGCATCGGACTGGTCGACATGCTCGGGTTACTCCCCTTCTGGTGCGGAAACGCTATCCCGCACGCTATCGCGCCGAGCCGAGGTTCCGAGCACTACCGCAACGGTTGTCCCGCTGGGGTGTCGCGGTCTGATCTCCAGCCGGCCCCGGATACGTTCCGCCCTCTCGGCCATGATCGCAAGGCCGTAGCGGCCGTCCGGTCGATCATCGGCGAAGCCCTTGCCGTCGTCGGTGACCTCGATCTGCGCGTACGGCGGGTCGACCGTGCACGTCACCCAGAGGTTTGACGCGCCGGCGTGCTTGCGGGCGTTGGTGATCGCCTCCTGGGCGATGCGCAGGAGCTCGGCCTCCGTCGCGGCGGGCAGCCGGGCGGTGGACTCGTCGAAGGTGAAGTGCACCCGCAGGCCGGCCGAGGTGCCCAGCGTGCGGGCGTACTCGGCGATGGCCGCGGCCAGGCCGCCGTTGCGGTCCACCTCGGAGCGCAGCTCGAACAGGCTCAGCCGCAGCTCGGTGATGACCCGCGTGACCTCGCCGCGCAGCGTGCGCAGCTCCTCGGCCGTCTCGTCCGCGCCCTCGGGCAGCGTCGCCTGCGCGTTGTCGATGCCGTAGCCGACCATCACGAGCTCCTGGGCGACGCCGTCGTGGATCTCGCGGGCCAGCCGCTGACGTTCCTCATTGGTCGCCAGCGAGCGGACGTCGTCGAAGAGCAGCGCCGCCTCCAGCCGCAGCGCGGCCGGTCCGGTCACCTCGGTGACCCGGGCGACCACCGCCGACGGGTACGCGTTGGCGACGTCGGCCTCCAGGATCACCAGGCCGATCGTGCGCACCCCCGCGACCAGCGGCACCACCAGCGACGAGGCGTCGCCGCCGCGGTGCGAGCGTGCCTGCGAGCGCGAGGCGGTCTGCGGCTGCTGCGAGGCCCAGGCGTCGGCGATCGCCGAGTCGGCGTCGAGGGTGACCTCCCAGTCGACCCGCTCCGCCCCGGTCTGCGCCAGCACGACGAGGCGCCCGCCGCCGCTCGCCGACAGCACGGCGGCGCGGTGGCCGGGCGCGGCGGCGCGCAGCTCCTCGAGCAGGTGCTCGGAGATGCCGCCCGGGTCGAGGGTGGCGCCGGGCAGGGAGCGGGCGACGCTGCGCAGCTGGGTCAGCAGCCGGGTGGCCTCCGCGTAGGGCTGGGGCTTGTTCTCCACCGGGGCCATGAGCTGGCGCATGGTGTCGGCCGCGAACGTGATGATCGCGCCGAGCACCAGCCACTGGCCGCCGGCGGCCAGGTAGCCGGGCTGGGTGATGATCTTTACGCCGTTCGCGTCGCCGGACAGTATGCCGCCGACGACCATCGAGACGGTCGCGACGCCGAGCAGCGCGGCGCCCTCGGTCGGCCGGCGCCGCAACGCCGCGGCCAGCAACGGGACCGCCAGGTAGGGCAGCACCGCCTCGGCGCCGAAGCCCGCGTCGACGGTGCCGGTCGCGTTGGCCGCGGCGGCGACCGAGCCGGCGGCCAGGCCGGTGATCGTGACCTCGGCGAACCGGCCGAGCGGCGCGGCGATGCGGTGATCCGGGCAAAAGATGGCCGGCAGCGCCGCGACCAGCAGCAGGGCGATCCAGCGCAGCTGGCCGATGTCGTGGGTGGCGATCAGGGTGAGGACCGCGACGAGGGCGAGCATGACGAGGCGGGCCGCCACCGCGAGCGGATGGATGCGCTCGGGAACGCGGGCTGAGGCTGGCACGTGACGGATCGTAGCCGCACCCTGTGACAACGGCCCATCGGCGATCCGAAACGGCGGGCCGCGGCGCCGGCCTGGCCGGGTCACGGCGATCGAGATGCCGCCACGGTCCGGCGGCAGCCGGGCTTGGCGTATCGGATCGGGACTGGGCCTGTCTGGTGGTCGGCTGGGTCTGGCGTATCGGATCGGGGCCGGGCCTGTCTGGCGGTCGGCCGGGTCTGGCGTATCGGATCGGGACCGGGTCCGGGGCTGCGGATCCGACCCGGCGAACCGCGGTCCCCGGTGGCCCGGATCCGGGTCCGCACGGGGTAGCCTGCCAGCCATGGCGGACAGCTCGACGCAGTCGATCCAGGTCCAGGCGCCCCTTGATCAGGTGGCGGCGGTGATCTGTGACTTCCCGCGCTACCCCGAATGGGCGGACGCGATGAAGCAGGTCGAGGTCATCGAGGAGTACGAGGACGGCTACGCCGCCCAGGTCCGCTTCGTCATGGACGCGGGGCCGCTCTCCGACGACTACACCCTGGACTACGCGTACGCGGAGGATCTGTCCCGGATCGAGTGGCACCTGGTCGCGCCGTCGAAGATGCAGCGCACCCTGAACGGTTCCTATGACCTGTCCGACAATGGGGACGGGACGACCACGGTGCAGTACATGCTCGAGGTGGAGCTCTCCATCGGCATGCTCGGCATGTTCCGTCGCAAGGCCGAGAAAATGATCATGGACACGGCGCTGAAGGAGCTCAAGCGCCGGGTCGAGAGCCTCGCCGAGGCGTAGCCGGCCCCACGGGCCGGGCCCGTCGGCGGCCGGGAGCAAGGGGAGCAGGACATGCCAGGGACCACGGGAACGGCACGCCAGGAAGCCGAGCGGCTGGTCGCCACGGTGCTCGCGATGGTCGCGGAGGGCGGCGCGGGTGCCGCGCGCCCCGGCCGCGACGATTCATCCGGTACGCCCGGACTGGGCGACCTGCTGTCCGGCGTGGTCGGTCAGTTCCTGGGCGGCGACCGTAGCGAATCCGGGGCTGCCGGGCAGCAGAACGCCGGGCAGCATGGCGGCTGGGCGACGGGCAGCGCGGAGTGTTGCGTGTGTCCGGTGTGCCGGGCGATCGCCGGGCTGCGCAACCCGACCGCGGAGTCCGCCGAGCGGCTGGCCAGCGGCGCGGGCGACGTGGCGAGCGGTCTGGCGCGGATGCTCCGCGGCCTGTCGGCCATCTCCAGCGCCGCCGGGGTCCGGTCGAAGCCGCAGCCGCCGCCTCGGCCGACGCCCACTCCGGACGAGGCGTGGTCGGCGGCGACCCGCGGCGGGACCGCACGGCCGGCGGAGCGCATTCCGACCGAGCAGGACGTCCGGGAGGGCGCCGACCCCTGGACGGCGGCGACCCGGACCCCCCGCCCCGCACCCGACCCGAAGCCGTCGTCACCCGAGACGCCCGCGGCGGCCGGCAAGGCGCCCGTCCAGGACGGCTCGGCCGACCCCGGCGCGGACGCGGATGACTCCGGGCCGGTCGTGGAGACCCGGCCGACCGGCGACCCTTGGGCGGCCGCGACCCGGACACCGGGGCGACTCGCACCGACCAGGCGGCCCGGAGCACCGAGGCGCCCGGTTGCGCCCGAGTCCTCGGCGCCATCCGGGCGATCCTCGGCGACTGGGCGCCCGGCTACCCCTGAGCACTCTGCGGCGCCCGAGCGGCCTGGGACGCCTGGGCGGCCTGCGGCGTCTGCGCAGGTTGTGACACCCGAGCAGTCTGTAGCGCCTGGCGCGGCTGTGGTGTCTGAGCACTCTGTGGCGCCTGATGCGGCTGTGGTGCCTGAGCACTCTGCGGCGCCTGATGCGGTTGTGGTGCCTGAGCAGGCTGAGGCGGCTGAGGTGCCTGACGCGGCTGAGCAGGTTGTGGCGGCTGAGCGCCCGGTGACCCCTGAGCCATCTGCGGCATCCGAGCGGCCTGGGGTGCCGGGGCGGCCTGCGACATCTGGGCGGCGTGCGGCATCTCGGAAGCCGGCGGCGGCGGGGAAGTCGGGGGTGGCTTTGGCCTCTGGGGAGGCTGTGGCCGCTGAGGCGGGTGTGGTTTCTGAGCAGTCTGTGGCGTCTGGCGAGGCTGAGGCGGGCCGGCCCGTCGCGGAGCGGGCGGGGATTTCGGAGCGGGAGCAGGTCGGGGACGGCGCTGCTGCGGTTGAGGACGCCGTCCCGCGTACGGAAGAAGGGGTTGGGTAGTGGCAACGTGATGGGCGCCACCACGGTCACCGTTGTTGCAACCCGGCAAATGGCGACACGAGGGTCGGTACCGGCGTGGCGGAGATGCCCAGCGTGGATCATGATGTTCCGGGCACTGTGCCGGTCGCCTAGGCGGCCGAGGACCGGGGCGGTGGTGCGGGCGACGACGCCCGGCCGCGCGACCCGGTGCAAGACAACAAGAGGGGAACTGGCGGCGTGACGCTGACCATCGGAATCGACGTCGGCGGCACGAAGGTGGCCGGCGGGGTGGTGGACGAGCAGGGCGTGGTGCTGGCTCAGACCCGCCGCGAGACCCCGGCACACGACCCGGAGGGCACCCGGGACACGATCGTGGCGGTGGCCGCCGAACTGGCCGCCGCGCATCCCGACGCGAAGGCCGTCGGTATCGGTGCCGCCGCCTGGATCGACGCGGCGGGGGCGACGGTGCTGTTCGCGCCGAACCTGGCGTGGCGGGACGAGCCGGTGCGGGACTACGTCTCGAAGGCCGTCGGGCTGCCGACCGTGCTGGAGAACGACGCCAACGTGGCCGCCTGGGCCGAGTTCCGCTACGGCGCGGCGCGGCAGGCCGACGACTCGATGGTGATGATCACGGTTGGGACCGGGATCGGCGGCGGGGTCGTGCTCAACGGCGTGCTGTGGCGGGGCGCGAACGGTGTCGCCGGTGAGCTGGGGCACGTGCAGTCCGTGCCCGACGGGCATCCGTGCGGCTGCGGCCGGCTCGGCTGTCTCGAGCAGTATGCCAGCGGCAACGCCCTGGTCCGGTTCGCGCGGGCCGGTGCGCGGCAGGAGCCGGGGCGGGCCGAGCTGCTGCTCGAGCTCGCCGGCGGTGACGCCCTCGCGGTCAGCGGGCGGATGGTCACCGAGGCCGCGCAGCGCGGTGACGGGGTGGCCCGGGACGCGTTCGCGCAGATCGGCTACTGGCTCGGGGTGGCGATGGCCGACCTGGCGCAGATCTTCGACCCGCAGGTGCTGGTGGTCGGCGGTGGCGTGATTGACGCGGGTGAGCTGCTGATGGGGCCGACCGAGCGGACCTATCGCGAGCAGCTTGCCCAGCGGAACCGCTTCCCGGTCGCCGAGATCAAGGCGGCCGAGACCGGCAACACGGCGGGCGTGCTCGGCGCGGCCGACCTGGCACGACGGATCTGACGGGCGCCCGGCAGATCCGAACTAGCGACGAGGAGCACGACGTGTCCGGGGTCCCGCTGCGGGTGTTGAGCTACAACGTGCACGGGCTGCGCGACGACCGGGCGGCCCTGACCGGGCTCGTCCGGGACCTCGAGCCGGACGTCGTGATCGTGCAGGAGGCGCCGCGCCGGTTCCGCTGGCGGCACAAGTGCGCGGCCCTCGCCGACGACGTCGGCATGGTGGTCGCCGCCGGCGGGCTGCCGTCGCTGGGCAATCTGCTGCTTGTCAGCCTGCGGGTGCGGGTACACGAGACCTGGTGTCTGCGGTACCCGCTCAAGCCCGGGCGGCACCTGCGCGGTGCCGCGTTCGCGCGCTGCTCGGTGCGGGGTGCCCGGTTCACCGTCGCCGGCTCGCATCTGGCCACCGACGCGGGGGAGCGGCCCGACCAGGCCGCCCGCTGGAAGGAGGCCCTGTCCGTCGTCGAGGGGCCGCTGATCGCGGGCGGGGACCTCAACGAGGGGCCGGGTGGCGGTGCCTGGCGTACGGTCGCGGACGGCCTCGTCGACACCGCCGGGGCCGCCTGTTCGACGCTGACGTTCCCGGCGACGCTGCCCCGGGTGCGCATCGACGCGATGTTCGTATCGCCCGATATCGGCGTCACGCGGTACGAGGTCGTCGGCACCGAGCGGGCCCGCCGGGCCAGTGATCATCTTCCGGTTCTGGCGGAACTCGCGCTGCCCGCTTCGTAGCCCGATCGCGCGCTTCCGAGTTGGGTTCGCGTCTGCGAGTATCTGCGGGTGCAAGACACCTCAGACATTGCGGACCGGCACGACGCGGTCTGTGTGATCGGCGCGGGCGGCAGCGGCCTTGCGGCGATCAAGAACCTGCGTGAGCAGGGCTTCTCCGTCGACTGCTACGAGCGGGAGACGTCCGTCGGCGGCGCCTGGAACTGGCGGCACGACCGCAGCCCGGTGTACGCGAGCACGCACCTGATCTCGTCGCGCCCGCTCACCGAGTTCCCCGACTTCCCCATGCCGGACGACTGGCCGGACTATCCGCACCACAGCCAGATGCTGGGCTACCTGGAGCGCTACGCGCGGCACTTCGGGCTCGGCGACAGCATCTGGTTCGGCACCGAGGTCGTGGCCGTCACGCCCGTCGGCGACGGGCGCTGGGACGTGACGACGCGCAGCACCGGCGGCGGCGCCGAGCGGATCCAGCGGTACGCGGCCGTCGTCGTCGCCAACGGGCACAACTGGTCGCCGAAGAAGCTGCCGGTCGACTCGTCGGCGTACCGGGGGCAGGTGATCCACGCGTCGGCGTACAAGGACCCGGCGCAGCTGCGCGGCCGCAAGGTGCTCGTCGTCGGCGGCGGCAACACCGGCTGCGACATCGCCGTCGAGGCCGCACAGCAGGCCACCACCGTCTGGCACTCGACCCGCCGCGGCTACTGGTACGCGCCCAAGTACGTCCTGGGCCGCCCCGCCGACCAGGTCAACGACAAGATGCTTCAGCTGCGCCTGCCGCTGCGGCTGCGCGAGTGGATCTACCGCCGCACGCTGCGGCTCACGGTCGGCGACGTCACCCGGTTCGGGCTGCCCCGGCCCGACCACCGCCCGTACGAGAGCCACCCGGTGGTCAACAGCCAGCTCGTCTACTACCTGGGCCACGGCCGGATCACCCCGCTGCCGGACGTCACCGGGCTGGACGGGTCGACTGTGGAGCTGGCCGACGGCCGGCGCGTCGAGCCCGACCTGATCATCACGGCGACGGGCTACCTGCCGCGGTTCGAGTTCCTGGCTCCCGAGCTGCTCGACATCGACGAGGACGGCAAGCCGGACCTGCACCTGCACGCGTTCGCCCGCAAGCACCCGACGCTCGCCGTGATCGGCCTGCTCCAGCCCGACGCCGGGCTGTTCCCGCTCGCGCACTGGCAGAGCGTCGCGGTGGCCCGCTGGCTGCGGCTGCGGCTGTCCGACCCGGAACGGGCGGCCGCGGTGCAGCAGAAGGAGTCGGCGCGGCCGCTGCGGTCGTGGACCCGGCTGCGGGTCGTGCCGTCGTCGCGGCACTGGTTCGAGGTCAGCCACACCAGCTATCTGCGGGTCATCGAGGACCTGCTCAAGCGGATGGAGGGAGTGGCGTGAGCTCGCAGGTGCTGCGGTTCGAGGACTGGACGGCGCCGGTGCCGGCGGTGGAGCGGGAGGTTGTCGAGGCGCTGCCGCAGAGTCCGCAGGAGCTGCCGCCGGTGCTCTTCGTTCCCGGGATCGGGCACGGTGCCTGGGCGTTCGCCGAGCACTGGCTCGCGCACACCGCCTCACGGGGCTTCGCGGCGTACGCGGTGAGCCACCGGGCCGAGGGTTCGCTGCGCGCGTACGTGCACGACGTGGTCCAGGTGGCGGCGAGCCTGCCGCGCCAGGCCGTGCTGGTCGGCCACGGCGCCGGCGCGCTGCTGGTGTCGCACGCGCTGACGCGCTACCCGGCCCGCGCCGCGGTCCTGGCCGCGCCGGTGCCGCCGGGCTGGTCGGCGCTCGGCGCGGCGCTGCGGGCCAACCCGTTCGGCACGCTGCCTGCGTTGTTCGGCGCCGCGCCCCGGCTGAGCCGCCGACAGCTCTTCGGCGCCGACCTGGCGGAGGCGGAGGCCTACCGCGGGCGGCTGGTGCGGACGCCGGCCCGGATCTACCGGCAGGTGCTGTTCGCCAAGCCGGCGGCGGCGCCGGTCGGCGCGCCGCCGACCCTGGTCGTGGGCAGCCCGGACGACCGGGTGGTGCCGCGCTCGGCACTGGACCGCGCGGCGGCCCGGTACGGCGGCGCACCGCTGTTGTTCCCGGGCATGAGCCACGACCTGATGCTGGACACCAAGTGGCAGGAGCCGATCGACGCGATCCTGGACTGGCTCGACAAGGAGCTGGCCACGACCTAGCGGCGCAGGCCGGCCGCGAGCCGGCCGGTGTGGTCGAGGGCCGTGAGGTATGCCCGGGCCCACGCCAGGATGTCGTGGGTGGCGAGGTGTTCGCGCATCGCCGTCATCCGGCGTTCCAGGTCCGCCGGGTCGGCGTCCATCGCCTGCAACAGCGTCGTCTTCAGCCCGTCGACGTCGTGCGGGTTGACCAGGAACGCGTCCTCGAGCTCGGCCGCCGCCCCGGCGAACTCGCTGAGCACCAGCGCGCCCGTGTTCGCCGCGCGGGCGGCGACGAACTCCTTCGCGACCAGGTTCATGCCGTCGCGCAGCGGCGTCACCACCATGACGTCCGCCGTCTGGTAGAGCGCGGCCAGCTCGGCGCGGTCGAAGGACTGGTTCAGGTAGTGGATCGCGGGTTCGCCGACGCGGCCGTACTCGCCGTTGATCCGGCCGACCTCGCCCTCGATCCGGTCCCGCAGGACCCGGTAGCTGTCGACCCGCTCCCGGCTCGGCACGGCCACCTGCACCATCACGGTGTCGCGGACCTTGACCCGGCCGTCGCGCAGCAGCTCGCTGTACGCCGTGAGGCGGTGCTCGATCCCCTTTGTGTAGTCGAGCCGGTCGACGCTGAGCAGCACCCGCCGCGGCTGTCCCAGGTCGGCGCGCAACTGCTCGGCGTGGCCGACCACGTCGGGCCGGGCGGCGAGCGCCTGCATCTCGGCCACGTCGATGGAGATCGGGAACGCGCGGGTGCGCACCACCCGGCCGTCGAGGGTGATCTGGTCGTCGGTGGTCCGGGCGCCGAACAGCTTCACGGCGAGCTGGGCGACGTTGTGTGCCGCCTGCGGCCGCTGGAAGCCGACCAGGTCCGCGCCGAGCATCCCGCGCAGCAGCTCGGAGCGGCGGGGCAGCTGCATGAACAGCTCGGGTGGCGGGAACGGCACGTGCAGGAAGAAGCCGATCAGCACGTCCGGGCGCAGCTCGCGGAGCAGCTGCGGCACGAGCTGGAGGTGGTAGTCCTGCACCCAGATCGCGGCGCCGGGCTCGGCGACCTCGGCCGCCGCCTCGGCGAAGCGCCGGTTGACGTCGCGATAGGTCTCCCACCAGCCGCGGTCGAAGACCGGCTGCTCGACGGCGTCGTGGTAGAGCGGCCAGAGCGTCGAGTTGGCGAAGCCCTCGTAGTAGCCGCGTAGCTCCTCTTCGGACAGCGCGACGGGCCTGATCCGCAGGGTGCCGATGTCGGGCAGGGCGGGCGCGGTGTCGATGCCGCCGTCCCAGCCGATCCATGTCGCGGGGGTCTGCTGGAGGATCGCGTGCAGGGCGCTGGCGAGGCCGCCGGGGCTGCGCCGCCACTCGCAGGCGCCGTCGGGGGCGGCGTTGTCATCCAGCGGAAGACGGTTGGCGACGACCACGAGCGAGCTCTGGCGCATCCACGAGAGGCTACGCGATGACTACCGAGCGAAACAATGATGCTGGATTATGTCGCTTTTCATACGACCGCGCCGTCATCGAAGTCATCGTCGTCGTCACCGGAGCGCAGTCGCCAGACCAACGTCACGGCGCCGCCGACGATCGCGGTGAAGCCGATCAAGGTCACGTAGTTGCGGTCGATCGGCAGCAGCCAGGGGAAGAGGAAGAGCACGAAACCGAGGACCACGCCCAGCACGCCGGCGACCGCGTACTTGGAGATGTGCGGCAGCGGCGGCGGGGGCGGTGGCGTGTAGCGCTCGTCGTCGCTGTCGTCGTCCGTGCCGGTGCCGAACGTGTCCAGCCCGTCGAGCAGCGACGGCTCGTCGGTGCGGCGGCGGTTCAGCGAGACGCCGGAGATGTCGGTGGCCGACGGGAGCGTGCCGCCGGGCTGGCGCGGCGGCCGCTCCGGCCCGTCGCTCTTGGGCGGGTCGGGTGCCCGGGTCGGGTCGACGCCCTCGGCGGCCGGCCACGGCGGGGCGGTCGGATCGACGGCGGTGTGGAAGCCGGCCACGATCTTGGCCCACTCGGCGTCGACGTCGCTCTGGTCGCCGCCGGTGCGGGTGCTGGGCCGGGGCGCGGGCGGGGTGGGGTCGGCGCCGCCGGTCAGCTTGTCGAGGTGCTCGCGGGCGGTGTCGAGGTGGGTGCGGTCGACGTAGAGCCGGTCCGTGGGGCGAGCGGGGAACGTGGTGGCGCGCAGGATGGGGTTGAGGTCGGCGGACGGTTGCAGGTATGCGGCGATGCCGCCGGCCGCCAGCACGTCGAGCAGGTGCTCACCCACGCGCGGATCGACGTCGCCCGCGACCGCATAGTCGGCCGCGTCGAGTCCGTTGTCCCGCCGCCCGCGACGGGCGCCACCCGCTGACACCCTGCTTCACTCCTCGCTCCGCGCCGTCGCGCGTCGTGTCCGCCCCATCCGGCGGAGCCGTCTGGCCGTGTTGCACCGGCCCGACCGTGTCTTGAATGGTGACACGACAGACGCCGGTTGCGGGAGTGCGTTGTGGCGTGCCGCTCCCGCTTCGTACGCTTTCCTCTGCCCACGACCGTGGCGCGCGGGAAAGGACTTCGGTGTTCTACTGGCTGCTCAAGTACGTGGTGCTCGGACCCGTCCTCAAATGTCTGTTCCGCCCCGATGTGAGGGGGCTCGACCACGTTCCGGCTTCCGGCCCGGTGATCCTTGCCTGCAATCACCTCTCATTCTCCGACTCGATCTTCACACCGCTGCTGGTGAAACGGCGGGTGACGTTCGTCGCCAAGGCGGAGTACTTCACCGGTAAGGGCATCAAGGGCTGGCTCATGCGGCAGTTCTTCGTCAGCACCGGGACCATCCCGGTGGACCGTTCGGGCGGCAAGGCGGCCCGGGCGGCGCTGGACACCCAGTTGCGGGTGCTGCGCTCGGGCAACATCGCCGGCATCTACCCGGAGGGCACCCGCTCGCCCGACGGCCGGCTCTACCGCGGCAAGACCGGGGTGGCCCGGCTGGCGCTGGAGAGCGGCGCGCCGGTCGTGCCGGTGGCGCTGCTGAACACCGACGAGATCCAGCCGACGGGCAAGCTCATCCCCAAGATCAAGCGAGTCAAGGTTCGCTTCGGCGAGCCGCTGGACTTCTCCCGCTACGCCTCCTCGCTCGGCGACCGCTTCGTCGAACGCGCGGTCACCGACGAGATCATGTACGAGCTGATGACCCTCAGCGGCCGCGAGTACGTCGACGTCTACGCCGCCAGCCTCAAGACCGCCATCGTCGCGCCGACGCCCACCAGGACGCCCGTGAACGACTGACCCCTTAACGGTCGGCCATGCCGGCTCGGCGGCGTAGGGCCGATACGTCGGTGACCACGATGCGGCGGCCCTCGGTGCGCAACCAGCCCCGGCTCGCGAAGGAGCCGATGGCCTGGTTGACGCTCTGCCGGGAGCCGCCCGCCATCTCGGCGAGCTGGCTCTGGTTGAGCTCGATCGTGATCATCGGCGCCTGGCTCTCGCCGGCCAGCCGCACCAGCGTCTTGGCGACCCGGCCCGGCAGATCGAGGAAGACGTGGTCGGCGTTCTGCTCGGTGAGCCGGCGGATGAGCGCGCCGACCGAGCGCATCACCGCGTCCAGGATGCGGGGGTTGGAGTGCACGAGGTCGATGAAGGCGACCCGGGAGAGGGCGAGCGCCTGGCTGTCCTCGATCGCCTCGGCCGAGGCCGAGCGGGTCAGCGCGTCCAGAAGGGACACCTCGCCGAGCACGTCGGGCGGGCGCACCACGGTCAGGACCGCGCGCTCGCCCGTCGGTGCGGTGCGGAAGACGGCGATGGCGCCGCGCCGGAGGATGATCAGGGAGTCGCCGGGGTCGTGCTCGACAAAAAGGATCTGACCTTTGCGGTAGGTCCGCGGCACGGCGGCGGCGATGACGCGCTGCCGGACGTCCGGCTCCAGGCCGGCGAACATGTCCACGCCTGTGAGCGCGTCACCCTGCTCTGCTAGGCGATGATCCACGGTAAAGTCCCTCTCCCCGGTCGGGACCCCCGTGGACGTAGTTGTCCGGCGCCGGCCCCACGACGCGAACGATCACTCTTAGCATGAAGAGCGCTGTCGACGCCATTTGATACATCCAGCAGACGCATACGATCATCTCGCGCTCATAGCTTTCTGTACACCCTCCAATCGCCCCGCGTGACTATCGCCCATGGTGTCCGTCGGCATTACGGTCTGTACCGGGATAATCGCCGCCGTGCCGGATGACGACCTTCTTCGATCGACGTTGCGTGACCGATGGCACCTCGTGGCCGCGGACATCACGGCGCTCAGCGGCGGGATGCTGTCGCGCTGCTGGGACGTGACCGCCGGCGGCGAGCGCCTCGTGGTCCGACTGGCCGACCCGGCCGCCCGCCTGCCCGTCGAGGCGGGGCTGGCCGCCGCGGAACACCTGCGTGGCACCGGGATCCAGGCGGGCGAGCCCGTGCGTACCCTCTCCGGCGGACTCACGGCGGAGACGTCCGCCGGTGCGTTCGCCGTGCTCCGCCGGGCGCCGGGCCGGACCCTGGACGGCCGCGACCCGATCGACCAGCAGTTCTGGGGCGACCGCCTGGGCGCGGTGCACCGCGCGCTGCAGGGCTTCCACCACCCGGGCCTGCGCCGCTGGAACCTGCTCGACCCGGACGCGCCGCACCTGGCGATCGAGCCGTGGCTGCGCCCGGCGGTCACCGACGCGGTCACGGCGATGACCAGGCTGACGGTGACGGACCGGCTCACCTACGGCGTGCTGCACGGCGACCCGGCGCCGGAGACCTTCCTGGTCGACCCGGCGACGGGCCGGGCGGGCCTGCTGGACTGCGGCGCGAGCGGCACCGGCCCGCTGCTCTACGACGTGGCGGCGGCGGTCGTCTACGCGGGCGGCACCGAGACCGCGGCGGAGCTGCTGGACGGCTACCTCGCGGCCGGCCCGGTCGACGAGGGCGAACTGCACGCGGCGCTGCCGGTGCTGCTCCGCTTCCGCTGGGCGGTGCTGGCGGACTGGTCGGCGCGGCGCCTGGCCGGCGGCGAGCGCGAGGGTGCCCGCGAGGTGACCCGCGCGGCGCTGGCGCGGGCCAGGGAGGCCCTGGCGGAGACGACCGGGCGGCCATAGGCGAGGATGGTCCGCGATGGCCTACCGGTATTTCTATGACTGCGAATTCATCGAGGACGGCCGCGTGGTCGACCTCGTGTCGATCGGCGTCGTCGACGAGTTCGGCCGCGAGTTCTACGCGGTCTCGACCCAGTTCGACGACTCCCGTGCGGTGCCCTGGGTGCGCCGCAACGTGCTCGACAAGCTCCCGTCCCCGGCGGACCCGGCCTGGCGCTCGCGCGAGCGCATCCGCGACGACCTCTACGAGTTCCTCCGCGAACCGGTGCGTGGCCGCGACGAGCAGATCGAGCTGTGGGCCTGGTACGCGGCCTACGACCACGTGGCGCTCGCCCAGCTGTGGGGTGCGATGCCGGCGTTGCCGCGCGAGATCCCCCGCTTCACCAAGGACCTGCGCCAGCTCTGGGACGAGCTGGGCCGGCCGGCGCTGCCGACCGCGCAGGGCCGCCACGACGCGCTTGTGGACGCGAAGCACAACCTCGCCCGATGGAACGCCATGACCGAGGCCAGATCCATCGCGAGGTGACGGGAAGTGACCGCCGGCCGGGCGCCCACGCGGGTGCCGCCGGCACCGGAAACCCTTTGCTCGTCAGGAATATTACCGGCGAGTAACCGCGGGGCGCTTTGGCCCTGGCCGGACCCGACGACTACAGTGCGTTTGCGACCCGCCCCGGGACCCGGCAGTGCAGCCGGATGACCGATTCCCCAGGGAGACGGGCATCTCGCGACCCGATCAGGGAGGACGAGTAATCATGCGCATCGGCGTGCTCACCGGCGGCGGCGACTGCCCCGGTCTGAACGCGGTGATCCGGGCCGTCGTCCGTAAGGGCGTTGCCACTTACGGACACGAGTTCGTCGGATTCCGCGACGGGTGGAAGGGCCCCCTTGAGGGCCTCACGAAGCCCCTCGGCATCGCCGAGGTCCGGGGAATCCTGCCGCGCGGCGGCACCATCCTCGGCTCTTCCCGTACCAACCCCTTCAAGATCGAGGGCGGTGTCGAGCGGATCAAGGCCAACCTGGCCGAGCAGGGCGTCGACGCGCTGGTCGCGATCGGCGGCGAGGACACCCTCGGCGTCGCGACCAAGCTCAACGACCTGGGCGTGAACGTCGTCGGCGTGCCGAAGACGATCGACAACGACCTCAACGCCACCGACTACACCTTCGGCTTCGACACCGCGGTCAACATCGCGATGGAGGCCATCGACCGGCTGCACACCACGGCCGAGTCGCACCACCGCACCCTGGTGGTCGAGGTCATGGGCCGGCACGCCGGCTGGATCGCGCTGCACGCCGGCCTCGCCGGCGGCGCCAACGTCATCCTGCTGCCGGAGCGCAACTTCGACGTCGACCAGGTCGCCACGTACGTGACCAAGCGTTTCCAGGTCGAGTACGCCCCGATCGTCGTGGTCGCCGAGGGCGCGCAGCCGCTCGAGGGCCAGATGGTGCTGCACAACCAG
Organism: Amorphoplanes digitatis; assembly: GCF_014205335.1. Lineage (NCBI taxonomy): Bacteria > Bacillati > Actinomycetota > Actinomycetes > Micromonosporales > Micromonosporaceae > Actinoplanes > Actinoplanes digitatis. Next base: position 6,939,866 of record NZ_JACHNH010000001.1, on the reverse strand, counting down.
GAGCTCGACGCGTTCGGCCACGTCCGCCTCGGCGGCATCGGCCAGTGGCTGGCGCAGCAGCTGGAGGAGAAGACCGGCAAGGAGGCCCGCACGGTCGTTCTCGGTCACATCCAGCGCGGCGGCACGCCCAGCGCGTTCGACCGGGTGCTCGCGACCCGGTTCGGCCTCCAGGCGATCGACGCCGTGCACGAGGGTGACTTCGGCAAGATGATGGCGCTGCGCGGCACCGACATCGTCCGGGTCCCGCTCGCCGACGGCACGGGCGAGCTCAAGACCGTTCCGATCGAACGGTACGACGAGGCCGAAGTCTTCTTCGGCAGCTGAGCATCGCACTGGTTGAAAGGGCGGGCGTTGCCAGACGCCCGCCCTTTCCTCTTTGATCGGGAGGACGCATGACTGTCGTCGCGGTGCTCGGCGCCGGCAAGATCGGTGAGCTGGTGCTGTCCGGCCTGCTCCGCGCGGGCTGGCCCGCGGAGAGGCTGCTCGTGACCGCCCGCCGCCAGGCCCGCGCCGAGGAGCTGCGGGAGCGCTACGGCGTCCGGGCGGTGGACAACGCGACCGCCGTCGCCGAGGCGGACGTGCTGGCCATCGCGGTGAAGCCGCAGGACGCGGACGCGCTGCTGAGCGAGATCGGTCCGAAGATCCCCGCGGACAAGCTGATCATCTCGCTCTGCGCGGGCCTGCCGACCGGCTTCTTCGCGGCCCGGCTGCCCGAGGGCACCCCGGTCGTGCGGGTCATGACGAACACCCCGGCGCTCGTCGACCAGGCGATGACGGCGATCTCGGCCGGCTCGCACGCGACCGGCGAGCACCTGGCCGTCGCGGAGGAGATGTTCAAGCCGCTCGGCGCGACCATCCGGGTGCCGGAGTCGCAGCAGGACGCCGTCACGGCGCTGTCCGGCTCGGGCCCGGCCTACTTCTACCTGCTGGTCGAGGCGATGATCGACGCCGGGATCCTGCTCGGGCTGCCGCGCCAGGTCGCGCACGAGCTGATCGTGCAGACGGCGATCGGCTCCGCGATCATGCTGCGCGACTCGGGTGAGCACCCGGTGAAGCTGCGCGAGGCCGTCACGTCGCCCGCGGGCACGACGATCTCGGCGATCCGCGAGCTGGAGAACCACGGCGTGCGCGCGGCCCTGCTGGCCGCGCTGGAGGCGGCCCGGGACCGAGCGCGGGAGATCGCCGCGCAGGCCTAATACCAGATGGCTATGCGGGTGCCGTTGTTCTCCTCCGGGGGGCTCGGGTGGCTCAGCGCCGCACCCGTCGCCATCCGGTGCGCGCTCCACGCCACCGCGGCCGCGTCCAGCACGTCGTCCGGCGGCGCCTGACCCGCCGGGCCGAGGTGGTCGGGCAGCACGATGCCGTGCCGGGCGAGCAACTCCCGGCGCCGGGCCTGCCCGGTCCAGGTCTTCTTCGCGTACGCGAGCGGCTCGCCGGCCATCTGCCGGAACGACACCTCGGGGTGTGCCTCGAAGAGCAGGCCCGGGTGCCGTTCCCAGATGGCGTTGGCCTCGAGCAGCTTCGGGCGCAGCGCCCACGACTGGCGGCTCAGCCCGGCGCCGGTCAGCTCGCGGCAGAGCCGGTTGGCGGCGGCGAAGTCGCCCTCCTGCCACACGGCCTTCGGCGGCACCCGGAAGACGCTGCTGCGCCGCGGGCCGAGCTGGTCGGCGGCGAGGGTGTCGGCCGCGCGCCAGCGGTCGGGGAGCATGCCGAGGGGGATGTCGACGCCGATCACCGCCGCGCCGGAGCTGCCCGCGACGATCTCGTAGAGCGTGGACGCCAGCATCGCCCGGCCGAAGGCACCGTCGCGCAGCTCGACACCCACCCAGCCGAGGGCGTACGCGTCGACGCCGATCACGTGGATGCTCATCGGCCGCTCAGCGGGGGAGCAGTTTCTCGATGACGGCGACGACCTCGCCGTCCTGCGGTTCGGTCCGCGGGCCGAAGCGGGCGGCTACCTCGCCGTCGGGGGCGACCAGGAACTTCTCGAAGTTCCATCCGATGTCAGGGCCGTCGCCGACCAGCTCCTGGTAGAGGCGGTGCCGTCCGGGGCCGTTGACCTCGACCTTCTCGGTGATCGGGAACGTGACGCCGTAGTTGACCTGGCAGAAGTCCTCGATCTCCGCGGCGCTGCCCGGCTCCTGGCCGCCGAACTGGTTGCACGGGACACCGAGGACGACCAGGCCCCGGTCCGCGTACGTGCCGTGCAGCTGCTCCAGGCCGGCGTACTGGGGAGTGAGTCCGCACTTGGAGGCCACATTGACCACCAGGACGACCTGGCCGCGGTAGCGGTCCATATCGGCCGATCCGCCGGAGAGTGCGTCGATGTCGACGTCGAAGATGGTCATGACCGCAGACTACGCGCAGTGGCCGAGTGAGTGCACGCCGTCGCTTCCAACTCCGAAAAGTTAACGCCGCGCTTATTCCGCGTTGACCTTCTTGACTGAAGTTCATAGATATGACTACCGTCTCTTCAACTTCCCTTTGGAAGGTTTCCTAACTGTTCTTGAGGAGACGCAGTGATGAAATCCCTCCGCCGCGCCTTGTGGGCCGGGGCCGTCGTGGCGGTCGTGACCGCTGCGATGCCCATGGTGCACGCGTCGGCTGCCGCTGCTTGTGCCACCGCCTGGAGCCCCACCGCGGTCTACACCAAGGACATGACCGCGTCACAGTCCGGCAAGAACTTCACCGCCAAGTGGTGGACCCAGAACGAGAGCCCCGACACCCACAGCGGTCAGTGGGACGTCTGGATCGACAACGGCGCCTGCGGCGGCACCACACCCCCGACCACGCCGCCCACCACGCCCCCGACCACACCCCCCACGACCCCGCCCACGACCCCGCCGACCACGCCGCCGACCACGCCGCCGGGTGGCAAGGCCGTCGTCGGCTACTTCGCACAGTGGGGCGTCTACGGCCGCAACTACCACGTCAAGAACATCGTGACGAGCGGCTCGGCCGCCAAGCTGACCCACATCCTGTACGCCTTCGGCAACACCACCGGCGGCCAGTGCACGATCGGTGACTCGTACGCCGACTACGACAAGGCATACACGGCGGCGGACAGCGTCGACGGCGTCGCCGACACGTGGGATGCCGGCGCGCTGCGCGGCTCGTTCAACCAGCTGCGCAAGCTCAAGAAGGCGTACCCGAACATCAAGGTGATCTGGTCGTTCGGCGGCTGGACCTGGTCCGGCGGCTTCACCCAGGCGGCGGCCAACCCGACCGGGTTCGCGAACTCCTGCTACAACCTGGTCAAGGACTCCCGCTGGGCCGACGTCTTCGACGGCATCGACATCGACTGGGAGTACCCGAACGCCTGCGGCCTGTCCTGCGACGCCAGCGGCCCGGCCTCCTACAACAACGTGATCAGCGCGCTGCGCACCAAGTTCGGGCAGAACTTCCTGATCACCTCGGCGGTCTCGGCCGACGGCTCGAACGGCGGCAAGCTGGACGCGGCCGACTACGCGTCGGGCATCTCGAAGCTGAACATGGTCTACCCGATGACCTACGACTACTTCGGCGCCTTCGCACCGCAGGGCCCGACCGCACCGCACTCGCCGCTGACCTCGTACCCCGGCATCCCGCAGCAGGGGTTCTGGTCCGACGCGGCGATCCAGAAGCTGAAGAGCAAGGGCGTGCCGGCCAACAAGATTCTCCTCGGCATCGGCTTCTACGGCCGCGGCTGGACCGGCGTCACCCAGGCCGCACCGGGCGGCACGGCGACCGGCGCGGCGCCGGGCACCTACGAGGCGGGCATCGAGGACTACAAGGTCCTCAAGAACAGCTGCCCGTCGACCGGCACCGTCGGCGGCACCTCGTACTCCAAGTGCGGCAGCAACTGGTGGAGCTTCGACACCCCGGGCACCATCGCCGGCAAGATGACCTACGCGAAGAACCAGGGCCTCGGCGGCGCGTTCTTCTGGGAGTTCTCCGGCGACACCAGCAACGGCGAGCTCGTCACCGCGATCAAGAACGGCCTCGGCTGAGCTACTGATCGCCAGTTCCTAGAGAGTGGGGCGCCGGGATCCTCCCGGCGCCCCCTTTGTGCCGACGATTAGGCTTCCCGTCATGCGCCGAGAGTGGCATCAGCTCAGTCATCCCGGGGTCGGCGCCACGGCCCTGCAGACCTCCCGTCCGTCCACCGACTCCGCCGAGGACGAGGCCCTCGGCCTGGACCGGTGGCGTTCCCTGCCGCGGGTGCAGATGCCGCCCTGGCAGGACCTGGACGAGGTCGCGTCGGTCTGCCGCGTGCTCGACACCGTCCCGTCGATCGTCGCGCCCTACGAGGTCGACCAGTTGCGGCACCGCCTCGCCGAGGTGTGCGAGGGCCGGGCGTTCCTGCTACAGGGCGGCGACTGCGCCGAGACCTTCGCGGACAACACCGAGAGCCACCTGCTCGCCAACGCGCGCACGCTGCTCCAGATGGCGGTCGTGCTGACCTACGGCGCGTCGATGCCGGTGGTGAAGGTGGCCCGGGTCGCGGGGCAGTACACCAAGCCCCGGTCGGCGGCGACGGACTCGCTCGGGCTGCCGGCGTACCGCGGCGATCTGATCAACTCGCTGGAGGCCAACGAGGCCGCCCGGGTCGCCGATCCGCAGCGCATGATCCGGGCGTACGCGAACTCGGCCGCCGCGATGAACATGCTGCGGGCGTACCTGTCGGGCGGCCTTGCCGACCTGGCCGGCCTGCACGACTGGAACAAGGACTTCGTCCGGGCCTCGCCCGCCGGCGAGCGTTACGAGGCGATCGCCCGCGAGATCGACCGTGCACTCGACTTCATCCGCGCCTGCGGCATGACCGAGGACGAGGCGCTGCGCACGGTCAGCCTGTACTGCTCGCACGAGGCCCTGGCGCTGGAGTACGACCGCGCGCTCACCCGGGTCTCCGACGGCAAGGCCTACGGCCTCTCGGGTCACTTCCTGTGGATCGGCGAGCGCACCCGGCAGCTCGACCACGCGCACATCGACTTCATCAGCCGCATCGCCAACCCGATCGGCGTCAAGCTCGGCCCGGGCACCAGCCCGGAGACCGCCATCGAGCTGTGCGAGAAGCTCAACCCGGAGAACGAGCCGGGCCGGCTCACGCTGATCAGCCGGATGGGCAACGGCAAGGTCCGCGACACCCTGCCGCCGATCGTGGAGAAGGTCACCGCCAGCGGCGCCAAGGTCGTCTGGCAGTGCGACCCGATGCACGGCAACACGCACGAGTCGTCGAACGGCTACAAGACCCGGCACTTCGACCGGGTCGTCGACGAGGTGCTCGGCTACTTCGAGGTGCACCGCGGCCTCGGCACCCACCCGGGCGGCATCCACGTCGAGCTGACCGGCGAGGACGTCACCGAGTGCCTTGGCGGCGCGCAGGGCATCGAGGACCTCGACCTGCCGGACCGTTACGAGACCGCCTGCGACCCGCGGCTCAACACCCAGCAGAGCCTCGAGCTGGCGTTCCTGGTCGCGGAGATGCTCCGTGGCTGACCTGCGCTCGGACACCGTCACCCGGCCCACCGCCGGGATGCGCGCGGCGATGGCGGCCGCCGAGGTCGGCGACGACGTCTTCGGCGACGACCCGACGGTCATCGCGCTCGAGCGGCAGGTGGCCGGGCTGTTCGGGCACGAGGCGGCGCTGTTCACGCCGACCGGCACGATGGCCAACCAGATCGCGCTGCAACTCGTGGTGCCGCGCGGCGGCGAGCTGCTCGCCGGCGGCGACGCGCACGTCGTCGCGTACGAGCTCGGCGCGGCCGCCGCGCTCGGCGGCATCTCCACCCGCACCTGGCCCTCGGTCGGCGCGGCCCTCGACGTCGATCAGATCGACGCGATGATCCGGCCGGCGGGCTACCCGTCGGTGCCGACCCGGGCGATCGCCGTCGAGCAGACCCACAACCTCGGCGGCGGCACGGTGATCAGCCTGGAGACCCTGCGCGGGCTGCGCGCGGTGGCGGACCGGGCCGGCGCCGCGCTGCACTGCGACGGCGCCCGGATCTGGCACGCGCACATCGCCGACGACGTGCCGCTCGACGTGTACGGCCGGCTCTTCGACACGCTGTCGGTGTGCCTTTCGAAGGGCCTCGGCGCGCCGGTCGGCTCGCTCGTGATCGGCAGCGCCGAGAAGATCGCGGAGGCCAGGGTGATCCGCAAGCGGCTCGGCGGCGGGATGCGCCAGGTCGGCATCCTGGCGGCGGCCGGGAGCTACGCGCTCGACAATCACCTGTCCCGGCTCGCCGAGGACCACGCGCGGGCGTGGCGGCTGGCCAAGGCGCTCGAACCGTTCGGCGTGATCGAGGCGGACCGGGTCCGGACCAACCTGGTGCCGCTGGACCTGAGCGCGGCCAAGCTGGACGCGCCGTCGCTGGCCGCCGCGGCGGCCGAGCGCGGTGTGCTGATCGCGGCGATGCTGCCGCGCACCGCACGCCTGGTGACACACCTGGACCTGACCGACTCCGATGTGGAGAAGGCGGCCTCCGTGCTGGGCGAGCTGCTCTCCTAAGGCGTGTTCTTCGGGTCGCCGGAGACCAGGCGCAGGCCGGGCCGGTTCCGGTCCGGCGTGCGCCGGTCCTTGCGTTGCTGGTCCGGCGCGCTCGGCTCGGTGGTCAGGACCTGGCCGAACACCGCGTAGCGGTGCACGCTCGTCGGCCCCGGTGTCGTCAGCCGGGCGAGCGCGGCCGCGGCCGCCAGGTCCGCGGGCAGATAGACGACCAGCCGCTGACCGTCGTCCGCGGGCAGTTCGAGCGTCTCGTAGGCCAGGCGGATCTCGCGGGCCTCGGGGTGGTAGAAGCGCGTGACGCCGTTGGCGCAGGCCGGCCCGGACACGGTGTCGTACCGCCGGGCGAACGTGTCCCCGGCCGTGACGGTCAGCTCGTCCACCAGCGCCGCGACGTCCGGGTCCGCGTGGAACGGGCCCTGCTTCAGCGCGGCGACCTGCTCGTCGGCGACCTTGTCCCAGTCGGGGTAGACGGTCCGGGCCCGCTCGTCGGTGAACACGAAGCGCAGCAGGCTGGGCGGCGTGCCGTCCAGCAGCCCGGCGGCGCCGGCCACCGCCGCGTAGCTCGTCGTGTGCGCCAGCGCCTCGCCCAGGTGGTTGAGCAGCACCGCCAGCGCCGGCTCTAGCGTCTGCAACAGGGCCAGCACGGCCGGCCGCACCTCGCGGGCGGGACCGGCCTTGCCGTGGCCGGCGAGGCCGGCCTTGGCGAGCTGGTACAGCCGCGCCCGTTCGGCCGGGGTGAGCCGCAGCGCGTCGCCGAGCGCCGCCAGCACCGGCGCCGACGGGTGGTGGTCGCGGCCCTGCTCGAGCCGGGCGACGCGCTCCGCGCTGATCCCGGCGAGCGTGGCCACTTCGGAGCGGCGCAGTCCGGGCTTGTTGCGGCGACCCCCGTCGGGCAGCCCGGCCTCGGCGGGGTCGATCGCCTCCCGCCGGGCCCGAAGGTACAGCCCGAGCTCGTTGCCGCTCACCTCAGGAGCCTAGCGTCTGTCCCTACGGCCGGAGACCCTTGAGGACGGCGATATCGGCCGCGTGGCCCTCGTGCTCCTTGCTCGGCGTCTCGACGATCACCGGAACGCCCGCGGTCGCGGGGTGCGCCAGCAGCTCGGCGAACGGCGCCGTGCCGATCCGGCCCGCGCCGATGGTCTCGTGGCGGTCGCGGGTCGAGCCGCACTCGTCCTTGGAGTCGTTGGCGTGTACCAGCTGGAGCCGGCCCGGGCCGACCGCCGCCACCAGGGCGTCCAGGGTCTCGGTCATGCCGCCGGGCCGGGCCAGGTCGTGCCCGGCCGCCCAGGCGTGGCAGGTGTCGAAGCAGACGCCCAGCCACGGGTGGTGCTCGACCGCGTCCAGGTACGGCCCCAGGTCCTGCACCTTCGACGCCAGGCTGCGCCCGCCGCCCGCGCTCGGCTCCACCAGCAGCCGCGGCAGGCCCCGCTGTGCCGCCGTGTCCAGCAGCGGCAGCAGCGCCTCGCGGAGCCGGTGCAGCGCCTTGCCGCCGGGGTCCTCGTCGACGGAGCTGCCCGCGTGGAAGACGACCGCCGTCGCGCCGATCGCGGCGCCCCGGTGCAGCGCGTGCTCCAGCGTCTGCGCGGACCGCTCGACGGTCAGCTCGGTCGGCGAGCCGAGGTTGACCAGCAGCGAGGCGTGGATGTACGCCGGCAGCCCCCGCTCGCCGCAGCCGTCCCGGAACAGCGTGTCCTGCTTCGGGTCGCCGGGCGGCAGCGCCCAGCCGCGCGAGTTCGAGACGTAGACCTGGAGCGCCTCGGAGCCGGCCGCGTCCGCGTACGGCAGAGCCGCCTTGGCCAGTCCACCCGATGTCTTGGTGTGCGAGCCGACCGGCCGGCTCACCTGCACCCCAGCACCACTTCGCTCTGCGGCGGCACCGGGGTGCCCGGCGGCGGGTTCTGGCCGACGACCACGCCGTTCGGGTTGCCGTCGACGCGGACCCGCAGGTTCTGGCCCTGCACGGTCTGCTGCGCCAGCGGGCACAGCTGGTTGGTGAGGTCCGGGACGGCGATCGCCGGCGGCCCCTTGCTGACCTGGAGCTTGATCTCGTCGTCCTGCTCGGCGCCGCTGCCCGGCTTGGGGGACTGGCCGATGATCTGGTCGGCGGGCTGGTCGCTGTCCTTGTACTCCTCGACCACGCGGAGCCCGAGCCGCTCCGCCTCGGCGCGGGCCTCGTTGATGTTCCGGCCCTGGAAGTCCGGCACGGTGATCGGCGCGCGGCCCTTGCTGACCACCACGGTGACGGTCGCGCCGGGCTTGAGCTCCGTCGCGGCCTTCGGGTCGGTGGAGATGACCACGCCCTCCGGCACCGAGTCGCTGTACTTGCCGGTGCCCTGCTTGAACTTCAGCTTCGTGGCCTCGATGTCGCCGCGGGCCGCGGCCGCCTCCAGGCCGACGACGTCGGGCACCGGGTAACGCTCGGGGCCCAGCGACAGCGAGACGGTGACGACGCCGCCCTTGATGATCTTCTCGGCGGGCGGCGGGTCCTGGCTCAGCACGATGTCCTTGGCGACGGTCTCGCTGAACGCCCCGGTGCCGATGCGCAGCTCGAAGCCCTCCTTGGCGGCGGCCTGCTCGGCCTGCGCCCGGCTCATGTTCACCAGCTGCGGCGCGTCGGTGTAGCGGCCGAGCGTCACCCACCAGGTGCTGCCGACGACGGTGAGCACCATGACGACGACCGCGGCGAGGATCAGGATGCGGCGCCGGTCGGCGCCGACGGTGCCGACCACGGTGCCGCCGGAGACCGGCGGCCCGCCGGCGCGGCGCTGGCCGCGGGTGCGGGGCGCCTGCTCGGGCAGGCGGGCCCAGGTCGGCCGGTCGCCGGGCAGGGCGGTGGTGACGGCGGGCACGAGCGTGGTGGCGTCGCCCGCCACCGGGCGCGCCGGCACCTGGCGCAGCAGCGCGGTCTCCACGTTCGCCGCGCCGAGGTCGTCGCGGACCACCTGCACCTCGGCGAGCATCGCGCCCGCGTCGGTCGGCCGGGCTCCCGCGTCGCGGCGGGTGGCCCGGGTGACCAGGTCGTCGAGCACGATCGGCAGGCCCTTGACGATGCTGGACGGCGCCGGGACGTCGTTGTCGACGTGCTGCCAGGCGACCTCGACCGGCTCGCCGTCCTCGTACGGCACCCGGCCGGTGAGCATCTCGAAGAGCACGATGCCGGCCGAGTAGACGTCGGTGCGGGCGTCCGCGTGCCCGTCGGTGACCAGTTCGGGCGCGACGTAGGCCACGGTCGCCATCAGCTGGCCGGCGTCGTCGCTCGAGCTCGCCTCGACGGCGCGGGCCAGGCCGAAGTCGGCCACCTTCACCACGCTGTCGACCAGGTTGGCGATGCCGCCGCTGGGCGCCTCGGCGACCAGCACGTTCTCCGGTTTCACGTCACGGTGCACCAGCCCGGCGCGGTGCGCGGCGGCGATGGCGGCGAGCATCTGCTCCAGGATCGCCAGCGCCTCGACCGGGTTGAGCCGGCGGCGCTGGGTGAGCAGGTCGCGCAGCGTGCGGCCCTGCACGTACTCCATCACCAGGTAGGGCAGGCCCTGGTGGCGCCCCTGGTCGTACACGGCGACGACGTTGGGGTGGGTGAGCCGGGCGATCGTCTTCGCCTCTTCGGTGAAGCGATCGACGAAGTGCACGTTCGTCGCCTGCGACGGGTGAATGATCTTCAGCGCGACGGTCCGCTCGAGCCGGTCGTCCACCGCCGTGTACACGGTCGCCATGCCACCACGGGCGACCCGGCCGGTGATCCGGTAGCGCCCGTCAATCGTCGTGCCGATCAATGCGTCGGCGACTGTCGTGTCCATCGGCGTGAAGTGTATGTGTCCTTCCGGGCGTGGCAGACGAGGATCCTCACAGCTGAGACCTAACGGGTATAACGCAGGGCGGTGACCAGGGCATTCAGGAGAAAACGACCCGCGTGGCCGAGACCCCACAAGTCGTTTTGTCATTACAAATCGGATCAGTGACGGTGTGCGCGCCGTGGTCGGCTCCGGCGCTCGTCCATGCCGTCCGGCTCGCCGGACGGGGTCGGCGAGGCCGTCGTTGTCGGCTCCTCGGACGGCGGCGCGCTCTCGGACGCCGAGGCGCTCGGCGACGCGGTGGCCGACGGGCTCTGCGGCGTCGGCACCGGCGCGGTCGGCGTGGGCACCGGCGGGATCAGGCAGCAGTCGGTCGGCCGGGTCGCCGGCGTGACGCTACCCACCGTCGTCCGCAGCCGCGGCGCCGTCGCCGGCCGCCTCGCCGCCGCGCCGCCGGCCGGCGGCAGGATCCGGACCGTGCCCGGCGCGGTCGTCGCCGGTGCCGGCCCGGCGGGTGCGGCAACGACGCCGCGGCCGAGGCCGGAGTTGGACTGGTCACCCTCGGAGTCCTGCGGCGCCCGCGCCGCCAGCGGGTACGGCTCGGCGCCCGCGGGCCGGTCGGCGACCAGCGCGTCGATCCCGGTGACGACGGCGTAGTAGCTGCCCGCGGCGCCCGCGACGGCCAGGGCGCCGAACGCCGCCACCGCGGCCAGCCGGCGCGGCCTCGGCACGACCTCGTCGCCGTACGAGGTACGCAGCCCGCCGGTGCCGAGGCCACCGAAGGTGCTCATCCCGGTCGAGGTCACGTCCTGGTAGCCGGGGGCGGTGTCCGGTACCGCGGCCGCCTTCCCCGTGTCCGGGCCGCGCCGGCCCAGGTCGTAGCGCACCGAGCGCCAGGCGCCGGTCACCTCGTTGCGGGCTCTCCGCCACAGGGTCATCGGGACACTTCTCCGATCTCGAGCAGCCGGGGCGTTCCCGGTTCCGCATGCTCCGCTTGGTCAGCCGCGGAGCGGGCATGGCACGCTGGTCGGGTGACCGAATCAGTAAGCGTGGGTGACGCGGCGGCGCCGCAGCCCGCCGGCCCGACCGAGTGGATCAACCTGCCCGACGTGGCGGACAAGCTCGGCTTGTCGATCAGCAAGGTGCACCAGATGATCCGCGACGGCGCGCTGCTCGCGGTCCGGCGCGACGGCATCCGCGTGGTGCCGGCGGAGCTGGTGGCCAACAGCACCGTGCTCAAGCACCTCCCCGGCGTCATCACCTTGCTTCGCGATAACGGGTACAACGACGAAGAAGCGCTCCGGTGGCTCTATGAGCCGGACGCGACGGTCGACGGCTGCGGCGCCAAGGGCCTCGGCGGCGACCGCGCCCGCGAGGTCAAGCGGCGCGCGCAGGCGCTCGGCTTCTGAGCCACGCATGCGGCATCTCGCATACCTGTCGGTGCTCGCGGGATGCCTGGCGGCGGCCCTGTGGCTGGAGCCGGTGCTGAGGGTCAACGTGCTCCGCCGGTGGCGGCGGCTGCTGCTCACGCTGCTGCCGGTTGCGGTCGTCTTCGTGCTCTGGGACCTGGCGGCGATCGCGGCCGGGCACTGGAGCTTCGACCCCGAGCAGATCACCGGCGTACTGCTGCCCGGCGGGCTGCCGATCGACGAGGTGCTGTTCTTCCTGGCGGTGCCGACCTGCGCGATCCTCGGCTTCGAGGCGACCCGGGCCGTGCTGCGACGTCCGGCGGGTGACGAATGACCTACACGGCCGCCGCGGTGCTCGGCGTGCTCGGCGCGCTGGCCGTCGACCTGTTCGTGCTGCGTACCCGGCTGGTGACCCGGGCCGTGTTCTGGGCGACGTACCCGATCATCATCGTGTTCCAGCTGCTGTCGAACGGGATCCTCACCGGCCGCCGCATCGTGATCTACAACCCGAACGCGATCCTCGGCCTGCGGCTCGTGTACGCGCCGGTCGAGGACCTGCTGTTCGGCTTCGCGATGGTGCTGCTGACGCTCTCGGTCTGGGTGTGGCTAGGCCGGCGCGGCGTGCAGCGCGGCCCGGCCGCGGGCGAGGGCAGCGGGCTGCTGCGCCGGCTGCGCGGGCGCGCCTGATTCACACCGCGCGCCGGGTTGCCGCGTCCGCCAGTTCGAGCAGCACGGCCCGGGCCTCGGTGTCCAGCTCCTCGGTGCGGGTGAGCGCGGCGAGGGCCTGCCCGGTCAGCGACGAGATCCGCTCCTCGGTCCGGGCCAGCGCCCCGCAGTCGCGGATGATCGCGCGGAGGCGCTCGACGCCCGCGTCGTCAAGTTCCGGGTCGCCGAGCCGGGACTCCAGCTCGTCGCGCTCCGCCGGCCCCAGCGCGGCATGCGCCGCCGCGACCAGATATGTCCGCTTTCCCTCGCGCAGGTCGTCGCCGGCCGGCTTGCCGGTCTGCGCCGGGTCGCCGAAGACCCCGAGCACGTCGTCGCGCAGCTGGAACGCCTCGCCCAGCGGCAGCCCGTACCCGGAATAGGCCGCCGAGACCGATTCCGGCGCGCCGGCCAGGGCCGCGCCGAGCAGCAGCGGCCGCTCGACGGTGTACTTCGCCGACTTGTACCGGGCCACCTTGCCCGCCCGCTCCAGCGAGGTGTCCCCGGTGGCCTGGGTCAGCACGTCCAGGTACTGGCCGACGGTCACCTCCGTGCGCATCGCGTCGAAGACCGGCCGCGCCCGGGCCAGGTCGGCCAGGTCGACGCCCGAGGAGTACAGCAGCTCGTCCGACCAGACCAGCGCCAGGTCGCCGAGCAGGACGGCCGCGTTGTCGCCGAAGCCCGACGCGTCGCCGCCCCAGCCCGCCTCCGCGTGCCGCGCCGCGAACCGGCGGTGCACCGACGGCTCGCCGCGGCGGGTGTCGGAGCGGTCCATCAGGTCGTCGTGGATCAGCGCGCTCGCCTGCACCAGCTCCAGCGCCGAGACCGCCGTCACCACCTGGTCGGAGTCGACGCCGCCGGCGCCGCGGTAACCCCAGTACGCGAACGCCGGGCGCAGGCGCTTGCCGCCGCGCAGCACGAACTCCTCGAGGGCGTCGGCGACGTCGGCGAGTACCCCGTCGATCGTCAGGAGCCGGACACGCCGGTCGGCGAGGAAGGCGGCGAGGGCTTTGTCGACGCGCGGGCGCAGGCCAGCGCGTTCCAGCGGGGAGGTCACGGGGCAAACCTAGCGGGTCGGTACGCCCGTGCCAGCCGGTACAGTCTGGGTGTGTCTCTCGGACTTCCTTCACGGCTACCGACGTCTCCGGCGATCGGTGAGCTCATCCGTCGTCCGGATCCGACGTTTTCCTTCGAGTTCATGCCGCCCAAGACGCGCGAGGGCGAGCAGCTGCTCTGGCAGACGATCCGGGAGCTGGAGACGCTGCGCCCGGACTTCGTCTCGATCACCTACGGGGCCGGCGGCAGCACCCGGGACACCACCGTCGCGGTGACCGAGCGGGTCGCGACCGAGACGACGCTGCTGCCCATGGCGCACCTGACCGCGGTCGGCCACTCCGTGGCCGAGCTGCGCAACGTCATCGGGCGGCTGGCCGGCGCCGGCATCCGCAACGTGCTCGCGGTCCGGGGCGACCCGCCCGGCGACCCGATGGGCGAGTGGGTGCGGCACCCCGACGGCGTGCTCTACGCCGAGGACCTGGTGCGGCTGCTGCGCGAGTCCGGCGACTTCAGCGTCGGGGTGGCGGCCTTCCCCTACAAGCACCCGCGCTCCGCCGACGTCGAGACGGACACCCGCAACTTCATCCGCAAGTGCCGGGCCGGCGCCGACTTCGCCATCACCCAGATGTTCTTCGAGGCCGACGAGTACCTGCGGCTGCGCGACCGGGTGGCCGCGGCGGGCTGCGACACGCCCATCGTGCCCGGTGTGATGCCCGTCCTGAGAATGGCGACCATCACTCGGGCCGCGCAGCTCTCCGGTGCCCCGTTCCCGCGTGCCCTACAGGCCCGCTTCGAGCGCATCGCCGACGACGCCGACGGCGTGCGCAAGCTCGGCATCGACCTGTGCGGCGAGATGTGCCAGCGGCTGCTCGACGAGGGCGTGCCCGGCATCCACTTCATCACCATGAACCGTTCGACGGCGACCCGCGAGGTGTGGCAGCGGCTGGCCGCCAACGTCCCGGTGTGACCTGGGCGGAGTACGCCGCGGCCTGGTCCAGGCTGCACGGCGGCTTCGACCCGGACGCCGCCTCGCCGCTGGTGCGCGGCTGGATCCGGCTGACCTACCGCGGCGGCGTCCTGCTCGGCCGGCTCGGCGTCGGCCCGGCGGCCGTCACCGCGTCCGGGCTGGCGCTCTGCCTCGGCGTGCCGGCCGCCGCCCTGCTCGGCCCCGCCGGGCTGCTCCTCGGCGCCCTGCTGGTGCTGCTCGCGGCCGCCGCCGACGGCCTCGACGGCGCCGTCGCCGTGGTCACCGGCCGGACCTCCCGGCTCGGATTCGTCTACGACTCGGTCGCCGACCGGCTCGGCGAGCTGGCCTGGCTGACCGCGTTCTGGATCGCGGGCGCGCCGGGCTGGCTGGTCGTCGCCGGCGGCGCGGTGAGCTGGCTGCACGAGTACATCCGGGCCCGGGCCGCCGCCGGTGGCATGCCGGGCCTCGGCGTGGTGACGCTGGGCGAGCGCCCCACCCGGGTGTCCGTGGCGATCGCCGGCCTGCTCGTCGGCGGCCTCGCCGGCCTCGCGGACGCGGCGTGGGCGCCGCCGGTGATAGTCGCGGCGGCCGTCGTCTGGGCCGCGCTGGGCCTGGCCGGACTCGCACAGCTGGCGGCCGCGGTCCGCGCCGAGCTGTCGGGCTGATCGATCTTTATTCGGTTGTCCACGATGGGCCGCCGCACCTACCTTCTTCACCAACGACGTGTTCCGGATCACCGGGACCTAGGGAGATCACGTGACGGCCGACCGGTACGAGAGTGGGGCAGCAGGCCCCGGCTGACGCCTTGCGCGCACGCCGGTCGCCGCTCGTCTCCCTGTTCGGAGGCGGGCGGCTTTTGCGTGTACGGGAAACAGAGGAGGTGACCCGCGATGAGTGTGGTCCTTGTTCTCAACGCCGACTTCGGGCCTCTGCACCGGGTCAGCGTCCGGCACGCCATCCGCATGCTGTTCCGCGAGGTGGCGGTCGTCGAGGAGGCGCGGCCGGACGCCCGCATCGGCGTCTTCCCGATCCCGACCGTCGTCCGGCTGGTCAGCTACGTGGTGACCCGCTGGCGGCACAGCCGCGGCCCGGCCTGGTCCCGCGGCGGCGTGCTGACCCGCGACGGCCGCACCTGCGCCTACTGCGGCGGCGCGGCGTCCACCATCGACCACGTGCTGCCGCGCTCGCGCGGCGGCGGCAACACGTGGCTCAACACCGTCGCGGCCTGCGGGCGCTGCAACCAGCGCAAGGGTGACCGCACGCCGGCGGAGGCGCGGATGCCGCTGCGCCGGGCGCCGACGGCGCCCGGCTGGGCGGCACTGGCCGCGCACTGAGGACGACGACCGGCGGGTTCACACGGGGGTCCGTCGGTCGTCCATCAGCAAAATCATCCGGTACGGGATGATCCCGCGCTATCGTTCGGTAATGTCCTCCGCCGCGCCCGAGCGCACCGTCCGTGACCTGACCGGCCTGCTCAACATGGCCGGTCACGCCCTGTCCAACCGGCTGGCCGCCGCGCTCGCCGAGGTCGATCTGACCCCCCGCATGCAGTGCGTCCTCCTGCACGCGCTGGAGGAGGAGCGGACCCAGATCCAGCTCGCGGCCCTCTCCGATCTCGACAAGACGACCATGGTCGGCACCGTCGACGACCTGGAGCGGCGCGGGCTGGCCGAGCGCCGCCCGTCCGCGACCGATCGCCGGGCCCGGATCATCGCGGTGACCGAGGCCGGCCGGGCCGCGGCGGCGCGGGGGCAGCGGATCGTCGACCGGGTGCACGCCGAGGCGCTGGGCGCGCTGCCCGAGTCGGAGCGGGACACCTTCGTGGCGGCGCTGGTGCGGCTGGTCGGCGAGGCCGCCGACCCGGGGCCGCGGCCGGTGCGCCGCGCCCGGCAGCCCGCCCAATAGGTGGCAAGCAGATAGTCCGTAAGCAGACTATCTGCTACGGTCGGACCATGGCTGCTTCCGTACCCCTTCGTGACCGGCGGCGTGCCGCCGCGCTCGCCGTGCTCTGCGCGATGGCGCTGATGATCGTGCTGGACAGCACGATCGTGGCCGTCGCCGTGCCCGCCATCCAGGCCGACCTGGGCTTCTCGCCGACGGGCGTCGCCTGGGTCGTCAACGGCTACCTGATCGGCTTCGCCGGGCTGCTGCTGCTCGCCGGCCGCCTCGGCGACCTGATCGGCGCACGCCGGGTGTTCCTCGCCGGGCTTGTCGTCTTCACCGCGGCGAGCCTGCTCTGCGGCCTCGCCACGACCGCGCCGCTACTTGTCGCGGGCCGCTTCGTGCAGGGCGTCGGCGGCGCGCTGGCGTCCGCGGTGATCTTCTCGCTGATCGTGCGGCTCTACCCGGAGCCCGGCTCGCAGGCCCGGGCCATCGGCGTCTTCAGCTTCACCCAGGCCGGCGGCGCGGCCTTCGGCTTCGTCGCGGGCGGCCTGCTCACCGATGCCGCCGGCTGGCCGTGGATCTTCCTGGTCAACCTGCCGATCGGCGTGGCCGTGCTGGTCGTGGCGCTGCGGGTGGTGCCCCGGGAGGCGGGGGCCGGCCTGCGCGAGGGCCTGGACGTCAGCGGCGCGATCCTGATCACGCTGGGCCTGTCGCTCGGCGTCTACGCCATCGTGGACGGCGGTTTCCGGTACGGCGTGGCGGCCCTGCTCCTGGTCGTGGCCTTCCTCGTACGCCAGCGGTACGCCCGCACCCCGCTCGCGCCGCTGAGCGTGCTGAGCCGCGGCCGGCTGCTGGCCACCGGGGCGGCGGTGGTGCTGATCTTCGCGACCGGCATGGGATTCCAGTTCGTGAACGCCCTGTTCCTGCAGCGGGTTCTCGGCCTGGACTCGATCGGAACGGGCCTCGCGTTCCTGCCGACCCCGATCGTGATCGGCGTGCTGTCGCTGCTGGTGGCGCCGCGGATGATCGCCCGGTTCGGCGTCCGCCCGGTCCTGCTGGCCGGGCTCGGCATGCTGGCCGCGGGGCTCGCGCTGCTGGTACGGGCGCCGGCCGAGGCTCGGTACGCGACCGACGTGCTGCCGTCGCTGATCATCATGGGCCTGGGCATCGGCGTGGTCATCCCGGCGATCATCATGCTGGCGATGGCCGGGGCGGAGCCGGGCGAGACCGGGCTGGTGTCCGGTCTCACCAACACCGCGCAGCAGGCCGGCGGCGCGCTGGGCCTGGCGGTACTGGCGGTGGTCGCGGCCCGGGTCACGGACGCGAGCCTGGCATCCGGGCTGGGCGAGGTCGCGGCGCTGCGCGACGGCTACAGCCGCGCCTACCTCACCGCCGCGGGATTCGTGACCGCCGCAGCCATCATCACCGCCCTGCTGCCGTCACGCCCGCCGTCAATAGTGGACGCGACCCCCGATGACCAGCCGTCCACCGTGGGAGGTGCCCCCAACGTGATCCTGTCCAAGGACGCGTGCGAGTCCGGCGCCCGGTAGCGCGGCACGCATCCTCGGTCATGTCAACGTATTGTTGACGCCGTGACCGAGGACGTGACCGAGGATGCGCCGCCGCAGGCTCCGGAGCTCGGGCGGCTCGCGGAGATCGGCGCCGCGCGGGCCCGCCTCGACGAGCGTGAGCTCGAACTGATCGACCGGGCACGCCAGGCCGGCGCGACGTGGGTCCAGGTCGCGGCGGCGCTCGGCCTGGCCAGCCGCCAGGCCGCCGAGCAGCGCCGCCAGCGCCTGATCGCCGCCGCCCGGTCCCGACGCCACGACCAGGACCTCCGCTACGCGCACAGCATTGTGATCCTCCGTGTCGCGGTCGGCGAGCTGCACCGGGGCATCGCCGCCGACCGGCGCTGGGACGACCGCTTCACCCGCGCCGCCCTGGTGCGCGCGACGGTCGCGACGGCCCTCGACGCCCCGCCCGGCGGGCTCTTCGCGCTCGCCGAGCAGGCCGCCGCCGACCTGGACCGGGTCGAGGCGGACCGGCTGCCCGGACACATCCGCGTCGCCCTCGACGGCCTCCGGCAGGCGCTGTCAACGGATCATTGACAAAACGTCCGGCTCTTGCAGCCGAACGCGCTCAACTTCAAGGATGTGAGTCACTTCGACTCAATCTTGGGGGCCTGAATGCGGCGCAACGCTGTCCTGTTCGTGGCGATCTCCCTGTTGTCCGGCTTCGGCAGCAGCGCGATGTCGCTGGTCGCGGGCATCTGGATCCTCGACCTCACCGGGTCGCCGAGCCTCGCCGCGCTGGCCGGGCTCTGCGTCTACGCGCCGACCCTGGCCGGGCCGTGGCTCGGCGGGCTGCTCGACCGGGTGCCGTGCCGCCCCCTGATGGTCGCCACCAACCTGCTGCTCGCCGCGGCGCTGCTGAGCCTGTTCGCGGTCCGCTCACCCGCGCAGACCTGGCTGATCTTCTGCGTCTCCACCGCGTACGGGATCAGCTATGTCCTGCTGGATGCCGGCGAGTCGGCGCTGTTGCCGTCCGCGCTCCCGCCGGGGGAGCTCGGCGACGTCAACGGCTGGCGCTCCAGCGCGCAGGAGGGCATGAAGCTGATCGCCCCGCTCGCGGGCGCGGGCCTCTACGCCTGGCGCGGCGGCCCGGCGGTCGCGGCGCTGAGCGCGGCGATGCCGGTCCTGGTCGCCGTCCTGTACGCGGCCCTGCGGCTGCGGTCGGCGCCGGTGATCGCCGGCCCGCCGCGCGAGCGTGGCGTCCGTGCCGGGCTGGCGGTACTCGCGGGCACGCCGCTGCTGCGCTCGACCGTCACCCTGGCCGCGGTCGCGATCGCGATGTCGGGCTTCGCGACGGCCGCGCAGTTCCAGGTGGTGACGGCGGATCTGGGCCTGGCGGCCACGTTCCTCGGTGTGCTGCTCAGCGCGCAGGGCGCCGGGTCCATCGTGGCGGGTCTGGTGGCCGGCCGGGTGATCGCACGGCGCGGGGTGGTGTTCGTCGGGGTGGCCGGCGCGGCGCTGTTCGCGGCCGGCCTGCTGGCCCGGTGCCTGCCCTGGTGGCCGGCGCTGGTGGTGGGCGCGGTGATCGGCGGCATCGGCCTGCCGTGGACGCTGATCGCGGCGGTGACCGCGGTGCAGACACACACGCCGCGGGCGATGCTGGGCCGGGTGTCGGCGACGGCGAACACCGCGATGTTCGGCCCGATCGCCGTGGCGACCCCGCTCGGCGCGGCCGCCGTCCACCTCGGCGCCCGCCCGGCCCTGCTGATCGGCGCCGCCGGCTGCCTGGCCGCGGCGATCGTCGTCGCCCGCCGCCGAATCCCGTCCCGCGAACCCTGCCACGGGTCCGCCGCCGAACCGGACGTGGCCGCCGAGCCGGACCTGACCGCCGGCCTGACCACCGGGCCGGATCTGACCGCCGGGCCAGGCCGGGCCGCCGAGCCTGCCCGGTGATCCTGAATTTCACGGAGGTCTCCGGGGCCGGAGCTGCGGCTCGCGCCACGTCGGAAACGGCTCCTTGAACGGCCGGCTGATAGCCTCCGGCGAGAGCTGAGGAGGCGGGGATGGCGGCGGGTGCTGGGGTGCGCCGGCAGCGGGCCGCGCAGACGGAGGCCGAGCTCAAGGCCGCCGCGGTGCGCGTCTTCGCCCGGCTCGGCTACCTGAACACGAAGATCACCGACATCACCGCCGAGGCCGGCCGGGCGGCGGGGTCGTTCTACACCCACTTCGCCAACAAGGAGGCTCTGCTCGAGGCGCTGCTGACCGACCTGCTCGCGCAGGGCGACGCGGCCGCGGCCGACGCGCGGCACGGCGACGACTTCAGCGACCGCGACGCGGTGCGTTACCACGTGGCGAGCTACTGGTACTTCCACTCCGAGCACCGCACGCTGCTCGGTGCCCTGCAACAGGCCGCCACCGTCGACGAGTCCTTCGCCGAGCGGGCCCGGGCGCTTGTCGATCCCGACATCCACCACATCGCCGCCCACCTGGTCCGCGCGCGGGAGGCCGGCCTGCGGCTGCCCGGCGATCCGGTGGTCGTGGCGACTGCCTTCACCACGCTGATGCCGGCCTTCGCCGCGATGTGGCAGTCGGGGCAGGGCCCGGCGCTCGGCCGTGACCTCTCCGACGCCGAGGCGATCGAGACGCTGACGTCCCTCTTCTATGCCGCGATCGGCGGCGTCAACCCGTAGCGGAACCGGCGTGGCCACCCCGAACGGGATGACCACGCCGGCCGGGCGCGAAGAGGCTACTTCTTGCCGAGGCTCTTGCGGTAGTCGTCGTTGAGGCGGCCGATCAGCGTCAGCGGAATCCCCTTGGGGCAGACCGTCGTGCACTCGCCGGCGTTGGTGCAGCCGCCGAAGCCCGCGTCGTCGTGCGCCTCGATCATGTCGATCACGCGGCTGGCCCGTTCCGGCTGGCCCTGGGGTAGCAGGCCGAGGTGCGCGACCTTGGCCGCGGTGAACAGCATCGCGGAGCCGTTGGGGCAGGCCGCGACGCAGGCGCCGCAGCCGATGCAGGTGGCCGCCTCGAACGCCGCGTCCGCGTCCGGCTTGGGCACGGGGGTGGCGTGCGCGTCCGGCGCCGTTCCGGTCGGCGCGGAGATGTAGCCGCCGGCCTGGATGATCTTGTCGAACGCGGTCCGGTCCACGACCAGGTCCTTGATCACCGGGAACGCCGCCGCCCGCCACGGCTCGACGTCGATCGTGTCGCCGTCGGCGAAGTGGCGCATGTGCAGCTGGCAGGTGGTGGTGGCCTTCTCCGGGCCGTGCGCCACGCCGTCGATCACCATGCTGCACGCGCCGCAGATGCCCTCGCGGCAGTCGTGGTCGAAGGCCACCGGGTCGTCGCCGTCGAGGATCAGCTTCTCGTTGAGGACGTCGAGCATCTCCAGGAAGCTGGCGTCCGGCGAGATGTCCTTGACGTCGTAGCTGACCATGCGGCCCTTGTCGTCGGGGCCCTGCTGGCGCCACACGCGCACCTGGATGTCCATTACTTGTAGCTCCGTGTGCTCGGGTGGACGTATTCGAAGTTGAGCTGCTCCTTGCGCAGCGTGGGCGTCTCGCCGCCGTACTCCCAGGCCGCGACGTAGCTGAACTCGTCGTCCTGGCGCAGGGCCTCGCCGTCCGGCGTCTGGCTCTCGGCGCGGAAGTGCCCGCCGGCCGACTCGGCGCGGTGCAGGGCGTCGATGCACATCAGCTCGCCGAGCTCGAAGAAGTCGGCGACGCGGCCGGCCTTCTCCAGGTTCTGGTTGAGCTGCTCGCCGGTGCCGGGCACCTTCACCCGGGTCCAGAACTCCTCGCGCAGGCCGCGGATGAGCCCGATGGCCTTGGTCAGGCCCTCCTCGGTGCGCTCCATGCCGCAGTACTCCCACATGATGTGGCCGAGTTCGCGGTGGAACGAGTCGACAGTGCGGTCGCCGTTCACCGCGAGCAGCTTCGCCAGCCGGTCCTCGACCTGGCTGCGCGCCGCCACGACCTCCTCGTGGCTCTCGTCGATCTTCTCGAACGGGCCGGCCGCGAGGTAGTTGTTGATCGTGTTCGGCAGCACGAAGTAGCCGTCCGCCAGGCCCTGCATCAGCGCGGACGCGCCGAGCCGGTTGGCGCCGTGGTCGGAGAAGTTCGCCTCGCCGATCACGAACAGGCCCGGGATCGTCGACTGGAGGTTGTAGTCGACCCAGAGGCCGCCCATCGTGTAGTGCACGGCGGGGTAGATGCGCATCGGCACCGCGTACGGGTCCTCGCCGGTGATGCGCTGGTACATCTCGAAGAGGTTGCCGTACTTGGCCTCGACGGCCTTGCGGCCCAGCCGCTCGATCGCGTCGGCGAAGTCGAGGTAGACGCCGAGCCCGCCGGGGCCGACGCCGCGGCCCTCGTCGCAGACGTTCTTGGCCGCGCGGGACGCGATGTCGCGGGGTACCAGGTTGCCGAACGACGGGTAGATCCGCTCCAGGTAGTAGTCGCGGTCGTCCTCGGCGATCTCGGCGGCCGGCTTGCCGCAGTCCTCGCGGCGCTTGGGTACCCAGACCCGGCCGTCGTTGCGCAGCGACTCGCTCATCAGCGTGAGCTTGCTCTGGTGGCTGCCGGACTCGGGGATGCAGGTCGGGTGGATCTGCGTGTAGCAGGGGTTCGCGAACAGCGCGCCCTTGCGGTGCGCCCGCCAGCTCGCCGTGACGTTGCAGCCCTTGGCGTTGGTGGACAGGAAGAACACGTTTCCGTACCCGCCGGAGGCGAGCACGACGGCGTCCGCGAGGTCCGTGGTGATCTCGCCGGTGACCAGGTCGCGGACGACAACGCCGCGGGCCTTGCCGTCGACGATGACCAGCTCCAGCATCTCGTGCCGGGCGAACATCTCGATGTTGCCGAGCCCGATCTGGCGCTCCATCGCCTGGTACGCGCCGAGCAGCAACTGCTGGCCCGTCTGGCCCCGGGCGTAGAACGTGCGCGACACCTGGGTGCCGCCGAAGGAGCGGTTGTCGAGCAGGCCGCCGTACTCGCGGGCGAACGGCACGCCCTGCGCCACGCACTGGTCGATGATGTTCACGCTGACCTGGGCGAGCCGGTACACGTTGGACTCGCGGGCGCGGAAGTCGCCGCCCTTGACCGTGTCGTAGAAGAGCCGGTGGATCGAGTCGCCGTCGTTGCGGTAGTTCTTGGCGGCGTTGATGCCGCCCTGCGCGGCGATCGAGTGCGCCCGCCGCGGGCTGTCCTGGTAGCAGTAGGACCGCACCCGGTAGCCGGCCTCCGCGAGGGTCGCCGCGGCCGAGCCGCCGGCCAGGCCGGTGCCGATGACGATGACGCTCAGCTTGCGCCGGTTGGCCGGGTTGACCAGCTTGCCGGCGAACTTGTGGCGCTCCCAGCGGGTCTCGATCGGTCCGTCGGGCGCGGCGGTGTCGGCGATGTCCTCGCCGTCGTTCCAGAACGTCATGATCAGTCCACCAATCCGGTGAGCACGGCGAACGGCACCGACAGGTAGCCGACCACCAGGGCGACGGAGAGCAGCAGGGCGGCGCCGCGGGCGATGCGCTCGCCGCGGGCCGTGCGCTGGCCCAGGGTGCGGACCGCGCTGAACAGGCCGTGCCGCAGGTGGAAGCCGACGGCCACGATCGCGAGCGTGTAGAAGAGGGTCACGTACCAGCGGTCAGGCGCGAAGTCGGCGACCACGTTGGCGTGCGGGTGCTGCCGGTCGCCGACCGGGTTCAGCGTCCCGGTGGTCAGGTCGAGGATGTGGAAGATGACGAACAGCAGGATGATCACGCCACCCCAGCGCATGGTCCGGGCGGCGTAGCTGCCCTGGATCTTGGGCCGGTGCACGTAGCGGACCGGGCGCGCCTTGCGGGCCCGGCGGGCCAGGATGGTCGCGGCGGCGATGTGCCCGGCGACGGCGAGGGTGAGCCCGCCGCGCTGTAGCCAGAGGTACCAGTCCTGCGGCAGCAACGGGGTGCCGATGGTGCGCAGCCAGTGCGCGTAGTGGTCGAACGTCTCGGCGCCGAAGAAGATCTTCAGGTTGCCGATCATGTGGGCGTACAGGAAGCCCACGAGCAGCAGGCCGGTGACGGCCATGAGGATCTTCAGTGCGATCGAGGACCGCGCGCCGCGACGAGGCTTGGGTGCCGCCGTCTTCTTCGCCGGCCGTGCCGTCGTCCTCGGAGCTGGAGTGCTGATGTCTACCGCCACACCTGGACGGTAGGAAGCATTGGGCGATTCGTCTAATGCATGATCGTCGCGGTCATCATAGCTATAGGCTATGAAAGTGCAGCTACAGCAGCTCCGATACTTCCTAGCAGTGGTAGAAACCCGGCATTTCACTCAAGCCGCGGACCAGATGGGCGTCTCACAGCCGACTTTAAGTAAGCAGATTCACACCCTCGAGGAGACCCTCGGCGCGCCGCTCTTCGAGCGCGTCCGCGGCGCCGTCGGGCTCACCGCGGCCGGCGAGACCCTGCTGCCCCTCGCACGCCGGATGGTCGCCGACGCGGACGCCGCCCGGGACGCGGTGCAGGAGATCGTCGGCCTGCGCCGCGGGCGGGTCCGGGTCGGCGCGACGCCGAGCCTCTGCTCGTCGCTGGTCCCGACGGTGCTGTACCGGTTCCGCGCCGAACACCCGGACATCGAGCTGCACGTGAACGAGGGCAGCTCGCAGGACCTGATCGCCGACCTGCTCGCCCGCGACCTGGACCTGGCCCTGATCGTCCAGCCGGAGCACGGCGTCGACGAGTCCCTGCACACCGCGCCGCTGCTGCAGGAGAGCCTGGTCGTCGCGTCGGTCCGCTCCGGTCCGCCGCCGACCGCGCGGGTGCAGCTCGAGCTCGACGAGCTGCGCGACCAGCCGCTGGTGATGTTCCGGCCCGGCTACGACCTGCGGGACGTGACGCTCGAGGCGTGCCGGCGCGCCGGCTTCACGCCAAGGTTCGCGGTCGAGGGCGGCGAGATGGACGCGGTGCTGGCGTTCGTCGAGGCCGGGCTCGGCATGGCGCTGGTGCCGAGCATGGTGCTGGTGAACCGGCCCCTGCTGCGGGCGACGCCGCTCGCGCCCCCGGGCATGCGCCGGACGATCGCGCTGGCGCACCGGCGACGGGCGGTGCTGCCGCACGCGGCCGAGGCGCTGCGCGCGACCCTGCTTGACCACATCGCCACCGGCGAACTCCCGATCGGCGTCCAGCCCCTCTAGCCGATGCCGCGCGATGCCCGGCCGATCGCGTCGGCGACGATCTTTGCGGACAGGGTCACCATCGGGAGGCCGCCGCCGGGATGCGTCGAGCCGCCGACCAGGTACAGGCCGTCGACCGGGCCGCGGTTCCCCGGGCGCAGCAGCCCGCCGGCGGTCCCGTAGATCGTCCCGCCCGGTGCGCCCGTCGCCTCCTCCAGGTCGGCCGGTGTCCGTGTCTCGGCGAACAGCAGCCGGTCGCGGACGTCCAGGCCGCGCCGCGCCAGCACGTCGAGAATGTGCGCCGCGTACGCCTCGGCCAGCCCCGGACGCCGCCAGTCGACCGCGCCGTACGACGTGCCGTGCCGGGGCGCGTTCACCAGCACGAACCACGCCTCCGTGCCCGGCGGGTGCACCGCCGGATCCTCGGCGCGGGTCACGAAGATCGTCGGGTCGGCGGCGGGCCGGGCGCGGGCGCCGGTGCCCGGCGAGCCGAAGACCGCGTCGAACTCGGCGTCGTAGCAGCGGGGGAAGAACACCGTGTGGTGCGCCAGCTCCGGCGTCCGTCCGCGCACGCCGAGCAGCAGCACGAAGCCCGCCAGGCTGCGGTCCGCG
The DNA here is from genome assembly GCF_014205335.1 of Amorphoplanes digitatis. Taxonomy (NCBI): domain Bacteria; kingdom Bacillati; phylum Actinomycetota; class Actinomycetes; order Micromonosporales; family Micromonosporaceae; genus Actinoplanes; species Actinoplanes digitatis. Next base: position 6,914,301 of record NZ_JACHNH010000001.1, on the reverse strand, counting down.
AGGGCGCCGAGGCGCGTCGGCGCCGGCAGCAGGTCCCGGTACACCGTCAGGGCGTCCGCGTTGGACACCACGAAGTCGGCCGGCACGATCTTCCCGGAACCGAGGCGGATCCCGGTCACGCGCCCGGCGGACGTGCCGATGCCCGCGACCGGCGACGAGGTCGTGATCTCCACGCCGAGGTCCTGGCAGCGGGCGAGCAGCGCGGCGGACAGCCCGCCGAGGCCGCCCGGCAGGTACCAGCCGCCGAACGCCAGCTCCGCGTACGGGATCGCGGCCAGCGCCGCCGGCGCGCGGCGCGGATCGGCGCCCGTGTAGGTCGCGTACCGGTCGAGCAGCATCCGCAGCCGGGGGTCGCGCAGATATCGGCGGCCCAGCCCGCGCAGCGAGCGCCACGGCGCGATCGCCGCCAGGTCGCCGACCCGCCAGGACAGCGCGGCGAGCGTCGCCGGCGTGACCTCGCGCCGCAGCACCGAGCGCCAGGACGCGTGCCAGATCCGCTCGGCCCGGACCCAGAAGCGCGCCCAGTCGGCGCCCGCCGCCGCGCCGAACGCCTCCTCGATCCGGGACCGGAAGATCTCCGGGTCGGAGCTCGAGTCCAGTGTCGAGCCGTCCGGGAAGACGTGCCGCACCACCGGATCCAGCGCCGCCGGCGACAGGCCGAGCCCCAGGTCCGCGAAGATCCCCGGCAGCGTCAGCAGGCTCGGGCCGGTGTCGAAGCGGAAGCCGTCGCGCTCGTAGCCGCCGAGCTTGCCGCCGACGGAAGGCGCGCGTTCGTGCACGGCCACCCGGTGCCCGGCGGCGGCCAGCCGCGCGGCCGCGGCCAGCCCGCCGACCCCCGCGCCGATCACCGCGATCCTGCTCATACCGGCCTTCCGCGCCAGGTCAGCAGCCCGCGCCGGCGCAGCGCGAACGACCGCACGACCAGCCACCCGAAGATCAACACCGAGATCGGATGCGCCAGCGCGTCGGGCCAGGCCCGCCCGCCGGTCGCCCTGGCCGCGACCACCCGGCCCAGAACACCCATCCCGTACGCGCACAGGCTTGCCGCCGCGAGCCAGGTGGCGCCGGCTCCCGCCAGCAGCAGGGCGGCAAGCGGCGGTGCCGCGTACAGGATGAGGAGCAGGACCACGACGGCGGCCGCGCCGGCGGGTGACCCGAAGGACGCCCACAGCGACTTGCTGTAGCCGTCCCGCAGGTCACGCCACGTCGGGTACATCAGGCAGTCGGCGAATGCCGAGGCGTCCGCGAGCGCGACGCGGCCGCCGGAGCGCTTGACCGCGCGGGCCAGCCCGATGTCCTCGAGCACGTCGCCGGCAACGGCCGCGTGCCCGCCGGCCCGCTCGTAGCCGGCCCGGTCCGCGACCAGCCACTGCCCGCCGGCCGCCGCAAGCGACGGCCGCGGCGAGCGCTCCATCGCCCGCAACGGCAGGAACGTCAGCCAGGACCATTGCAGCAGCGGCTGCACGAGCCGGCCCGCCCCGACGATCCGCGGGTACGGCGACAGCAGGTCCACCCCGCAGCCGCGCAGCAGCGCGACGCCGCCGGCGATCGCGTCCGGCGCGAGCACGACGTCCGCGTCGACGAAGACCAGCACGTCGGCGTCGCCGGCGGCCTCGGCCAGCCGCGCGCAGGCGTACGGCTTGCCGAGCCAGCCGTCCGGCGGCGGCGCGCCGGTCAGCAGCCGCACCCGGTCGCCGGCGACCGCCCGGACCACGTCGGCGGTGCCATCGGTCGAGCCGTCGTCCAGCACGACGATGTCCAGGTGCGGCACGCCGGCCTGTGCCAGCAGGGCACGCAGGCACGGCGTCACCCGCTCGGCCTCGTCGCGGAGCGGCAGCAGCACGGCGACGCGTTCCATTGTCGTCTGCCCGGCGGCGGGGCGCCGCAACAGGGCCGCGTTCACGATCGTGTGCGCGGTCAGCGCCGCCGGCGCCAGCAGGACGAGCCAGATCACCGGCGGGACAGCCGTACGAGAAGGGGCAGCACGACCGCGCCCATCAGGACACCGCCCCACAGCGCCGAGGCCGGCAGGCCGAGGAAGACCGCGTGGGCGAGCACGCAGGAAGCGTACGTCCAGATCCAGAGGGCGAGTATCGGCGCGTCCCGGTCCGCGGCGACGGCGGCCCGCGGGCCCGCCGCGGCGGCGAACACGGCCATGAGCAGCAGCGCGAAGCCGAGCCAGCCCAGGTAGTTGCCGATCGGGATGCCCGGAACGCCGGGCAGCGCCGGCGTCGGCGAGCGCCAGGTCCAGTAGCCCTCGGCGACCATCTGCGGGTCGAGGAACAGGTCCCAGGCCGCCAGCCCCGCGCCGGCGACCGCGATCCGGGCGACCCGGGACCGGGCCAGCCGCAGCGCCGCCAGCCAGGCCGGCCAGGCCATCCAGGTCCAGGCCAGCGGGATGACCAGCGGTACGCCGAGCAGCTTGGGCCCGAGCCGGCCCGAGTAGTCGTAGGTGCCGAACGGGAAACCCGTCGCGACGCCGAGCGCCTCCACCGCGAAGCCGCACAGGGTCGTCGTGGCGATCAGCGTGACCGCCGTGCGTACGCCCCGGGTGAGCAGCGCGTGCGAGACCGAGAGCAGGTAGCCGAGCACGACGGTCAGCACGGTCAGCGCGGCCCGCGCGCCGCCGCCGGTCAGCGGGTAGCAGATCTGGGTCAGGATCAGGGCGCCGAGCAGCGCCCAGGGTATTGCCCGGGTCACCGTTAGATGCCGACGGTTCCGGGCGCGTCCTCGGTCGCCGGACGGCTCGCGAGCGGCAACTCCCGGCCGAGGATCGCGAACGCGCGCTCGTCGCCGGGGAAGATGAAGTCGCGCAGCACGTCGGAGAAGCCGAACCGGCGGTACAGCCGCCAGGCCCGGGAACGCTGCTCGTCCGCCTCGGGCGTGGACAGCAGCACGGTCGAGCCGTCGGCCATCGACAGCAGCGCGCGCAGCTGCCGGGCGCCGATGCCGTGGCCCTGCGCGCTCGGCCGGACGTGCAGCTCGACGACCTCGAAGCAGCTGCCGAGCCAGAATCGCCGGGCCGGCTCGTCGAGGGCGGACCGCACCTGGTCGTGCCACCATTGGCCCGGCCCGGAGACGTAGCCGTAGCCGAAACCCGCGAGGTGCCCGTCGGTGGTCAGGGTGGCGACGGCCCGGAATCCGGCCCGGCGCACGTGCGCGCCGATGTAGCCGCGGCGGGTCTGCAACAGCTCGGCGCGGTAACCCATCGCCTCGCCGTAGACGCTCACCACGTCGTCCAGCCGCCGGAGCATGTCGTCCGGCTGCCAGGGAACGAGCCTCATCGCTCTCCTTCCTGCCAGCCCAGCACGGCCCTGTCGCCGCTGATGTCGCGCACCGCGAACCGGGCGAACAGGTCCTCGGCGTACCACCGGGCGGCCGGCGTGCGTGCGATCACCGCGCGGTGCTCCGGCTGACGGTACGCGAAGCCGGTCAGATCCGTCTCGCTGCGCCAGAGGCTGACGGTGCCCTGCCAGCCGATCGGCGCCTCACCGATGCCGAAACGGGCGAGCAGCCCCGGCGCCGCGGCCAGCTCCCGAGCCACCGGCGTGATCGCCCGCCAGAACGTCAGCGCCCTTGCCGGGCGCAGCCGGGCCCGGGTCAGCGCGAGCACCGGGCCGTCGGCGCGCCCGCCGCGCGGGTCGCCGAACGGCTCCCGGCCGGACCAGCGCCCGCGGCTGGCCAGCGGGGTCAGGTCGACCCGGGCGGCCTGCTCAGCGAGCCGGCCCCACGCGGCCCCGGCCGGCCCCAGGTCGCCGCCGGCCGGACTGTCCCAGGCCAGTACGGCCGCGTACCGGGTCAGGTCGGCGTCGCCCGGGCCGAAGCTCGTGCCGGTGGCCGTGCCGAGCAGCTTGCCGAAGCGCACGCCGGGCAGCGCCCGCAGCCGCCGGCGATCGACCGCCATCCGCAGCAGCGCGCCGCCGAGCGCGCGCCGCGGCACCCGCCACACGTGCAGCGTGACCAGCGGCGGTACGGCGCTCATCCCGCCAGGCTACGGAGCACTCTTGATCCTGAGCTCGGTGACCCTGAGCCGGGGGAACGAGGTCTCGCCGATCTTGTCGTAGCGGGCCTCGATCACCGTGCCCTGCTCCGGCGGCAGCAACTCGTCCAGCGGAAGCCCCCGCGGATCGGTCGAGACGACCCAGATCCGGGTGGTGCCCGCCAGGCAGGCGGCCGGGTCCTGGCAGGCCCGCTGCCGCCACGACCAGCTCGGCGCCCGCGACGCGTCGATCAGCGCCTCCCGAGGTCGCCGGTCGGGCGGCAGGTCGCGCCACTCGTAGCGGAAGCCGCGGTACGCGTACTGGTAGCCGGTGAAGACGACGGCGTCGCCCGGCTGCTGGTGCACCCGGATGAAGGCGGCCGCCGAGCGGAACCCGAACTCGGTCAATATCCCGTCGCCGCGGATCAGCACCTGCTGGTCCCAGCTCGCGAAACTCAGCCCGGCCAGCGTCGCCGCCAGCACGGCCGCGCCGGCACCGCGGGCGCCGGCCTCGGCGGTGAGGCGCCGCAGCGCGTACGCGGCGGCCAGCACCCACGCCGGAATCGTGAAGAGCAGGTAGCGCGGGTAGAAGAACGAGAACTCGTGGAACGTGTAGTACGCGAGCACCGGCGGCAGCAGCACCCAGACGGCCAGCATCGCGGCGCCCACGCGGTCCTTGAAGGCCAGCCCGGCCAGCGCGGCGAGGCCGAACACCAGGAAGAACCCGGCCGCCGCCGGGCTCATGAACAACTCGGCCGGGAACTGCTGCACGCGCTCCCAGGTCGGGTCGGGTACCCAGCTGATCTGGCCGCCCTGCCCCCGCCCGACGAGCACCAGCGGCGCGCTGACCAGCACGGCGGACCCGGCCGCGGCCGCCCAGCCGACCAGGATCCGCCGCCGCCGCTCCCGGTCCGCCCGGGCCGCCGCGGCGACGGCGACCAGGTGCGCGGCCAGCGCCATCAGCGCGACCAGGTGGCTGGCGGCGACCCAGGCGACGGCGAGGCCGTAGCAGAGCCAGCGCAGCGCGGACGGGCGCTCCAGCGCGCGGAGCAGCAGCAGGATCGCGGCGACCGAGGCGAGCACGGCCATCGCGTACGGGCGGGCCTCCTGGCCGTAGCGGGTGACCGCCGGGACCGCCGCCAGCAGCAGGCCGGCGAACAGCCCCGCGGTCGCGTCGAAGAGCCGCCGCCCGACCAGGGCGGTCAGGGCGGCGGCGCCGGCCATGCACAGCGCGGAGGGCAGCCGGAGCGCGACGGCCGAGTCGCCGAACACGGCGGTCCAGCCGTGCAGCAGGACGTAGTACGGCACCAGCACGAAGTCGACGGTCTCGGCGAACCGCCGCAGGTCGGCGAACGACAGCGAGGCCGCCCACCAGGTGGCGTGCTCGTCGCGCCAGAGCTGCCGCTCGCCGATCCCGATCAACGTCACGACCAGCGTGACCGCGAACGGTACGGCGGCGAGCACCGCCGTCTCCCGCCGCTTTATGTCGGTGTCGATGGCGCTACGCCACGTCTATAGCGGTGCCGCCGGTGACACGGAGCAGTTCGGCGTACGTGATCGGGAAGACCACCTGGGGCACCCCGCCCGCGGCCCAGATCTCCGGGTAGCCCGCGAGGGCGGTGTCGACCAGGGTGCGCACCGGCTTCGGATGCCCGAGCGGGGCGACGCCGCCGATCGGCTGGCCGGTGTGCAGCCGGACGAACTCGGGCGTGGCCCGCCCCAGCTTCGCGAGCCCCAGCCCGGCCGCGACTTTCCGGGTGTCGACCCGGTGCGCGCCGGAGGTGAGCACGAGCAGCGGCTCACCGTCCGCGTCGAAGATCAGCGAGTTGGCAATCTGTCCTACCTCGACGCCGAGGGCCGCTGCCGCCGCGGCGGCCGTGTGCACGCCCTCGTCGAAGACGGTCATCCGCGGCGCACCGCCGTCGGCGGTGCGGGCGTCCGCGTTCACGAGCGCGGCCTCGACCGCCTGCACGTTGGGATGGTTCTCCATCGGACCATTGTGCCCGGTGGGGTGGGTGTCGTGGTCGTCAGCCCCGCGTCCCTTTTGGAGCCGCCTTATCGGGGAGCACGGTGGTGGAATCCACTATTGCTCCCGCAAGCTGCTGCGATGTCAGTCCTATGGCCGTCGCGAGGTTCGTTCCCTCCCCGGTCACCGAGTCCTTCCGCAGGTCAGCTCCGCGCAGATCGGCGCCGTGCAGATTGGCTCGGCTCAGATCCGCGCCACGCAGATCCGCGCCGCGAAGGTCGGCTTTCTCGAGATTGGCGTCATTCAGTTCGGCCAGGGAGAGGTCCGCTTTCCGCAGGTCCGCCCCGACGAATCGGCTCTTCGTCAGCTTCGAGACCCGGAAGCGGGATCCACTCATGCTCGCGCCGTCGAAGTTAGATCCGACCGACGACACGTGTCTGAATAGGGTGCTCGTCTCGTCGTATTCCAGGTCCGGCGTCTCGTAGTCATCACCTAGGTTCGCCGAACTGAAAACGGCGCCGCGCAGATCGGCCTTCCGGAAGTCGGACGCCACGAACGCGCATATGTTGCCGATATCGGCCTTGCGAAGGTCCGCGCCGGCGAAGTTCGATTCCAGGAATACCACATTGTCGAACCGGGCTCCGCTCAGATTCGATCCCCGTAGGTCGATGTTCGAGAACCTCGCGTCGCGAATTCTCATTCCGCCCAGGCCGAGGCGGGCGTCGCCGACGTCGACGAACGTGTCTTGCCCTGCGAACGGGTCCGGGCGGCGTCCCAGCACCGTGAAGGCGGCCCGGATGTCCGTGGGGGAAGCCGGCGTACCTGAAGCCGCGACTGCGGAGCGGGGTGAGTGCTGGCGTATGAACGAGCTCAGCACCTCGATCACGGTAGGCCTGTATTCGCTCGACTCCCGCATCAACCGCTCGAGCGCATAAATGCCGCCGAGCCGGATGCTGATTTTGTCTTTACCCTCTTGGCCCAGCTGGTCGATCGCCTTGACGAATCGTTCCGCCTGTTGGCCCTGCACCGCGATCTCCAGCTGGCGGCGGGTGGCTTCCGCCTGCTCACGGTTGAAGCTTCCGGTGATGTAGAGGCCGATCCCGACGAGGAGGACGGAGATCAGGCCGCCGATGTTCGTCCACCGCTGCCACCGATCGGCCCGAGTCCGTTCAGGACGGGGTCTTCTGAGCCGGCCACTTCGTTGCAACTTCAAGATCGATGGTCTTGGTCGGCGCATGGCACCCGATGTTAGCCCCGATAATCGTGATCATTTCCGGCGTGGTGACGGGCCGTCGGACCGAAGGTTGAGATCGGCGGCCGCACTCATCGACTCACAGTCGCTACGCGCCGGTCCGCGGCAACCCGCCCCTCCTACACGCCGACGGCGGCGGCGCTGGCGTCCCAGAGCCTGGCGGCGAGCTCCGGGTCGGCGGCCCGGCGGTCCGGCGCGGTCACCCGGTGCCCGACGTAGTAGGCGCCGTCGGTGACCTCCGCGGTCGCCAGCCAGCAGAGCAGGGCGCCGGCCTTCTCGGAGCTGGTGAGGAACGGCGCGAACCGGTAGAAGAGCCGCATCACCGCGCCGGTGCCGAAATTGCTGCGCACGATGCCCGGGTGGAACGACACCGAGGTGATGTCGGGCCAGCGGCGGGCCGCCTCCGCGGCGAAGAGGATGTTCGAGGACTTGCTGGCCCCGTACGCCTGCCACATGCTGTGGCTCTGCGCCGACCCGGTGAAGTCGTCCGGATTCGCCTGCCCCCCGCGGTGCGCCTGCGACGCGGTGTTCACCACCCGGCCGCCGCGCAGCGCGTCGCGCAGCAGGTTGGTCAGGAGAAAGGGCGCCAGGTGGTTGCCCTGGATCGTGGACTCGAAGCCGTCCACGGTGCGGACATAGGACCCCGGCATGCCGCCGGCATTGTTCGCCAGGACGTCGATCGACGGGTACGCCGCCAGCACCTTCGCCGCCAGATCACGCACCTCGTCGAGCGAATCGAAGTCGGCACGGAACTCGTCCGGCTCCGGCCCCGTCGCGGCGGCCCGGACCTGCGCCATCGCCGCACCCAGCCGACTCGGGCTACGGCCGACCACGATCACCTGGTCGCCCTGTGCGGCAAACTGTTCGGCCGCGGCCAGGCCGACACCCGAGCTGGCCCCGGTGATCATGACGGTGCGTGGCATTCCGTACTCCCTTGGTCGTCGGTGCGGCAGCCGCACCACCGTGCATTCTGGCACTGGGTCTCACAAAAGGATCGACGAACGTGGCGCCCGCACCCGCCCGGCCGGCCCGCCGAGCCCACCGACGCCCCATGCCGGCCCGCGGCAGCCCGCCGGTCCCGCTCCGCCCGGTCCCACTTCGGTCCCGATCCGAGCCGCTCCGACTCCGCCTCGGCTCCGGCTCGAGCCCGCTCGGGGTTCGATCCGGGTCCGCTTCGTACCCGCTCCGGGTCTGCCTGGGTCCCGCTCCGGCCCTGCTCTGGGCACACTCCGGTCCGCTCCGGCCCGCTCCGGCCCGCTCCGGCCCGCTCGAGTCCGGTCCGGGTCGGCTCGGATCCGGTCGGATCGGCCGTCTGGTCCCGTCCGGTCCGGGATGCTCCGGGCCGCTCCGGGTCCGGTTCGAACCCGCTTCGGGCCTGGTCCGCGCCCCGGTCCGCGCCCCGGTCCGAGCCCGGCTGTGCGGATCCGGTGGACCCGCGACGTCGCTGGGGTTCCCCGCCCGTGACCTGCGGCTCTCCTGTCGTTGGCGCGGCCCGTCGTAGGTGATCTCCGGCCGCTCCGGCCGCCGCCGCGCGTGTTGCTTTTTTGTCGGACCCACGGTGTACTCTCATTCGTAGTTAGAACGAGTGTTCGATTGGTTCGAACTCCTGTGCCAGGCGATCGCTCGGGCTGACTGACCGGGAGCCACGTTTCGCGGCGGGCTCCCGCGTGCGGCGCCCGCGAAGCGCCGCACGCGAGGTCCGGGCATTCGCGGGCTCGGACCGGCACGAGGCAGGACCGTCGTTCGCCGCCCTCGACCCCCGGGCGGCGGGCGACGGACCCGCCGGCAAGCCCGGCCGGGTGTGGTGTGGGGAAGCTTCACACCCGGCCGGCTGCCACAACCGCTGTGCCTTCCTCCGCAGCGGGATCGGTTCGACCAGCACGTCGGATGCGACACACGCGAGGAGAGACCATGGTGAGCAACCCGGCTTACCCGGTGCCCAGGCAACCGAGCCCCGGCCTACTGGCGCACGCGCACGCGCCAACGGCCGCGGCCCAGGCGGCACCCACGGTTCCGGCCAACCTGCTGCCGAGCCGCACGCCTGCCCAGCTGCTCGCCATCGCCCGCCAGGGCCTGGCCGAAGCGGCACACACCCGTCCTGACGGCCTGCGCTACGCCGCGGCGCACCTGGCGGCGCTGCGCGCGGCGGCGGCGGTGCTCGCGGCCCGGGCCCGTCCGGCGGCGCCGACCAAGCGCGGCCGGGTGACAAGCGCCTGGTCTCTCCTTGTTCTGGTGGCGCCGGAGTTCAGCGACTGGGCGAGCTACTTCGCCCTGGGCGCAGCCAAGCGCTCGGCCGCCGAAGCGGGCATCCCCCGGGTAGTCAGCGAACGCGAGGCGGACGACCTGCTCCGCGCCGCGGAGCATTTCGTCTCGCTTGTCGAATCGGTGCTGGGCCTGGCCTACCAGCCGACCCTCGAGGCCGCCTGACCACCCGGACCCCGGGCCGTCGCCCTCGATCGCCGAATCGGGCCGACCCGCCCCACGTAGCCACTTCGGTGATGCCGATGTCGAGCCGTCCCGAGCAAACGCGACCGACCCCGCCACGTCGAGGGCGCGCCGGACCGGCTGCGTGCCGTTCGCGCACGCAGATCACACGGCGCCGGCTGCGACCGGACGCGCTTCCCGGCTCGGACGCGGAGGCCGACAGCCGGGTGTCCTTCGCAGCTGGCGTGGGCCAGGCCGCGCGCCTTTGGCGGGGCTCCCGGGACCCGTCCCTGCGGGTACCGGGCGAGCAGGTCAACGTCGAGAGCGGCCACTCGACCCGGTGGCGGCTGGCCCGCCCAGAGCCGCCGCGACGCTCTCCGGAAGCGGGGTGCTCATGACGCGGTCGACGCCGGCCCGGACGCCGGCGACGTGGCTTGGGTGCTGGCGATGCGGACTTGGGTGCTGGCGACGCCGGCCCGGACGCCGGCGACGTGGGCTTGGGTGCTGGTGGCGCTGACCCGGACGCCGGCGACGCTGACGGCTACGTCCGCGGCCTCGGTGTGCGGGACGGTCTTGTCGTGGCTGTCGCGCCCGATGGTCTCGCCGGTCCGCGCCCGTGTGGCGTCGGCGGTGGGGTGCTGGTCCGGCCGGCGTGGCCGGTTCGGTGTTCGGACTTATGTCGTGGCCTCGGGTGGGCCGTGACTTTAAAGATCAACTTCAATGGGTTCAAGGCGAGGCGGGGAAATGGCCGGGCGCATGATCAACGGTGCTGCGGCCCTTGCTGACCTGATCCGTCCAGTCGGCGAGGCGGACGGTTTCGGAGCCAACCGGGTGCTGCCGGTGCTGCCGGAATTGAGTGGCCTGCTCCCGAGCCGGAGCCTCCGCCGGGGCACCACCATCGCCGTCGCCACCGGCCGTTCCCCCGAACCCGATGGATTAGCGCACGGAGCGCACCGCAACTCATCAAGGTCCTTGGTGGGCAGTACCTCGCTGTTGCTGGCGTTGATCTCGGCGGCTTCCCGCGCCGGATCGTGGTGTGCGGTTGTCGGCGTTCCCGCGCTGGGCGCGCTGGCCGCTGCCGAGAGTGGGATCACCCTGGACCGGCTGGCGCTGGTTCCCGATCCCGGTCCTGAGTGGCCCACCGTGGTCGCCGCCCTCATCGACGGCGTGGACGTGGTGGTCGTCGCCGTGCCCGGGCAGCTCTCCCCGTCGATCACCAGCCGGCTCGTGGCCCGGGCGCGGCAGCGTGGCTGCGTCCTGATGCCCTACGGACGGTGGGACGGCGCCGATGTGACGTTGCAGGTCACGCACGGACAGTGGGAAGGACTCGGCGCGGGCCACGGCAGGCTGCGCCGCCGGAAGGTCACCATTGTCGCCCGAGGCCGGGGCGCGGCGGCCCGGCCCAAGGAGATCACCATCTGGATGCCGGGAGTCACCGCCCCACCCCCGAACGACCCCGCCCCCGGCATCCCACCTCGTCGCCGCCCCACCACCATTTCCCCGGCATCACCTCCAGCCGCCGATGACGACCCGGCCCTCACAGGGCCGGCCGGAGAAGGCCGAGCTTCTGCGGGGGTTGCGAGGGCGAGCCGGGTTCGTGCGGGGCTGGCTGGGGTGAGTCGGGTCTCTGCGGGGCTGGCCGGGGGAGGGCGAGTTTCTGTGGGACTGGCGGGGGAGGGTGGGGTCCCTGCGGGGCTGGCTGGGGTGAGTCGGGTTCGTGCGGGGGTGGCTGGGGAGGGCCCGGTCTCTGTGGGGGTGGACCGGGCTTCTGTGGGGGTGGGGGAGGAGGACCGGGTCTCCGCACGCTTCGGTCCGCTTGCCTCCGTTACACGTATTTCGTCTGCGGCGATGCTTCCGGCGGGTGCTGTCGAGCTGGATTCGCCGTGGGGTTCGGGTGAGCGGGGCGACGGTGGGCAGGCGGGGTTGTTCTCGGTGGGGTTCGGGTGAGTGGGGGCAGCGCCGGGGTGCGGACCCTGCTCGTCTGGTGTCCGGACTGGCCAGTCATGGCCGCCGAGATCGTGGATGGGGTTCCTGCCGCCGAGGCCGTTGTCGTGCTGCGGGGAAACCGGGTTCTGGCGTGTTCCGAGGCTGCGCGCGCCGAGGGGGTGCGGCGCGGGCTTCGGCGGCGGGAGGCGCAGAGTCGGTGTCCTCACCTTGTCGTGGTCGAGCACGATCCTGGG